>DAOQAF010000044.1:0-29289 GCA_035353775.1 Bacteroidales bacterium | reverse complement strand
CCATGAAGTAAAGTTACAAACTTTTCCTTTTTGGTTCCGGCTTGTCCGGCTTAGGTGATAATAAATTCATCTTGTTTTTACACCGTAAAAAGAAAATGTTTTGATACAGGGAATCTGACAAAAAGACATTGAAAAACATATGATTTTTAATTATTGAGTGGTGGATCTTATATTACGGTGCTCTGCACCTTACTTTTTTGAGGGGTGCCACTTCTTACAAATATTTCGGGGCGCTGCCCCTACTAAAGCCTTCTTTCAAAATTGTGTTTACAAGAAAACATGTTATTTCCCAATAACTTGGAGTCGTCATTTTTATACCAGCACCTAAAAAAAGAAATTACCAAAATTTTAATGCGTCAGACAATGTTGGCAGCCAGCTGCAAACAACGATTCAGGCAAAATTCATTAGTCTTTCTGGCTGAACCGCTCAGAAAAGTCTGCCATTTCAAACACATCATCCGGGATTTTTCGGATTATGTTTTGAGTAAAAATTCTAAAAAAGCGAATAATATTGTTAAAAAACAAAAAAAAAATTGCTACGTTAATTTAATTGTTTATTTTTGCAAATATTTTAATACACAATAAATTAATACAATGAAAAAAGGAACAGTAAAATTCTTCAATGAATTAAAAGGTTTTGGATTTATCAAAGACAGTGAATCCGATAAAGAATACTTCGTACACGCATCAGGTCTTATCGACCAGATCAAAGAAGGTGATGAAGTAAGTTTTGAACTTCAGGAAGGTAAAAAAGGATTAAACGCGGTAAACGTAAAAAGAGCATAGTTTAAGACCATTTTTAAATCATCAGACCTTAAAACCCTCCGAAAACCGGAGGGTTTTTTGTTTGGAATTAAAAACATTATGTTTCCGCCGGACCTGCATAAAGTTTTTTTCTCTACGTTTGCAATTATTTTTAAAAAAAACATGATGAAAAAAATATCATTAATTATTTTAGCGGCAATAGTTGCGCTCCCTGCATTTCAGTCTTGTAAAAAGGGCGAAAATGATCCGGCCCTTTCTTTAAGATCCAGAAAAGCACGCCTTTGCGGTGAGTGGGTACTGAAAGAAGGAATGGAAACCATCGTAAAAAGTAACGGAGATACCGAAGTTAATACCTATAACGGTACCACTTGTACAAAAGAAAGTACGGGTAATCCGGCCGTAACCCGTAATTATTCCATTCAGGTTACTTTCAACAAAGACAACTCCTTTAAAAAGACCCGTTTCGATGGTAATGACCAATATATTGATGAAGGGATCTGGTACTTTGGGAGTAGAAGTAAAGAACTTGAGTTAAAGAACAAGGAATCTGTTTGCTTTGTAACCAACTTGTACACTTATAGTATTGATGGCAATCCCACACAGCAAATTGATATGCAGGGAACAAATGCAATCAGCTATCCGGCAGTATGGTTGATCGATCGCCTGTCAAGTAAAGAACTGATCATACTTACAGATGGCGTATATTCAACCGGCAGCGGGTCGATGACCACGACTGGTACCATGACGTACGAAAAGTTATAACTGCCGTTTATTTTTATTATTTTTACTTTTTTTACAGAAATTAAATAATCATTTTATGTGTTTTTCAGCAGAAGCAAGTTTTTGTGCAAGCGCTTTAATAGGCACTATCGGTGTTATATCAGTGAGAAAATCAACCACATTTCCGCAGAAGATGTTTGCAATTATTCCTTTATTTTTTGCTATTCAGCAACTCATGGAAGGTTTTTTATGGGTCGTCATCAGCAATCCTGAATATATAGCATGGAAACAACCGCTTATTATAGGATTTTTAATCTTCGCATGGCTGGTATGGCCGGTCTATATTCCTTTTTCGATGGCATTATTTGAAAAAAATACTACACGAAGAAGAATTTTGTTAGGTTTTCTTGGAATGGGTTTTTTATTAATTCTATGCTTTTTATATATCTTGATTTTCCATACTCCGGATGCTTCAGCAGACCAACTCCATATAAATTATACTTATGACTATCAACCTCCGGTGGAATGGGTCTGGGGTTTAATCTATTTTATCCCTACGGTAGTTTCCTTAATGATTTCAAGCAAAAAAAAGATGTGGATATTTGGGGTCATCAATCTGTGTTCTTATATATTTTCAAGAATATATTTCTCCGGGCATGTTTTGTCGGTATGGTGTTTTTTCGGAGCGGTTGGAAGCGCTTTTATACTATGGGCTATTATCCAAATGAATAAAGTTCCTGAAACTTCTGAACAAAGAGTTAATCAGGCAACGTAGGGAAATTAATAGCAGGAACAATTATTTTCCATACACCACACATGGAATTTATTTTGATTTTTTATAAAAAAATTTGCCAATTACCCTGTTTCTATTTATTTTTACAAAAAAAAATCTTATGAAAAAAATTACGCTATTATCAATTATGATTATGTTTTGTGCCTCTGTTTTTGCACAAAACACGACTATGGATCTGACAAAAAACAAATCTCAGATCAAACCCAAAGCCGCCAAGCCAATGTTGAACCAGGCCAAGGCTATTATCTGGCAGAACGATTTCTCAGTAGCCACAAACTGGACATTAACTCATTTAACCGGCACTACCGATAATTGGGTTATAGGAACAACTGGCCCCTCGGGCACCTATGCTATCGATCCGATTGCATCAACAACTGCCGCTAACGGATTTGCATTATTTGATTCGGATGCTCTATGCAGCGGCAATCAGGTTGCACACCTTACCACCACTACATCATTCAGTTGCGCAGGCCATCCCAATGTAAGGCTTTCATTTCAGGAAATGTACCGCAGATATTATGACAGTACGTTTGTATATGTAAGCAACAATGGAACCACCTGGACAAAATTTCCCGTGAACCAAAATTTTGCCAATAATGACATCACTGCAAACCCGACTACAGTGAATGTGAATATAAGCTCTGTTGCCGGCAACCAGGCTACGGTGTGGATCCGCTTTACTTTTTACAGCCCGTCAAGCATGGGAACAAATGCCGGTTGCGGATATTCATGGATGGTAGATGATGTCGTAGTTAGTGATCTTGTTGCGAATGACATTGAAGCCACACAAACATTCCTCGATGTTGATGGCACGGGTGCCGGCTATTACGAAGTCGTTCCGTACAGCCAGATGGGAACTATATACTATGGCGAAGGTGTGGCAAATAACGGCTCCGCTGCTCAGACAAACGTCACACTGGCCGTGAACATAAATAATGGGGCTGTAACCGCCAACAGCACACCTGTAGCTTCATTTGCAGCAAATGCCAAGGATACTTTATGGGCATCTGCAACAATAGCTGCCCCCGGAACACCCACATTCTATGATGCAAGATTATCAGTATCTCAAACAGAAACGGATGCAAACCCGGCGGATAATCTCGGTGATTCCGTCTCTTTTCTGGCATTCCCGAATTACTTTTCGAGGACACAGGATTTTGATAGTTATTTAACTTCATATAGTTTTGGGACTGCAGCTCCCGCTATTACAGGAATGGAATACGGCGCAAATTACAGATTTAAAAATGCTGATCAGATTGACAGCATTTCGGTAATTATCTATAAAAACATTGGCAATACGAGCATTACAGCCAAATTATATACAGTGACCGGATCAAATGTTCATACACTTGTGGGTCAATCTGCCGCTCACAATATAACTGCGGCAGACTCATTACCCGCCTACATTACTTTAGGCCTGACAACTCCTTACAGTGTTGCAGCAGGCACCACCGTCTGCGCCACCATTGCCCTGACACTTAATATAGCTGCCAATGATACTATTTTTGTTGGTTCAGATGATAATTTCGTGGCCGATGCATCAGTGGCAGGCGCCGCTTATCTGAGAGTCGGCACTACATGGGGCTGGTATTCTGTTACAGGCCTTGTTCCTATTGCAGACCTTATTACCTACAATCCCACCACAGGAATCAATGAAACAGAAACAGACATTAATTTCAGCGTTTATCCTAACCCTGCCCGTGAAGCCCTTAACATCGTTTCGGAAAGCAATATCATCTCGATGAAGGTTATGAACGCTATCGGACAGGTGGTTGCCACCGATGTTCCTAATAGCAAGAGCCTGGCCATCAATACTTCAGATTTTATTTCAGGAATTTATTTTGTACAAGTTCAGACTACTAAAGGAATGTCCACCAAGAAGGTACTTATCACTAAGTAGTCGGAAAAGCCACACTAAATTATTCTTACGAAAGGCTGTCTGAAAAGGACAGCCTTTTTTTATTAAAGCCCCAGATCAGCTTTGATATCATCAATCTTTTGCCTGCATTTTTGTTCAGCCTCCTCATAAAGCGAACTATCGGCCAATTCCGTTTTAATGCCAAAATAGAATTTTATTTTAGGTTCAGTACCTGAGGGCCGTACCGTAATTTTGCTGCCATCTTTTGTGAAAAACTGCAACACATCTGATTTGGGAAGGTCAATAGGAATTATCTCATTGGTTGAAATCCCATATTGCTGCTGCAATAAATAATCTTTTATCAGTATGATTTCTGAATTATTAATTGTTTTTGGCGGGTTTTCCCTGAACTTCTCCATCATCTGTTTGATTTCTTCCGCGCCGGATTTACCTTTTTTGGTCACTGAAAGAAGGCTTTCATAATAAAATCCGAACTCCTTGTAAATTTCCATCAGCAAAGAATACAATGTTTTTCCCTGTGCTTGGGCATAAACCAGTGTTTCAGCTATCATGCTGCATGAGATGACGGCATCTTTATCGCGGACAAAATCGCTTACAAGGTATCCGTAGCTTTCTTCTCCTCCGCCGATAAAAGTTTTTTGGCCCTGGTTTTTCCGTATTATTTCAGCGATGTATTTAAAACCGGTCAACACATCAAAATATTCCACGTTGAATTTTCCTGCTATATCCGCAAGAAGTTCGCTGGTGACAATAGTTTTGACTATGAACTCATTTCCTTTAAGTTTACCCAGGTTTTTCCATTGGTTCAGCAGGTAAAAGATCAGCAGCGAAGCCGTTTGATTGCCATTCAGTAACATGAATTCGCCGCGCTGATTTTTAATGGCCACTCCTACCCTGTCGGCATCGGGATCTGTGGCTAATACAAGCTCGGCATTGATCTCTTTTGCTTTTTCGATAGCCATGCTCATGGCCGCCTGCTCCTCGGGATTTGGAGATTTTACCGTGGGGAAATTTCCATCAGGTGTTGCCTGCGCTTCCAGTAGGTGAATATTCTCAAAACCGAACAGTTTTAATGCTTTAGGAACCAGCGTAATTCCGCTTCCATGCAAAGACGTATAAACAATGGGAACATCTTTAAATTTTTGAATAATTTCAGGAATAAAAGAAAGTTTTTTGACCTCTGAAAGATATACCGAATCTACATCTTCGCCAATTATAGTAATATTTTCAGGCTTTGCAAGAAATTTTACCATACTGACCGAAGTCACTTTCATTACTTCTTCGATCACATTTTTATCGTGCGGGTTTACCAGCTGACCTCCGTCATCCCAGTAAACCTTATAGCCATTATACTCTTTTGGATTGTGCGAAGCCGTGATGACAATGCCGCTCTGACATCCCAGGTGCCTCACTGAAAAGGAAAGTTCCGGTGTAGGCCTTAAATCCTCAAATAAAAAAACCCGGCAATCGTTAGCTGAAAGTATCTCGGCTGTGATCTGAGCAAAATATATGCTGTTATTTCTTGAGTCGAAAGCCACGGCCACTTTGATCTGTTCCTGACCGGGAAACATTTTTTTAAGATAATTTGCCAAGCCCTGTGTTGCCATGCCCACCGTATATTTGTTCATACGGTTGGTTCCGGCGCCCATGATACCGCGCAATCCGCCGGTACCGAATTCCAGATTTTTATAAAAAGATTCGACTAATTCTTCAGGGTTTTTGTCTATCATTTGTTGAACCTGGCGGCGGGTTTCTTCATCGTAATCGTCGGTGAGCCACTGCTGGGCCTTTATAATAATTTTCTTATCAATATTTGTGTTTTCCATAAAATAAAGATTATTTGTTTCAAAAATAGTAAAATTGTGCTTACTGATTACGGCACTTTTATTTTTGGATAATAAAAATTTCTTTGCGGATACAACCTTAACTATTCAGTTTGGAATATAGTAATTAAAAACGAGCATTAACTTCACCTTTAACCCGGGCAAGAAAAATCAAAATAAAAACAATATCTTTCTTTTATTGCATTCAGCAAGGCAGCATAACACAATAAACATCAGCCCAGATGCTCCTTCCTCAACAGATCATTCACCGTTTTCACCGGGTTAAAGGTACTGATGGGCACTTCCACAAAAATGGTGTTCCAGAAAGCCATAGCGCCATTCCACAAGCCAGGCAGTTCCTGGGCTTTCAGCGGCCTGCCGTCTTTGGTTTTACCGGAAATAAAACCGGTGGAGGGATCGACAAACTTTAACAAATCAAATTTATTTCCTTTGTAATCAATAAAACTACACACGATGTCAACCGGGTTAAAATGGGTGGAGCGTTTCATGATGCTTTGCTGCTGCTCGTTTTTATGATCCATTTGCGAACTTTCCACGATCTGCTGGCTGATATTGCCTTGTGAATCTTTTACAAAAAACGGCCCACCGCCCGGCTCTCCCTGGTTTTTTACCATGCCGCATACGCGTAGCGGCCGATTCAGGAGGCTTCGCAGATAATCTGCCTTTTCGGAAATATTCAACAAATTGAAATTTTCAGGAAAATTATGCGATAATTCTTTTCGGGTAAAATCAATGATTTTCGCGAGAGTATCTTCAACAATGTTTTCATTATCCAAAACCCTCAAATATTCGTAAACGTGAAACCTGATGTACAGCAAATAACCGGCGAGAACTTTTTTATAAAACACCGTTTCTTTGCTATGGTTGCCGGGAGCCACGTTATCAATATTTTTTACGAACACAACATCCGCGTTTAAATCATTCAGGTTGTGGATCAATGCTCCATGCCCGCCCGGGCGGAACAACAGGCTGCCATCGGCATTACGGAAGGGTTGATTGTCCTCATCGACTGCAATAATATCCGTGGAAGGTTTTTGTTCGGAATGACTGATACGGTATTTAATTCTATAATGTTCTTCAAAATATGGCAGCGAACTCTTCAGTTGAGATTCAAATTTTTCAATATGTTCAGGCGAAATACTGAAATGGATATCTGCGGCATCTATGTCGCGGCATAATTCAGCCGCTTCAGCCAGATGTTCATCCAGGGCCGTACGGTTCCTGTCGCTGTAATTATGAAATTTGATAAGCGCTTTGGGAAGATGGGAATAGTTTAGCCCTTTCTCATGGAGCAGAAAATCAATGACCGGTGCATACCGGTGTTTTTTTATACAGTCATCAATATCGAGTCCGCTGGCTGCCATCACTTCTTTCAGGTCATTGAAAAAGGCAAAATTCCTGATGTTTTGAAGAAAATACTCCACGGAATTGAAATCATATTCTGTCTCTTCAAGGGGCTGGCTTTCGGTATTTTTGTGTTTCCCGAGCCAGGTATGCAAATGACTGAACATGCGCGAGGCAGCGCCGGACGCGGGAACAAACTTCACGATGCTGCTGAACAACATATTCTCTTTGAAATACAATGCAAATTTTTCAGCGTATTCTTTGTCAAACGTTTTTAGTCCCGATTCGGGAGTTGAAGGTTTTACGAGCTCTACAAAAGGAAAACCTTTTCTGAAGTTCTCTATTTGATTTTCGATCTGTTCAAGAGTAATACCCTTGCTTTGTATCTGCTGTCTGTCTTTTTCGGAAAACATTTTTTCTTCAAACATACAATTATTTTTTTAAATAAAAGAGATGATTTTTTCTTGAACTCATAAAATACCATTACCAATTTACAACTACTTTTGTGGAAATCAACAACAACATTATGAAAGAAAAAGTATATGAATGGGCTGAAAAATTAATACCCTGGATTCTAAATCATGGTGTCAAGATAGTTTTCATTACTATTGCCATGTTTGTCTTATACAAGATTGTCAGAAGGACGATAAAGAGAATTATCCATCTGAGTGTTATTGCCGATAAAGAAAGTTCTGCGGAGGCACAGCAGAAAAGGGAATTTACGCTTATCAGGATCTTCAACTGGGTAAACCGGATTTTATTTGTTCTGCTGGGCGGGCTGATGATATTGCAGGAAGCAGGCATTCCTGTAGGACCGTTGCTTGCCGGTGCCGGTATTGTGGGCATCGCTGTAGGATTTGGAGGGCAATACCTTATCCGCGATTTACTTTCGGGATTTTTCATAATTTTTGAAAACCAATACCGTATCGGCGATGTGGTGAGTTTTGATAAAACCTCAGGTGTAGTGGAGGATATCAGTTTACGCCTTACCACCCTGCGTGATATGGACGGCACGGTGCATCATGTTCCGCATGGCGAAATAAAAATTGTATCCAACCTGTCAAAAGACTATGCACGTATCAACATGGATATCGGCGTGGCCTATAATACTCCCTTTGATCATTTAATAAAAGTTATTAATGAAGTCGGGCTTGAGTTATCAGACGATCCGCAATGGAAAGAATTTATCATAAAACCGCCCCAATTTCTGAGAGTAGCCGAATTTGCCGAATCGGCCATCATAATAAAAATACTGGGAGAAACACAACCTATGAAACAGTGGGAAGTGAGCGGTGAACTTCGCAAGCGCCTCAAGATAGCCTTTGATAAAGAAGGTATTGTAATTCCTTTCCCTCAAAGGGTGATACACCAGGCAAGGTAATTCTTTTTTAAATAAAAAATATTTAACAGATTTTTACAGAAAAACTGTTTTCCCTGAAACTTTTTATTATTTTTGTAAAAAAAGCAATATGATTTTTTAATCTTAATTTTATAAAACATGAAATTCATCAAGGCAGCATTATTGTTTTCATTGACATTCATCATGCTTATGTCATGTAAAAAAGAAGGCCCTGAGGGTCCTGCAGGACCGGCGGGACCTACTGGTCCGACCACAGCGGTAAACCCCGCCATATACGGGAAATGGCAGGTTACAAGCGGATTACCGAACACGAAGTATATAATATTAAAAAGTAATAATAATATTTACCGCCTCGATTCGGCCGCATACGGATTTAAGTCTTTGCTCAGCGACATGGCATTGCTGACTTATACCCAGATCAACGCGTTCTTTGTAACTTATAATTACAGTATTACCAATAACACGCTGACACTGTCAAATCTGAACGGAACTATAGTTTTGACAAAAAATGACAATGCCCCCGATGAAACCGAATGGGTAACCACCCTGAACATCACCGACAGCATTGCAAGTCCGACCGGCGGAGATGGCAGACAGGACATCGGATTTGACGGTACCGATATTCTTTGGACATCAACCAGTAGTTCAAATATACTTTATAAAATAAATCCGGTAACTCATGCTGTGACCAATTTTAATTTAAGCAGTTCGTATTATTACGGGTGCACCAATTATTCGGCAGGTTTCCTCTGGATATCTGATGGCAATACGATAGATAAGGTGAATGCCACCTCTGGAGCCGTTTTATCAACAAGCCCTGTCCTGAGTTCCATACAGATAACTGCTGATGCTTTGATAGGACAAGACATGTGGTACTGCAACTGGAACGGGGATGTATACACCTGGAATATCAGCACCAATGTAATTACACCTCAATTTGGCCTGAGTGTCAGCGGAATGGAATATACCGGAGGATTTTTATATTTATTCCATAATCACATGATTTATAAATGCCAGTTGTCGCCATTTGAAGCCATCACAACGTATTACATTCAATCAGAGAATGTCAGTGGTAATAACGGCGGCCTCACTTTCGACGGCGCAAACTTCTGGGTAGTCGGATATCATAATAATACGGGAGAACACAAACTTTACAGGCTGGGAATATAAATGAAATCATAAGATTAAAAACCATGGCACGCAAAACATTCATCCTATTAACAGCAATTGTCATAATTCTACTTATTTCCTGTAAAAAAGAAGGCCCCCAGGGTCCTGCCGGGCCGACAGGGCCGACAGGTATCAGCACAACTCCTGACCCAGCCATTTATGGCAAATGGGAGGTTATTTCCGGCCTGCCCTCAACAAGATATATCATTTTGAAAAATGATAACTTCCTTTATAAACTTGATTCGACCCAATATGGATTCAGGTATTTGTCTTCGGATCTTGCATTCATTACTTCGGTACAAATAAGAGTCTTCTGGTTAACATATAACTATTTTGTCACCGGAGACACCCTGAGAATGATCAATAATACCGACAGTATAGTTTTGAAGAAAAATTCATCGGCACCGGATGAAACCTCGTGGGTGACAATGGTTACGGTTACTGACACCATATATAATCCTGTTGTTGGCGGGGACGGAAGACAAGATATCGGTTTCGACGGTGCAAATATACTATGGGCCGGCGAATGGAATACAAGCACCCTGTATAAAATAAATCCAGCCTCTGCAACTCATACGACATTATCACTTACCGGAAGCTATTATTCACCCAGCACAAATTATGCTTCTTTTTCTATATGGATCGTGAACAATACTACCATCGACAAAATTAATCCCACTACGGGAGCGGTGCTCCAGACAAGTCCTGCTCTTTGTTCGCAAAGGGTAAAATCGCTGGCGCTAATCGGACAAAAAATGTACTATTCCTCCGACGGCTATTTATACACATGGGATATTTCAACCGATGAAATCCTCCAGCATTTTCCCTATGATGCCGACGGGATGGAATATACCGGAGGATATTTATATTTGCTTAAGGAGCATCAGATCCATAAATGCCAGCTTAGTCCATTTAAATGTGTTTTAACCTACCAGATTGAGTCTCCTTTCTCGGGCGGCAACATTGGAGGCCTGACATACGATGGTACGCATTTCTGGATTGTTGGTGAAGATCCTGACAATTATGAATATGCTCTTCTGAAATTGAGTATATAATCGTAGTTCATAATAAGATCGGACGTCGCTGCCGGTTTTGGACAAAAGCTTTAATATCCGGAAACCACGCTGACAATAATTCTCAAAAAATGTAACAAAAACCAGGATTTTGCGACTAATTGTCAGAAAAACAAAAATGACATCAGACTTGCTAGTGCATTTTCATAGTATTTTATTATCAATGAAAATCAAAGGCATAAACAAATAATTAGTATTTTTGATAGATTTATCAATTTTTGAATAAATAAAATTATGATTTGTCCTGTTTGTAAAAAACCGATGCTGGTGCTGGAACTTCAGCAGATTGAAATTGATTATTGTCAGGATTGCGGCGGTATCTGGCTCGATGAAGGCGAGCTGGAGCTTTTGCTCGGCGCTGCGGAAGAGAAAGATGATCTTATGGCATCTTTTAGCACCGATCTGAAAAACCCGGAAAAAAAACGCCGCTGCCCGGCTTGTTCAAAGAAAATGAATAAGGTACTGGTAGGAAAAAACAATCGTGTATTGCTGGATAAATGCAGAAAAAACCATGGATTCTGGTTTGATTCGGGAGAACTGAATGAAGTTCTCGGACTTGGTAGCGGAGAAAAATACAACAAAATTTTAAATTTATTAAATGAAATGTTTGCGTATAAATTAAAATCGAATATTAATTAAAATTACAGGAGGTAAAAAATTATGACTGCTTTATGGATTATTTTAGGAATTATCGCGGTGCTTGCTTTTATGGTGATTGGGATGTACAACTCCCTGATCAGATTAAGAAACCAGGTAAAAAATGCATGGGCACAGATTGACGTTCAACTAAAACGCCGCCACGACCTGATACCCAACCTTATCGAAACGGTAAAGGGATACATGGTACACGAACGCCAGACATTGGAAAGTATTACTAAGATGCGCAGCCAGGCCATGAATGCGACCACTATGGAGGACAGGGTCAAAGCTGAAGGCGAACTGAGCAATATGCTGGGACGTCTGCAGGTAGCTGTTGAGGCTTATCCCGATCTGAAGGCCAACCAGAATTTCCTGGCATTACAGGAAGAACTGACCTCCACAGAAAACAAAATCTCTTTCGCCCGTCAGTCCTACAATGACCAGGTCTTATTTTACAACAATAAAAAGCAGACATTCCCAACCAACATCATAGCAGGGATGTTCAACTTTAAAGACGAAGTATTTTTTGAAATTCAGGATCAGGCAGAAAAAGAAGTGCCCAAGGTCAGTTTTCAACAGTAACCCAAATAAAACCGGCATCATATGTGGGAATTAATTAAAGCCAATCAGCGAAAGTCGATGGTACTGTTTGTGCTGTTGACCATCATCCTTGTAGGATTGGGCTTTACAATAGGGTATGTTTATGACCCTGAAGGGGGCGGGGCCTTTATAGGGATGGCCATTGCAGCAATTGTCATGCTTGTTATGTCGCTTATTGCCTTGAAATCCGGAACTCAAATCATGCTTTCGGCCAGCAACGCCAAAGAGGTAACACCGGATGTACACCCCCAGCTTTTTAACGTTGTGGAAGAAATGGCCATTGCCGCCGGCATGAGAAAGATGCCTAAAATATATATCATTAATACCGATGCTCCCAACGCTTTTGCAGCAGGCATGAATCCTGACAACGCTGTTGTTGCTGTTACGGCGGGTTTACTTGCCCGCATGAACCGTGATGAACTGCAGGGTGTGATCGCCCACGAGATGTCTCATGTTGTTAACCGCGATATTCGTTTTATGACATTGGCAGGAGTCATGCTGGGAGCTATTGTGATTATTTCGCAGATTTTCTTACGGAGTTTATTCCTTACCGGTGGGCGTAGCCGAAGCAGCAGCGGTAGTGGTGGCGGAGGCGGACAAATTATCATTATGATCGTTGCACTCGTATTAGCCATACTTGCACCGATAATGGCCCAGCTATTATATTTTGCCATATCGCGAAAACGAGAGTATCTGGCCGACGCCTCCGCTGTAAAACTGACACGGTACCCGGAAGGCCTGGCATCAGCGCTTGAAAAAATATCGGCTAATACCGCAGAAATGCCTATGGCAAACAAAGTTACTGCTCCCATGTTTATCTGCAATCCCCTCAAACAAAAAGGGATGAAAATGTCAGATTTATCAAGCACTCACCCCCCTATTTCAGAGCGGATCCGGATCTTACGGGCCATTTCAGGAGGAGCAGGATTGGTCAATTATCAGAAAGCTTTTAACACGGTAAAGGGCAAAGAAACAACCATTATTCCCGGTGGAGAACTTGAAAAGGAGGCAAGCGTTGAATTAAGAGAAAGTTCCGGAATGGCTGCTTTTACTGACACCCGGACAACTACACGAACATCGCACGACATTATGATGAAAGTGAATAACTACTCGTTCATCAACTGCAACTGCGGTATGAAAATCAAAATACCGGCTGACTTCAGCGGCAATACAGTGTATTGCACACGTTGCGGCAACAAACATCATATAGGAAAAGCCTGACAACGTTTTATTAAGCCAACAGGAGTAAGAATTTGCTAAAATAAAAACAAAATAATGACTAAGTTATTGACGATACTTGTTTTTATCCTTACTTTAATAATAATTGGTTTTATTGCTTATTTTTTAATAAAAAAATTCGGACTAAGAAAAACCATATCCGGTGTACTATTTTTATTAACCGGCATAGTAGTAATTATTTTTGCAATTGCATACAAAGAATGGATAGACAAGACTGCATCATTTCTATTATTCTTGTTTTCCGGAGTCTTTCTTTCAATAACCGGAGGCATTTTGATCACTTTCGGGATCACTAAGAAAAAGAAAAAACCAGTCAAATAATCAGTGACGGCCATTCAGTGTTCAATGCGTGCATTTATGCCCGTCATGATTTTTGCAACAGGCAGGCAACTTATTATACGCTTCAGGGTTTGCCCTGGTATCATTAGCGTCGTACCCCATATTGTTTATTAATGTTAAGATCTGCTCTTCATTCGTTTTTTTGGTATTGTAAACCACGGTCAGCACTTTTGTATCCAGATCCAGCACAGCATCTTTAATACCTTTTTCAAAAGCCAGGCCCTCTTCGATCCGGGTTTTGCACATCCCGCAAACAGCCGAGGTGGTGATCTTAATTTCCTTTTCGTTCTTTTTCACATTCTGGGAAAAAGACACATTTGAAACCAGCAGAAACACTGCCAGAACCAATGTGGTGATTATTACATTTTTTGCTTTCATATTTTTATTTTTTTAATTGTTGGTTGATTTTATTAATTCTATTTCAAAGCCGGCATTATCAATGATGTCTGTAATTTCAGATGCGCTGAGATCATCGCTTTCAACAGTAAGTATCTTATCGGGATGATCAAGATTGACTTCCCATTTTTGAATACCATCTCTGGCGTCCAGCAATGGTTTCACGCGCTTCAGACAGCCGGCACAATGAATGCTTGTTTTAAAAATGTATTTCGTCATATTGATAATTATTTAATTGTTAATCTCAGTCCTGCATAAATTGTAGTTCCCATTACCGGCCCCCAGATCATCGAAGCATCAAAATATTTCCCGAAAGGATCATCGGCAGACACGATCGGATGGTGTTGCATGTAATTTGTGATATTTTCTGCACCTAAGTAAATATCGATGTATTTAAACTTTTTGGTGATTTGTGCATGAAGTATAAAATATTCCTTTGAATAGTGCGCCCTGTTGTGCGGTTCGGGGTTGCTGTCTGTGTTTGGCAGGCGGCTTTTTCCATTAAATTGTCCGGTTACATCAAACCTCCATTTTTCAAACTTCGTCGCGTACGACAGGGTCATCAAGCCTTTGAACCTGCTGACATATGGAGCTTCTCTCAACTGCCCGTCAAAGGTTCTCTTTACATCGTTATAACGTCCGGCAAGCGTAATCTCAAAACCCCTGAAAGGCTGTATCATCCCGTCGATTTGCAGACTATTGGAATACGATCGTCCGCTGAGGTTGAAAAAAGCCACTTCCTGGGGGTTCCTGTCTAAATCCACAACGACCTGACTAATAAAATCAGTCCTGTAAAAATCCGCACCTATGCTGGCTTTCAGCGTCTCTGTCAGCAAAAATTCTTTCGTGATATTCAATCCATAATTCCATGCTTCTTCTGCTTTCAACCGGTCTTCAAAAATAAATTTCCGCGAACTTGCCAGAAGACTAGTATTTTCAGCTATTACATTCGGAGAACGGTATCCCCTGCCCGCCGAAGCACGAAGCGTTAATTTGTCGGTAATGTCAAATTTCAAGTGAATCCTTGGGGTAAAAAAGAAACCATATCGTGAGTTATAATCACCCCGGAGGCCTATGATCAGGTTGAACTTTTCAGGATAAGTATACGAGTATTGAAAAAAAACTCCCGGGACGTACTCAGTAGTATTGAATGCTGAATCATTCAGATGCTGGGCATAATCATCGTACATAAAACTCGCGCCTGTACTGAATTTATGGTTCGTATTCCCGAACAATGACTGGTATATCACATTTAAATAGGCGCTGTTCTGTGCCCCGTTATAAGTATGAATACCATAAAAAGAATTCAATTCTGTTCTATTGAATGAACAAACAACGCCAACACTTTTAAAGGCACTTTCACGGATAAAAAAACCTGATTTCAGGAAGGCTGAATATTGCTTAAAATCGATGCCTATGCCATAATAGTTGGGTTTTAATGATTCGTCTGCCTTAAAATATTCGTTTTGCCCGCCGCTTTTGCTATCCTGAAGGTAGCCCAGGCCAAACTGAATATGGCCTTTCCCGTGTTTTTCATATTCCCACCTGTTCATGAAATTTCCTGTCCAGGATTTTGGAATATCAAGAAAAGAATCCTTGTTTTTATCGATCACAAACGGGTTTGTCGCCCCATGTGCCAGTATCATAGTGCTCCATTGATCGTTTACTTTTATTGTGGAATTCAGATTGGCCTCGATACGTCCGTCGCTGTTTCCGTATAAATTCAAAAACAAAGGTTCTTTGTTTGTTTCAGGTTTTTTGTACTCAACATTAATCTGTCCGGTCACAGACTCATAGCCGTTGATAACAGAAGACGTTCCCTTTGATACCTGTATCGAATGCATCCACGATCCCGGGATATAAGTCAGTCCGTGAGATGCGGACAATCCTCTGACAGCAGGAATATTTTCCATAAGAATCTGGCTGTATATACCCGAAAGCCCAAGCATCTGAATACGTTTGGCGCCCGACACAGCATCAGAATAGCCCACATCAACGGTAGCGGTGCGTTCAAAACTCTCTGAAAGATTGCAGCAGGCCAGTTTTTGCAAACCTGTTTCCGTAATGATCTCTGTTTTTATTGGTTTTAACCTGGAAATATAATCATCCACTTTCTCTTTTATTTCAACCGCTTCGAGTGTGACATTTGATATCAGTACAAAGTCAATATCATTTTGTCCGGGTTTAATCAGCAAGGTGTCACTTTTATATCCCACAAAACTCGCCACAAGTTTCAATGCTTCATTGCCATCAAATTTAATGGAAAACTTCCCGTTTTTATCAGCGGTGGTTGCATTGCCATGGTTTATCCAGTATATGGTAGCAAAAGGAAGCTTTTCTTTTTTAAGTTGATCAGAGGCTGCGTTCAGCCCGCTCACAGTACCTTTAATCAACGCCGTCTGTGCCGGTAAATTAATACTGCCAATAAGCATTACCAGCAGAAAAAAATAATTACAAATTTTCATAAAATAATTTTTATTACAATTAATACAAATCAATTACTTTAAGACTTTCCGTCTTAGCTGAACAGATGTAATAAAAATTATAACCGGAGTATACTGTTTTTAATAAAAAGGCGTGTGTTTAATTCCGGAGGCGGACGGGTACACCAAACGAATTCACGGGAATAAGGTGCAACCTCCCTTTTCTCCTGAAATTCACAGGTATAAAGAAAATCCTGATAATTCAACAGACTGGTATTATCCGGCAAAAGGTAGGAACTATTTACTTTAAGATAATAATGTTGATCCTGACAACACTTTTCATTGCCAATACTCACATCGGAGGCTTTTTCACTATGACCTTTGTTGCAACACACATCGCCGGGATGACTTTCTTCTGCAGCGCAGCAATTATCAACACTATCGCAGCAATTACCACCGGAATACCTTACAAAACCGGTGCTGTGTTTTTCGGACTTATGGCAGTAATGATCAATAAAAAATACGCCATTTGAGGCTGTCAGAAAAGCCAGTAAGGAAAGAAATAATATGCTCTTGAAAAAAAATTTTTTCATAGGAATACAAAGGTAATTCAAAATATTTCTAAATAAAACCCATCTTCAATCTTTAACACGTATTTAACTACCTAAATGAGTGATTAAAAATAAAACTGGTTTTAAATTTAAAAAAATTGCTCTCGATATACATTAGTATCAAAAAATAATGTATTTTTGCACTCCAATTTCAAAAAATCTATAGTGATGAACAAGACGGAGATAATGAATTTTGTTGAAGAACAATTAAGCAAAAAAGTTGAATATCCTGCATTTAAAGCCGGAGATACCATTACCGTAAGTTATAAGATCAAAGAAGGCAACAAGGAGCGTATCCAGCAGTTTCAGGGCGTTGTGATACAGCGTTCAGGTGAAGGTGTGAAAGAAACATTTACCGTAAGAAAGATGTCAGGCAATGTGGGTGTGGAAAGAATTTTTCCTATCACTTCACCTTTTATTGACCAGATAGAAGTAAACAAAAGAGGTATGGTTCGCAAAGCGCGTATTTTCTACCTGAGAGACCTCACCGGTAAGAAAGCCCGTATCAAAGAGAAAAAGAAAAGCGTAACAGCAAAATAATATTTTAAACCCCGCCATTGCGGGGTTTTTTATTTGCTATATGATATCGTATGAATTAAAGCCATGCAACAATAATAATTATTCCGTTACCTGAAAAACACATTCCCCTCTTGCATTATAATACCCCCAACCTCCTCCTTTACCTACTTTAAACATATTTTCACCTTCGCGGCTGATCCAGTCAAATTCAGGCAGAATGACATATTTCCCGCTTTTATTGATAACACCGCATTTGCCTGGACTCCCGGGTTCGGGCTGGTATTCATTAAATTCCCTGCCCTTATTCACAATGGCTAACCCATACAAAAAGTCTCCGGCATCGTCGAACTGAGGCTTTATCTTAATTTTCCCTGTTTTGTCGATATAGCCGTATTTGCCTGATTTTGATATACGCGCCATGCCCGAGAAAAACGGGAATACTACCTGAAACTTAAACGGGATCACGATGTTATTGTCTTTATCAATAAAGCCCCATTTGTTATTTTTTTTCACATGACACAGCCCCTCCGAAAAGTTACCGGCATTTTCGTATACTGCAGGTATCATAAGCTTGTTGGTTTTATCAATAAATCCCCAGCTACCACCTCTGACTTCTTGTAAATCAGGGGCGAAAAACCCGCCTATGTTCACAGCGCATAGTCCTTCGCTAAACCCGTTGATATATCCGTATCTGCAAGGAATAGCCAACGTTCCGAAAGCATCCACCATGCCATATCGGGCCGAATCAACCGTAATCACAATGGCCAGCCCATTTTCGAAACTTTTAGCATCGAAAAAGTTGGTGTCGGTGATAAAGTTGCCCAGTTTATTAATAAAACCTTTGTTAAAAATATAGCCCACGGCTGCCCGGTCTTCATTGAAATAATAGACATTATAAAAACGCGGCGCTATCACAACATTTCCATCTTTGTCCATGCTGCCCCAGCGTCCGTTCTCTTCGAACTGTGCCAAACCGTTATGGAAATCTGTACTATTTGAATGAATACAAGGGATTATTTCTCTCCCATTTTTATCAATGAAACCATACAAGCCATCATACATGACCCTGGCCCTACCCTCCGAAAAGTCACTGACCATATCATAAACAGGCTCTGTAATCGGGTTTCCCAATGAATCCATAAATGTCCACTTTCCTCCTTCCATAAAACCCAGATCATCCGGCTTTCCACCAACATTCACACGTGCGCGGCCTTCCACCAGATACCCTAAAAAATCAAAATCGGGTCTTATCTGATACGTTCCTGTGGTATCGATAAATCCGTATTTGCCCTTTACTTTGACCGGCAGGTAATTGTAATTGACCTGCTGGGCTTCCGATGTCAAAAACGATAAAAGAAATAGTACAGTAATAAACTTTTTCATCGCTCAGATTTTTGTAATGAAATCCCTGCCAGATATCCTGTAGAGAAAGCGATCTGAAGGTTGTACCCTCCGGTGTCGGCATCAAGATCCAGAACCTCACCTGTAAAATATAGGTTCTTGATAATTTTGGACTCCATCGTCTTAGGGTTGACCTCTTTTACAGAAACACCGCCGCCCGTTATTATAGCCTCGTTGTAATCCCTGTGGCCAAAGATATTTACCGGAAAATTTTTTAAAAGTTCCACAATTTTTTTCCGCTCTGCAGCGCTGATCTGTCCGCATTTTTTTTCTTTGCTGATCTGCAAAAGTTCCGCAAATACCGGTATGAGTTGCGACGGGAGCAGCCCCCTGAGAAATTCGTAAAAACTGTCTTTCCCCATACTGTTCAGGTCGCGTAGCAGGCGGGCATCAAGTTTTGCATGGTCGAGGGCTGGTTTCAGATCGATGCAAAAGACAATTTTTTTCTTTGCCCTTATATCGTCAATGAATTTTCTGCTGAGTGAAAGAATAACCGGCCCGGTCAGCGCATTGCCCATGAATTCCATCTCGCCAAAAATATCGTGTTTCTTTATGCCATCGACAATTACACTGACACTTATATTCCTGAGATGAAGTCCGTCCAGTTTAGGCATGAACACATCCCCTGAAACCAGGGGCACCAACATGGGCCGTAAGGGATGAACAGTATGTCCGGCTTTTTCAGCGAAACAGTAGCCATCCCCCGTGGAACCTGTGGCCGGGTATGACATTCCTCCCGTAGCGATCACCACTGAAGCGGCAAATATCTTTTCATGTGCAGCGGTTACAATTCCTACAGCTTTTTCATTTTCAATGATTAACTCTTTTACAGGCGTATTGCAACTCATATGAGCCACTGATCTTTTAACCCATGCGGACAGTGCATCCACCACATCTGTGGCTTTACCGCTTTCCGGAAAGATCCGCCCCCCTTGTTCTGCAATGGTTTTAATTCCAATGTTGTTAAAAAAACCGACCAGCTCCTGCGAGAAAAAAGCTCCAAAAGCATTATGCAGAAAACGGCTATCGGGCCCTATGTGCTGCATAAAATCCTGTTTCGGCGCTATGTTGGTGATGTTGCAGCGCCCCTTGCCACTGATCCTGAGTTTACGGGCAGGCATGGGCATTTTTTCGAGCAGCAGCACCGATAAGCCCCGTCCGGCGGCAATTCCCGCGCATATCAATCCCGAAGCTCCGCCGCCGACAACGATAACATCATAATTCATACAATAAAAATATCTGCTAAGTTAGAAATAACTTACTTACAAAGTGAGTTCAAATAATATAATTTCAAACGGCCGAAACTGAAATGAAAAATATCAGCCAGACCCAATACATTCGCCTAGTAAATCACAATTTTTTGCATTTTATCAAAAGATCTCCCCGTAAAATGGAGGAAATACAAACCGCTCTCAAACTTACTGCAATCAATCTTTTGCGTGTTCAAGCCCATGCCGGCAATAAGTTTTTGTGAAAGAACCTCTTTGCCGAGAACGTCAAAGACTGTGATCGAACAATCTTCCGGTTCAGTGCTGCTAAATTCTATAAAAAATTCATTTTCAGCAGGGTTGGGATATACATTGAAGTTGATGATGCTTTCCGGCTCTTCCACCCCATTACAATCATAGATGGTTGCTACCACAGGCACACGGGGACTGGTACAGGGCCGTTCCTGTACTTCCCAGTCATAGTAGTAATAATAACGGATATTGGGAGCAGCATTAGTTCCTGTTATTGAAATTTTTCCTGCAAGGTCATACGGAAAAGATATCCCGCTTATATCGCGGTACATATTAGGATCTTCGGTTCCACAGCCAAGTGTCATATTATTCCCGGCAGGAATGTCGAAGTTGAGGGTAATACGGCTTTCCCCGGCAGGCACGAAGGCATTCATCGTTTGCAGGATGTTTCCCACACTATCCCTTAACACGACGATCCTGTCTTTTGCGTCACCGGCATAAACTTTCACTGATTTTAAAATCATAGGGGTAAAACAATCAAAAATAAGAGAATAGCCGTTATTATTATGCAGGGTGGCATCATTTGATTTTGAAGTTTTTCCCACATATTCAAGAGGAGGAATAATTGCTTGTTCTACATAATAAGTGGTGGTTTGATAAAGAACCGGAGTAATAAAAGTGCTTCCGGTATATAGCAATGTTCCTCCTGTTTGCATATTATACCAGTCGAGCTGCCCGCTTCCAGCGGCCGTTAAGGTTACGCTGTTTGAATCGCAGGCAGAGCCCGGAGTGATAGCAGGTATGGGAGGCAGATCCTGAACAACAATATAATCTGTCCTTACCTTTGTGCTGTCTCCGTAATTATTTGCCGCGGTTAGTATGACGGTATAGGTGCCGTTTGCCTGGTAAGCATGAACCGGATTTTGCAGGTTGGAAGTATCTCCGTCGCCAAAATCCCAATGCCAGGTGAGAGGCCCATTAAAGCTCATATCCTGAAAATGCACCACACCATTGCATGTTGCTAATTCTGAAGCACTGAAATTGGCCACCGGTGGCATCTCAAGTATATTACAATGCCATGATAGTTCAAACCCTGGTTTCACCAGCCCCTGATCGGTGAACTGCCTGAGGGTTATTGACCCGTAGGTAGATTGTATGGTGCCTCCGCCGGGCAGGTTGTTGCCATCGTACATGCCGATCAGCGGCGATGAACTATTCGGCCCGTCATAGATATACAGATAATCGTAGCCTGATTCAAAATCAAAGGAAGAGAAGTTGAGTACTACATTGGATGCTCCTGTCGGCGCTATGGTGATACTACCATCTGAGTTATTGGAATAATTGCCCGTTTCACCACTGTCAAACAAAGTTCCTGTACAACAGGTAAGAGCTTGTCCTGTTCCTGAAGCCGGCATCACAGCATAGTTCGAATTAGTTGCCGCTATACTTACAAACCCGGTTTGTGTCAACGAATCACTACCACAGCCTGCACTTGATGCCACCAGCTTCACATTATAAGTACCCGGTATATTATATGTATGACTTGGGTTGATTTGTGTACTTGTGGTTCCATCGCCGAAATGCCAGAGATAATTATTTGCATTCACTGTCTGATTTTCAAATTGAACAGTAAGTGGCACTGAACAGGATTGCGTGCCTGATGCGATAAAACCAACGGAAACATTTGGCGAATAGGCATCGCCAATTCCTACCGCATACATGGCATTGGTCACGGATGCCACTTCAGGGGAACAGAATCCATAAAGGTCGGAAGCTGAAATTATCGCATAAAAACGGCTATCCATATAGTCCGAAGTATTTGTCAGATATACGGTCAGCATCCTGAAGGCGATATCCGAGGCTTTATCCATGCCGATGCCGGTAACTGAATATGCGTCATTATTATCATTGGTACCACTACCTCCCTGGCAGATAAGGTAATACCAGTGACTGAGCACTGTGCTGTTGGCATGCACTTCCTGTGCAAAATCCCAGTAATCGCCCAGGTATGTATCAGGATTTCCACTGAGATTCGGATCCTGCAGGTTACGAATCACAATGCCGATATTCTCTCCGCAAGTCCAGTTTGCCTGGGCCGGTTTTGCGTAAAACTCCACAGCCGTACCAAAAACATCACTGAAACCCTCATTCATGGCGCCTGATTCGTCGGCATAATCAAGATTCGCGGTATATTCATCAAGGCCGTGAGTCATCTCGTGAGCACAGATATCCAAGGCACAAAACGGATTATTGTTTTCTCCATCACCATAGGTCATGCACAAGCCGTTCCAGAACGCATTGCCATAGGCCTGATCATAATGAATATAGCTGTATAAAGCAAACCCATTATTGTCCAGGCTATTCCGGGAATGATTGATCAGGTAATAATCATAGGTCATTTCTGTCGCCCAGTGGGCATCTGTGGCGGCTTCGTCTAACTGAGCATTCACATTGTTCCAATGATTGTCTGCATCAGTAAAATCCACGGCTGATGCATAATCGGTCTGTTGCTGCATATTATAGGTAATTATTCCGTCACCTCTTCCGTTTTCGCGAAGACGAAAAGCAGCCGGAGACATTGAATCGGTTGTAATTATCCTGTTCCCACTGTATTTGGTGGCTGCGGTGCCCGAAACATCTGTTTTATGGAGAGTCTCAAGGCTTTTGATTATTTTTCCGCTCTGGGCATCCACATAGATATTCTGGCGCGAAACGGGCTTACTGGCATAGATATCAAAATTATAGGCAACACGAAAAGCATTATCCTGTTCCGAATAAATTATTTCTTTTATGGCCTTAGGGAAAAATGTTGCGTCAGGATCATTTGTAAATTCTTTGAGCCAGGATTCTTCACTACTTTTCTGCCATTTGTACTCTGATGCATTTATATATGCCAAGGCATTACTCAGTGCTGTTTCATCAGAAATATTATAAGCATTATTTATGCTGATATCGCTATAAACAGTACCGTTAAAAGATTGGATTTTATCATTAAAGACATGCACAATAAATACGGCTTCATGAACAGGGATCCCATGCTGTGTTTGCCGGTAACGGTAATGTGTAAAGCCCAGGTCATCCTTTTCCGTGCCGGTCAATATGAAATTCATAGACGAAGCTGTATTGAAAGTCCTTTTCATCCAATTGTCCAGATCAGAAAACAAAGGTTGTTCATCCGGGCTGTATCTGATATAACAAGGATTTGCGCTTTTATCAGCATAACGCACCATCTCGCTTCCTTTAATGAATTTTCGGGCTGCATCGCCCTGATATATCTGTGAACAGGCTACTACGGGTATTGATAATGAAATAATCAGGAGCAATAATATTTTTTTCATAATGAACACTTTATATTTAATGATTTGTAAAGATAAGAAAGTAAAATGAGATATGATTTCTATTAACTTTTTTTTAACCGGAAAGCCTGAAAAACGGCATGTACGGCTGCCAATATACCGTAAACTTCAATTACACTACCGTTGACTTGATAAAAATAACCATCTGCTGGTTTTACAGATTATACTTCTCAAATAATACAGAAATTTAATTCCACGTAAATGTAAAAAAATTACATATAAAGTAACCCTAAAAACTAAACCCATGAAAAAACTATTTGCTTTATGTGCATTCATCTTGTTCCTGATAGCACAGGTCTTAGGACAGAACACCGGAACGATCAAAGGAAAAGTATATGATGAGGATACGAAAGAAGTGCTTTTCGGTGCGGTAGTTGTGGTCACCACCGGAAATTCAAACATTGGCTGCCAGACCGACCTGGACGGCAATTATATCATAAAACCCCTGAATTCCGGAACGTATACGATAAAAATTTCATCCATGGGTTATAAGACAACCATAGTAAAAGATATTATTGTGAATCCCGGTAAGATCACTTTTGTTGAAGATATGTTCCTGGGAAATGTAGGAATAACTCTCGACGATTCAACGGCGGTGATCCGTGGATTCAGAGACCCGCTTATCAGGCCTGACCCGCTGACCATCATCAGGCCGAATGAATATAAAGACCTTGCCGGCAAAAGGGACCTGTCGGGCGTAATAAGCAAACTAAACTCGGACGTATACTCCGATGAGCAGGGAGAGCTGTATTTCCGCGGTGCGCGCAACGACAATTTCGTTTATATTGTGGATGGGGTAAAGTCTATGGACGGCAAAGCGCACATACCTTCCGGAGCTATCGGATGCATCGCAATATATACCGGCGGGGTTCCGTCTATGTATGGCGATTTTACAGGAGGATGTGTTGTTATTGAAAGCAAAAGCTTCTTTACTAAATAAGTTATCCCCATTACAGTTCAATACTTGGGGTCATAAAATGATACAGAATGAACCGAAATGCCCTTATATTGCTTATCGCTTTTATGCTGGCTTATTACACCGGGTCAGCACAGGCGGGGTATAAAATCAGGGGATATATTTTCGATTCACTCACTTCGGAACCTGTTGAAAATGCCGAAATTATTGTTTCCGGTTTTACTAAGAAAGCCATTACTGATAAAACCGGTTTTTTTTTACTCACCGCTCCCACACCGGAATGTGAAGCAGAACTGCATTGTATTTCATACCATACAAAAAAACAGGTATTGAGCAGCGCACTGATCAGTATTATATATATCAGCCATAGATCTTATAACCTGAGTTCTGTAGAAATATCAGCAAATAAGCCGAGAGACCTTATGCCCGGCATCAGCTACCAAATAATGGATTATGAATTTTCCGGAGAAAACATCATACTGCTGGCCTACGAACGACAAAGCCTCTTTTTGCCAAAACTCTTATTAATAAACAGCAAGGGCGACACACTCAGCGCTGTCAGCGTCAGCAAACCACTAAGACTATGCAGGGATTTCGAAGGAAAAGTTCATTTTATGTCAAAAACAACAAGCTATGAAATTAATACCGACGGCAACAACATCAGCCTTTGCAACCCAATCAGCAATGAAGACTTCGAAAGAATAAATAATACAATAGTTTGTCACGATGGCCATAATTACTACCTCAGACAATATATGAACAACGATCAAATCCTGAATTATTACAATTACAATCAGACGCTTGACAAGCTGGATTGTTTCCGCACGATCACCGACATTGAAACCATCAGAAGAAACCGCCATGGGGTATATTTTGACGGAAAAGAAGAGGATATCCGTTTTCAGCAACTTATTATGAACAGTGCCGTTAAGGCTCCGCTCATTAAAATAAATGATACCATTTTCCTGTTTAATTATTTGGAATCAAGGCTCGAAAAATATAGCATAACATCCGACACGCTCGCTCATGTGGATATTAATTTCCACAGAAATAAGAGTTTTTCTGAGGATCTGTTTCTTGACAATGAACAGTTAAAAGTATATGCGATGTACCGGGACAAGGGCATTTCACAGGTAAAAGAAATCAGTACGAATAACGGAGCCATATTACAAACTATTGATATTCCTGATTTTGTATTTATTGAAAAAATAAAAATCCATGATGGCACTATTTATTTCCTTTACAAATCCAAAGACCTTTCGGAATACAAGAAACTCTACACAATGAAAATATAATTTCATTTACCCAATAAACTTTTTAGAAAATCCGTTTAGAATTTTTAGTTTTGGCATTATATTTGAAAATGATGCGGAGAAATAAAAAATAATTTTGTAATTTTGTAATTAAATTGAGAGACTTTATGAAAAAGCTTTTATTTATCGGTTTTATCAGCATTTTTATCCTTTCATTCAATGCGTTTTCACAGAATAAAGGGCCTGCCATTAAATTTGAATTTCTGGAATATGATTACGGAACCATTTACCAGGGCGCTGACGGCAACAGCGAATTTAAATTTAAAAATACCGGCGATGAGCCACTTGTTCTGTCAAGTGTACGTTCGTCATGTGGCTGCACCGTGCCAAGCTGGCCGAAAGACCCTATTCTTCCCGGACAAGGCGCATCCATAAAAGTAACCTATGATACCAAAAGGATAGGAACCATCAGCAAACAGATAAGCGTAGTTTCCAACGCAGTTTCAGAACCTAATCTCACCTTATCGATCAAAGGCACTATTTTACAAAAACCTAATGAAGTATTGCCAGAAAAACAGGTTAACCAGGGATTCACGCCTACACCTAATTCAAATTAAAAACCAACCAACAAACTAAATATTTTATACAATGAAAAAAATATCTTTAATTTTCGCATTCGTAATGTTAGCAATCTTTGCTACTAACGCACAGACAGCAACTACAACCAAAAGTGACGTCAAAGCTGCAGGACCAGAAATTACTTTTGAAAGCCTCGAACATGATTATGGTACCATAACCCAGGGCGCCGATGGTAATTGCGTTTTCAAATTCAAAAACACCGGCAACGAGCCCCTGATCTTATCTGATGTCAGAAAATCATGCGGCTGTACCACGCCATCGTGGAGCAAAGAGCCTATACTTCCGGGCCAGAGCGGAGAAATCAAAGTAGGTTATAACACTAACAATGTAGGCACATTCAGCAAAACCATCACGGTAATATCAAATGCTACTAACGCAAGCGTTACTCTGATTATTAAAGGGACGGTAAATGCCAAAGCTAGTGAATAAAAGTTGCTGATAAAACATTATTTATTTCTTTTATTCAAAAAAAAATTCAACATTTGTACCGGTAATTCTTATTACCGGTTTTTTTATTTTTAAATTTTAAAATTATGCCAAAAATATCAGCAAAAGGCCTGGCAATGCCGGCATCACCTATCAGGAAACTGGTTCCCTTTGCCGACGAAGCAAAACGCAAGGGACGCAAAGTCTATCATCTGAACATCGGACAACCCGACATCAAAACTCCGCAAGGAGCTATGGATGTATTAAAAAACACCGACATAAAAGTGGTGGAATACAGCCATTCTGCAGGGATACTTTCCTACCGGAAAAGATTGGTAGAATATTATAAAAACCAGGGAATTGATGTGAATGAAAACCAGATTATAGTTACATGCGGCGGTTCCGAAGGCATTTTGTTCGCCTTTATGACCTGCCTCGACCCTGGCGACGAGGTCATTATCCCTGAACCTTTTTATGCAAATTATAATGGGTTCGCTGTTACAGCCGGAGTGATAGTAAAGCCAGTGGTTTCAACTATTGAAAATGGTTTTGCCTTGCCTCCGATCAGCGAATTTGAAAAACTTATCACCCCAAAAACCAAAGCAATCCTTGTCTGCAACCCTAATAATCCGACCGGATATTTATACTCTGAAGCCGAGCTTCAGGAATTGCGCGAACTGGTGATAAAACATGACCTTTACTTATTCTCTGACGAGGTTTACCGTGAGTTTTGCTACGATGGAGAAAAACATTTCTCCGTTATGAACCTGAAAGGCATAGACAACAACGTGATTCTGCTTGACTCGGTATCGAAACGTTATAGCGCCTGCGGTGCAAGGATAGGAATATTTATCACCCGCAATAAAGAGATTTACAATGTGGCGATGAAATTTGCACAGGCACGCCTGAGCCCGCCAACTTTTGGCCAGGTACTTTCTGAAGCAGCTATCGATACGCCCCAATCATATTTTGATGCTGTGATATCGGAATATATTGCCCGCAGAAATATTGTTGTTGAATCCATAAATAAAATTCCTGGCTGCTTCTGCCCGAATCCGAAAGGCGCTTTTTACGCTGTGGCGCGCCTGCCTATTGATGATTCGGACAAATTCTGCCAATGGCTGCTCGAAGATTTTGAGTATAACAACCAGACCGTCATGCTGGCTCCTGCAACAGGTTTTTATTCGACCAAAGGTCTCGGAAAAAATGAGGTGCGCATCAGCTATGTTCTGAAAGTGGAAGATCTGAAAGCTGCAATGAAATGCCTGGAAGAAGCGTTAAAAGTATACCCGGGAAGGAAATAGTGTGTTTGCATTGACAAAATTCAAAATCAAAAAAATATCTTTGTCAATATAAAACATTTTCATACTTTTGCACTCCCATTAAAGAATGGGGATATTGGCAAGTTCTTTTATTTATGGAGATTATTTAATGTAGTTCAGTTAATAAACATCTCCGGAGAAGTGTCCGCCAGCGGGCGGACAGGGGTTAGAGCCTGTCCCGATGAAGTCGGGAGCTGAAACTAATCCCGATTGAAACATCGGGATAAACTGTCTTACGTTCTTTTATTATTTTTGTATTTTTCATTCAGTATATAGACTCTGGAGAGGTGGGTGAGTGGCTGAAACCAACAGTTTGCTAAACTGTCGTACTGGGCAACTGGTACCGGGGGTTCGAATCCCCCCCTCTCCGCCACAATTGTTTTTTGAAAGTTTTCGGGGTATAGTCCCGATTGTCATCGGGATAAACTCCGCACGGCTAGCGCATCCCGAAACTCATATCGGGAGGGTCGCAGGGGCGATGAGTTCTTTTTTTATTTATAAATTTTCGGGGTATAGCGCAGCCCGGCTAGCGCACCTGGTTTGGGACCAGGGGGTCGCAGGTTCGAATCCTGCTACCCCGACTTTTTTTTAAGACCCGGAAAAGGTCCCGTAGCTCAGGGGATAGAGCAACAGCCTTCTAAGCGGTTTTTACCGCTTTTTTTATTTTCATCCGTTTTCTTCAAATATTTTTACAATGCTTGTTTATCAACACTTTTAGAAGATTTTTGTTGATAAATAAAATGCAATTAAATGCAGTTTGTTGCCAAAAAATGATAACTTTGTTATGCAAATTGTTATGCAA
>DAOQAF010000043.1:3749-29685 GCA_035353775.1 Bacteroidales bacterium | reverse complement strand
TTATGGCAAAAACACCTGCTAAAACAGCAAAGAAAAGAATTGTAAAAGTTGACCCTATAGGTAGGGCATATGTCTTTGCTTCATTCAATAACATTATTATTTCACTTACCAATGCTAATGGCCAGGTTATTTCATGGTCTTCGGCAGGTAAAATGGGATTTAAGGGTTCCAAAAAGAATACTCCCTATGCAGGTCAGATGGCTGCGGGCGATTGCGGTAAGCAAGCATTTGATTATGGTCTGAGAAAAGTGAAGGTTTACGTAAAAGGGCCTGGAGCCGGAAGAGAATCCGCCATCAGATCGATTAGTGCCGCCGGTATCGAAGTTACCGAAATTATTGACGTTACGCCTTTACCACACAATGGTTGCCGCCCGCCAAAAAGAAGAAGAGTTTAATTTTATTTAATATATTTCAGATATGGCAAGATACATTGGTCCGAAAACAAGAATTGCACGAAAATTTAAAGACCCCATTTACGGTCCGGATAGATCATACGAAAAAAAGAACTATCCTCCCGGACAGCATGGACAGGCAAAAAAACGTAAAAAACAATCAGAATACGGCGTACAGCTTCAGGAAAAACAAAAAGCAAAATACACATACGGAATTCTGGAAAAACAATTTAAAAATACTTTTGAAAAAGCTTCACGCAAAAAAGGCATCACAGGTGAAATACTTTTGCAACTGATTGAGGCCCGCCTCGATAATGTAGTTTATCGTTTAGGCATTGCCCCAACCCGTAACGGAGCACGGCAGTTGGTTTCTCATGGCCATATTGAAGTAAACGGAATTGTGATAAACATCCCATCATATAGCCTGAAACCTAATGATATTGTCAATGTCAGGGAAAAATCAAAATCACTCGAAGTAATTGTTGATGCTTTGGTTAGGCATTCAAACCGGTATAACTGGCTGGAATGGGATCAGGAAAAGATGGTCGGCAAATTCATGAGTTATCCCGAACGTGATCAGATACCTGAAAATATCAACGAACAGTTGATCGTTGAGTTGTATTCAAAGTAAAAAAAATTAATTCAGATAACAAAATGGCAATATTAGCTTTTCAAAAACCGGATAAAGTTATCATGTTAGAATCGGACGATTCTTTCGGAAAATTCGAATTTCGCCCGCTCGAACCAGGATATGGTACTACAATTGGCAACTCCTTGAGAAGAATACTTCTTTCTTCTCTTGAAGGATTTGCTATCACGAACATTAAAATTGAAGGCGTGGATCAGGAATTTTCATCCATCAAAGGTGTGTTGGAGGATGTCCCTGAAATTATTTTAAATCTGAAAAAGGTCTGTTTTAAAAGACAAATTGAGTCTTTTACTACGGAAAAAGTAATTGTCACAGTCACCGGCAAGGATGTTTTTAAAGCTGGCGAAATCAATGCTTTTCTTTCCGGATTTCAGGTTTTAAATACCGATGAAGTAATTTGCCATATGGAACCTAATGTTAAATTAGTGATGGAAATTACTGTGGATAAGGGTAGGGGTTATGTACCAGCAGAGGAAAATAAAATTCCGAATGCTCCCATTGGTACCATCGCTATTGATGCGATTTATACTCCGATCCGAAATGTAAAATATGTAATCGAAAATTACCGTGTGGAACAAAAAACCGACTACGAAAAGCTGGTTTTTGATATTCAGACCAACGGTTCCATACATCCCAAAGAAGCTTTGAAAGAAGCAGCTAAAATACTAATACATCATTTTATGCTGTTTTCGGACGAAAAAATTACCATCGATACCGAAGAAAAAGCAGTAGTGGAAGAATTTGATGAAACTTCCCTGCATATGCGTCAGTTATTGAAAACCAAACTTGTTGACCTCGACCTTTCTGTTCGTGCGCTGAATTGCCTCAAAGCCGCTGATGTTGAAACTCTTGGTGATTTGGTTTCATTCAATAAAAATGACTTGCTTAAATTCAGAAACTTTGGTAAAAAATCACTCACCGAATTAGAAGAACTGGTAAAAGCAAAAAATTTGCAGTTCGGTATGAATATTACCAAATATAAATTAGATAAGGATTAACAGAGATGAGACACAACAGAACAATCAATCATTTAGGAAGAACTGCCGAGCATAGAAGTGCTATGCTGGCCAATATGGCTTCTTCGCTGATACTTCATAAACGTATTTCTACAACTTTGGCAAAAGCCAAAGCGCTGAGAAGCTATGTAGAGCCTTTGCTCACAAAATCAAAGACAGATTCGGTGCACTCCAGAAGAACAGTTTTTAGTTATCTTGGAAACAAAGATGCTGCAAAAGAACTTTTCAGGGAAGTAGCTCAGAAAATTGCTGATCGTCCGGGCGGATACACCCGAATTTTAAAAACAGGAACAAGACTGGGCGACCAAGCCGAGATGTGTATCATTGAGCTTGTTGATTATAACGAGCTTATGACCGGTGAAAAAGAAGCAAAAACGGCTAAAAAAGGTAGAAGCCGCAGAGGATCAGGTAAAAAAGCAGCCGCCGAATCCAATGAAGAAATAAAACCGGCAAAGAAAGCTGCTAAAACTGTTGAAGATAAGGTTACACCCGAAGTTGCTGATGAAGCAAAACCTGAAAATGACGAAAGCGCTGCACCGGAAAGTACGGAAGGCACAGAACCTATTAAAGAATAGTAAATAGTGAACTAACTGGAAGGATAAAGCTCGTTTGGCTTTATCCTTTTTTTATTAAAAATAAATAAATATAATATTATGAGTAGAATATCAGGTATTTATGCAAGACAAATTCTGGATTCGCGGGGAAATCCCACTATCGAAGTGGATGTAATGACCGAATCCGGAGTTATAGGAACCGCAGCAATCCCCTCGGGGGCCTCCACAGGCAGCCACGAAGCTGTTGAGCTGCGCGATGGTGACAAGGGCGTTTATAATGGTAAGGGAGTTTTAAAAGCAATACAGAATGTAAACAAGGTGTTGGCCGAAGAACTCAGGGGTATGCTTGTCAGCGAACAAGCTACTATTGATAAAGCCATGATAGATATCGACGGCACGCCGAACAAGGCTAATTTAGGTGCTAATGCAATTTTGGGTGTATCACTGGCTTGTGCCAAAGCTGCTGCTGAAATATCAGGGCAGCCTCTTTACCGGTATATTGGTGGTGTTAATGCTCATTTACTGCCGATCCCTATGATGAACATCCTGAACGGCGGTTCTCATGCCGATAATAGTGTCGATTTTCAGGAATTCATGATCATGCCCGTAGGTGCCGAAAACTTTACAGATGCCATCAGAATGGGCGCTGAAATTTATCATAAACTCAGAGATGTGCTTAAAAAAGCCGGCTATTCCACCAATGTCGGCGATGAGGGCGGATTTGCTCCTATGCTGAAATCGAATGAAGAAGCCCTGCAGGTAATTATTAAAGCCATCGAAAATGCTAATTATAAACCGGGCGAAGATGTTTTTATTGCACTCGATCCTGCATCATCCGAATATTACGACGATAAAGAAAAGGTGTATCATCTGAAAAAATCAAGCGGCGAAAAACTAAACTCTACCCAAATGGTTGATTTTTGGAAAGACTGGTGCCACCGCTACCCAATCATTTCAATAGAAGACGGTATGGCTGAAGACGACTGGAAAGGATGGGCTCTGATGACAAAAACATTAGGCGATAAAATCCAATTAGTAGGTGACGACCTGTTTGTAACGAATACCGAACGCCTTCAGGAGGGAATTGATAAAAAATGCGCCAATTCCATCTTAATAAAAGTAAACCAGATAGGCACCCTCACCGAAACGATCAACGCGGTTAATTTAGCCTATTTGAACGGATATACGGCTGTTATCAGCCATCGTTCGGGCGAAACGGAAGATACAACCATTGCCGACCTTGCAGTTGCTCTGAATACCGGTATGATAAAAACAGGTTCTGCCTGCCGCACCGACCGGATATGCAAATACAACCAGTTGATAAGAATTGAGGAAATGCTCTTTGGTTCGGGAAAATACCTTGGTAAAGATTTTAAATATCTGAAAAAGTAATACCAAGTCTTAGGTTTATAACCGGGTAAAGGTTAAAAGCCAAATTTATTAAAAGAGGTTGTCTCAAAAGGGGCGCCTCTTTTTTTTTAGGGTATAAAAAAACCCGCACTCCGGAAAGTGCGGGTTTTTTGGTTTTTTCACGCAACGCTTATTTATCGATAATAAGTTTTTGGTTGAACAGGGTTGTGCCGTTTTTCAAGGTAAGCACATAAAGCCCTTTGGCCAGCGCCGACACATTCATCGAATAATCATTCAGTCCTTTGGTTGCACTGAAATTATTGGTATTCATCAGGCGTCCGGCAAGGTCATAAATACTTATTTGCACATCGCCATCGCCTTCAGCATTATAGGTAACATTCAGGTTGTCGTTTGCAGGATTCGGATAAATCATTATATCCCGGGGGGTATCGGCCTCGTCCATCACTTCTTCCAAGCCTTTCCATGATGTACTGCTGATACTTGCTGTAAGTGTATAACAACTGCTTGCAGAATAAGCGCCGCTGTATCCGTATATTTTCAGGACGTAAGTTCCCGCCTTGGCATTGTTATAAACGATACTTTCGCTGTTGGTACCTGAGCTTTGCGATGCAGCTATCAGGGTAGTGCCGTTTGATTTGTAAAGTAGTAAATCGTAATCGGCAGGTAAGTTTGTCAGGGTAACTTTAATTTTTTTCTGTGCTGAAGTATTGGAGAATTTATAATAATCAACATCGATAGAGGTTCCTATTAACGCATTGATAGCGGTATTAACGGGGATGGTTTTTGCTGTGGCCAATGTATTGTTTGATTCGTAATTATCTGTACAGCCTCCTGCCGTAAGGGTGGTAAATGTAGTCAGCCCTGAGTAGGATCCGGTAACAGAACAAACAGCCTGCACGGCGAATTCATAAGTTGTGCCAGCGGTTAAGCCACTGATAGCTTTTGAAGTGGTGGTTGATGTTGTAGTTGTATAAGGCGTCGTTCCTGACTGACGGTATTGAATATTGTAGCTGGATGCCCCGGATACGGCATTCCAGTTGAGGGTTGCCGTTGTGGTGGTAATACCTGTAGCACCTAAACCCGATGGTGTGCCGCATGAGCCGGTACTGGGTGGTGTGCAGCCGTCTGAAAGCGATAAGGAATATAATAACCCGCCGGAAGTAAAAAGAGCTGCTATACGAGATTTTTGGTTGGGTGTGAAGTTGGCATACGAAATATCATCACTGTAATCCATAAAATTCATATACTGGATTCCCGGCGATGTGGAGGTGCAGTTGTCTGTCAATACTCCGGTGTGTGCGCCATACGTGTAATTGGCCTGATTTGGAATATCGGTGCAATAATCGCTGCCTGTGCACTTACCATTATCGTCGCCCCAGATGTGGTAAAGGTTGAAACAATGTCCTATTTCGTGTGTGGTGGTTCCGCCTAAATTGTAAGGCGCCGTTGCACCTGTAACACCAAAATATTCATAATGAATTACCACGCCGAAAGTAGCATTGACACCGCTGGTGGGAAACTGGGCATAGCCGCAAAGCCCATTGCCCAGGGGGCAAACCCAGATATTCATATACTTGGTAGGATCCCAGGCATCCAATCCGCCTGTTGAATAATATTTAACTCCATTGTTGGAATAGGAAAACGAGGTGACGGTTGTTTGTCTTCTTTCAATACCGGTGGTGGCTGCTCCAGAAGGCGTGCGCTGTGCAAGGCAAAACTGGAGGTCGGTATTCACTTTTAATAAGGATGAAAATGCCTGCATGGAGTGGGTGTTCAATCCGGCATAATCCCTGTTTAATACGTCAATTTGTTCCTGCACCCTGGTGTCGCTGATGTTTTGTGCAGTAGTGTTGTAAACAATATGAACTACTACAGGAACCGTTACTGTTCCTTTAGCACTATTGATATAGTCCTGGTTTTTTTCAATCCACTGTTGCAGGGCTTGCTCATAGTTCTGCATTCGCAGGTCTAAGCCAGGATCATCAGCTTTTTGTAGCTCAAGATACTCCATTGTTCCACATTTACGTTGTGCCTGAACATTTGTAGCAAAAGTTCCCGTCAGGGCAATGAGAATTGCAAGAATAAATAATTTTTTCATATAGATGTTTTTAAAGTTTAATACACAAAGATACAATCGTAAATTTCAGAAGTCAAGTTTTTATTGAAAAAAAATTTATAAAAAACAAGGACGAAAAAAAGGAAAATTATGATGAAAACAGTAATTCTTTCTGGGAAAGCCCTTTTTATTAATCTGAATTTATATTTGTATAAACAATCTCTGAGATATCTGCTATGACCTTAATGAGATTATCAAATCCCTCGCCTTTTGTCATGATACAAATCAGATATGGTTTACCGGGCACATAAACAATACCGCAGTCGTGTAATTGTCTGAATTGTGAATTGACATATCCTCTTTCACCAAATTTATGTGCAATAATGATGTTTTTTGGCAGTCTTGCCGGAATTCCATCGTTAAACTTTACTCTGCTTAGCAATTCTAAAGCTTTCTCTGACATTTCCCTGTCCAGATAAGAAGCATTATAGAGTATTCTGAAGAAAGACGAATACTCTTTTACCGAAAGAAAATCATTTGCAAAATCTTTATTAGTTAAGTTTACGCCCATTTCTTCCATCGTTTTTGAAATGGATTCAAAACCGATAAACTGACCTAACATTTCTTTGGCATCATTATCGGATTCAATGATCATTAATTCAATTAATTGCATTATAGTGTAGGCTTGTCCTATTTTCAGATTTTTCTTATACCCCAGATTTTGAACAAAATTCGAATCCAAATGGCTGGAGTATGTCAACTTTGTTTTTAAGAGGTTCTTATCCGTTTGAGCTTTTTTAAGCAGACCAATCATAAGTGGCACCTTTAATAAACTTGCCGGTGTATAGTTTTCATCTTGAGAAATGCCGATCCATGGCCCATTGTTTAAATCTCTATAGTAAACCGAAATATGATTGATCTTTCCATCAGTGTACGCCTCTTGCACATAATCGCTTAAATCTTTTTTTAAAGTTGCAAGTTTTATGTTATCTGAAGTTTGGTAATTATCACAATCAAGCAGGGGATTAATAAACTGATAACCACCAGTACGGGCTTCCGAAAAGTTCTGAGCCTTTGGCTTTGATCTGAAGGTGTGTGTAGTAAAATAACCTATTGCAAAGCCTAATACCAGTGCGATCAAAAAAAATATAATGCCTTTTTTTGAAAAAAAATTCTTGCTGTTTTTTTTCTTTACCGGAACTTTTTTTATCATAAGGAATTGGTAAAATATAATATATTATATGTACAGAACTACGAATTTTAGTAAAAAATTAATTATTATAAAAAATATAAAAAACTGAAAAATTTATGTTGCAAAATTAGTGAAAAATTTTGACAAAATGAGTATTATTAAGTACAAAATGAGAAAAATTATAGTTATAAAAGAATAAAATTGAATTTAAATATGTAAATAAATATGGTGCATTAACTTCCGAACACCTCAAAGGACGTTGCATGCTGGTTATTTACTTCTCATTCAGGATTAAACCTTGTATCACTTACCTCAGGCGCTCAATCACCTGTAACAAAAGCCGGGTAACATTCAGTACATTTTTCTGAAAAACCTCCAATACCGCCTCCCAGCTTACCGCTTCTTCGTCGGTTTTCCAGCAGTCATAATCAGTGCTTAAAGCTACAGCCACATACGGAATCCCGGCTTCGTTGGCCAGCATACATTCGGGAGCCGTACTCATATTTATTACATCGGCACCCCACAGGCGGAACATATTCGATTCGGCCCGGGTTGAAAAACGCGGGCCTTCAATGGTAATCACCGTGCCCTTTGGGTGAACGTGCAGGTTTAGGGACGATGCTTCATTAATAATAATGTTCCGTAGTTCTTCAGAAAAAGGTCTGGCCATGCCGGTATGGACTGGCATATGCGGTTCAAACTTGTCGTAAAAAGTGTTTTTGCGGAAACGGGTGAAATCAATGAACTGATCTAAAACAACCATGTCGCCTCTTCCGATTTCCTCTCGCAGGCTTCCGCAGGCGGTGGTGGCAATAATATGTGTACAGCCAAGTTCTTTCAATGCGTGAATATTAGCACGGTTGTTCACGTGGGTAGGAGGGATGGTGTGTTCTTTTCCGTGCCTTGATAAAAACACAACACTTACATCACTGATTGTCCCTTCAACCAGGACAGAACTTGGTGTTCCGTAAGGAGTTTCAATAACGTGCTCTGTTGGATTTTTATAAATATCGAGCTTTTCCAGCCCCGAGCCTCCAATGATTGCTATTTTCATAGTTTTTGTATTTTAGAACAACACAAAGATATAAAAAATATTTTCCGGGTATCTCCCCTTAGGATGTGTGCAAGGGTATGTATGGCCCAAAGTGCCTATGTTGCATATGTGCTCAGACTATAACCGTAAATCGGGGCGATCTACAGGGAAATTGTAATCGACGAAGCTGCAAAATCCAAAATTATTTCCTTAGCCCCGCAAGCTTTTTGTAAAGTTCCCTTTCTTCAGTGGAAATGTTTTTTGGCACTTCTATATAAATAGTCACATAGAGGTCGCCTTTTACTGTTGGATAATCGTAATCAGGCATGCCCATACCTTTCAGGCGGAAAGTTTTTCCATTCTCAGTTTCGTAAGGTATAGTCATATTCACATATCCTGTTAGTGTTGGAACCACTAATTTTCCGCCCAGGACGGCGGTGGAGATGTTGAGAGGTATCCTGCAGTAAAGGTCGTTTTCCTTGCGGGTAAAAACAGGGTGGGGATTCAATGTTATGATGACAAACAAATCGCCGGGTGTTGTGCTACGCGAACCTTTTTTGCCTTTGCCTTTTATTTTTAGCTTTTGTCCGTCATGTATGCCGGGCTTTATGTTCAGGCGTATCTTTTCAAAGCCGAGATCTATGATCTTGCTGGTTCCAGAAAAAGCTTCTTCAAGTGTCAGGGGAACACTTGTCTGAAGGTTGGTACCTTTCTGAGGCGGTTGGGTAAATGTGCCTTCATCACGGCCTCCAAAAAACATGTTGAAGAAGTCGGAAAAGCCTCCGGCACGTCCAAACAAGTCGTTAAAACTGTCTGAAAAGCCATCCACATTGGCGCCATCCTGATAATTTCTCCGCGAATATCTATCCGTACCTGGTTGCGAATAATTCTGATACTGATTCCAGTTGCTGCCCAGCTCATCGTATTTCCTGCGTTTTTCAGGATCACTCAGAACATCGTTAGCTTCGGCAATTTCTTTAAACTTTTCTTCGGCTTGTTTGTTACCTTTATTTTTATCGGGATGATATTTTATGGCAAGCTTACGATAAGCTTTTTTAATCTCATCCTGTGTAGCCGCCTTGGTTACACCTAAAACCTTATAATAGTCTTTGTAATCCATGGTGTTGTTTTAACCGAAAATGGTGTTTTTCAATTTTTGTACCAAATTACGAAACATGACATTATTGCACAAGTTTAATGATGTATAGTTATTTTTTTTAATTTTACCAAAACAATGAATAATACTTTTTCATGATGCTGAACCTGCAAGTAGACATTGAACCCAATTCCGGTTTTTGCTTCGGGGTGAAAAATGCCATCAAAAAAGCTGAAGAAGTTCTCGACAGTGGCGATGAATTGTTTTGTCTCGGAGAGATTGTACACAACGACCAGGAGATAAGCAGGCTTGTCGGCAAGGGCATGAAGATCATCACTTACGGGGAGTTTAAATTATTGAAAAATAAAACGGTTTTATTCAGAGCCCATGGTGAGCCTCCTGAAAGTTATGCAATAGCCGTGAACAATAAGCTCCGGATTATTGATGCCTCCTGCCCGATCATACTCAAACTTCAGGAAAAAATTTTCAGATCTTATCTGAATAAAGAAACTATTTATATTTTTGGGCTACCCAACCATCCTGAGATCATCGGGTTGAACGGGAAAATTGAAAATTCGGCAGTTGTTTTTGAGAAGTATGAAGATATCGATCTGGAAAATATCCCGCGGGAAATTACTATATACAGTCAGACGACCAAAAGCCTCTGGCAATTCTATGATGTGATCGAAAGGTTAAAAGAGTTTGGAATAAAAGTAAAAGTTGAGGATTCAATATGCCGGCAGGTATCAAACCGCGAACAGGAGCTGCGTGAGTTTTGCAGACAATTTGACGGTATCATTTTTGTTGCCGGCACCAACTCTTCGAACGGCAAACAACTTTATGAAATTTGTGCTCAGGAAAATTCAAATATCCATTTTATCAGTGCAGTTGATGAAATTAAGCAGCACTGGTTTGGCGAAAATGAAAAAGTAGGTATTTGCGGGGCAACGTCTACGCCATTATGGCTGATACAAGATGTTAAGAATTACCTGCTTACGTTATGATTTATTTTCAGTTAGGGTTTCATTTTCTTGCTTGTCGTGATACATATCGAGCGCTACAATTGAGGCTGTAAAAGCCCAGAAAGGGACAGATGATTTGTCGGTATCAAGAAAATTATTCAGTGTCCCGTGGATAAAATAGGTAACGAGCCCTAAAAAATAGATCAAAGTCAAAAGTTTTACCTCAGGCTTATTTGTGTTTTTATATAAACGAACCGCTGTAATACTTATGGCGATCACGATAGCGAGTACACTCAACATTCCAAAAACTCCTGATTCAGAAAGCGGGCCGATATATTCGCTGTGAGCAGTTCCTTTGTCGCCGGCATTGGTGCTGATGATGGTTTTGTTCCTGGTCTGCTGAAAAGGGGCATATACAAATTGATAAGTTCCTGGCCCCCATCCGAATATGGGTCTTTCCTTAAACATTTTAAGAGCAGATTGCCATCGGTTAATACGTTCAAGGTTGGATGCGTCAGAAGAAATATTTGAAATAGATTCTACATGTTCCACAAAATTTGCAGAAGAATCCTGTTTGTTTTTTTCCAGTTTCAATAAAATATCGCTCTGAAAGTAGAAGAACAAGGAAAGAAATACCGCGACGAGCATAAAAACCCAACGGAATTTAACTTTAAAAAATAAAAGCAATGCCACTACTAACGCAACAAGCACACTAATCCAAGCTGCCCGGCTATATGAACAATACAAGCCCACTAAAAGGATAAATAGAACAATTGAAGCAAAAAGTTTTAATGTCCGGTTGTACTTTTTGTCAAAAGTGAATCCTGCAAATATGGGTATAAAAAGTGCTATAGCAGCTCCGTAAGCCGTATGATCGTTGTAAAAAGGATCCATAACCCAGTGTGCGGCCTGTTCGTCAAAACCCCACAAAAATAAATTATAGGTTGAATAGATGATCACAATGGATAAAGGGATAGCATATAACCAACTTAAAATTTTGATGGATTTCATGTTCTTAAAAAGAATAACAGCAACAAAATAGAATGGCACCACAAACCATAAGCGGGCGATAAAGTATTTGAAAGAAACCAGATGCATCTCACTGGTCAGAGAAGTGATGAACATCCAGAACAAATTGATTAAAATAACAATGGTAACAGGATGTTTCAGCACCTTGAAATCGTAATTCCGTTCAAGAAGCAGTTTAATAATAAAAAACAATAGCACTCCCAATAATAATGGCTCGGTAGGCAACGACAAGGATATCCTGTCATCAAAATCTATGATGTTAATGGCAAGTGGGGTGCAGAAGGTGATAATGTACAGCACCTTGTCCAGGGCAAAGAAAAAAAGAAGGAGAATGATCAGTACGATCGGCAATAGCGAAAGCCAATAAAACTCCTTGGCCATCAAATAAATGTTCACTGCAATAAAAATTGCACTAATAACATATATCCATATTAGTTTTGCTTTATTGGTCAAGGTGAAATTATTGAGAAATTTTTTCGGGTTTTCTTACACCGTCAATGATTGAAAAGAGTAATAACGAAAGTAAAAATGAGGAAATAGTTGTAATACATACAATCAACCAGCGTACGGGATATGATTTTTTGTCAGCCGGGATAGGCTGGGTAACCACATTGGTATAGGTAAGTTCTTTTTGCTGGTCGGCCAGCGACTTGTCGTATTCTTTTTTCAGCGCTATATATGTTTCGATCAGCCCCCATAAGTTGGCATCTAACTGGCGGAATTCGCCCCCGTATTGTTTCAGGTTGTCAAGAGTAAGCGCAATGTCATCTTTTTGTTTTCCTCTTCCGCTGGTTACGTTTTTGACATATCCCTTACTGTATTCCTTTACTTGTATGTTGTAATCCAGAATGTTATACTCACTGCGGAGAAACTGCAAACGTTTTTCTATACTATCAATCTCTCTTTTCTTGTCGTTCATCTGGTCAAAATATAGTTTGGTGATTTCTTCAGTTTTGTTGCGTTGCAGGTAACGGGCCTTGTTGTTCATCAGGTTTATAAATTCATTAACCATTGAACAGGCCTGTTTGGGATCATTATCATAAACTTCGATCAATACAGATTCGTATTCGGTTCTTTTTATGTTAATATTGTCGTCTAATTCTTTGATCGCTTTACTTCTGTAATATTTATCGGATGTGTCAAGTTTGTACTCTTTATAAAGATCAAATTTCTTAACGAGATCAAACAGCATGTCTTCGGATTTCAGTAACTGCAGCAATTGTTCGGTATTTGTTTCTGAAGAATATGGAGCAATATTCGATGGATAAACCAACGCATAGGATTTGTATTTTGGATGTATGAACACAGGGGATGAAAAAACCGAAGACAAAGCAATAGCCACTACGGAAATTATCAGTAAATGCCATTTCCACTTTAGTATTAATTTTATCAAATAAGTGCTTTTGAAAAAATTGTTCATATTATTGTCTAAATAATCAATTAGTGGATATTGTCTGTTTTCAGGTTCAAAAATTGTTTCATAGATTCTTGTTTTCTCAGTAAAAATGGGTTTTATCGATTCATCGCTAAGGTCAAGTGTTAAGTTTAACTTTGAATATTCTCCGTTTTGTTGGTCAGAAATTTTTTTTTTGAAAAATTTTCAATGATGATCAGTGTCATAACAGACAGTAAAAAAGCAGAAACTGTTGAAAGAACCACAATTAGCCATCTTACAGGATAAGATTTACGCTCGGCTTTATAAGCTTTATCCACAACAAATTTTGCCGGTAGATCCTGGTTGGCATCCACTTTTGCTTCTTCGTATTTTGCTTTTATTGCGCTTAATTGTTTTTTCTCCAGTTCAAGTTCATCGCGTAATGAAACATAGGCACTTCCATAATCACCAAGAAGTTTGAGCCTTTCTTCAATAGCTCTGACAGCTTCTTTGTTGTTTTTTGATAATGCAATAGCTAATTGAACATTATAGGCTTCCGCTTGTGTTTCATAATCATTAACACCCATTTTTCTCAAAACGGTTAGCGAATCTTCCATCGCTCTGATTTCGTTTTGTAGTTTTTTGTATTCGGTTTCAACGATCTGAAAGGCTTTAAAAGCACGTTCTTTCTGCATTTTATTTTTTACAGAATCGAGCTGATCGGATATATAATTGGCAATATCTGCAGCAATCTGAGGGTCTTTGTCAAGAACCGTAATCTCTACAGCCATGTATTCTGTGCGCTTGTATGTGATGTTGCTGTTATATTCTTCAAACAGACGGGTCATTTTATATTTTGAATCGCTTTCTATTTCATAATGCTGCATCAGGTTGAACTTTTTAATGACACGGGAGCGGATCTCGTTCGAGCTCAGAATCTGCAGCAGTTGTTCGGTTTGCGCTTCTTCGCCAAATTCAAGGATATCAACTTTTCCGCCATAATTGTCTGCCAGCAGTGCTTTTGAAATCGAATTGGTAGAAGTAGGGAATAAAATAACAGCGGATTTATATTTTGGGGTGATCAAAAGTGAAATTCCTGCTGAAACAATCGCTGCAGCCAGACAGATAATTATCAACGGCTTTCTCCATTTGTAAAGAAAGAAAAAGAAGTTGGTCGTATTAAAAGAAACTAGTCTGGAATCCTGTTCAGCCATAACCTGATATCTGATCAATAAAATATTTGAGCAAAAGTAATTTTTTTTTTTAGATCACAACTTATTTTTTTTCTGTCGTCATATAATTATAAAACTTTCAATATTTATTATTTTTTAAGAAGCATCTGAATAAATGCCCTGAAGTCTAACAGCCGTATGGCAACTCCTGCTACAAAGGCTGTCATTACCATAATTATCAATGCTATTTTCCAGTCGATATGTTGTTCATAAGCTACCTGATAAGAAAAATAACTTGCGGTTATGACCACTCCTACAAATACCAGAAGTCGTAAAAGATACCTGATATTTATTTTGAATTTGAAGATCCAGGCAGCAAGTAATACCTGTGCCAGTGAAGTAATCGTTTGTGTCGTCAGGCTTGCATAAGCTGAGCCGATCGCCTGTAATTTAGGTATAAGAATGAAATTCAGGCTAAGGTTCAAAACCATTCCGCACCCAGCCATGATATTCAGATATTTTAGATTTCCGTTGGCGGTGAGCAGCGTGCCAAAAACATATGTGGTGGAAATAGGGATAAAACCGAACATCAGAAATCCGAATATCCATGAAGTATCGGCAATACGCGACATGTAATCCGGTATTGTTTCAGCAGGGTGTATCGGATATAACATGGTCATGATTTCGGAACGGAAGAAAAATGATCCGACAGCGATAGTTACAGAAAGAAGAAATAATAATGTAAATGACAACCTTGCGAGTTTTTCAATATTATCCTTTAATTTTATCATGCGGGCAAACATTGGCAACAATATCACCGAAAATAGATAAGCCACCATATTTACCGCGTCGAGTAAACGGTAAGCCGACGCATACAGGCCTGCCTGCTGCTCTCCTTGTGGTGCAGGCAAAATACGTTCTATCATAACAGAATCGATGCGGTTGTAAAATGCCATCAGCAACACAAGGATCGCAAAAGGAAAACTCTGTTTGATGATCAGAATAAAAAATGGGAAGTTCCACTTTAGTTTTTGGAATTTGGCTTTCTTTACGACAATCGCAAGTGCCACCAATGCTGTCACAATATATGAAAAAGTCTGGGTGAAAATAAACCATTCGATTTGGAATGGTCTACCTGTAATATTAGTCCATAGAAGTATTCCGCATATGGCAATCATCAGGAAACGGTCCAGAACAGAAATGATGCTGTCGGTTTTGAAATAGTGAAGCCCGGAAATGTTTGAACGAAGGTAAAGTATAAATGAGATGAGGAACTGGTTGAAACATAATATGGCCAACATCATCATCTGCGGGTTGTCGTAACCAATGATGAGCCCTGCCGATAAGGTAATGACCGAGTAAACGACTGCTAAAAGAAACCTTAAAATGACGATACTCGAAAAATATTTGTTGAGCAGATGATGGTTCTGGGCGATATTCCGGTTGTTGAAATTGGTAATGCCCATGTCGAGCAAAATACTGAACAGGAAGGTGAAGTTGAAAATTGCAAAATACAGACCGTATTCCTGTGCGCCGACAGCATTCTGCACACCCCTGTCAATTCCCAGTATCCAGAACGGCTTGATAAGCAGGTTCAGGAAAAGCAGGATGATCAGGTTTGTGATGAATTTCTTGTTCATGCAGGAATTTTATACCGGTTATTGGGGAATAAAGAAAAAATTCTGGGTTTTATGTTTGGAAAGATCAAATTTACAAAGGCTTTTTTCGCTCAGTACAAAGATATCATATCCGAGTTCGGTGACCAAAGAAAAGCAGTCTTCGCGGTTTTTATTCTCCCAAAGCTCGCAGTAAATAATAGGTTTGTTTTTTTTGAGTGTCTCTATGGCACCTTTCAAAACAAAATATTCGAAGTTTTCGACATCAATTTTTATTGCATTGACAGGCTTTCCTGTATTCATTTTCTGAAAGAAGTTATCCAGTGTGGTAACCGGGGTCACAAACCTGTCTCCTTCATTATTATCTGTGATGCTTTGATGAATTACATGGCTAAGTCCCTGAAGCCTGGCCGACCGGTGTACAGGCATTACCATCTCAATGGTTCCCGTGCTGTCGCCTAATGCACTTTCGATCAGTGTAATATTGGCTGATTTGTAATGGCGGATGATCTTTTTAAAGCAGTTTATGTTATCAGGTATCGGCTCAAAAGAGATGATCTCCGAATTTTTATGGGTACGTGCAAGGTGTATGGACATCACACCGATATTGGCGCCGATATCAAGAATGATACCTCCGTCAGGGATCATATTCCTGAAAAAGACAAAATCGCCTTCTTTTTTGTTCCATTTTAATGAGTGAATGATGTAAATGGAAAAAAGGAAAAGATACCTGTCGAAACCGAGCAGTTTTTGTAAAATTACTTTTATGCTGTTTTTCATCCCCCGCTGATCAAATGTAACACGATAACATCATCGCCCTCTTTGATTTCGGCATTTGCATACTCCTGCTGTTTTACCACCTTGTCATTAATCTTGATAATGAGTAATTTGAAAGTGAAGTTTTTTATCTGCAGCAGTTCTGCCACGGTGAGGGTTTCTTTGTCAATAACTTCCTGACTATTGTTGAGCGTGATATTCATAGTGCTAAATATTTTTTCCTAAAAGTATTTCGAGTACCGTGTTGGCCTGCATGTTGGCGGCAATACCCACACGTGGTGCCAGGGGCGGGTTGTCTTCTGTTGCTTCGCTGATACCGTCGCCGCAAATATATAAATCTCCGGACTGTTTCATCTGAATGGCATTGCTGTTTCCCCAGCCCGATAGTCCGATGCCTGATACCAAAGGCAAATCAGGCATTTTATTTAAGACCGTTTCGATGATCATTTTTTTCATGTCAGCCCTGTCGAAAGCTTCGACAATAATATCACAACCGGAAAACAATTCAATAATATTTTCCGGATCCAGTTTAATGTCATGTGCTTCAATAGTTACAGCAGGATTTATACGATGGATATTTTCTTTTAAAGCATGCGCTTTTTTTTGTCCGATCTGGTCGTAAAAAAAATATTGCCGGTTTAGGTTGCTTTCCACGATGATATCAAAATCACAAATGATGAGTTTTCCAATACCAACACGAGCCAGGGCAACGGCACAATTGGACCCAAGGCCCCCGCATCCGGCAATACCAATAGTTTTGGTCTTTAATATTGATCTGATTTTTTCGAAATTCATAATATAACGAGGTGCAAAAGTATGAAAAACTAATCAGTTGAAATTAGTAAAAATTGAAACAATGTTATTATTGGCTTCATTTGCTAAAAAAGAGCCTTTCTGATTTTCCCCATTTTATTGAAAGGTCATTCTTCCTCCCTGACCATCCTTTTAATGTCGTTTACGCTGCCATATATCAGCAGGATATCTCCGTCAGAAATCTTTGTATCTGAAGATGCCACTTCATTGACAACTCTTTTTTTATTTTTCAGTCCTAATAAATTTATGGAACTGCTGGTTTTTATTGTCGTCAGCACGATGATGTTGAATCTGCGTGTCAGGTTTAATTCCTGCAAAGTTTTTCCCACAAAAGAAGCAGGGGCAACTATTTCAACTACGTTGTGGTCGCTGGTAACCTCAAAAGAATTCACATATCCGGGGAGGTTAAGTTTTTTTGCAAGGCGAATAGCTGTTTCCTGTTCAGGGTGCATGATCTCTTCAATACCCATGGCTTCCAGCACTGTGGCATGTAAAGGCGATATCGCCCTGCTGATAAGGCGTGAAACTTTCAGTTGTTTCATCAGTGCAGTAGTCATAATCGCAGCGCCAACATCTTCACCGATGCTGACAACGACAACATCGGTATCTTTGAGAGGGAGTGCCCCAACAGAATGAATATCCGTACTGTCGAGGCACATGGAGTGGGTGATGTCATCTTTAATCACCTGGACCTTTCCCATATCTTTATCAACACCGATAACTTCATGTCCCATCTGTGTAAGCCTTACGGCAAGTGTAGAACCGAAATTTCCAAGCCCAATAACAACTATTTTCATTTTGCGTATATTTATTTTTATCTAATTTATTAAAATACTTTCAGTAGGATAACGGTAATACATATGATGAACCTTTCTGAAAAATGCGATCAGTAATGTAAGTGTACCTATTCTGCCTAAAAACATTGTCATAACGATAACAAATTTACTGGCTTCTGATAATGTCGAAGTAATGCCAAGGCTCAGGCCGACTGTTCCGTAAGCAGAAAAGCATTCAAAAGCTATATCAAGAAGTTTCTTTTCCGGGTCGAAAGTTGAAACACAAAAAACCGATAGCCCGATAATAATAAATGAAAGAAAAATTATTGCAAAGGCCCTTCGTATTGAATTATCTGAGATCTGCCTGCGGTATATTTCGATGTGTTCTTTCCCTTTGGCAAGGCTGAAAATATTAAGTATGCTCAGGGCAAACGTACTTGTTTTAATACCGCCTCCTGTTGATGCAGGTGATGCTCCGATCCACATCAGCAAGATTATGACCAGGATGGTTGAAACATGTAGCATTCCATAATTTATTGAATTAAACCCTGCCGTTCTGGGAGATACCATACTGAAAAATGAGGTGACCCATTTTCCTATCCCGTGGTGTTCGGCCAACGTATTGTTGTATTCAAGGAAGAAAAAGATCAACGTTCCGGCCACCAGCAGAATAAGTGTCGTTAAAGTAACTATCCGGGTGTTGAGATTGATCACCCATGCCTTGTGAATGAATTCCCTGTGTTTATTCAACCGGAAGATACGATTAACAATTAAATGTCTCAGGTATTTGAGAAAATTGAAAATGATCGGGAATCCCAAACCTCCAAAAATAATAAGGAAAGAGATGATCATGTGGACGGGGTAATTGTACCTGAAATAGATATCATGAAAGTTATCAGAAAGGGTTGAAAATCCAGCATTACAAAACGCCGAAACCGAATGAAAAACCGAAAAGAAGATTTTATGCGCGTTATTCATTGATAGATCAGACGGCAAGTTGATATATATCAGCAATGCACCCACTCCTTCGATAATAAAAGTAATCAGCAAGATTTTTTTGAATACCTGAAATACTTCGGTCATAGTATCGGAATTTGCTATATCGCTCAATACAAGCTGGCTTTGAAATGTTGGCTTGCCCTTGAAGAAGTAAGTGAAATAGCTTGTAAAAGTCATGATACCAAGGCCACCAGCTTGTATCAGGCACAAGATTATTATTTTCCCCGTTAAAGAAAAACAGAATTCCGTGTCAACCACAGCAAGTCCAGTCACGCAGACAGCGCTTGTAGATGTGAATAAAGAATTCATCACACTGATGCCATTTGTTGTGGCATTTGGCAGGAGTAGCAGGAGTGTGCCAATTAATATCAGCAAAACAAAACTTATTACAAATATCAATGCAGGATTAATGTGCCTGCTAAAAATATCTATACCAATTATGGTTGATTCTTTATAAAAAGCATAAAATAGCAGAATATATAACCATGGCTTATAATCAAAAAAAAGAAGGAACTCATTTGCTGAATAAAAGAAAAAAATTTTTTTTACGATTAGCAAAGCAACGGCACAAATAAAAATCAGATCGAAGATCCAGGCTTCAATCCGCTGTTTTTTAGGGAAGAAAAACAGGTAGCGCACAATGGAGAATATAAAAAGTATGATCAGTGCAGCAAAATAGTAATCCTTTATGTTAGTTATACGTGTCTCTGAAGTGGTGAACCCCATTTCATAAACAATGAGCAGAATCGCTGATAAGCTAAAGAGAAATGATGTAGTCTGAACCCATTTCCGTATTGTGGTTTTGTTTAATCTCACGGAAAAATTATCTTTGGGTTCGCTCATCTCAGATTGGTTCATGTATTCGGGGGTGATTTTGGAGACAGAAATATTACTTGATAGTTAACGAAACAAAAATACTATAAAAACGTTGGTTTAAATATTGTTGTAAAGAATTTTTATTTGTGTAATAATTAAAAAGTTATGAATGAATAAATTTATAACATGATTTGACAGGGACTTTTGCAGATGGTTTATTTCCGTTTAATAATACTATGGTACTCCCAATAGCCGCAATGAAGTGTTGAAGCATGATAAGTGATAAAAAAAAGTAGTTTTTATATTGTCTAAATTGTTTGGCTATTAGCCCGAAAATTCTTCGTTTTTATTAAAATTCTTCGATAGAACTCGTTTTTATGATTGGGCTATTTTGGACATTTAATTTTTTGCCCTTTATAGTCAGTAAAATTACGATGCGCTTCACATACCCAAATTCGCCTTATATCACAAAAGCCGATAGCAGGTTTTGAACAAAAATCACAGGTATGGACATTGCTGTCAATCTTAGGTGTTACGCCGGGCACCGTTTTTTCAATAGTCCCCAGAATTTTCAGGTTAAGGTTTGAATTTTCCGGATCGTTGGTAATGACGGTTATTATTTTATTTTGGTATCCTTCTTTTAATGATTTGTCAAAAGTTACGATGAATTTACTTTCTTCACCTTTTTTAAGGTTTGTTTTTTCTGGATTTGCCGATGTCAACTGGCAACTTGAGGACACATTTCTGATGATCAGGTCGTTATCTCCCTCATTTCTGAAAACAAAATTACATTTAACTCTTTCGCCCTGTTTGGCCGTACCAAAATTAAAAGTTATATTATCAAATTTTATTTTTGGCGCCGCAGCTAGTTGTTCAGGGGTGAGTTTTGAAAAATCTTCACAGATGTTCATGGAAAGTCCGATATTTTTTTCTGATTGTAAGCCGTCGTTGGTTATCAGCATTATACTATCGGACACAAATCCCCACTCATTACGTTTGGTCGCATCATAATCGAGGATGATCAGTCCTTCTTTGTTGGGCTCCAGAGTTTCAGGAACAGCTTTAGCTGTAATATAGGCCGCAATATCTTTTTTAAAACCCAATGTCATAGGTTTGTTCCAGATATTGAAAACTTTAAGCGTATCCTTATGAATCTCGGTGTTTTTTATTTTTCCGAAATTGACTTTTATTGATTCCAGGCGAAGATTTCCCACAACTACCGGATACATGTCGGGAATACCTTTGGGTTTCGGGATGACATCACCTTTGACAACCAGGCTGATAGTTTTTTTGGACTGTAACATATCGTTGGTTAGCAGTGTTATACTATCAAATACTAATCCCTGCACCATGCGTTTGGCCGCATCATAATTGATAATAATCAGCCCTTCTTTGTTGGGCTCCAGTGTTTCAGGAACAGCCTTAGCAGTAATATAGGCTGCCATATCTTTAAACCCTATGGTCATCGGTTGGTTCCAGGCATTGATAACTTTGAGCGTATCGTTTTGGATTCCGGGATTTTTTGTTTTTCCGAAAACGACTTTTGTTGACTCCAGGCGAAGGTTGCCGATAACTCCAGGATAAATGTCTGAAATTCCTTTTGGTTTCGGGATCACATCTGCTTTAACAACCAGGTTGATCATTTGCTGGGTGGAGTCGTTGGTGGTAACAGTAATGATTTTTTTGAATGTACCCGGACGGTTTTGCGGGTTAAATACGGCATTGATAGTTCCTGTTTTTTTTGGCAATACGCCTGTTTGGGTCCATTCAACAGAAATGTTGCCACTGGGTTTTACACTAACAATTTTAAGCGTATCATTACCAATATTAGTAAATGTAAATGTGCATTGGACTTTCCCTGCTTCTTCTTTTATTTGTCCGAAATCATGTTCGGTCTTATCGAATTTAATGACAGCTTTTTTCTGCGCGTAAATATTTCCGGTACCTATAAACGCTATGATAGCACTTAAATATAATAATTTTTTCATGAGTATGTTTATTTAATTTTGGTAATGAAAAAATGTAAAGCACTTGGTTTTTATCCTGATGTATATGTATTTTATAAAAAAAAGTCCTGCACACTATTGAGCAAGACTTTTTAATAGGATTCAAATATTTTATTATTTCTGAGGAGTTTCGGTGGCAGCCGGTTGTTCAACTGTGCCCTGAATATTCAGTATGGTAGTAGAATTTACCGGATCGTTAGTGATAATCGTTATACTTTTATATTGCTTGCCAGATTTGCCGGCGGTATTAAAAGTCGCATTAATCTTGCTTTCTTCGCCTTTTTTCAGGGTGGTTTTTTCAGGATTGGTAGCAGTACAGCCGCAACTTGCTTTTACTTTGCGTATGATAAGGTCATTTTCTCCTTCATTTCTGAAAACAAAAGCACATTCGACTTTGTCGCCCTGCTTGGCAGTACCAAAATCAAAGGTGGTATTGTCAAACTTAATTTTGGCCGCCTTGGCAAGTTCTTCGGGAGTCATTTTTGAAAAATCTTCAGAAATGTTTTGGCTGATATTGATAGTCTTATCGGGTTGCAAACTATCGTTGGTGGCTAATGTTATTCTGTCGAAAACATAACCCCATTCATTGCGTTTGGCTACGTCATAAGTAAGGATTATCATTCCTGCCTTGTTAGGCTTAAGTATCTCGGGGATTGCTTTTGCCGTGATATAGCCTGGCATATCTTTAAAGCCTAAGTTCATAGGTTTGTTCCAAACATTGATGATATTCAGCGTATCGGTGCGGATCTCGGTATTTTTTGAATTTCCAAAATTGAATTGCGATGTTTCCATGCGCATATTGCCAACAACCACCGGAAAAGCGTCAGCAAGTGCTTTCGGCTTGGGAATAACTTCGCCTTTAATAATCAGATTGACCATTTGCAGGTCAGGATCGTTAGTGGTAACGGCAATACCCTTGTTGAATGTTCCCGGGCGTTGTGCCGGGTCAAATTCCACTTCAACAAATCCCGATTTTTTTGGGGCCACAGCAGTCTTTGTCCAGTCTGCAGTGGTACATCCGCATGAGGGTTTCACGCTTACTATTCTTAATGTGTCATTTCCCTTGTTAGCAAAGGTATACCGGTATTTAACCTTACCGGCTTCTTCTTTAATTTGCCCGAAATCATGTTCGGTATTATCGAATTTGATGACTGCTTTTTTCTGTGCGTAAATATTCCCGACACCAATAAAAGCGATGATAGCACTAAGGTATAATAACTTTTTCATGTTGTTTTAATTTATTTTTTTACAAAATTACGTTATATAACGTCAGGTAATTAGTATTATTTTATTTTTTTACAATTTTTTTTCAGGCCGGACCTGATTATTTTGTTAATCTCAGAAGTATCTCTTTCACAGGCTATTATGTACATTTCCACAAAGGGATCTTTATCAATTATGCGATCGTATAAAATTTCTACCGACGGTGTTTCGCTTAGTTGGCTGAATTCTTCATAAGTGTATTTCAGAAAGGCAGAATTTTCGTTTATGCCTCGGTTGTCAAGCCAAAATCCCCTGGTGAGTTTGGTGGGGTATGCCAGATCTTCTTTATAATAAACGTCTCTTATGTCAGGAAACGACATAATGGCTGTTTTATCAGCAGACAAAGTTATGGGGACATTTTTAGAATAATCTTTATTTGTTTTGTAAATAATTATCGGGGGCTGTGGTATCATTGTGGTTGGGTTATTTGTTTTAAGATCAGTTGTTTGGGTGCCTTCCCTGGCATTTTCTTTTGGCGTTCTGCACGAATTAAATAAAAAAAAACAAATCAGGCCTGTTAAAAGGAAAGCTTTTTTAATATTCATATTAGCAATAAGTTAGGGTGTTATCCTTATTAAATTTCACAATAAACAAAAGGTCTGTACAAAAATGTTATATTTGCACTTCGATCATCAAAGAATATACCAATGTACAAAAAAACCAAACAGACAAACAGGTTAATGCGAAATATGTTGTTTTATTCACGAAGAATATTTTTCCGATGATCAGACATTGAAAGTGTATTTATGGATAATCGTTTAAACTATATCAGGCTTCTTGAATCTGACTCAATATATGTGATACGTGAAGTTGCGGCGCAGTTTGAAAATCCTGTACTGCTTTTTTCGGGCGGAAAAGACTCCCTTGTAATGTTACATATTGCCCGAAAGGCTTTCTGGCCTGCAAAAATACCTTTTACTTTATTGCACATTGATACCGGACATAATTTTGCCGAAACTCTTCAGTGCCGTGATAAATTTGTTGAAAATACCGGCATACGGCTTATGGTTGCTTATGTTCAGGATACCATCAAATCCGGCAAGGCTGTGGAAGATATCGGTTATAAAGCCAGCCGTGATGTTTTGCAGAAAATCATGTTGATGGATACCATCGAAAAATTTAATATTGACGCTGTCGTGACTGGTGCCCGTCGGGAGGATGAAAATAATCAATCCAAAGAACGTTTTTTTTCCATCAGGGACGAGTTTGGCCGGTGGGATCCGAAAAATCAGCGGACAGAACTCTGGAACATTTTCAATGGAAGAATTAAGCCGGGCGAGCATTTCAGGGTGTTCCCGCTTAGCAACTGGACAGAAATGGATGTGTGGCAATATATTTTGCAGGAAAATTTAGACATGCCGTCCTTGTACTTTTCGCACGACCGCGATTGTTTCATCCGCGATGGTGTGATCTATGCGTATTCTGATTTCATAAAATTAAAAACAGGCGAAAAAGTTCAGAATTTGCATGTGAGGTTCCGGACCGTGGGAGATATGACAAACAGTAAGGCTACGCTTTCAAAGGCAAGGAATGTCAAAGAAATAATTGATGAAGTTTAATTGTAAATGACAGGAATGTTTATCTGTTCCGATGTGGAATGCAATGGATTGTGCCGGAAAGGCAGGAAAAATGAAGAGTACTTATAAATTATTTGACCGATGCTGAAAAACAAGACAGACGATTATATAAATAAGGAGTTACTCCATTTTGTTACCGTAGGGAGCGTTGATGACGGAAAAAGCACGCTGATTGGCCGCCTTCTGTATGATTCAAAGTCCATCGTTGAAGATCAGCTCATGGCGATATGGCAGGCCAGCGAAAAACGGGGCGACACCAATGTGAACCTTGCCTTGCTGACCGATGCGCTGGGTGCCGAACAGGAGCAGGGTATTACGATTGATGTGGCCTACCGTTATTTTACTACTCAAAAACGAAAATTTATCATCAGCGATACTCCGGGACATATTCAATACACACGTAATATGATCACCGGCGCCTCTACTGCGGATATCGCCCTGATACTAATCGATGCAAGAAAAGGTGTTGTGGAACAAACACGCAGGCACTCACTTATTGTATCAATGCTGAAAATTCAACATTTAGTGGTCTGTGTCAACAAGATGGATCTGGTGGATTACCGCGAGGATATTTTTGAACTGATCAGGTCAAATTTTAATAATTATTTATCCGGGCTGGATTTCCTGAATAGTATTTTTATTCCTATCTGTGCCCTCAATGGCGATAATGTGGTGAACCCCTCTGTCAAAATGCCATGGTACAAAGGAGGCTCCTTGATAAATTTGCTGGAAAACATCAGCATCAGCAGGGATGAAAATCTGACCGATGGACGTTTTCCTGTTCAGTATGTCCTGCGGTCAAATGATGGATTTCACGATTACCTTGCTTATGCAGGTCGTGTGGCCGGCGGGGTTTTTAAGGCTGGTGATAAGGTTATGGTGCTTCCGTCGAAACAAATTACTAAAATAAGCTCCATTGATTTTTATGAAAGTAATGTGGAGGAAGCATTTCCGCCAATGTCCGTCTCCATGAGGTTTGCTGACGATTTGGAAGTTAACCGTGGCGACATGATCGTCAGGGAAGATAGCATTCCGGAAATTTCTAAAGAGTTCGATGTGATGCTGTGTTGGTGCAATGTAAAGAAACTTGTGCCCGGGGCTAAATATGTTTTAAAGCATACTACCCGTGAAGTCCATTGTTATATAAAAGATCTTTTGTACATCATTGATGTGAATACCCGTAGAAAAATTGAAGGCATTCAGGAGGTCGGCCTGAACGATATAGCAAGGGTTTCAATAAAAACATTACAACCTCTCTTTTTTGATAAATATAAGGTCAACCGCGCTACCGGCAGCATAATTCTGATTGATGAACTCACCAACGAAACGGTGGGGGCAGGGATGATCATCTGATGGGGAACAGGAGATTTAGCGATTAAGACATTAGTCAGGAGTC
>DAOQAF010000043.1:0-3649 GCA_035353775.1 Bacteroidales bacterium | reverse complement strand
AGTCAGGAGTCAGGAGTCAGGAGTCAGGAGCCGGGAGTCAGGAGTCATTGTTAGGCGATTAAGAGATTAAGGGAATAAGAGATTTTGGAAATGATAATTTTTCCTAAATGATTTTGTAGTTTTTGTAACTGAAATCAAGCCCGAAATTCTTTTCAAGGAAGTCTTTCATTTTGCTTTTTAACGACCGGTGGTCGTAACTCGGGTCATAATCGAACTTCCAGTTTTTTGCTTTGATCCTTTCTTCCATCACTTTGGGATGAGTTTCGGAAAAAGGCAATAAAAAATCAGGGTTTTTAGAATAGTCAAAAGTTTCGGATTTTTCGATATTCCGGTCTATCCATTCATCGTTGTGCCAGTACTTATTGAAGTTTTCCTGTTTGCGCTGCATGGCCGCCGGTTCTTTTACCCAGCCATAATGATAGACATAAGCATCGATGGGCTTTACACGCAGCAATTGGTTGTCCCTGATACGAAAGCCTTGAGCATCGCGGAAAGAACGTACCGAATTATCGTTTTTTACAATCCGAATCTCGTGCCGGTACCATTTGGGCGAAGCGCCGACATAGTCGTAAGAGCCAAAGAAATGTTTGTAATTAAACAACAAGCCGTCCACTTCTTTCTTGTCTTTATATTTCAACATCCCCTCACGGATAACATCATAGTATTTTTCATGAATTACCTCATCACCCTGGATATAGAAAGCCCAGTCTGAATCGCTTGGTATTTGTGCAAAAGCTTTATCGGTTTCTGCTGCAAGCACCTTGCCGCCTTCACGGAGCGTTTCGTCCCACACCGTTTCAATGATCTTTATTTTATTCTTATCAATATTGTTGATCAGCTTGTATGTATCATCATCAGATTTTCCTACCGCAACCACAAAATCATCGCATAAAGGCAGCACGGAGCGGATGGCTTCCACCACAGGATAATCGTAGATCAAAGCATTTTTGATAAAAGTAAATCCGCTGACTTTCATTAGATGCCGGGGTATTTTTTTACAAACCTACATAAAAATTTTAATATTCATCTTAAGACTTCAAGTCATCGGGTGAATAAAAACCCGAATTTAAGACGAGCAAAAGAAAAGAAATAAACAAAGCCTTTCAAGTTTTTTGAATAAATTACTAATTTTACATTCATTAAAATACCCACCATGAAAACCGATATCGAAATTGCCCACGAAGCCAAGATGCTTCATATTCGTGAGATAGCCTCACAGCTTGGCATTGAAGAAGACGACCTGCAGTATTACGGAAAGTATAAAGCCAAACTTCCGTTGAAACTTATCGATCTGAAAAAGGTCAAACGAAGCAAACTTATCCTTGTTTCGGCGATATCGCCCACCCCTGCCGGCGAAGGCAAAACCACGGTTTCTATCGGGCTTGCACAAGGGATGAACCGTATTGGCCGGAAAACAACCGTTGTGCTTCGTGAACCCTCCATGGGCCCTGTCTTTGGCGTAAAAGGCGGTGCAGCAGGCGGCGGATATTCGCAGGTGCTGCCTATGGAAGATATTAATTTGCATTTCACCGGAGATTTTGCCGCCATCGAAAAAACCCACAATCTTCTTTCAGCCATTATTGACAATAATATTCAAAATAAAAAAAACAACCTTGGAATAGATCCCCGTACTGTTCTGTGGAAACGTGTTATGGACATGAACGACCGTTCGCTGCGGAAAATAATTGTGGGCTTAGGAGGAACAATGTCGGGTGTGCCGCGCGAAACAGGGGTTGATATCACGGCCGCCTCAGAAATTATGGCGATACTCTGTCTTTCGGACAATCTGCAGCATTGTAAAGAAAAAATGGGGAATATTTTTGTCGGATATACGTATGATAAAAAACCTGTGTATGCCCGCGACCTGAAAGTCAACGGCGCTATGGCCGCTATGCTTAAAGATGCCATACTTCCCAACCTGGTACAGACTATCGAAAATACACCGGCTCTTATTCACGGCGGGCCGTTTGCCAATATCGCACAGGGAACCAATTCGGTGATTGCAACCCGTATGGGATTATCGCTGTCGGATTATGTGGTTACAGAAGCAGGTTTCGGCTTTGACCTTGGCGCGGAAAAATTTCTTGATATAAAATGCCGCTATTCCGGCCTGGATCCGGAAGCCGTGGTGCTGGTGGCCACTATCCGCGCACTGAAATATCATGGCGGCGGCGACCTTAAAAAATTAAAAGAACCCGACGCAGGGCTGGTGCAAAAAGGCATGCCTAACCTTGAGAAGCATATCGAAAACATGAAGCTTTTCAACCTGTGCCCGGTGGTCGCCATCAACAGGTTTGCCAGCGATACTGATGAAGAAATTGAAATTGTAAAAAAACGATGTGAAGAATTGGGAGTTCCTGCTTGTGTGGCTGATGTCTGGGGAGAAGGAGGTGCAGGTGCCATCCAACTGGCTGAAACAGTAGCCAGAGTAGCTGATATGTGCACAGCAAAATTTCAGCCCTTATATGAGCTTGACTGGCCGGTCGAAAAAAAGATTGAAACAATATGTAAAAAGATTTATGGCGCCGAACATGTTGACTATACTCCAAAAGCCAAAAAAGACCTCGATAAAGTTTATGGTCTTGGCCTTGATAAATTGGCTGTATGTATTGCTAAAACCCAGAAGTCGTTATCAGATAACCCTGATCTTTTAGGCAGGCCGAAAGATTTTGTGGTCACTGTGCGTGAAATAGAGATGGCTGCCGGCGCCGGTTTTATCATTCCTATTACGGGTGAAATTATGCGTATGCCAGGCCTGCCGGAAATACCCTCGGCAGAAAATATTGATATTGACGACAACGGCAATATTGTTGGATTATCGTAAACAAAGCTGCATTTTTATGCGGAACAGCCGTTCATATCTTCAATAATTCGAAGTATTTATCGCGAATGCTGCGCGTAAAGGATTCGTTGTTTTCTTTACTAAAGATTCGGATCAGGTCGGTTATACCGTTATCCTTGTATATAAATGCCCTGGCTGCGTCAAAACTTTTTCCGTTCCAGTTATTCCTGAGCAGGTCAATATGGTGTTTCAATTCCGCCCAGCTTATTTCAGCGGGTATGGCAAAGTAGGAAATCACCGGTCGTTCTATGTCCATATAAATACCGCCCGGAAATGGTTGCAGCCTGAAAAACTTTCGGATATTTATCAGTGCCGGTTCGTTTTCGATGTTTTTGATTTTTTTCTTCAGCACCATTCCGTTATCCCTGTATGTTTCCTGCAATGATTTTATAAGGGAATAATCATTTATATTTGTGATACGGATAGCACAGCAGGTTTGTCCCCGCATTGAAATTTCGCAAAAGGCGGCATCAAAATCATGTGAATAATTTTTTCTAATTTTTTGCGAAACCCTTGTTATCTGATCCATAGAGTATGTTTGACCCAGTACAAAATATACAAATTTCGGTATATTAATCTGGGGTGTATCGCCATAATAACCCGGAAATGCGTCCAGCGATTCCAGAAGGCAGGTTTGTGCTATGCCAAGTTTATCAAGGCACCAGAGGTTTTCAACCTTGATGAGATTACCGAAGTATTCCATTACTTTGTCCATTGATACAAGATTATGATGAAATTAATTAACTCAAAGATAATAAAATTATTTATGCGAATCAAGGGATGATAATTATAACCATTTCATATTTA
>DAOQAF010000042.1:0-30268 GCA_035353775.1 Bacteroidales bacterium | reverse complement strand
TCATATTGCCCGGTTGCCATACATAGTTTGCTGCTCCGCTAGCATAGATCTCCGAACTTTGACCAAAACAAATATTCGTATGCGAAGTGCTGGCATAAATATCTGGTAACGCATTAACGACAATATCGATGCTCATAGAAACGGCACACTGTCCCGCTGTAGGTGTAAATGTATAAGTAGTTGTTCCATAAGTTGCCGTGCTGATTGTGGTAGGGCTCCATGTTCCGTTAATGCTGTTGGTGGATGTTGTTGACAGTGTTCCGGGTGTAGCTCCAACGCAATACGGACCAAGAGTTGTAAATGTTGGTGTGATATTAGAACTAACGGTTACCGACATGGTTGTTGCCGCAGCACATTGCCCTGTTGTTGGCGTAAATGTATAAGTGCTTGTTCCTGCCGATGCCGTGCTGATTGTTGCAGGGCTCCAAATCCCGGTTATGCTGTTGGTTGATGTTGTTGGCAGTGTTCCTGGTGTTGCTCCAACGCAATACGGGCCAAGAGCCGTAAATGTCGGTGTAATATTAGAACTCACGGTTACAGAAATGGTTGTTGTCGTAGCACATAGGCTTGCTGTTGGAGTAAAAGTATAAGCACTTGTTCCTGTTGTTGCCGTATTAATTGTGGCAGGGTTCCATGTTCCGGTGATGCCGTTGGTGGATGTCGTTGGCAGTGTCCCGGGTGTTGTACCTGCGCAATAAGGACCAAGAGCCGTAAAAGAAGGTGTAATATTCGGATTAACAGTTACCGACATAGTTGTTGACGAAGCACATTGTCCCGCTGATGGTGTAAATGTATAAATGCTTGTTCCTGCTGTTGCTGTGCTGATGGCGGCAGGGTTCCATGTGCCGCTGATGCCATTTGTGGATGTTGTTGGCAGTGTCCCGGGTGTTGTACCTGCGCAATAAGGACCAAGAGCCGTAAAAGAAGGTGTAATATTCGGATTAACAGTTACCGACATAGTTGTTGACGAAGCACATTGTCCCGCTGATGGTGTAAATGTATAAATGCTTGTTCCTGCTGTTGCTGTGCTGATGGCGGCAGGGTTCCATGTGCCGCTGATGCCATTTGTGGATGTTGTTGGCAGTGTCCCGGGTGTTGTACCTGCGCAATAAGGACCAAGAGCCGTAAAAGAAGGTGTAATATTCGGATTAACAGTTACCGACATAGTTGTTGACGAAGCACATTGTCCCGCTGATGGTGTAAATGTATAAATACTTGTTCCTGTTGTTGCCGTGCTAATGGTGGCGGGGTTCCATGTGCCGGTGATGCTATTTGTGGATGTTGTGGGCAGTGTTCCTGGTGTTGCACCTGTGCAATAAGGGCCAAGAGCTGTAAATGTTGGTGCAATGTTAGAACTTACAGTTACTGACATAGTTGTTGCCGAAGCACATTGGCCGGCTGCCGGCGTAAATGTATAAATACTTGTTCCTGTTGTTGCCGTGCTAATGGTGGCGGGGTTCCATGTGCCGGTGATGCCATTTGTGGATGTTGTGGGCAGTGTTCCTGGTGTTGCACCAGTGCAATAAGGGCCAAGAGCTGTAAATGCCGGAGTTATGTTTGAACTCACAATTACCGACATGGTCGTTGTCGTAGCACATTGGCCTGTTGTTGGGGTAAATGTATAATTACTTGTTCCTGTTGTTGCCGTGCTTATTGTGGCAGGGTTCCAGGTCCCGGTAATGCCATTCGTAGATGTTGCAGGCAACGTTCCGGGTATTACACCGACACAATATGGGCCAAGAGTCGTAAACGTTGGTGTAATACTAGAGCTCACGGTTACAGACATGGTAGTTGTATTAGCACATTGTCCTGCTGTTGGTGTAAATGTATAAGTACTTGTTCCTGTTGTTGCCGTGCTAATTGTGGCAGGGTCCCATGTCCCGGTGATGCCATTTGCGGATGTTGCTGGCAGTGTTCCTGGTGTTGCTCCAACGCAATACGGGCCAAGAGTTGTAAATACCGGAGTAATATTGTTCACCAATTGGTCAGGTGTAATAAGATGCGTAATTATATTTTGCATTAGTGCCGGACTTGTATAAGACCTGATCCAATCCTGATCTGTACAAGTAATGATCGTTCCAAATGAACTATTGCCAGGGATAAATTCAAACCCATGAAATTCGTTCCCATATTCCAAAAAATTTACAACATTACAATCGCCAACACCAGAAACAGAATACCAATAATAACCTATAGATAGAACATTATTATTTGTATTTGAGAATGTTCCAAGAACATTCATCGGGGCAAGATCACCCGAAAACTGATTTGTCCAATTAAAAACGCCTCCGAACTGAGCAACAATATAAGCAAAAGCCTGATTCGTTGAATAAGAAGATAAATACTCCGATTGCAGATATACGTTCTTTCCGCTTTGAATAAATTGAATGATAGTATTTATCCTGTTAGCAGGTAAATTTATTACACCTGATGAAATAATTAAAATGTCCGTAGTTGAAAAAAAACTATTGTTGTCCAAAGTGGCCTGAGGCAATATTGAAGGACTATGTCCCATTGCTGTTGCAACAGTACTCCACTGTGCATCCATATTATGTCCGGAATTAAAAGACTGACTTTCAATGATTACAATATTCAATCCATACGAGCAACAACATTGAAATAACAAAACAATCAAAAATTGTGTTTTTATTATTTTTTTCATCATAAAAAATTCATTTTCGTCAATGTCCTTGTCTGCCAGTGGACAGTTATAGCTTGTCTATATCGGGTAGATGCATCTTTTGATATTTTATTTATCAGGCAAAAAATAGTTCATTTTACAAGAGTAACGATTCCTTTCAGGTTATGTTTTTTCAAGCGGATATCAATAAAACTGATCAGCCAGGTATAAACATCCTGCGGCATTTCCACCCCGTTGTATTTACCATCCCAGCCAGTTTCATGATCATTTGTGAATAAAAGCTGCTTGCCCCAGCGGTCATATATCCGCATCTCAAAAGTTGACCAGTCTATGCCCTCGCCTTTGCAAATAAAATTGGGGTTTTGCAGATCATCGTTAGGCGTAAAAGCATTTGGGACAAAAACAGCAACATTAGGTGCTACATACAACGAATGCCAGGCTGTGTCAGGGCATCCGTTATCAGCCATTACCACAAGCATCACGTTAAATATTCCTGTATCAGCATAAATATGTATGGGATTTTGCAGATTTGAATTATTGTCCAATGACAAAAAATCCCCAAAATTCCATTCCCAGGCACTGGCTCCTATCGACCGGTCATAGAACCATACAGTAGGCTCCAGTTCAGTTGCCGACTCAGGAACGAACACAAACTCAGCTTCCGGTAATTTATATACCGTGATCATATCCTGCCAATTGAAGCTTGAAGTACATCCATAGATCGTTGTCATCGTCAGGCTGACATCATAAATACCCGGTTCAGTGAAAAGATGCAAAGGATCTTTAAGATAAGAAAAAGTATTATCACCAAATTCCCAGTACCATGTGGCATCGTTGAAATTGCTCAGATCGGTGAATTGAACAAGCAGATCCTCGCAGCCAGCCATCTTATCAGCAGAAAAACTGATGACCGGATATGGATAAACATTGACAGTAATGCTGCCCGAAGCCGTACATCCGTTCACATCACCAGTTACGGTATAAGTGGTTGTTGCATCAGGAGTAACATTAATGGAAGAGCCGGGCATACCGCCAGGCTGCCACTGGAAATTATTAGCCCCTCCTGCAGACAATCCTGTGCTCTGTCCGAAACACAAAGTATCATTTGTCGCATAAGTAGTAATAACAGGGATCGGAGTTACTGAAACGGTTACTATTTCTGTATCGGTACACCCGTCTGTGCTTGTACCCGTAACGGTATAAATTGTTGTAACGACAGGGCAAACATTAACGCTTGTCCCTGTCAGTCCGCCGGGAAGCCATGAATAGGTGTCTGCTCCTGAAGCTGTAATATCCGTACATCCACCAACACAAATATTAGCGGCTGATGCATTAGCAGAAACCACAGGCAGCGAAGCTATTGTTACCGAAACGGTACCGGTTGCCGTACATCCCTGGGCAGATGTCCCTGTAACAGTGTATAATGTATTTATGTTCGGACAAACATTTACAGTACTTCCGGAAAGATTGCCGGGCATCCATAGATAAGTCAAGGCCCCTGTAGCACTTAAATCGGTACATGCGCCCGGGCATATTACAGCAGGCATAGCAGTAGCTGCAACCACAGGATTTTGATTTAGAGTAACTGTTACACTTGCCATGGACGAACAGCCTGCCACTGATGTGCCTGTTACCGTATATACTGTCGTTGATGTCGGCGAAACATTTACCGATGTCCCTGTTGAATTTCCTGGCATCCAGGAATACGTTGATGCTCCTGAACCTGTAAGCGTGCTGCTTTGTCCCTCACAAATTGCCGCCGGCGAGGCTGTAGCGCCAACAACAGGTATGGGGTTAACTGTCACTGTTACTGTCGAAGTACCGCTACATCCTGCTGCCGACAAACCCGTAACCGTGTATACGGTGGTTGCTGTCGGGCAAACATTGACAGTTGTTCCGGCAAGCGTGCCGGGCATCCAGGAATAAGCCGAAGCACCGTTTGCTGTCAGATTCGTGCATTGTCCGGGGCATACAGCCGCCGGTGAGGCGATGGCTGATATAACAGGGTTAGGGTTAACTGTCACAGTTACCGTAGCACTTGCCGTACAACCCGCCGTAATTGCCCCGGTGACCGTGTATGTAGTTGTGCCGGTAGGACAAACATTTACTGTGACTCCGCTCAGGCCTCCTGGCATCCAACTATAGGTTGAAGCGCCATTGCCTGTCAGATTGGTGCATTGGCCGGCGCATATGGCAGCCGGTGATGCAAATGCGGTAACAGAAGGAGCCGCACTAACAGTAACTGTAACACTTGCCGTGGACGAACAGCCTGCCGCTGATGTGCCTGTTACCGTATATACTGTCGTTGATGTCGGCGAAACATTTACCGATGTCCCTGTTAAATTTCCTGGCATCCAGGAATACGCTGATGCTCCTGAACCTGTAAGCGTGCTGCTTTGTCCCGTACAAATTGCCGCAGGCGAGGCTGTAGCGCCAACAACAGGTATGGGGTTAACAGTCACTGTTACTGTCGAAGTACCGCTACATCCTGCTGCCGACAAACCCATAACCGTGTATACGGTTGTTGCTGTCGGGCAAACATTGACAGTTGTTCCGGCAAGAGTGCCGGGCATCCAGGAATAAGCCGAAGCACCGGTTGCTGTCAGATTCGTGCATTGTCCGGGACATACAGCCGCCGGAGATGCGGTGGCTGATATGGTTGGGTTGGGGTTAATTGTCACGATTACTGTAGAATTTGCTGTGCAACCTGCCGCATTTGTTCCTGTGACCGTGTATATTGTGGTGCCGGCCGGACAAACATTTACTGTGCCTCCGCTCAGGCTGCCCGGCATCCAGGTATAGGTCGAGGCGCCATTAGCTGTCAGATTGGTACATTGGCCGTTGCATATGGCGGTCGGTGATGCAGACGCAGAGACAGAAGGAGCAGTATTCACGGTAACCGTAACACTTGCCGTGGACGAACAGCCTGCAGCAGATGTGCCTGTAACTGTATATACTGTCGTTGATGAGGGAGAAACATTTACAGATGTACCCGCTAAAGTTCCAGGCATCCAGGAATAGCTCGATGCTCCTGAAGCTGTCAGCGTGCTGCTTTGTCCCGTACAAATTGCTGCAGGCGAGGCTGAAGCGCCAACAACAGGTGAAGGATTGAGCGCCACTGTTACTGTGGAAGTACCGCTGCATCCTGCTGCCGACACACCAGTAACTGTATATATTGTAGTTGTTCCCGGGCAAACATTGACCGTTGTTCCTGTGAGGCTTCCGGGCATCCATGTGTACGTTGAAGCACCTGCTGCTGTGAGGTTTGTGCATTGTCCGTTACAAACAGAACCCGGGGCAGCACTGGCTGAAACTGAAGGATTAGGATTAACTGTTACTGTTGCAACTGCCGATGCTGTTGAGCCGGTTGGAGTTGTACCTGTAACGGTATATGTCGTTGTTGTTGTCGGGCTTACTGTAATACTTGAGCCGGAGCCACCTGTGCTCCAAGTAAAAGTAGTTCCCGGAGTATTTGAAGATGCATTCAGAACTGCTGATTGTCCGTTACAAATTGCAGGACTGTTAACTGTAACGGTGGTGGGATTGCAAAGATGAATATCCACATCATCTATAAAATATCGGTTTGTGGCATTCGTTCCGCCCACATTAACAGCAGTTGTAGAGCCATCATTATAAAAATTTCCGATGGTAAAATAAGTATAGGCTTGTGTCGGCGTAAAATTCAGTGAAATCAAAGTCCACGCTGTTTTATTTGTAATAATTGGTGACATATAACTTACCTGAGGCGTTACATAATAAGGGCAGCCTCCATTCGTGGAGACCCAGGCTGAAGTCGTAAAATAAACTCCAATGTTGTTTGTAGCGTAAATACTGTTGTCAGCCAGGGATACATAAAATTCAACACAGTACTGTTGTCCGGGAACCAACGCGCTGGAAAGCCTGCCCTGCACATATTCGCGCCATGGAGTGCACCCTCCGTTGCCATATGTGCAAATAGCTGTCATACAACTACCCGTATGCGGAGATTGCTGTCCCACAGCGGAACCATTTGTTGAAAGAGGATTAGAAAAGCAGGAGACAGCAAGAGACGAATGGAAAATATCCGTAGTTCCATCTGTTGGCACAGTCCAATTATTGATAGCTGCATTGAACGTTGCTATTGATAAATACCAGCTACATTGCAGGCTGCCAACATTTACATCTTCGAAACTCGGATTAACTACCAGATTTTGAGCTGATATACCTGAATAATAAAACGCTATTGAAAAAATTAAAATAGCCTTATAATATATTTTTTTCATTAATTTATTTGAAGTCATATTAAACTGTTTACCTGATATTATTATATACAAAAATACAAAAAAGAATGACAAACATAATAATCCCAATATTCAACTGAATATTAAACGTAATAGCATAAAAATAACTGGCAAATTTTATAATCTTTGATAAATATTATCAGGACCTCAAATTAGCAAATCACTGGATAAAAATTGATTGTCAGGCACTTCCTATAATTGCAGTTTTTATTCACCCAGTGACTATCAATAGATAAACGAATTCTTGCGAATATATGGATGAAATTAAATTCTCAAAAATCCAAATACTGCTGAAAGCTGCATTGCATATAAGATTTGGCTTGGTGTAAAAGTTCAGCCTCAGAGATCTTTGATGTGGAATCGATCTGCAATATGGAGTTCGTATTAGTTCTTGTATCATAAGAGATATAACTTCCCGGTCTTACCCATCCAAAACCGCCATCATAAGCATAAAAAGCAAACTCGGGACAGTTGGGTTGCATCAGGTTTTTGCTCCACGTAAACTCATCGTATCTGAGCCCGAGCTGAGCGGATAAAACAGCCGGGAGGTCTGTCTGTGAGCCGATTTTTGTGTTTTGCGTACCCCTGAAATTTTCTTTTATGACATTGCCGCAAAGCAGCATTACAATTTTATGGTAACCGGGCGAGCAAAAATGATGGTTACGGTATGTTCCATGGCTATGGTCAGAAACGAGAACAAATAGCGTGTTGTCATACCAAGTTTGTTTCTGTGCCTGCCGGAAAAATTTTCCAAGACATTGATCCACATAATAGGCTGCATTGACATATTTTTTTTCATATTGTGGCCATGATATCACTTCCTGCATGCCGAAATCATAAGGTGAATGCGAACTGATGGTGAAAATAGACGAGAAAAACGGCTGTTTTTGTGTGTTTAATTTATCAAGAAAATAGGGAAATGTAAATTCATCATGAATACCTAATTTGCCTCTTGGAAACGAAGAAGGAAAATCATCATCCTCGAAAATAGTATCAAAACCAATATGTACCAGATAACTTCTGATGTTCCCATAGATGAGCTGCCCTCCGAAAAAAAACGATGAAAAATATCCTGCCTTTTTCAGATTTTTGTTCAGGCTGGGAAGTGCATGATATTTATCAGGCTGCTGAGTTATTGTAGTAATTGACTGTGCAGGAAAACCGCTGAAAATTGCCGACATCCCCTCCTGCGATCGTGTCCCGTTCGTATAGATGTTGGTAAACAATATCCCGTTTTTTTCCAATTCATGAAAAAACGGGGTGATCCCTTTTTCTCCGCCCTGGCTCTCTATCAGATCGGCCGACCATCCTTCAAGAATAAACATGACGATATTCGGCTTGTCTGTTTTTAAGATCACTTCTGTGGAATCATTGCAACTTCCGAAAAGTTGATCTACCGTCTTGCAGGCTTCATCATCACTATAATAATGAAAGGGATTATTTTTCAACAGGTCATAGTTGTTTCCAATACTGCTCTCAAGATTCCACAAAGAGTTCACAGATATCCAGTTCAGTATTTCATATTTTGAATAAAAGGACTTGCTTTGATTGATAGGTATCTGACTTATACCTCCGCGCATACCTCCAAATAATAACACGGGGGTAAGCAGGATAAATATCGCAGAAAAGATGTAATTTCTTTTAACAGACGTAATACGATAAAAAAAGACTTTTATAAAAATAACGTAGTACAGAGCCATCTGAAACACTATTAAAAGGGAGATGGCCATAATTTGCCATAATTGAGCAGATGCTACAATTTCCCGTGGATTTGCGAGATAAAGCAAGGCCTTGTAATGTAACTTTGTTTTCCATTCGCTGTAAATGCCGGCTTCAACAGAAGTAATGATGACCACTAAAAGCAAAACAATAAAAAAGTATGTTTTATTGATGATATCGAGCCATTTTGCAAAATAAAAATTCCGGATCACCATTAACAAAAAAGGCATGACCATTATGTAACATATAGTGGACAGATCGAGCGGAAGAGAATACCAAAAAACCCCGGATAATTCAAAGAAGCTGATGCCTTTAAGATAATTAAGGTTATAAAAAATATAAACGATCCTTGTCAGTCCGAAAACAATAAACCAAAACAGTATTTGTTTGAAAAACGATAACAGTATCTGCCTGGGGAGTGAATTCATTCGGTGGTTTTCGGCAAATTTACAATAATGAATCAAAAGTCAAAAAATTTATTACTCAAATCTTATTATCTTTGTATCAATTATTCCGAACAAATTTATCAAAAAAACACCATGAAAAAAATCAGATTTACACTGCTTGCAGCCATCCTGATCATGTCTGCCGGTGTCTCTACCGGACAGGTCAGTAAAAATGTCACAAAGATAGCCTTTGTCAAAGATCAGTCGGGGTGGATACAATTTAAAAGCAACCAGCAGATCAATCCTGAAAAGGTTTTTATCACAAATAAAAACGAATTCGGGCTGAATGCTTCCGACCAGATGCTAGTTTCCCGGACTGAAAATGATAAACTGGGCTTTACCCACTATCGCTATCAGCAGTATTATCAAGGCATTCCTGTCGAAGGCGCTGAATATCTGATACATAGCCTCCGTGAAAAAGCCGTCAGCGGTAACGGAACTATCATCACCGGACTGAATTTAACAGTCAGCCCTTCCCTATCTGCTCAGGATGCTATTGAAAAAGCAGTTGCATATACCAATGCAGAAAAATACATGTGGGATAGTCCTGCCAGCGAAGCTTTTATCAAAAAAGTGAAAAAAGACCAGAATGCCACCTATTATCCAAAGGCTAAGCTGGTGCTTATTGATAAACATTTCGGAAAAGATGCATCAAAATATGTTTTGGCATACAAAGTCAACGTATATGCCACAAAACCTCTTTCCTATAAAAATGTCTTTATTGATGCAACGTCCGGTGAAGTATATCACACTATTGACCTGATTCGTGTTACCGACATCCCGGGTATTGCTCATACAAAATACAGTGGGGTTCAAACCATAACCGTTGATTCTACAGGCCCCGGCGCTTACCGGCTGAGAGAAACCAGCCGCTGTGGTATCGAAACCTATGATATGAATACTTCGACTGATTATAATACGGCTATTGATTTTACCGATACCGACAACAATTGGAATAACGTGAATGCACAACAGGATGAAATTGCCACCGATGCTCATTTTGGCGCTGAAGCCACTTATGATTATTATTTGGATAAATTTGGCAGAGACAGTTATGATGGCCAGGGTTCTTCCCTTATCAGTTTCGTTCATTATGATGTGGATTATGCTAACGCTTTCTGGAACGGAACCTGCATGACTTATGGCGATGGCGATGGTACCCAGGAAGGACCTTTCACCGCGCTGGATGTATGTGCCCATGAACTGACGCACGGAGTTACCGAATACACGGCCAATATGGTTTATCAGGATGAGCCCGGCGCCCTGAATGAAGCTTTCAGTGATATTTTCAGCGCTGCCGTTGAGTTTTATGCCACTCCTTCCCTCGCCGACTGGTTGGTCGGAGAAGATTTTGATCTTACCGGAGGTAATGGTTTCCGCAATATGTCAGATCCCAATGAAGACGATCAACCAGATACCTATCTTGGAAATTTCTGGTTCTCCGGGACTATGGATAACGGTGGTGTGCATTACAACAGCGGTGTCGCCAACTATTGGTTTTACCTCATTTCTGCCGGCGACACCGGTACCAACGATCTCGGAAATGTATATTCTATCGACAGTATAGGGATCGAAAAAGCGGCCCAAATTGCTTATCGTGCCCTTTCGGTATATATGACAAGCTCATCAGGGTATGCTGATGCCCGTCTGGCTACCATTCAGGCTGCTATTGATATCTATGGCAATTGTTCCAACGAGATGGTACAGACGGTCAACGCATGGTATGCAGTTGGTTTAGGTATGGCTATTGCTGACAACGATGTATATATGAGCGATGTTATTGCACCTGTCACTGCATGTGCGATGACCTATGAACCGGTAAGTGTGAGGATGATCTACAATGGCTGTAACCTGCCGATAAATGCAGGCGACAGCATTTTCTTTTTCTATCAGTCAGATGGCGGAGCCGTGGTTGGCGACACATTGATGCTGGCTGCTAATGTGAACGGTGGTGATACCATTGACTTTACATTTACTGTTCCTGCCGATGTACAAGCTATAGGAAATCATACCATTAATGCCTGGCTGAATTATGCAAATGATACTGTGGTATACAATGACACTTTGACGGGGTATACTTTTGAAAACAGAATATTCCAGAACAGCGACGTTGGTGTTACCGGAATTGTTGCACCTGTTTCGGCATGTAACCTGAGTAATATAGAAGATATTACAATAAGGGTCGGTTCTTTCGCCTGTGATTTTCTTCCCGCCGGTAGTGAGATTCCTGTTGGCTACAGCATTAACAATGGGGCATATATTTATGACACCATCACCACAGCTTATGATGTGTATCCTGATTCAGTGATTTATCATACTTTTTCCACACCTGCAGATATGTCGTTATCCGGAACCACATTCACCATCAAAGCTAAAACGTTTTTTGCTGATGACAGCCTGAACTCAAATGATGAGTTCGCCGGTTATGTGGTCAAGAATCCCTCATCACTTGCAGATACCGTTGTTACTTTTGAACAGGCTAATGCTGATAATATGTACCTTGTCACCCTTGGAGATTACGCGCACGTTTACGTAAACTATGCCGCTCACCATACAGGAACGAAAGGATTTCTGATGACCGGCGGCAACGCATTAACATACTACACGATGGTTGTTTTTCCGGATGGAACAAATACCTGGACCATAAACGATTTTTTGTCTGCCAAAATTACTTTCTGCGTGGATGCATCTGCCTGGACAAATGCCTATTTGCGATTCGACCTTAAACAAACGTTTGGTCAAGCCGGATACGAATATCTGCTTGGCGCAGGAAATGATTATTCGGTTGCAAGCAATTTCAGGGTTTTGGTTAATGATGCGACACAGATCGGAGGAACATATAACCCGACCACCGCAAATACAGACCCCTGGGTTTCACATTTTATTGATCTGAGCGCTTATGCAGGCAGCAAATTCACGGTTACTTTCGAAACCCGTAATATATGCAAAGACACTGTTTATTTGGTAAATTTTACAATGGATAATGCTTATGTTGATAATGTCAAATTTATGGAAGGCCCGGATGCAGGGATTGAAGCGGAAGACATGAGCAGTTATCTCGAAATATATCCAAACCCTGTAAACGAGATGCTCAACATCAATTTGTTCTCAAACGAACAGCAAACTGTGAATATTGAGCTGCTTGATTTACAGGGTAAATTACTGGAAAGCAGAACAGAAAGCGCTGAAAAAGGACAAAATTCCTATCAATTGGATATGAACGAAAAAGCATCCGGCATATATTTTATCAGGATGTCGACCAATAAAGGCATCTACAACAATAAAATCATTAAACAGTGATGCTTATTTTATTCTGATAAGATTCCAGACTTTATCAAAGAAATCAATATAAATTCGGGGAGGCACTTCATTGTTGCTTCCCCATTTTATTTCATAGATCTTGCCATCGGCTGAATACCGGATAAATGAGGTCATGTTGCCGGGATGCGAAAAGTTGATTTCTTTGATATTCAACTGATCAAATTGTTTGAAGATTTCAGCAATTTGTTTTTTATCAATTTTTATTACCAATTCGGATGTGGGTTGGTCTTTAACCACCTTAAAAACATCGCCATTAGATTTTACAAGGTATACGTCGTATTTTCCGGTAAACCCGCCTCCTTTTCCAATAGTAAAGGCACGGCCGGGTTCAGTTGTTTTGCATGAATTCATTATTATTAATAATAGGATTGACAGTAATTTAATGCTTTTCATTTTAAGTTTTTATTTAGTTAATTATTGGGGTGGGAGTTATGAGTTGGGAGTTGGGAGTGTTCATTCTAATTTCTAATTTCTAATTTCTAATCTCCAGTCTCTAATCTTATCTCCATTTTACTAATAATCAGCAACAAAACTACATTCTATCAGGAACATCAATTCCAAGTAATTTCATTGCGTTTTTAATGATAATGCATGTGAAGCCGGATAGTGCCAGCCTAAAATTGACGAGGTTGATATTATCTTCTTTAAGCACGGGTATGCGCTGATAAAACTGGTTGTACTGTTTGGCCAGTTCATAAACATAATTGGCGACCTGGGCCGGACTAAGCTCATCGGCAGCCAGGGACAAAATGCGCCTAAAATCATAGCATAGGAACAACAATTCACGTTCTTCATCCAACAAATCCGGGACATCAGCAAATACAAACTCTTCAGCAGTTTTACCCGACTTGCGCAACAAGGATTGAATACGGGCATAGGTGTACTGAATGAAAGGGCCGGTATTTCCATCAAAATCAATAGATTCTTTAGGATTAAACATCATGTTTTTGACCGGGTCCACTTTCAGGATGAAATATTTCAGTCCGCCCAGTCCTATCAACCGGAACAATTTATTTGCCTCCTCCGTATCGAAATTTTCCAGTTTTCCGAGTTCAGTAGTGATCTGCTTTGCCGTTTCAGTAACTTCATCAATGAGGTCGTCGGCATCTACCACGGTGCCTTCGCGCGATTTCATCTTTCCTTCGGGCAGTTCAACCATTCCATACGAGTAATGCCTGATATTTTCAGCCCAGCTATAACCGGCTTTTGCCAGTACTTTTTTCAGCACATCGAAATGATAATTTTGCTCATTACCAACTACATAGATCATCTTTTCGGGCAAAAATTCATCGTGGCGCATTTTGGCTGTGCCTATATCCTGTGTCATATATACGGAAGTCCCGTCGGCCCTCAGCAACAGCTTTTCGTCCAATCCTTCTGACGTCAAATCGATCCACACGGAACCGTCCTCTTTCTTTTTAAAAACATTTTTTTCGAGTCCTTCCTTAACCACTTCTTTGCCTAAAAGATAAGTCTGCGATTCATAGTATGTCTTATCGAATGCAATATCCAGGTTTTTATATGTTTCATTAAAACCTTTGTAAACCCATGAATTCATTCTTTCCCATAGTTCCCTGGTTTCTTTGTCGCCCTGCTCCCACCTGAGAAGCATTTCCTGTGCTTGGAGTATCAGCGGGGCCGTTTTGGCGGCATCATCCTCTGCCATACCTTGTTGTATCAGGCTTGTAATTTCAGCCTTATAGTGCTTGTCGAACTCAACATAATATTTACCCACCAATTTGTCGCCTTTCATGCCCGAAGATTCCGGGGTTTCGCCACTGCCCCATTTCTGCCATGCGAGCATCGACTTGCAGATGTGTATGCCTCTGTCGTTCACCAGGTTTACCTGTAACACGTTTTTCCCGTTTGCTTTCAGGATGCGCGAAACGGAATCCCCCAGAAGGTTGTTGCGGATATGCCCCAGATGCAGAGGTTTGTTGGTGTTTGGCGATGAATACTCAACAATAACGGGAGTTTGCTGTTTGTCGGGTTGGGTGATGCAATAATTGGTATTCTGATAATTGGTTTGTAAAAACTCAAGCCAGAATTTTCCCGTAATGCGCAGATTCAGAAACCCCTTGACCACACTGAAATTCTCTATAAAGATAAGATTTTGTTTCAGATATTCACCCAGTTCATTTGCCGTTTGTTCGGGGGATTTTTTTGAATAACGCACCAGGGGAAAAACCATGATGGTAAAATCCGCTTCTCCCCGGTATTGCATATTAGTTTTCTGAACGCTCACCAGAGAGGGGGCAATGTCTTGGTTATAAAGCCTTGCAACAGCATCTACCGTAGTTTGTATGAGTTGTATTTCGAGCATATTTTTTTTTACAAACTTACATAAAATTTAGTTGCCCCGCTCACCAAAGACCTTGAATGACTTTTGCATTTTTTTTATTATTTAAATTCTTTCTTGTGTAGTTTACCTGTTTCAAATTATATTTGTAAAAAAAATCACAGAAGGTAACTCCGTTTGACATAATCAAGCGATATTGTTTTATAATGAAAGCTTGAAAAATTTAAACTTTTCAGGCATAACAGAATGGAGAAAGTAAATATTTTAATAATCGGAAAATTATCATCAAATTCAGTGTTATATTAAAAGATGAAGTTGAAGACAAGAAAAAAAATGGTGAAATTTCCTGCAATAAAGTAAAATATGGGACAACCAGTCAAGAACAAAAAAAAGAACAAGAAACAAACACAGCAGAAGAAAACGGTTCAGATTGCCGCGAATTACCCTGTCAGTAAATGGGTTTGGATATCTTTAGGGGTTGTTATTCTCACGACTTTTGCCGTCTATTTCAGAGCCATAGGCTATGAATTGCTCACCCACTGGGACGACAAATCTTATGTTACGGACAACACACGTATTATGGATTTTCATTGGGCGAATTTAAAACTGATTTTTTCAGAATTTTACGCCGGCAATTATCATCCTATCACAACATTCATGTATGCTATAGAGTATAAATTAGTAGGAACTTCCGGTACCTTATACCATCTGAACAACATTATCCTGCACCTGCTGAACACGTTTTTGGTTTTTGTACTGATCCGCAAGATCTCTCCTAAAAATGCTTATGTTGCACTGATCACCGCCGCTTTTTTTGCTGTTCATCCGATGCATGTCGAATCTGTAGCCTGGGTCTCCGAAAGAAAAGATGTGCTGTACGCCTTTTTCTTTCTTCTTTCGCTGATCATGTACAGTGATTACCTGCGGTCACAAAAAAACAAATATATAATTTTATCAGCCATCTTTTACATTTTATCCTGCCTGAGCAAGCCGGCGGCGGTCATCCTGCCCCTGGTTTTGTTTATTATGGATTATTACGCCAACCGGAAATATAACCTGAAACTGATCATCGAAAAACTTCCTTTCTTAATAATAGCACTCATATTCGGAATCATTGCTGTCAAAGCCCAGGGCGATGCCATACACGATACTTCCTCCGTTCCGTTCATCCAGCATTTTGCACTGGTTACTTATTCATTTATGAGTTATATCATTAAAGCCATCGTGCCGGTGAACCTGTCGGCGATCTATCCCTATCCGGTTGAATACGGAAGCAAGCTTCCGGGAATATATTACCTGTCTATTTTGCTTGTGGGATTATTGTTGTTTTTTGTCTGGTATTCGCGAAAATGGGGAAAAGATATCATTTTTGGATTTTTATTTTTTGTAATAACGATCATACTTGTTCTTCAGTTTTTCCGTGTGGGCGGGGTAACCATGTCCGACCGCTATACCTACATTCCTTACATCGGGATATTTTTTATTTTCGGAAAGCTTTTTGAAAATTACACCAATAAGGTAAAAGGAAAATATAAAAAATACAGCAATTACTTGTTAATAGTATTTTTGCTTGGGTTTGCCCTATTGTCTGCACTTTCTTACAACCGTGTAAAAATATGGGAAAATGATGAAAAGCTTTTTTCTGATGTGATAAAAAAATATCCTGACTGTGGCACTCCGTATTATCTTTTAGGCGACCATTTCCTTGGCCAGGTTGCTGTAGTAGCCGATAGCGCCAATAAAGAAACTAATCTGAAAAGATCGGTGAAAGAATATCAAAACGCTTTGAAATGCCCGTTAAACAAAGAGGATAAAGTAAAGATCCATTTCAATAAGGGTAATGCCGAATTTTATTTAAATGATTTCCAGGCTGCTTTTGAAGATTTTGACAAAGCGGTAAAATTAGACCCGCAATATTATTTAGCGATCGGCAACAGAGGTACGGCAAGGTATCAGCTCAGGGATTACCAGGGCGCTTTAGAAGATTATAACAGGGCTATTGAGTTGAACCCGCAATATACCGATGCCATTAATAACAGGGAAAATGTAAAGCTGATCTTAAGAATTAAAAATTAGAGGCGAAGGCGAAGGGGTGATGAAAATAACTGATTTAAAAACTAATTACTCAAATAATGAGCTCAAAGGATAAGAATAAAAAGGACACAAGGAATAAGCAAAAACCGGTTGCAGCGAAAAAAACAAGTACAAAATTAAAGGGAAACACCAGCAACAAATGGGCCTGGTATGCTTTGGGGGCCGTTTTACTTGCAACCCTTGCTATCTATTTCAAAGCAATCAGGTTTGAATTCCTTATCTGGGATGATAACATGTATATCAACCTCAATGAACGCATCAAAGAGCTGAGCTGGGAAAACGTAAAAATGATGTTTTCGGAGTTTTATTTTGGCAACTACCATCCGATCACTACTTTGACCTATGCCATCGAACATAAGATCGTCGGGGACGGCCCGGGTTTATACCATTTCACGAATATCCTGATGCATGCAATGAATGCATTGCTGGTTTTTGTTTTAATAAAGAAGTTATCTCCAAAAAATGTAAATGTTGCTTTGATTACAGCTGCATTTTTTGCCGTTCATCCTATGCATATCGAATCTGTGGCCTGGGTTTCCGAGAGAAAGGACGTCTTATACACGTTTTTCTTATTGCTTTCACTGATAGCATATACTGATTACCTGAAATCCAAAAAAATTAAACATTTAATTTTTGCAGGTATCTTGTTCTTATTATCCTGTTTCAGCAAATCGGCAGCGGTTATCCTTCCCTTGGTGTTGATTCTTTTCGATTATTACCTGAACAGAAAAATCAACTGGAAAACACTTGCTGAAAAAATCCCTTTTTTTGTAATTTCTCTTATCTTCGGCTACCTTGCCATGAACTCTCAAAAAGCGGCCATGCCTCTCACAGACGCACAGGTGATCCCTGTTTTTGACCGGATATTCATCGTTTCCAATTCAGTAGTAATGTATTTATTAAAAGCTTTTGTCCCGATTAACTTGTCTGCTCTTTACCCCTATCCTGTTCAGTTGGGCGGCACCCTACCCGTGATTTATTACATCTCGGTTTTATTTGTAGGATTACTGCTGTTTTTTGTATGGTATTCACGCCGTTGGGGAAAAGATGTAATTTTCGGATTTCTGTTCTTTGTGGTAACTATCATTCTTGTACTCCAAATAATCACGGTGGGTAATGCTACGATGGCTGACCGTTATACCTACGTCCCATATATCGGTGTATTTTTTATCATAGGCAAGCTTTTTGAAAATCTTTCAACGAAGGCCAACGGGGCTTACAAAAAACCCCTGCAGATAGTATTAGTGCTTGGTTGTATCATTTTTTCGGTCGTTAGTTTTTTCCGTATTGACGTATGGGAAAACGATGAAACCCTTTTTTCTGATGTAATGGAAAAACATCCTGAGAACCCTCTGGCATATAACAACCGCGGATGTTATTACCTGAAGATCGCACAAAGTGATTCGCTCAGCAGTGCAAAAAAAGAAATGTTCTTTAAAAAATCTTATGACGATTTTAATAACCTGATAAAGGTCAATAAAGATTATGCTGCTGCCTATCATAACAGGGGCCTGGCAAGTTATTTCTTAAAAGATTACGCCGGTGCCATCAGAGATTTCGACGTTGAAATTCAAAAAGATCCCGAAAAAGAAGAACTCTATTTTGACCGGGGCAATGCAAAAAAAGACAATCTCGATTATGCAGGTGCGATCAAAGATTTTGATAAGGTCATCGAATTGGACCCCAAAGCCGAAAATGCCTATTTCAACAGGGGAAATGTTAAAAAAGAGCTGAATGATTTTGCCGGCGCTATCAGCGATTATGATAAGGCCATAGAAATAGATCCCAAACTTATCAAAGCATACAATAACCGAAGCATGCTGAAGTGTATTTTAAAAGATTATGAAGGCACCATTGCGGATTACGATAAAATGATAGAATTAAACCCGAACGATACTGTTACCATAAAAAACAGGGAAGTTATCCGCGCACTCATCGAAAATCCGGCGAATTAATTTTAAATGTCTAAATGGCAAATAAACAAGATCTGAAAAAATGAAAGAAGAAAAACAAATAGAAGTTTGCCCTGTCGAAATAGCCGGAATACTTGATAATTCTTTCAGAAGATTCTTTCAAGACCCTAAGAAAATAATTGAGCCATATGTGAGTAAAGGGATGACCATTCTTGATCTGGGTTGCGGCCCGGGATTTTTTACCATAGAAATTGCAAAAAGGCTTAATGATTCAGGAAAGGTCATTGCTGCAGATATTCAGGACGGAATGCTTGAAAAGGTGCAGAAAAAGATAAAAGGAACAGAATTAGCACAAAGGATAGAGATACATAAGTGTAAAGACGATACCTTAGGTATCAGCGAAAAGGTTGATTTAATTTTTGCATTCTGGGTTATTCATGAAATGCCCGCTCACGACAGGCTGTTTGAAGAATTGAGATCAATTTTAAAACCCGGCGGGAAAATATTCATCATTGAGCCTAAGTTCCATGTTTCAAAAAAAGCTTTTGGAGAAATGACCAGTAAATTAAAAAGCTTTGGATTTATGATCATTGATACACCAAAAGTATTTATTAGCCGGACAGTTTTATTAACTTCGATATGAAGGATCAAAACAAAACACAAAAACCGGCAATGCGGAATGTCCTGATCATTTTATTGGCATTTCTGGGGCTGGGGGCTATTTTCGGAGGCGGTGCACTGGTTGTTTCACCCACGGGTGAACTGCTTGGAATGCCTTTGTCGCTTTTAGAGCACTCCCCTTTCAATGATTATCTGATACCGGGCATCATTTTATTTTCGATCCTGGGAATAGCTCCCTGTCTCCTGATCTTAGCCTTGCTGAAAAAGCCGGTAAGTAAGTTCGCCGATCGGTTTAATTTTTTCAAAGATATGCACTGGGCCTGGTCATACAGTATTTATATAGCCTTTGCGCTCATTATATGGCTGCAGGCCGAAATGATGTTTATTGGTACAGTACATTGGATACATGCTTTATATATGTTTTTAGCTGTTGTCATAATTTTTGTTGCATTATTGCCGCAATTAAGAAATTTATATATAAAGTAATTATTTTTTATCGATAAATATACGATACATAGCCTTGCCCAGATGAATTAGGGAAATAATAAGAGAATAAAAAGAAATAGTATTTTAAAGAAGTTTCAGGCAACAACATTGCTCCGGTATGCATTCATCAGCCTCACCCCTGCCAGCCAAATAAGCCCTGTTTTTGAGGTTAGATCATTATTTACATTTAATATTCATCAACTCAGTTTTCGCCTGTTCCGCAAATAGCCATGTCATTTATTATTAAAGACCCCAAATAAAATTGTTTCAAAATAAAATTAAAATTAATTTGAAAAGCAGCGTAAATTATTGTATATTTACATCTAAAATTCCCTGTTATTTCCACAATTAATTTAAAGTTATGAAAAATATTTTACTTCTTACGTTTTCAACCCTGGTTGCTGTGTTGTTTTTCTCATCGTTTTTCAGCCCCGCAAAAGAAAATACCTTTAGAGAGATAAAGGAAAATCCAGGTGCAAAAAGCGATACATTTATCATTATTGCATGGAATGATCTTGGAATGCATTGCGCTAATAAATATTTCAATAATTTCTGCGTGCTTCCTCCGTATAATAATCAACATGCGCAGGTGATCAAAGTGGGTAACGCAATCAATGTTCCTGAGATTTTGACTTCAGATTACCATGTTACCTATGAGATACCAGGTAATACCTACTCTATCGGGAAAACTGATTTCTGGACTTATGTCAATTCCCTGTTTGGGGTTTCGCTGGCCAACAATATCGGCCTTACCGGTGCCGGCCTTACGGGAAGCATGGATACAACAGACAATTATTTTCATATTGAGGGGATTCCAATAACACCTTATACTGATATTGACCTTGTTAATGAACATCCTTACCAACTGGCACTGATTAAACTGTACAATTCAGGCAATGTCCTTCTGGCTCAGACGCAATCGGTGATTCCGGTTTCCAATGAATTAAGTTGCATCAGCAGTGGTTGCCACAGCAGCGAGCAGAACATTCTTAATGAACATGAAGTACTTCCGGGTTTTAACCCTAATGTAAAACCCATACTTTGCGCAGACTGTCATCGTGACAATGCGCTTGGTAAGCCCGGAACACATGGGACACCAGCCTTTTCAGAAGCTATCCACTTAAAACACGGTTCGATAACCGACAATTGTTATAAGTGCCATCCGGGTCCCAATACGCAGTGCTTCAGGGATGTCATGTTTACTGCTGGCATGGTTTGTCAGGATTGCCATGGTAGTACACACACTGTTGGACAAACTATAGAAAATGGCAGGCAGGATTGGCTGCAGGAACCTGATTGCGGTGCCGTTGCCTGTCATGGGCCACAACATGGTTCCGAACCGGGTAAATTATTTAGAAATTCAAAAGGACATTCGGGAATGTATTGCAGCGCTTGTCATGGATCGCCACATGCGATAGTGCCAACCAATAACGCAAATGATAATTTGCAAAACGTAACATTACAGGGTTATGCCGGCATATTGAATAAATGTACGGTATGCCACGGCGTAAACCCAACAGGCGCCGGACCTCATGGATTATATGTCTCAGTTATCGATTACGATCCGAAAATTAAAGAAAACAGCGAATTATATGACGCTTATCCAAATCCTTTCAAGGATGAAACAAATATATCTTTTGTGATCGATAAAAAATGTAAAGTTAGCCTGGAAATATATAACAACCAGGGACAGCGGGTTAAATTGCTTCTGGACCAACATCTTGAAACTGGACAATACAGTGTGGCTTTTGAAACTTCGGATATTCCAGGCGGCATCTATTATTACACTCTCAAAACAGAAAAACTTACTTTTTCGAAAAAGTTAGTTGTTATCAAATAAGGAATTCTTTTAAGTTTTTTTTACTTTTTCATATTCATGTACGAATTTGTTCTGAAGGTCTCCGGAGTCTCCTCCTATGGCTTAAACTATGCACAAACGGGTGGCTTCGACAGGCTCGACCACCCAAAACAAAAACTTTAGAAATTAAAAGCAAGCCGTCATTTGATGATTTATTAGATTTATTTGTTAGTTTTTTTTGAAAAGAAACTATAGTTACACATTTCTATTATCGATTTTGTGTTTCTTGGAAGAAAATGAAAATTACCGCCGATAACAAATCAGAGTTTGTCCATAAAGTCCTAATTCTTCCCCGCCTGATCCGTCAGTTGGCAGACAGACGGGCAGGTTATTGGCTATATATGAAATGGTTATAATTCTCTACCCTTGATTCGTATTAATTCGAATTAATTCGTGCCTATTCGTATCACCTAATTTCCCCCTGTACCTACAAAATAATCCTCTTTATCATCAAATAAAATATTGAAAGTCGTCAGGCTACCGTAAATGCGGGTAATATATTGCTGCATATCCACTTTGTCCTGGTCGCTGAGTTTGGGATGGCTATTGATATTTTGTTCCAAAACACGCAAACGGTCGCGCAACATCACAATTTTGTGAAAAAAAGCTTCTATCGGAATCTCTTTGGGCTTTAGTTCAGCTTTCCCTGGCTGTATAATGAGCTTGCCTCCCTCCCATTTTTCGCCCATTGCTATTACTTCCTGAAAAGCGCCATACTTATCAAGAAAATGGATCATCAGTTGTTCAAAAGCATCCAGATCGACAGGCTGTGCATTGCTGCTGCCCTGCCCATCAATGTATTCCAAAACTTCCAGTTCTTTGTTGCTTTTCGAAAATTCCATTTTACCGCCGCGGGTAAAAATGATCTCATAATTTGAAATGTTGACCTTGCTGACAACGCCTTCGCCATACCTTTCGTGGTCGACGAGTGTGCCGACTGTGAGTTCTTTTTCCATGATTAATATATTTTTGTAACTGTTCCTGTTCCTGACACTTCCTGCTTCATATCGGGGGTTCCCTGATATTCAACCTGGGCAGAGCCGGAAGCTTCTACATCAAACTTGCTTATCACATTGACTTTAGCGGCAGCGCTTCCTGATACCTCAAGTTTCAAGTCATCGACATTGAGATTCGAAGCATCGATATTTGCCGAACCAGAAGCATTGATACCCGCGGTATAAATATTACCATACAGCTCAACGCTACTGTTCCCGCTTAGTTGAGTATTCATGTCCACCCCGTTGATGTCCATTTTTATCTTACTGCTTCCCGAAGCCTCTATAGCGATCTTGTCAAAATTAAGCTTGTCTGACGAAATAAGGCTCGTATAACCCGACAACGTAATCTGATCAAGCGTAGTGATGGTCAGATAAATATTTATGCCCTTTGTACTGCTGACGATCTTCTTCTCTTTTATTTTAAGTTTTTTACTGCGAACCTTTGCATCAATAAATTCAATAAGGTTCTCATCAGTTTCGATTTCAAGTTTTGCCGCAGTACCCTGAGTGATATATACATTTATAATTCCACTAATTTCAATTTTATTAAATTCACCGACCTGGATTTCTTTTTTAATGATCTTTCCATTACCCTGTAAAGATGCATTATTAATACATGAAGTAATGCTACAAATAAATACTGCAAATAACAGCAAATAAACTAAGTAAAAGCTTTTTTTCATTAGGTAATATTAAATTATTTTAAGACGACTTTATCAATTAAGGGTTTATTAAAATAGCCATTCAGCCGGATAATAATTACCGATTTCATCAGGTTTAATTCGCTGCGGACAATCGAAGAATCCACTTCCACAAATAAGGTACGTTTATCTACATGGATATTCGTGGTGTGCCTGGCGATCATTTTACCCACGACTTCTTCCCATTTTTCAATAAGTGTGACTTCATTCAGCTTCCGTTCAAGTCTGTAATGCTCTACAAATTGCCTGAGGACTTCCTTTAAAGGTTTTTCATTTTGCATTTTCAGAAATTTATTTCTTTGGCATTATTATCACTTATCACAAAAACCTTTCCCGGTGAATTAATTTTTTTCATAGTGCTGATTATGCGTTCTTTTTGTGTATCGGTAATAAAAACTTGTCCAAAATTATTATCAGTGGCAAGTTTTATGATGTGCTCCACCCTTTCATCATCCAGCTTATCGAAAATATCATCAAAAAGCACAATGGGCTTGAACCCTTTCATGTTTTTAATGTATTCAAACTGGGCAAGTTTTATGGCAATGGTGTATGATTTTTGCTGTCCCTGGGAACCAAATTTGCGCAAAGGGAAGCCTTCGATATTAAAGCTCAGGTCGTCCTTATGAATTCCACAGGAAGTATAAAGCAGGATACGATCTCTTGAAAGACTTGATTTTAAAAGGCCTTCAAGCTGTGCATCATTGAGTTGAGACTCATATACAAGAGAAACGCTTTCTTTTTTTCCGCTTATCAGCTCGAAATAATGGTTAAAGTAAGGTATAAAATCAAGGATAAAAGAAGTTCTTTTCGCATGAATTTTTGTTCCGAGAGAGATTAACTGATTATCCCATATCTCAAGCGCCTCGGCATCGAACGTATGATCCTCAAAAAATATTTTCAGCAGTTTGTTGCGTTGAAAAAGCGCTTTATTGTAATTGATCAGGTCATCGAGATAAACATGGTCGAACTGGCTGATAAAACTGTCGAGGAACCTCCGGCGTTCATCACTGCCGCTGTATATCATGTCGGCATCATGCGGGGAGACCATCACCAGCGGAAACAGCCCGATATGGTCGGCAAGGCGGTCGTATTCTTTTTTATTAAGTTTAAAAACCTTGCGGTGATTGCGTTTCTGTCCACAGAAAATGGTATCCGGGTTTTCGTGGTTCTTCACCCAAACGCCTTGTATAGTAAAGAATTCTTCGCCGTGCATGATGTTCTGCGTATCAATCACATTGAAATAGCTTTTGCAGAACGACAGGTAATGGATGGCATCCAGCAGGTTGGTCTTCCCTACTCCGTTGTTTCCGGCAAAGCAGTTTATCTTCTCCGAAAAACTGAGTTCCAGCTCCGGAAAATTTTTAAAATTGGTTAATGTGAGTTTCTGCAGGAACATATCGGTTTAGTTTGGTGAAAATCCCATAAATAAATCTTTTTCACTTTTTTTTTTACCGTACAACAGGCTGTGTATCGCCGTATGGGCGGATAATAATTTCAACCCCCAGTTGGCTTCAAAAAGAATTTTACAGGCATGCACGGCATTTTCCTGGGCTGACAGCGTATTTTTCTGGTACAAAAGAATAAAATCTTTCAGATCCTGATAAATATCCGACAAATTTTCTGCAATACTGCCTTTTTCCTCTTTAAAATCAACTTCTGTGCATGAATCTATATAGTGAAAATTATCTTTCCCCCCTGTTTTGTTCAGCAGGCTCATATAGATCTTTTCCCATTGTTCGAGGGTGACAAAACGCTCGTTGGCATCCTCGTTGTCCACATGAACATCGGGCAGCATAGCACCTTTGAGATACAGCAGCGGTAATACTTTTTGCAGGTATGCAAAGATTAAATCCGTATCATATTTTTCGATTTCTTCAAGAAAAATGCAGACTTCATTGGCTACTGTAATAAACTCAAGTACATTCCTTGATTGTACGATTTCTTTTGGTTCTTTGCCCATATGCCTTAAATGATTTTATACAAAAATAAAAATGTTTCGTTGTAAGAAAAATTAAATCGCAGAAGAAAATCAAAACAGTTTCGATGACTTATTAAATTATAACGCAAATTTGCTTAAAAATTTGCTTTTGTGCAAAAAAACACATATATTTGTTATCACAAGTGAAAAAAAATAAAAAAAATACTTTTCAGGTCTTATTCAGTTAATTGTATTTAGAATTATCGGGTTTTTTCAAAAATAATTAATTCATTTTCCTAACAGGATCCTATCTGAATAAAGCAGATCGCAATAATTTCGCATATAAAATTTATATTTAAGAAAAATATGGACAAGAAAGAAATAAAGAAAAAGCTTCTGGATACATGTATGCAATTGCATCAAAAATCGGCAGAACGGATCATGGCTGAAATGGCCGAAGCATACCAGAATGCAGAAGAATACGGCACCCCTGAAGACTGGCTCGATACCTATAAGATGGATATGCTGAATAAGAGGGATGCTTTTGGAGTACAACTTCAGAAAATTCGTGATGAAATCAAGATCCTGGAGCGAATCGATCCCACAAAGATGATGGATAAAGTTTCTTTTGGTTCTGTGGTCATCACGAAAAATCAAAAATTATTCATATCGGTTGGTTTAGGAAAGATCGTTTTAGAAACAGATACATATTTTGCCATTTCACAATCAGTTCCTTTGTTTCATGCAATCAAAGAACTGAAAGCCGGTGATACGTTCAGTTTTCTTGGTGCGGATAATAAGATTCTGGAAGTATACTGATCAGACCGGGAAATTGTTCAATAATTTGTTTTTTAGCGGATTGGCATACATGTTCAGAATTATGTTGAATATCTCACCTTTAGGATAGGTGTCTTCAAGCTTTTCTATTTTTGTATTAAGGTAATCCACGAACTTGTTTTTTGATTGTTCGGTGTATTTGTCAATATATTCAGCCTTTCCGTTCAACAAATCATGGGCGATATAGTTGGTATCCCATAATTTGAAGTACCTATAAATTCTTTTATCGATGATTGCGGCAAGGCCTTTCATCCAATTATTAGACTGCTCGCTGTCAATAGTATCGAAATCTTCTTCGGACAACGCGCTGCTAAAAGAAATATCCACTCTGCCCTTGTAGCCCATTATCCCGGTAATCATACTCTGAAAATCCGACTGATGAGATTTCACGAATGGCCCTCTGCCGCTTGCCGAATACAGTTCTATGGCTTTAAGCATATCACAAGGGTCGTATTCATAGGAAAGAGCCACCGGAAAAATATTTAATTTCAGAAAAATATCCCTATCCTTTCCTTCATAGTTCATCGCGAGCATTTTCAACAGACCGTACTGAGTTTTATCGTTGCCGTCCTTGGCGCGCCCCTCGCGTTGTGCTATCCAGACTGATTCGCGGGTTTCAAACAATGTGTGGGCAATATATGAAGAAAGAAGTTTTGAATATTCATATAATTCCCTGGGAGGAATATCACGTTTTACGATAAAACTTTTGTTGATCCTGACAAGGTTAGTTATCATGGGCGAGATGAGAAGGTTGCCGCCTATAGCTATCTGGGAAGTATTGAAACCATGCTTTAAGAGCAAGAGATTTATCAGCGAAGAATCGAGCACAATATCACGGTGATTGGACATAAAAATGTAGCACTTATCTTTTTCGATCCGCTCCGTACCAATGCATGTCAGGCTGTCGATGCTTCTTTGGGTAACCTGGTCAAGCAGCATGACCACGAATTTTCTCTGAAATTCTTCGATGGACGTGATGCCCCTGAGATAGTTGAACACCTCATTCCTGTCCTGCCCCGGCAAAAGGTAACGTATGAACATGGCAAATTCGGGATCTTTGATAAGCTCACCGATGGCGCTATTCACTTCCTCATCATAGTAAGGCCGCAATTTGTCATATTCATCCTTCGTTGGTATCATCCGATAATTTTCAATTAATCGTTTTTACGCATTTATTCTTCCGGGGTTTCGTCATCGGGCAAATCCTCATCTTCTTGGCTGTTAGCAAATCCGCCGATATAAATTCCAACGGTGATATGTGGCGCATTGAAATTATACTCTTTGTACCTGTCGAAATCAATACCTGTTACAAACCTGTAGCCAATGCCCATATTAAATTTCAGCCAGGATGTGATCTTAATATCAAGTTCAACCTGTGGTGAGATTACAAAGATTTTATCGTTGGTATAATCCAAGCGGTAATCAACGTTGTTGATATAGGAATTGTTCACAGAATCGGACAAATGAATGTTTCCCCATCCAAACCTTGCACTCAACCCCATATGAACGATTTTCTTAGAAAAAAACACGCCCCCGATCCATATCCCTGCATGACTGAAATTGGTTCTCAGGGGTTTGCCATAATAATACATAGGCCGGCCATCCAAAACGTACTCATCAGGAATTATCAGGTTTCTTAACGTATGGTTTGTTATAAGGGTTGTTCCATATCCGCCAATAAAGAAATAATTATTGATCATCAAAGCTCCGCAGGCGCCCAATGATTCTGAAATATTTTTTTTCAAGATGGAAGTTTCGCTCATAATCCCGCCAAAACCGCTCAACATGAATTTCGGGCTTGTTTCCTGCAATTTTGCATGTACCGTATCCTGTGCTGATAAGGAAAAGGCAAAAAAGACAGATAAAAACAAAACAAGTATTTTCTTCATGTAAAACATTTTTGCAAATTAATAAAAAACTTTGTAACAAAAATCACTTAAAGAGTTTAATTTTGCATATAATTATTAACGCAACCAGCACCATGTAAGTATGAAAAGGCTGATAAATATATGTGCTTTCAGTATTTTGGCACTTATTCTTTGTGCTGCAAATACCAATGTTTCCGCGCTGACCATAAAGGACGACTCTGTCGCTCAGAACCGTGAATGGAGTTTCGGCATCAACTGCGGAGCTGCTTTTGCCAATAAATACCACGCAAATTTTTACAACGGCGCCTTTGGCAATCAGAACGAGATAAGCCTCGTTTTCAGTAATCCTAATTACCTTAACGAGATCAGGCAGGTCATCAACGACACCTTTGCTATTGTAGGCATGCCGACGGCCATGAGGTACAAACCGGCTTTTTGCGTAGGAGTCTATATAAAGAAAAACTTCAACAACCATTTCGGGGCTTTTGTTCAGTTTAACTATTCCAAGTTCACCGCAGAAGATCTGTTCACCATGAAGATCGGAGCCACTTCTCCTTTACAGACCAGAGACAGCCTTGTAAATTATCCTATCTGGGGCTCGGAAGACCGCATCAACATTGATATAGGCGCAAGTTATGAATTTCCCCTTGATGATAAGATCTTCGGGTTTGTGGAACTGGGCTTCAATCTGAACAATACTAAAGTAAGAGAAAATAAGATCGCCATCGAGAACCTTGAATACAGCATTATCAATATTTACGGAGACCAGCAATACATTCCCAATACCAATATGCAGGAATATCCTGTCCGTCAGGGTGGTATCGGGCTGGGGGCCTTTCTGTCACCGGGTGTAAAATTCCGGTTCAGTGAAAATATTGCCATAGATCTGCTCGGAAGCATTTACTGGTCAAAGATAAAGCTGATGCATTATGAGTCATTCCGCCTACACTATAACGTGATGCTCCGCTTCCTGTTCTCCAGTGATTTCTTAAAATCCTATTGAGTTCATCAATGGATATTTCTTTTCATGCTTTAAAAAAATGCCGGCTTTGCCCGCGCAACTGCGGTGCTGACAGGTTTGCAGGAAACGCCGGGTATTGCCGGTCAGATCATGGTTACAACATAAGCTCTGTCGTTGCACATCGCGGTGAAGAACCGCCCATAAGCGGCGAACACGGCATCTGTAATATTTTTTTCAACCATTGCAACCTTCAGTGCGTCTATTGCCAGAACTTCCAGATCAGCGATAATGCTTTGAAGGCCTCACTTCATTATCGTGATTTCGAAAAGATCCTTGCTGATGTACAACACTATCTTGATTCCGGGTGCAAAGCCATCGGTTTTGTATCCCCATCGCATAATATCCCGCAGGTGATTTCGATGATCAAAGCCTTTGAGAATTATAAACCAAAGCCTGTGTTTGTATACAACAGCAATGGTTACGACAAAGTTGAAACGCTGAAAGAGCTTGAAGGACTTATTGATATTTATTTGCCCGACATGAAATATCTCGACAATAATTTATCATTGGAATTGTCGGATGCTAACGACTACCCTACCATTGCCCGCCAAGCGCTGAAAGAAATGTTCCGCCAGAAAGGCGCAGTGTTGCATTATCTGGATGAAGATCACGCTGAATCGGGCATGATCATCCGTCATCTTGTATTGCCCGGCCATATTCAAAACAGCCTTGATGTGCTGCACTTTATTGCTGAGGAACTTTCGCCCAAAATTCATATTTCGCTCATGTCGCAGTATTACCCGATTTACAAAGCAACGAAATATAAAAACATTGATCAGCCTTTGAACAAAAGCGAATACGATATTGTCGTCAATGAAGCAGAAAAACTGGGGTTGACAAATGGCTGGATACAGGAACTGGACAGCAAAGATCATTACAGGCCGGATTTTGAGAGTGATCATCCTTTTGTGTAACATCAATCACAAGTTTAAATCCATCTTAAATCATAAATCCTTGATCGGTGTTCGTAAATCATTTGACCTTTTTAAATACCGAATATTGATTAATGATTTTAGATTTTCGAAGTTCAAAATCCGTCTTAAATCTTAAATCCTTGATCGGTGTTCGTAAATCATTTGACCTTTTTAAATACCGAATATTGATTAATGATTTTAGATTTTCGAAGTTCAAAATCCGTCTTAAATCATAAATCCTTGATCGGTGTTCGTAAATCATTTGGCCTTTTAAATATCGAATATTGATTAATGATTTTAGATTTTCGAAGTTCAAAATCCGTCTTAAATCTT
>DAOQAF010000041.1:0-30461 GCA_035353775.1 Bacteroidales bacterium | reverse complement strand
GTTGGGCGGCTGGTTGGGGTTAATGTTAATAGAAAATGAAATGGAAGAGGTAAAGGGAAAATACGAAGTTTGTAGAAGGTAAATAGGTTGGGCGGCTGGTTGGGGTTAATGTCAATAGTAAGTAAATAGAAATGGAAGAGGTAAAGGGAAAATACGAAGTTTGTATAAGGTAAATAGGTTGGGCGGCTGGTTTGGGACAATGTTAATAGTCAATAGAAATGGAAGAAGTAAAGAAAAAAATACGAAGTTTTCATGATCTGGATGTTTACCAAAATTCCTATACTGCTATGCTCAAAGTTTTTAAAGATATCCTTCCAAAACTTCCACCTGAAGAAAAATTTGATTTGAAGGACCAGCTTCAGCGATCATCAAAAGCGATACCTCGATTAATTGCTGAAGGACATTCCAAAAGACATCAGAAGAAGGGATTTCAAAAATATTTAGATGATGCCATGGCGGAATCTAACGAAACAATAGTTTCTTTGTGTCAGACAAGGGATTTATATCCACAATTCGTAGATTTAGCTATTTGTAATGAATTAATTTCTTCATATGACATAATTAGCAGACAGATTTATAGCCTATCGGTCGCATGGACAAAATTCACTGAGCAAAAACACGCTATCAACCAATAACAATAAACTTGACCAGTTGCCTAACCCATCAGCCATTAACAATGAAATATCAGATATTTTCAAAAATAATTAACCAAATAAATTATGTTTATTGAAATTATTTCACCCGAGCTTACTATTTTTTCAGGCGAAATCAAAAAGGTAAAATTCCCCGGCAAAGAAGGGTCTTTTGAGGTGCTGAACAATCACGCCCCGCTGGTTGCCGTGTTGAAAAAAGGAAAGATCAGGATTACGGATGCTGAAAACAAGCAAACCTTTTATGAAGTTAATGGCGGTGTCGTCGAACTCAATAAAAATAAGATCATAGTATTAGCAGAATAATAAATATAAAAACCAATAATATGTCAGAAGGAATTTTAAATAAAGTAGGCGCCGGTGTTGTTTCCGGTGAAAATCTTCAATATGTCTTTAAAATTGCCAAACAAAATAAATTTGCATTACCCGCGGTGAATGTCGTCGGGACCAACTCGGTGAATGCCGTAATGGAGGCTGCCAAAGCAGTCAATTCTCCTGTTATCATCCAGTTTTCGAATGGCGGAGGCGTATTTTTTGCGGGCAAATCACTTGACAATAGCGGTGAGAAAGGCGCCATTGCAGGATCAATTTCCGGAGCCATGCACATACACATGATGGCGCAGCATTATGGGATTCCTGTTATTATTCATACTGACCACGCAGCAAGGAAACTGCTGCCATGGATAGACGGGTTGCTCGATGAAGGTGAAAAATTTTACAAACAATTTGGAATGCCTTTGTTCAGTTCTCACATGCTCGATCTTTCCGAAGAACCGCTGGAGCAGAACATCGAAACCTGTAAGCGCTATCTGGAACGTATGAGTAAAATTGGGATGACACTGGAAATCGAGCTCGGCATTACCGGCGGTGAAGAAGATGGTGTTGATCATAGTGATATCAGCAGCTCCCGGCTTTATACCCAGCCTGAAGATGTTGCTTACGCATACGAGCAATTGAGCAAGATCAGCAGCCAATTTACGATTGCCGCGTCCTTTGGCAATGTCCACGGTGTTTACAAACCCGGCAATGTAAAGCTGGAACCGGTTATCCTGCATAACTCCCAGAAATATATTCAGGAAAAGTTCAATACAGAACCCAATCCGGTAAATTTTGTATTCCATGGTGGTTCAGGATCAGAACCGGCAAAAATTCATGAAGCCATATCATACGGTGTTGTAAAAATGAACATTGATACCGACACCCAATGGGCATTTTGGGATGGTATTTTAAATTATTACAAAAAAAATGAAGGCTATCTGCAAGGCCAGCTTGGCAATCCTGAAGGGGCGGAAAAACCTAATAAAAAATATTACGATCCGCGTGCATGGCTGCGTAATGGTGAAAAATCACTAGTTGAAAGACTGAAGAACGCTTTTAACGACCTGAATGCAATAAACAGAAACTGATCTGTTTATTGTGAATCATTATATGTCTGTTGATGCTTTTTTGCGTTCATTAAGTTCCTAAACCTTTTATTTTTAAAACATGAAAAAAATACTTTTGCTTTTAGTAATGGTGTTGTTGGTTATTTCTGCAACAGCACAAAACGATATTCGCTGGACACAAATTGAAAGCCCAAAAGATAAATATGATTTTAAATATTTTATCAAAGTAAGCGAAAATGACCTTAAAGCAGTTTTTGCAATACCTCATAACAAACCTTTTCAGGCAACCAAACACAGTGTCTTTATCCGCAATTACAACAGTGATCTGAGTGAATATACCGAGACAGGCATACCCCCGGAATCACCACTTACACTTTTTATTAGCGGTTTTCGCAATTACAATGTTATCAGCGGCTCCATGGATGAAAACAAAAATCCTATGTCGCAGTTTGGCGAAGATAACAGGATTGTAATTACGGATAACAATATGAATCCTTTGGTTACAAAAAATTATCCGCTTCATGGAAAGAAAAACAAATTTTCCGGGGCGCCTGATCTGGGATATTCATACGACAGCACGCATCTGATCGTGGTGAATGATGAGATACTGTCCTTTGGCAAACCCAGCCTTAAAGAAGCCCCACGAATGAAATACATTGATGTGTACGACAAGGATCTAAAACTTGTCTGGAGCGATTCTGTCAATTTTAACCTGATCTTTGGCGAAAAAACCGACATCCAATATTATCATGTTGATTATATAAACAACAAGCTCGTTATTACAGCCTCCTGCATGGCCGATGGTATGAAAAAAATTAAAGCGGCACTTTTTGTGGTGCTGTTCGACAGTCCGCAATCCTACAAGGTCATCATGAATAAGGTGTTCCCTTATGATGATTTTGCATACCAGAGTTTACTTACGAAAGAAGGTAAAATAATTATTTGCGGATCGAATATGAATACGATGAACGCGCCCTTATCCCCCGTCAAAAGACAATTATTTTACCTGAGCAAGGATGTGATGAATCCGGATGCGGAACCGCTGTACAAAAGTTATGAAATTGATAAAAATTTTGCAAATAAATATCCTGAATATAAAGCCTGGCTTGTCGAAAGTATCCGCGGGCCGTTTGATCTTGTGAGGCTTGGCGATAATATTGTTTATTGCTGTGAGGTGCGCTATGTTACGACCTCTACTTCCTCATCGGGCAGTTCTTCATCAACCTATCATTTTAATCATATTACACTGATAAGTTTCGATGCGGAAGGAGAGATAGGATGGCTAAAGATGATAAATAAAAGTGTAGCAACCAAACAGGCGTATAATGACCATTTTGCCAAGGTGTTTTCTGTCGGGAACGACCTGTGTATTTTTTATTACGATTATGCCGATAATATTGCCGGGGTGAAATTTATTGAAAAACCACGTATGGTCACAGAAGATAAAATGTGGGTTGCAAAAGCAATAGTAACTCAGGAAGGTGATATTCACAAGGCGATGATCACCAACATTGGCGAGCACGATGTCAGGGCCAATTTATCCAGAACAGAGCGTGTGTCCGGAAACCGATTTTTAATGGTGGGCAGCGGGACTTCTCTGTCCAAACTTGGAAATTATTTTGGTTTTTATGACCTGGATTAATCCGGGACTTTTCAAAGAAGCGAATGAATCACAAGCGGGGATGCTTGTGTGTTATACCAGGGTGAAATTGCAGATAGTTCAAAGACTAAGCTTTTTCCTTATCAGCACAGGAATTTTTACTAAATAAGGTCTGTCCATAAAGACAGAGTTTGAACCAGAATGTTCGAGTTCGAGGCCTGCCCGACTGTCTGCCAACTGGTGGATCAGGCTGGGATGAAATCTGATATTATGGACAAACGCTATATATCCGGGAAGTTTATTTCATCCTTCACTACAAAGGCATCGGGGAAGTCTCTGATGAGCTTTTGTTTAAAACCTTCGGCATCCATACGTGACCGGAAATCACCCACGCGAACCTTGTAATAAGGCGACTGAAACATCAGGTATACACCTGTATTGGGGAACAACGTCATAAACAAACCTTTTTTGGCGTGTGCACGGCTTTTTGAATTATTGCCCGATTCAAAAAATATCTGAACCCGCCAGCCGGTAATTTTTTGTTTTTCGTTTAGGTAGATATGTTTTTCGACCAGCGAAATGATCTTAGGATCCTCAATAATAGTAACTTTTTGCTGGTTGCCGTTATTTTGAGAGAATAAATTTTTTGAAAAAAATACAATAAAAACCAGAAAAAATATTCTGATAATATTCTTTGTCATTCTTAGTAAGTTTACTTCGACAGGTAATCCAGCTCTTTGGGGTGTATACTCATAACAGGGATCGGAGAGTTGTTCACCATCTGCTGGGCATAGGGGCCAAGCCAGATGTTGGATAATTCCTGCTCCTGTTCCGTCATGATGATGATAAGGTCTGCTTTATTTTCTTCAGCATATTTGATGGTTGCGGTGGTAATATTGTCGGCCTCAATGGTTTTTACGACGTGTTTTACCTTGTTTTCAGTCAGGTAATCCGATACCTGACTGGCATAACTGGTAACTTTATTGCGAACGGCCTTAAGTTTTGAGGATTGTAATTCAAGCACATGAATCTCAGAGCAGAAACATTTGGCAAAATCCATGGCAAAGGGAACTTTTTGCCTTGTGGATGTTGAATTGTCAATAGGTAACACAACTTTTTGAATGCTCTTTTTCATGGGAAATGACTCCCTGAGGGTTATGACGGGACAAGGGGAATAGGTTACTATTTTGCTCGCATTGCTTCCGATCCAGAAGGATTCAAAGCCTGAAACACCATGAGAGCCGGCAACAATAAGATACGCATCGTTGTATTTGGCCTGGTTGGCAATCTCCTTATAAATTTTGCCTTTTCTGAGTTTATAGGTCAGCTTTCCTTTTTTAAGAGTTTTGGAATATTTGCTTACCAATTCTTCCAGCCGCTGTTTTGCTTCCTGCCGATGCTCATGATCAGCATTATCGAAAATAGAATCATCACTATCCGGTTTATCTACCCATACCATCATTATGTGTGAATGTATGACATTGGCAATAGTGATGGCAAATTCCAACGCATGTGTGGAATGTTTTGAAAAGTCAATAGCGACAACAATTTGTTTCATATGGCTGATTGTTTATGTTTTTTTTGCTAAATTAAGTAAAAAAATAATTACAGCAAATATCTTTTGAGAAATAGTTAAATATTTTTCTTAATTTTTTTTAGAATGGATCAGAATAGCGGAATAAACAGGTGCTAAAAATAAACATATTGAATGTGGTTTATATTGATGATTTTATTAATTTTGTAGGTACAAAAGAATACTGATGGCTAAAGGCATACTTGATCCCGATAAAGATAATCTGACATCTAAGGAACTTGAATTTGAACAATTCCTTCGTCCGCATTCTTTCAGCGCTTTTTCTGGTCAGGGGCAAGTGGTGGAAAATCTGAAAATATTTGTTGAAGCCGCAAAACTCCGCGGGGAATCGCTGGATCATGTGTTATTGCATGGGCCTCCGGGTCTGGGCAAAACAACATTGAGTTATATTATAGCCAATGAACTCGGCGTAGGAATAAAAGTAACATCGGGGCCTGTGCTTGACAAGCCCGGTGATCTTGCAGGATTACTTACCAACCTTGAGCCCAACGACGTCCTTTTTATTGACGAGATTCATCGTTTGTCGCCGGTCATTGAAGAATACCTTTATTCTGCGATGGAAGATTACAAGATCGACATCATGATCGAAAGCGGCCCCAATGCGCGTAGTGTCCAGATCACGCTCAACCCCTTTACGTTAATAGGTGCAACTACCCGTTCAGGACTCTTGACAGCTCCTTTGCGCTCCCGTTTCGGGATTAATACCCGTCTGTCATATTACGATGCGGAAATTTTACAAACCATCATTGAACGCTCTGCCCGTATCATTAATGTGGACATAGAAAAAAACGCAGCTTATGAAATAGCCCGCCGGAGCCGTGGAACCCCGCGTATAGCAAATCTTTTGCTGCGAAGAATCCGCGATTTTGCACAAATTAAGGGTTCGGGCATCATCGACCTGAAGATCACAAATATTGCGTTAACCGCATTGAATGTCGATAAAAACGGCCTCGACGAAATGGATATTAAGATACTGACGACAATTATTGACAAATTCAGAGGAGGCCCTGTAGGATTATCAACAATTGCAACTGCTGTAAGCGAAGATGCTGGTACCATAGAGGAGGTCTATGAACCCTTTTTGATCATGGAAGGGTACATCATGCGCACTCCGCGCGGACGCGAGGCTACCGAAAAAGCATATAAACATCTTGGGCGTATTAATCCGGACAGGCAGCAGACACTTTTTGAGTAAGAAGCATGAAGGATATTCGTGAATTATCGCTTGAAATAAAGAAAAAGATTTTTGAGACAGGCGCTTCGGATTGCGGGTTTGCCAAAGCTGAAAAACTTTGCAGGGAATATGATTTTTTGAAACAATGGACAGGAAAAGGGTTTCATGCCGGAAAAACGTATCTGGAGCGCAACCCCGAAGTGCGTGCTGATCCGCAACGGCTTGTTGAGGGCGCCCAGACAGTAATCGCTGTACTTTATAATTATTTTTCTCACGGTACGCTTTCACCTCAATCCGGATACCGGATTTCCAGATATGCTTATGGCAGGGATTATCATGTGTTACTGAATGAAAAATTAAATCTTGTTGCTGAACAAATAATCCTGGCGACCGGCAGCCATCATACCCGTGTTTTTGTGGACTCAGCTCCGGTATTTGAAAAAGCCTGGGCGCAGCGGGCAGGGCTGGGATGGATCGGTAAAAATTCGCTGCTGGTCAACGAAAGAACCGGTACCTTCCATTTTATCGGGCTGATTGTTACAGATTTGGAATTACAGTATGATATTCCGATTGAGGATAAATGCGGAAACTGCAACCTGTGCATGGAAGCTTGTCCGACCGGTGCCCTGGTCAGGCCTCATGAGCTGGATGTCCGTAGGTGTATATCACATCTGACCATGGAGCAAAAGCATCCTTTACCGCCTGAACTAAAGGGAAAATTCAATAACTTTATATATGGATGCGATATCTGCCAGGATGTCTGTCCGTGGAATAAAGACCTGAAACCTTCTGCGGATAAGTCTTTTCAATTATCGGAATCATTGAGAAAAATGTCCGGAGAAGACTGGGAAACCCTTACGGAAGAAAAGTTCCTTGAGATCGCCGAAGGCTCTGCCATGAAAAGGGTCGGCCTTTCAACACTGAAAAGAAATATTGAATTTCTGAAAGACGCATAATACCGGCTGCCTGACAAGAAATTTTTTCAAATCGGTATTATTTTTTGCTGATACTCGTTACTTTGAATTCGGTTCTTCTGTTCATCTGAAATTCTTCGTCGGTGCATTTAACATTGTTCACACATTTGTTCACGGGGACACTTTCTCCGTAACCTTTTGCTGTAATCCTCGATTGATTGATGTTTTTAGATACAATGTATGCCACAGCAGATTCAGCACGTTTTTGTGAAAGTTCCTGGTTGTATTTATCTTTTCCTCTCGAGTCGGTGTGCGCGCCAAGTTCTACATTGATATCGGGGTTTTCTTCAAGTATCTTTACAAGTTTGTCGAGTTCGATGGCGGCATCGGGGCGTATATCCCATTTGTCGTAATCATAATAGATGTTTTGGAGTACGATCGCCTTATTAATAACGATCTTTTCTAACAGCATTTCTATATGGATAGTGTCGTTAAGCGTCTTGCAGGCCGTCTTAACTTTTTTTTCTGAGGCAAAATACCCGTCTTTTATTACCTTTATTTTATACTCATTGTCACCGCAATCACTCTGCGCATAAAAGATGCCGTTATTTTCCGGTAAAACCTGTAGTGTTATACCGTTATTGCTGATGATGACCTTTGCCCCCGGAAGTATTGCTGTGGCATTATTATCAAGTTTTTCCTTGGTTGTAACGCAGATAATAAGGACTTTTGGAGGTGTCGGGGCGAAACTGTAAATATCATCTTCTCCCATTCCGCCATCCCTGTCAGAAGAAAGAAAGCCGGTTACTTCGCCGGTGAAATAAATAGAAAAATCATCTTTTGACGAATTATAAGGATACTTCATGTTTTCCGGTGTTGTCCAGTTGTCTTTGCTGCCTTTGGCCGAAAACAAATCCAGTCCGCCCATGCCCGGGAATCTGTTGCTCGAAAAATACAGGGTTCCGTCAGTAGCGATATAAGGAAACACTTCTTTTCCTTCCGTATTGATCGAATTTCCTGCATTTTTAGGGGCGCTCCATGTATTATCAGCTAATTTTTCGCAGAAATAAATGTCCGATCCGCCATAACCGCCGGGCATATCCGAAACAAAGTAGATCATCTTCCCATCAGGCGACAGGGCGGGGTGGCCAACAGAATAAGATTCCGGGTTGCTGTGCTGGAATGAGACGGGTGCTTGCCACTTGCCGTTGATCATCTGTGAGCAATATATCTCGAGACGATTTACATAATCTTTGGTTGTAGAATTATCATACCAGCTTGTAGGATCACTGTTGATCGGTTTTTTGGTGAGTTTTACCATTTTTGTCCGGGTAAAATAAAGAGTCGAGGAATTTTTATCATAGACTCCGGGGCCGTTATGATAGTTATTGTCCAGTGCATCCAATTCTTCAGGTGGCTGTTTCAGTTCCTTATTATCCTTGAAATGTAACAATTTCAAAAAAGGTTTTCCGGTCCATCCATAGATCTCACCAGCGGTATAAATTTTACCTTTTAATTTTCTGTCCGATGTGAGCATATAGCCACCATCAAAAGCGATCAAGCCAAAATCACTGTTTTCTGAATTTAATGATTCCGCATTGATTACATCGATAAATAAAGGATCTTTTATCCATTTAAGTGACATCTCGCAGGAACGGACCATCTCCTCTGATTTTTCTTTTGCAGAAGGTACAATGTTGCCATAATTCTTATATTGAGCGATGGCTTCAGCATATTTTCCATTTGATTTTAAAACATCGGCATAATGTAAAACATCTTCCGGTAAGCGCTTATCGCTGGATACAACCGCCGACAGCCATTCTTCGGCCCCATGTGGGTCATTGATCATCATATAACAAGCGGCAAGCTCTCTTTTGTCATCAATTCCTGATGCGGGGGTTTGAATGTATTCTTTATACAATTCTATCGCTTTTGCAAATTCATATTTCATTTTGTGTTCTTTGGCTTTCTGAAGTGTAGTCTGTGCTGAAACGCCGCAAGAAAAAAGGAAAATTGTCGTGGAAAGTGAAAAAAAACCGATAAGGTATTTTATTTTTATTTTCATTTTCATAAAAGATGAGAGTTAAACGTTAGAAAAACCTTGGTGTTTTCATCATCGGAATGACCTTGGTTGGGAAGAAATAACCGATCTGTACTTCATGGCCGGAATAATTCTTCAGGGCGGTAAGTGTCAGTGTGTAGGCATAGCCTATTCTGAGCCGGTCGGTAATGTTCCATTCAGCCATGATGGCCACGGCATTCTTGAGGTGAAGATCGTCAACAAGGCTTTTTTTTCCTATTTTGGTGTTCATGCGGTAACTTACCCCCAGCCATATTTTCTCTTTGTACAAAAAGAAAGCGTTAATATCAATATTCGTGGGTGATTTAAAATCTTCTTTGATGAGAAAACTTGGTTTGAATTTAAATTTTTTTCCCAGGTCAAATACATATCCCGCCGTAAGATAATAATGCCTTGACGGATTTGTTACCATCGGGTCTTTGCTTTTGATCACATCACCTAAAAGGTTGGTGATGGAGAATCCTGCATAAAACCTGTCGTTATTTAAGAATAATCCCGTTTTGGAATCGAAATTCAGTTGGGTTACTTTGTCTGTGGTAAGATCGGGGTCCGGGATGTCCGAAATAAGTTTTGCGCCGTTGAGCGTGAAATAAGAAACCCCTGCTGCGAGGCCCAGAGCCAATCGCCATTTTTCATTCAGCCGGATTTTGTATGCATAACTGGCAAACAATCCCTGCTGCATCTGGGCTCCGATCATATCATTGATAAAATGCACGCCCAGCCCCATGTTTTTATATATGGGGCCATCATAGCTTAGTGTTGCCGTGTTCGGTGCACCGGTGAACCCTGCCCACTGTGCAGCGTATGTGGCGTTGATATTATGCATTTCCTTTGACCCTGCATAAGCAGGATTAATGATCAACTCGTTAAAAATATACTGGGTAAACTGGGCATCCTGTTGTGCATAGGCAACAACACCAAGAAAAATCAAAACAATGCTGGTTATTATTTTTTTCATAAGGCTTGATTTAATGGTTGCTCGACAACTACTTTATTATGGTAATATATTCCCGATAGGTTTTCTCTGTTCCGCACACATTTACCTTGAGCACGTAAAAATAGGTACCCTCGCTGAGATTACTGCCATCCCAATCATTTTTATAACTCTTTACACTATAGACCTCATTTCCCCATCGGTTGAGAACGATAAGCTCGTTCTCCGGATAGAGTTCAATATGGTTGATTATCCACAGGTCGTTGATGCCATTGCTGTTTGGCGTAAAAACATTATTTAGCTTTAGGGGAACCTCCGCATCCTGGCCTATCTGGGTTGTAAGTGACTTGGTACATCCGATAGCATCTGTAACAGTAACGGAATTTTCTCCGGAATTAAGACCTGTGGCATGTGCCGTTTGTGAACCGTTTGACCATAAATAGGTATATGGTGATACGCCTCCTTCCACACTGATTGTCATCTCTCCGTCTCTCCCAAAGCAGTTGGCATTGATTTGTGAAACCGAGTCAATGGTGATCTCACTATTCATCAGGATAGTGAATGTTGTCGTTGCAGAGCATCCGGTAACAGAATCGGTGACAGTGATGTTGTATGAGCCTGACGGCAGGCCCGTAAACACGTTAGATGTCTGGGCGCTATCTCCACTGAGCGAATAATAATAATTTCCGGTACCCCCGGTGGCGGTTATGGTGATCGTGCCATCAGCAACATCAAAGCAGATCTTTTGTGTTCCATCGGCTGTAGCCGTAATATCTGAGATGGTAACTGTCTGGTCACAGGAAGAGGTGTTGCCTGAACTATCAATAGCTGTCCAGGTAACAGTAGTAGTGCCATCCGGAAAACTTCCCGGCGCATTGTTGGATATCAGGTACCAGCCGCAGTTGTCTGTTGCAGTGGCATTGCCAAGAGTAACCTGATTGTAACAGGTGATGATATCGGGAGGGCACATAATTATCGGAGCCTCGTTATCATTGATGGTAACAGAGAATTCACAGGTGTCTGTACCGCAGCTATTCGTTGCAATGAGGATTACCTGAGTCGTTCCTTTATTAAAACTTGTATTGCTGCCCGTTCCGCTGCCAATTCCCGTGGTTGCGCCTGAAAATGTATATGTTACAGCAGGAACAGGAGTCCCTGTTATGCTCACATTGTAATTTACTATGGCCGCACACAGGCCGCTATCGGTATTTTGTGTAATATCTTGCGGACAGACTGAGAAAAAAGGTGGGCTGTTTACCGTTATCGTTCCTGTAGCGGTCACGGTTCCGCAACCTCCTGTTAATGGGATGGTATAATTAAAGGTCCCTGAGGCTGTTGGGGTTCCACTAATCGTAATCGTATTGGATGTCCATACTGCGGATACGCCGCCGGGTAAACCTATGGCTGCGCCAATGCCTGTCGCTGATGTTGTCGTATGTGTTATAGCTGTCAGGGCTGTGCCGATACACAGCGTGGGGGCCGACGATGCCGCCGTTACGGTCATATTGGGTGAGACCGTGATCGTGCCTGTCGTAGATACTGTTCCGCAACCACCGGTCAATGTAACCGTGTAAGTAAATGTTCCGGTCACCGTTGGTTCACCGGTTATGTTTACAACATTGGATGCCCAGTTGCCGGTTACTCCCGGAGGTAATCCTGTTACTGTAGCGCCCGTAGCTCCTGTCGTTGAATAAGTGCTTGGTGTGATGGCGGTATTTATGCATTTGGTTTGGGTGCCTCCACCGGTCAATGTGAGGGTATTATTTGGTGTTACCGTGATGGTTCCTGTGGCATTTAACGTACCGCATCCCCCTGTCAGAGGAATGCTGTAGTTAAAGGTTCCTGATACAGTTGGCGTCCCGCTGATAGTAATGGTATTAGCAGCCCATGCAGCGCTTACTCCGGCAGGTAATCCTGTAGGAGTCCCGATGCCTGTGGCTCCTGTTGTCGAGTGCGTAATAGCGGTCAGAGCGGTGTTAATACAACGTGTTGGTGTTGAGGATGCCGCACTTACCGTATTATTTGGTTTTACTGTTATTGTGCCGGTAGTGTTGACTGTTCCACAACCGCCTGTTGAGGTAATGGTATAGGTAAAGGAGCCTGTGACTGACGGTGCTCCGCTGATGCTTACTACATTGGCGGCCCAAGAGCCTGTCACGCCTGCCGGTAAGCCGGTGATTGTAGCCCCCGTAGCCCCCGTGGTGGCATAGGTGATATTTGTGATCGCCGTGTTGATACATTTGGTCTGTGCATTGGTACCAGCTGCTGAAGACAGCATAATCGTATTGTTTGGCAGTACGGTAATGGTGATGGAATCCGCTTTGGGAACGATCTTCGCGAATGAAATATCATCCAGGGCAAAATCGTTACCAGAGGCAATGGTGTTTTGATTTACGATACATATGGTGGCTGTAGTAGCTGCGCCGGAATTCCATATAACATAAAACTCCTTCCATACACAGGCGTTAATACTTGCATTAAAAATACTCCCAACCAAAACACCATTAATTGAAAATTGCAGCCGGGCCGGATTTCCAGTGGAAATAGTTGCCAGCCAGGTAGAAAAAGCATAATCCGTATTTGGCGCTACGTTAACGGTTTGGCAATATACACTGGTGTTGGGTATAGGAGAACCATTTAAACACATCATCATTTCGTCATTATTGAAAAGTGTGTGGTCATAACAATTAACCATTCCGATATTCCACAAATGAGGATTATCAAGAACATTGTATTGACCTTCGGTCGTATTTGGGTAGGCATAGTTATAGCTGGAAGAAAAACCGGTATTGCCCGAACTGAAATTTCCATTTACGATTAAATTACTGTCAATAGCCAGGTATGTCACCGTATAAGTTGTCGTACTTGCAGGCGTTGCAATAACAGGATTCCCTCCTGTGGTATCCAGCCCGGTTACCGGGCTCCAGTTATAAGCCAGCCCTGACAATACGGTAATGGTTGACGACATCCCATTGCAAATAGTGTCTTGCGTTGCGAAAAGTCCGCTTAACTGAGCTTTTACACCATTATCAAGACAGAAAATCAAAAGGAATAACAAGGTAAATTTTAATAATTTCATAAGCTAATATTTTAAAATAATTATCCAAGATTAAAATTAGCTCCAAATATAAATCAAAAAAACGACTATGTCAAGAAAAAATAATTATTAATGTTTTTTTTGTTATTGTTTGTCTTGTATTTATATGTGTATTAATACCCTATAATTAATTTTAATAGAACTTATTCGTAATTGTTTTAAATACGATTGGAGAAATATTAGATCAATGAAATAAATTTATTAAGCTGTTTGTTTTCACCATTCTCTTTTTTTTGAAATCAGAAAAACAATATTGTTCTGTCGTATTATTAAAGAATATTTTTTCCATCAAAATTAGTATTACTTTTATACCTGTTAAATAAAATCAAGGTGTATCATGCCCGGGAGATTATGAAAAGAAATTTACAAATATCTTTCGTGATCTTTATTCTGACCTTGTACGTCGTGCAAACATGCTATGCTTCCGCAAATCCTCCGGATAAGCAACTTATTTCTCCCGGAGATACAAAGAGAAATATTTACCATATCGGACTGAACATAGGAATGACCTCTTATTTTGGCGATCTGGTAAACAATAATCTTAAAGCCCCGTTTTATTACAAGTATGGTTTACAGGTGAATGCCGAACGCGATATCTTTAACTCCACCAGGCTATGTGTGAATTTTTTTGGCGGGAACATTCTTGGGGATGAAAAAACTGAAAAAAGAAACCTGAATTTCAAAACTTTTGTGGTCGCACCCCAATTGGGATTGTCTTTCAATTTTTTGCATTGGGCCAACAGGGGCAGGTTGCGCGAACATTTTGCCATGTATCTTTTTGCCGGGGCGGAAGCACTTTTCTTTAGCGCTGCTGGTGACCTGAAGAATGCATCAGGTGAAGCATATTATTATTGGGACGATGGCACCATCCGTAATGTTCCGGCGACCTCAGGCGATCAGGGTAATTCATCCATAATAAAAAGGGATTTTAAATACGAAACCAACTACAGCCACGTCGATATCGATGATGTTGGTAATGTCCCGCAGTGCGGATTCAGTATTCCTATAGGATTATCTGCAGAGGTAAAGTTTAAAAGTGGTGTCGCCATCAGGGCAGGGGCGGTGTATCATAATACCTTCAGCGATTATCTTGACAATATTACGGCAAACAGTGTCGGCAACCGCAAGGGAAATAGCGCCACCGACAAATTTCTATTCACTTATGCAGGTGTTTTTTATACATTGCCAACGTATCCGAAAAGGTCTGCCTGTGGCACCATAAAAATGAATACAAAAAGTACTATTAAAAAAAAAACAAAAAGTTTACTAAAGATTAAAATCAAGAAAATATGAATAAACTTAAGTACATCTTATTGATCGCCTGCTTCACTTTCTTAACCAACAGTGTGTCTTCTCAGGGAGTGCTTATACCTACTGACAGCTCGCAGGCTGATTTTCTTAAAGCATACAAGCTTGTACTCGAAAAATCTGATAAGGATTATCATTTAACGGGAACAGTGGACAGCATATTGTTTCCCAAATATGGCGAGTTTTCCGTCTACTGGGCGGGAACAGGAGCCGATAAGGGAAATTTTGTCCTCCCGGAATCTGTTCCTTTGTCTTATTCATCCGTGACCGCGACAAATTATTCCTCCCCTTATAACTGGGCAGTAAGCAACCACTATTCCCTTCAATTTAAAAGGTCACAAAAACCGATAGCCTTGTTCAAAAGTTCCATCCTCCGAAACAACCTGACCATTACATGGGCAAGTTTGTATTTTAAGAATGCCTTTGATACTTATTTGTACGATGACATGTATTACTTTGTAAATGAACAGACCTTTGATAATAATTTTCTTTCAGATGATACCCGTTTGCTGATCTTTCCAAGTTTTGTTATTGAAGGAAATAACTCAATCTTGTGGATGGACAGCGTGTTAACTGTTTCACCCCATATGAAGGCAAAGATCGACACCTTCCTGAGCAAAGGCGGGACCATCTATGCCGAAGGTAATGCGGTCTATCTGATCGAAAAGCTTGGGTTTCTTGATCCTGGCGCGGTCGATTTTAATAATTTTGCCTGGGCAAATCCCAATACCAACCTGATTGATATCAATATTACCAGCGCCGCCAATCCCATTTCGTTTACAACCGATGCCACGGGGAATCATCTTTTTGCAGCGTCAGTTCCGACTGTAAATACTGGGAGTGCTGAAGTTGTGGCACGCCTTTCATCCAATTCCGCACCGGCGGTCTTTGTGTTAAAAGATGCTCAGGCTGGCGGCGGCAGAATAATCTGCAATCTTGGTATGCCTACTATTGGCGGATGCAGCGATGTGCTTGGCGGAAGCAGGCAATTGCAATGGACCTTCAATACATTACTGTATTCTTTTTCAAACAGCATAGACGTTACCCGTTCGGTATTTAACGATCTTCCTAACGGTATTGTGGCAGGAAAGAATGCTATTCCCTACGACAAGGCAGATACTTTTGAGGTACGCGTTAAAGTCCGCAATCTTTCTTCAGTACCCGTTGCTAACGCAAAGGTGAAAGAAAAGATCAGTGACTATTTTTCTTTTGTCGATGTGGGGACCCTTCCCTCCGGAATTAGTTATACTATCAGTGGAAATGATCTTGAATTTAGCTGTGCCAACCTGCCTGCGGCTTCAGAAAATACCATTGTGTACCGCCTGCAGACACCTCCATTGACTTCACAGATCCATGAAGATATTGATAATTATATTGCCTGGGATAATTATATCAACACCTCTCTAAATTCCACAGAGTATGCCGATAATGAAGGAAAGCATGGTTATAATAAGTTCAAAGCTTACGCGGATGTCATGTTTAGTGCAGATCTGGCGGCTGATGCCGACCTTAACTGGAAAAATTTCCTCGGTATATACTACCAGCCTTTTAAAGTGTTCATGATCATGGAGAACAAGGAGCGCACGGCGGCCCAGCAAACACAATACGTTCAGTATATTCCTAAAGATGTTCCTTTTTATTGGGTTGATCACAGCCTGAATGTTCCAGTGCTGAAAACCCCCGGCGGAAAATTTGTTGATGTACTCAAAGGAAGCAACGATCAGGGTATCCCGCAGTTTGATATCAGCAATAACGGACATCCCGATGCGTGGCTCGACACGGCAAGCATTTATCCAAAAGGGTACATCCTCACGGAAGATTCCGTATACTGGCAAAATCCATGGCACAGGCTTGCCACGGGAGATACAGTACCATATTATGAAGATATCGACCATGACGGGCTCAGGGCACAAGACCAGAATAACGATGGAATTGCAGAAATTGGGGAACCCGGTGATAAGATCAGGGTTTGGAAAGTTACCTGGAACATCAATGATGTCCCCGGCCATCAGGTATATGACCCCTACTGCTCTTATGAAATTTGGGTTGATCCGCCGGATCTGGTTAAGATGGCGGCAGGCATCGGGCATGTCAACGGAACGCTCACCGATTCTGTTCCCGACATGTTCTATCCTTATTCGCCCGATCTGAACAACCCCAACCTGGCGGATACTTCATGGACACATTGGATGGACAGGGATTCCACGGGGCACATCAAATGGGTGCAGCTGATCTATCAAAGTATTAACAATTATGAAGGGTATACCTTTATTGATACCGCGGCCATACACTATCAGTTACTGCCTACGGATTCTTGTGCCGGCACTGTTCCCCAGCCCCATAACGAATTCATTGCGGTACTGTCAATGGGTGGAGAAGAAATCGATATGAACAACCCCACTCCGGCCCGCTCAAACTATTCTAACATCGACTATAAGACCATCTTTAACGAAAACAAGAAAACCCCCATCAGGACCACCTATACTTACTATGCACCGCTGCCCAATCCTCTTCAGTTTGAGTACCTCACCAATAATTTTATTATAAAAGATTCGTTGAATAATACCTTGCAAACACTACCCTCCAGTGGCAAGGCGTATATTTCCTATAAGGTGGATGCTTCTACTGAGTACTCGTATTACTGGATAAGAAACGTGGGACATGATGTCGATTTCAACGATCCTTCACTTGCCTCAGAAGGTGCAGAGGGCCTTGGAGATGGCGTATTTGGCTATATGGTTTATGATATCCCCAAAGGATTTTCAAATTACAAAATCACCCTGCCGACACTGGCTGGCGGTGGATATGATATCAATTCCATCGTGCAGGTTGACGGCCATCCTTTTCAGCAGTGGCTGATCAATCCGAATACTTCAGATTCCATCAGCATCTGGGAAGATGATTTCTGCTACCATATTCATATACCTCAGCTGCTCATTCCTCCTGCATTGTGTGATAAAAATGGTGATGGTACAGATGATTGGATTGATGACCGGGGAGACCGCTTTCATTCACCAACCGGGTATTTGCATGATGTTTTCATGTTAGGCGACGGGGAAACTTATCCGGCAGGCGCCACCCATGTATTTTCCCACCTTGATGAAGGTATGGCCGGACAGGTGGATTCGGGCTGGTGCGCCGGTGCCGATAATACCTATGGCAGTGACTGGTTCGATAATCCTGGCAGGGTGCGGTTCAGCATAAACGCCATTTATGAAGGAAAAGGAAAAGAAGGCCCCGTGGAAATCAGCAAAGGCGGATGGCTGGTGGTCGAAGAGATCTTCGGCGGGTCTCCCTGGGTGATCTTTTCTCATACTTTATCTGCGTTTGCACAGGGAGTCGATCTCTCTGTTATTTCTACCCCAAGCCCGGTGATCGTGAGAAAAGGAATAGATACCTGCTTTGTAAAACACAAGATCGAAGACCTTAATGAACCTCATGAGTTTGATGGGAATTTTGATCCGTATCATGTTTGCTACGGTTATGGAGATGTGTCCATTTCCACTTATGCCGGTGGCAAAGATCCCTGCAGCCTGATAACTCCTTCAAATGCAATGTCCGCTATTGTTGATCCTTTGTATGATCATAAAACCGTGACACTGGTGCCTTTGGCTGATGCGGGAAACCCCGATCTTGCCGGGTTTCCGCAGACGGTCAGCGGTACTTTTGTCGAAGCCATGGTCACTGTGGTAAACGGGACGGAAGACAACTGGGTAGACACGAAGATCTCACCTGTAATACCTTCCGAATTGGGCAATACACATGTAGTGATGAAATATGTTGCTTATCCCAGGCCATTGGTACCGGCGGTGGCCGATCCCAATACCGGCGCAGTATTACATTCCGGAGACCAGATCGGCTCCTTTTCTGCAGGCTGGCGTTTTAATCAGCCCGATGGCGAAGTACTCGTAAAAATGGGTGATACACTGAATCTTTTACAGCCTACGCGCAGGGCTTATTTCATGTTCCTTATCAGCATTGACGAGACGCTGCCTCAGGGGGTTTATAGCATACCATTTAATATATCAGGCACCAGGGTTCATTATACCGGCACGAATAATGGCGCTGTGAGTTATGATGTGCCACGGTTGCAGTTCAGTGTGACACCTAAAACATCTTCGGGAAATATTATCGATTTTGAAAAATTAGTGATAGGTGAGAGCAATCTTTCAAATTTAACGGTGAACACAACTCCTGAATTCAAAGGGTTGGAAAACGTGAAATGGTCCGTCAACGATGTGAACCATACCGATTTTCCATCCATGACGGATACCTTGTCGGCATCATACAGCCCTGGTCAGGAAGTAATCAGTCTGAATTCAGCGAATTCCTTATTCAATAGTTTTCCCTCAGCCGATACATCCCTGGTCTATATCCTGGAACAGGGTGAAGTAGATGCAACGAATGCCCAGCTTGGAGAAGATCTCGACATCACCACTTCTGAAATATTGAATTATACATATTCCATCACCCCTGATTCCGTTGGTGATCATGTGGTATCTGTTATTCCTTTATATCCCTTGCTGTTCATTGATAAGAAAATATATAGTGTCAACGGGAATAAGGTCGGCGATAATGACACCATAAGTTTTATGCCTGACACTACGCTTGAGGTGGTGGCTTTGGTTTCATGTTATAATTTTGGCAGCGATATGGCCGTAAATACGATAATGAACGTAACGAACGGACCAGCATTCGAAGTCATGGCTGATAGCCTGCCCCTTCATTGCAGCAGCAGTAACCCGGTGGTCACTGATTCGATGGGGGCCATAATTCCAGGTCAGAAAAGAGCTCTTTTTATACACTACCGTGTCGTTGAAAATATCTGCGATTCAATTTATGATGTAAACAATCTTATTTCAAAGATTGACCTCTTTTTCAGCGGAAATCTGATCCAGAAAAATTACACCTATGCTGATTCTTCATTACTGAGGTTTCCGGCATCAGAGATGAACCTTTTTAATCTTGCCGCCGATAAAACAGAAGTGCTGGCAGGAGACGGTATCAATATTACTGTCAATGCCGAGAACAAGGGCGCAGCAGTAAAAAATGCCTGGCTCCGCGTTTATTCAATTTTAGGAAGCGATACGGTGTTGATAGGGGAAAATCACTACGACAAGATTAATTCAGGGGAGGCCGTAAGCTATTCGTTGCCTTATACTGTTCCGGGAGATGCCTATACGCTCTTCATATTTTCAAAAATAGAGTCTCTGGATACATTTGAAGTGTGTACAAATAACAACAGAAAAACGATCAGAATAAAAATACTCGAAGGCGCCTGGATCGATAATGTATACTCAAGTCCCAACCCGTTTACGCAGGAGGTCGGTTTCTACTATGAGCTGGGCAGCGATATGAAAGAAATTAATATCGACCTGTTCACTTCGGAAGGCAAAGACGTGGATCATATCAGCAAATGCCCTTCTGATATAGGTGTTCATGTGGTAAAATGGAACGGTGCTGCATTGAACCAGGGGGTCTATTATTTCAGGATCAGCGGCACGGATGCCAACGGCAAGACACATGAGTATACGGATAAGATCGTAAAGAATTAACACGCCTTCGTTTTATTATTGAAAAAGCATGAAAAGAATTGCAGGGATATTTGCCCTTGTCGTGTTGTGTGGTTTTTTTTCTCAGGCACAGGAGATCCTTGAGAAAAGGGGCAATCTCAGTATAATTAAGGCCGATAGTCTCAATTCCGAATACCAGGAAACAAACCTGTCTGTTTCACCCGACGGAAAATATTTGCTTTTCAGAAGCGATCGCGGAGGCATGCCCTGGTCACGCTATGGCAGGACTTATAAAGGCAATTGCAGGTCCGACGGGGATATATACCTCAGCACAAAAAAGGACAAGGGCTGGAGTAAGGCCGTATGTATGCCCGGATCAGTTAATGATGGTGAAGCACAGGACGAACCCTGCTTTTATTCCAATGAGAAAATGATCATTTATCAGAGCTGGTCAAATGGTTGGGAATATAAGGGAGGCCCTTATTATGCTGCCGAATTCAGGGGGACAGACTTGTCTGGTCCAACGGGGCTGGGAGGGGGCATCAATAAGTTCTTTATAAAGCAAATGAATAAAAACAAAAGAACGGCAACCGACGGTATGTGCCTTTCGCCCGACGGCACTATGTTTATTTTTGCATGGGGCCTGGATTATGACGGCAACCTGGATCTTTATATAAGTAAAAAGGCGAATGACGGCTGGACATACCCTGAAAAGTTGCCGCTAAGTACCGACAAAGATGAACGCTCGGTTTTCATTACAGATGATGGTAAGACCTTGTTCTTTGCTTCGGATGGATATAAGGGCCTGGGCGGATTGGATATTTATAAAACTTCTATAAATGCAAACGGGACTTTTGGCGAAGTCATTAATATCGGCCCTGACTATAATTCTGCACAGGATGATTATGGAATGGTCGTTTCTGCATCAGGCGATGAAGCCTGGTTTGTAAGGGACGGGGATATTTATTGCGCCACCATAGTAATTGCTGATACGGCGGTTCCTTCTTTGCCTCCCGATACAGTCGCTGAACCGGTTATAATATTCAGAGATTATTCTCTGATGGTAAATTACGATGATAATGATTATCGCATTCAGAGCCATTACATAGAGCCTCTTAACAGGATAGTTGATTCTTTGAAAAACAATCCTTCATTAAAACTCGAAATATATGGCCATACCGACTCGAGGGATTCAGAGGAATACAACCTTAATTTAAGCGCCCGGCGTGCAGGGAAAATAAAAGATTATTTTGTCCGCCAGGGCATTCCTCCCGAAAAGATAAAAACCTTTTCCTTAGGTGAATCTGACCTCCTGTATCCCGAAAAATCCGATGCAGACACCGAAGCTGCCGCAAAGAACCGCAGATGTGAGGTTTGGGTTAAAGACTAAGCGGCTTTTTTGAATTAAGTTACGGGTTGATTTTGCCTTATGCCAATAATGACATGAAGTTGCGCAAATTGATATTGGTAACCCGTAGCCTTTATTTGCCGTTCAAATTCCGGTAAGCAATGTTACGGTTGTTATATGCATCTGTACAATTCGGGTCAATTTCGAGCGCTTTTGAAAAATCAGCTATTGCCTTATCCCATTCACCAAGGTTTCCATAGACAACGCCTCGGTTGTTATATGCCTTAATATATTTCGGATCAACCGCTATTGCCTTTGAAAAATCAGCTAATGCTTTGTCCCATTGTCTGGTGGCTAGGTAAACGCTGCCGCGGTTGGAATATGACCGGGGGTTCCAGCTTTCCAGTTCTATCAACCTGGAGTAGTCTGCTATTGATTTGTCCCACATCTCAAGTTTATCGTAAGCAATGCCACGGTTGTTATATGCTTTGGCATATTCCGGGTTAATTGCGATTACCCTGGAATAATCAGCGATTGCTTTATCCCAATGTTCGATTTTTCCGTAGGTAACACCACGGTTATAGTATGCATCTATATATTTCGGATAAATCCCGATTGCAGAGGTGTAATCAGCTATTGCCTTATCCTGTAGTCCAATTTCCTCATAGGCAACACCCCGGTTGTAAAAGGGAATAGCCCATTTGGGATTTATCTCAATAGCTTTTGAGAAATCAACTATTGCCTTGTCCCATAGTTCCAGATTCAGGTATTTAAAGCCCCGGTTGTTCAAAGGCCTGGCTTTACCCGGAGACTTTATTACAGCATCATTCCAAAGTGTAAGCTCACTTTTCCAGACTTTATTCCTTTCATAGGTTAGAAATGAATTTGTGCCTATGATGACCACCAATAAAGAAATTGCAAGGTACTTATATTTATTCCGGAGCAACGAGTAAATGCCTGTACTAAGGATCAGGAAAAAGCCAAATGACGGCAGATAAGTCCGGTGCTCAAAAATTACATCATTGATCGGAATGATGCTGGATTCGATTGTTAAGGTGAGAAAAAACCAGAAAATGCCAAAAGAAAAGATTCGATGCTTTTTAAAGAGGAATATGGCGAGGATGGCCAGTGATAAAAGTAACAGGAAGCATAGAATTGTCCTGAGTTCGAAAAAATTATTTGATAGTGGGAAATTATAATCTATATTTTGGTTTATCGGAAGAATTAAGAGCTGTATATACTTTGTTATAACACTGAATTGTGTGAAAAAATAATTAAGCGATGTCACGGTTTGTGCGTTGCCCTGGGAGGGAGGAATCGGCTCGAAAATATGTAATGGAATTTTTAAAAATATTATAATAATGAAACTCAGAAATGCTGCAACAAACAGGATGAAACGATAATTTCTGATATTTATAGAGATCTTTTTTGTCTGCAAAAAGAAGATTTCAAAAATCACGATGGCAAATGGAAGCGTGAATGCATTTTCTTTTGAAAAAACAGCCAAAAATGCAGAGATAAACGATCCGCCAAACAACAGGATTTTTTGTTTATGGGCACCTGCATACTTGTCCCGTAAACGGGCTTTCAGATACAACACCAGTGAAAGCAGATAAAACATAGCCGCCAAAGAGTTTTGCCGCTGTACAATATAGGTTACCGATTGAGTCGCCAGGGGGTGCGACACAAAAAGTACCGCCGTAAAAAAAGCTAAAACTTTTTTATGCTGGCTGACCGGGTAATCTTTCAACGCATGAGTAGAAAAGATCAGCAAGGTGAGCCAGTAGACTAAACAGGCATTGAGGAGATGGACAAACAGGTTGACGATATGGTAGTAGGTCACATCAAGCTGGTGGAAATGATAATTAAGTGCAAACGTAAATGTGCTGACAGGGCGGCTGGTCAATTTCCACCACCACCAGTATCCCGTGTTATTCAACCACCATACCCGGTCATTATTGACGATGCTGGTAAAATCATCAAGCTGAAATGAACAGTTAAAGGAGTTTGAATAAATGATAATCCCCAGCAAGATGATGACCGCCAATCCAAACCATGTAGCATATTTTTTTTCTTCAGGCAGTTTTTCCTGTTGCTGATTTTGTCTGCGATCTTCTTTGTTTTTCGGCCCCCTTTTCAATGGTTCTTTCTTCAAGTTAACAGTATGGTATTTTTTACTCATCCGTCATGATGCCTCAGGTACTGCAACACCAAGCATATTTATTAATTCTTGCATCCCCGGAGAAATAATCAACTGCAAATATATCATAAAATATGCTGACAGCTAAAAAGCCTGCATAAAAACTCACAAGACACAGAATCTATTATCTCAGTAACTTCATTCTCCTTATTGGCCACTGAGCCGAAGTGCCAATTTCTAATCTCCAATCTCCAAGTCTCCAATCTCCCAATCTCCAAATCTCCCAAGTCTTCCTCAAAACAAAAAACCAATCCTTATTTCTTGGATATTCGAATTTACTCCTTGGTCATGCGCGACATATTTCTCAGGTATTTCAAACAATTACATATTAACTTTCGATAATATAAATCCATATTAGTATGCCTTATAGCCAATTAACCAAAAAAATGTTAAGAAGAATTAACAGTAATTAGTAAAAATGTTACTTTTTCCTGGATTTATGTGCGAAAAAATTGTATATTTGTACCGCATTTTAATATATTGGTGTATTTTTTATTAAATTATAGATAATTAAGATATGTCAAAATATGCTAATAGATAAACAATCAGGATTATACGCTCATTAAAATAAGTTGAAATAGATATAGACGATAAGTCGATGTGTAAGAAAGAGGAAAATGATAATATCAGCAATCAGGCACCTGATTGATTGTTGTATTTTATAAAACGAAAATAATATAAATATGAAATTATGAAGAAAAATCTTCAAAATATGAAAACAGTTCTTCTCTTTTCAAATCTTATGTTTTTAAGAAAAAAGACGAATAATTTTTTTGCGGCTATTTTTACATTAGTTGCGTTTTCCCTTGTTTTTGGCCTCATTGGTCGTAATAATAGTTAAAATTTAATTTATATGAAGAAATATTGCCTCTCTCCTGCAAAAGCACAAAGTGTTTTAAGGATGTTTCAGGTTCTGGTAATTTCGGTCCTGCTTGCAGGTACATTTCATTATTCCTCAGCGGCAGGTTTTTACACGGCTTCTGGAACTCCGGCATATCTTAGCCCGGAATTCGCAGGTAATGAAGGTATCTGGCCGTTAGTCGCCAAGTACGGAGAAATCAGTTGCATTCAGGCTGATTATACGCTGAATTGGGCCGCAATTACAAGTCCCGGGCATGAGAATAGAGCTTACATTGTAACAGAGAAGGCGAAAACAGCAACCGTTGATATGGCAGGAATGGCCGGATCTGATGTGCTGCTTTCGTCTGCCGGCGATAACGCGGGCCTGGCTGGTTCTGTAGCAGATGCATCCTCTGCTGATCTTGCTTGTAATGAAGATTTTTCTGAAACAGCGCCATCATCTTCAGAAGTTGGCCCTGATGCAGCCGGTGCCGGAACAGAAACAGACACAACCGCTGTTGATCTTATACCTGTTGAAGATGTAAAAGAGCCTTCATCAACGCCAACAGTTAATAATAGAGACTTAGCTGCAACTGAAATTAATATAAATTCTGCCGGACTTGGCTGGGCTGTAAGCCCGCCGGAAGGTGTGCCCTCGAATCAGGAAGTATTGGCATGCAGCGATCCGGGAGCAACCTCTGTATGGGGTGGTGGAACTATCTGTAATGGAAGCAGCCTGACTCTTTATGCTTCCTGTACAGATGCCACAACTATCTATTGGCAAGCGGGAAGCTGTCCTTCGGGATTTACAGGAACAACAGGGTCCAGCGTAACCTTTTATCCATCTTCTACCACCACTTATTATGCAAGAGGTTATAGTTGCAGCGGTTGGTCAGCAAGTTGCGGGAGCGCTACGATTACGGTAAATTCCAATTCAGTAGCACCTACAGGTATTTCAATAGCTAGTAATGGCACATGTGTCGGAGCAACTAAAACATTAACTGTTTCCGGTGGTAGTTTAGGTACAGGTGCATCATGGCAATGGTATACTGGCGGATGCGGGACAACATATCTCGGTTCCGGCTCGAGTATTTCTGTGAATCCGTCATCAAATACAACTTATTATGTACTCGCATCGGGAACCTGTAATACCACAGCTTGTGCTTCAGCCACAGTAAGTGTTGCCACAGCATCTGTCGCTCCGACAGGTATTTCAATAGCTAGTAACGGTACATGTGTCGGAACAAGCAAAACATTAACTGTTTCCGGTGGTAGTTTAGGTACAGGTGCGGTCTGGCAATGGTTTACTGGAGGATGCGGAACCACATCTGTAGGTACTGGCACTAGCATAAGTGTGAATCCGGCTTCAAATACCACTTATTATGTTCGGGCATCAGGAACCTGCAACACCACAGGTTGTGCCTCAAACACTGTTAGTGTCAGCACCGCCCCCGGCACACCAACCAGTCCCTCTGGGTCAGGAACCGGAACTACCACCGCTACCATCTCATGGGCAGCTAATGGTGGTTCTCCGTCGCCTACTTATTACTGGAGTGTATATGCAGTTGGTAGTGGCAATGCCTATATAACAGGCAGCAGTACGACAGGTACGTCAGTGGGTGTCACCGGTTTGCTTTGCGGGATTACTTATTATTTTACCGTATATGCAAGCAACACTTGTGGCTCTTCCGGAACGGCTCAAAGTGGTAATTTCAGTACATCAGCTTGTAGCGAATATGTGGTCCCTCATAACGGGTCCGGCAGCATTACCACCTGTAGTGGAAATTTATACGATCCCGGTGGTTCCGCTAATAATTATTATAATTACGCAAATGGCTACATGATAATCTATCCATCAGGTTCCGGAAATCAAGTGCAACTTACGGGTTCATACGTCACTGAATCCTGTTGCGATCCTATTTCTATATATGATGGTGCCGGAATCGGAGGTACACTTTTAGGAACATATCAGGGCACAGGCTCGATTCCAACGATCACTTCTTCCGGGCCAGGGGTTGCATTAACAGTGAAGTTCACATCGGATGTTTCAGTAACACCCTCGGGCTTCAACTTTACAATTGGATGCGTCTGCGTCACCCCTGGTGCAGTTTCAGTAGCCACGTCTGGGACATATTGTAATAGTACAACCCTCAATGCCAGTGGAGGCGCAAATGGAACTATATACTATCAGGGAACAACAAGTGGTGGAATGTCAACCTCTAATCCAACAACGTCAGTAAGTGTATCTTCATCTGGCACCTATTATTTTAGGGCTAGAAGCGCTTGCGGAACATGGGGAGCAGAGGGAAGTGCTACCGTTACGATTGTTGGTACATCTGCTTTAGGCACTTGGGAAGGCAAAGTTTCTACAGACTGGTTTGATGTGAAAAACTGGGGGGCCTGTACTGTGCCGACTGCGGCTATTAATGTTACTATCCCATCAGGTACACCATATAGTCCAATTATTGCCGGAGCAGCTGTCTGTAACAATATTACCATCAACAGTGGAGCATCACTTACGATTTCCGGCTCAAACACCTTGAACGTAAGTGGCAACTGGACCAATAACGGCACTTTTACGCCCGGAACAGGTAGGATTACTTTCAATGGAAGTTCAAATTCAACGATTGGTGGCTCTGCTTTAACAACATTTTACGAACTGTTTGTAAGTAAAAATTCATCAGCATATACTGTTATTCCATCAATCAATGTGAGTACCACCTATTTACGTGTTACTGCCGGAACATATAAGGACGGTGGAATGACAACAAGTATTACCTGTCCTAATGGCATTGCCTGGTCTTTGGTTACAGGGGCTAATGCTATACTAACTGTGGACGGGGGTGGAACGGTTACTGCATCTGATTATCACAGGGCAGACGTAAATGGTGGTGGTACTGTTAATGTTTCGTCTGGAACTTTCCACATTGGCCATTGCTTTTTTATTGACAATGGTAATATTAACATCTCAGGCGGAACGCTTGAAGTGGCTAAAGAGTTTTATGCAGCTAATACCGGAATAAAAATGACTATGAGTGGCGGTCTATTGAGGGTAGGCGGCGATTTTTTAACTTCTTATAATGCGGTCTCCACATGGAATGTGACCGGAGGCACCACGGAATGGTATGACAGTGGTAATGGGTATACGCCAAACTTTACTACCAATTCCTCCGTGTATTTCTGGAATGTCTTGTTGAATAGGTCTATCACCCAAAACAGGGATATTAGTGTCGCTGGAAACTGGACTAATAACAGCACTTATACACACGGATCATATACTGTTACCTTCAACGGTACCGGGAGCATAACCGGAAATACTGATTTTTATAATGTAAATGTCACATCAGGAACCAGGACCCAAGCGGCAGGTATCGTAGCAGCTTTGGGAACCGGCGGGCTTAATATAAGTTCTGGAGCAATTTATAATAAGCAGGCCAATACGCTTAAACTTGGGACAGGCGCTTCAGGAATCGCAGGAAATTGTTTGGCTAACGGTACTTTTATAACGACCGGTGGGTCTGTTACAAGGGGAGGAGCCGGAAATAATTATAATTTTAGTGTTGGGGGCAGTGGTAAAATTCAAGCTGCCAACTCCACGTTTGAGTATATGACAAGTATTGATTTGTCCGCAGCGGCAAGTCCTTTCAACAACGCTTCTTCCGATTTTGATGGATGTACTTTCAATAATTGGAGCGGCTCACAGGGATTATACTTTAATAATACGACTGCAATTTCCGGTAGTAGTATGAACTTTAATGGTTCGGGGACGAATATCGCAAGGGTAACTTCGGCATCGGGTGCAGGAGTGATTGCCGTTACTGGAGGAAGTGGAACCTTATGGGGTGAACAATATGATGGTGAATTCGAGGGCTGTACATACAACTATATTACGTGGCCTAACTCCTTTCCTTTGACAGTTGCCGGAGCCCAGTCGGGAGCTTCTCATGCAAATGGAACCTATTATTATTATAGTGGTACTTCTGTTACTGTTTCGGCTGGAACGTATTCCGGGTATTGCTGCACGGGCTGGACAGGAACCGGTAGTGTTCCGGCAAGCGGAACGGGCAGTACTTGCACATTTACCATTACGGGAAATTCAACGATTACGTGGCAATGGGGTGCGGTTTCTGTGGCGCCAACATCGATATCTTTTCCTGTTCCTGGTCAGGGCCAAACCATTTGCGTTGGTGGTACAACAACAATGTCACAGGTTGGAGGTACCCTGGGAACTAATGCAGTTTGGGCTTGGTATTCCGGAAGTTGCGGAGGTACTTATGAAGGGGGTACTAATACAGCGATTCTGTCACCATCAGCAACTACCACATATTATGTTCGTGCTGAGGGAGGATGCGGGGCAACAGCATGTGCAAGTACTACGGTCAATGTAGTCCCTGATCCTTCGGTAGGAGCTGCTTCAGCTTCTAATGCAAATATTTGTGTCGGCGGTAGCAGTACACTAAGTGCTTCAGTCTCCGGCGGTACGGGCTTGAGTTATCAATGGGAGTATTCTCCTAATAATTCAACATGGAACAATGTGGCTAACGGCACGCCAACGGGTGCTTCCTATAGCAATGTAAATACAACCTCAATGGGTGTATCAAGTATTACGTCTGCCGGGGTTTATTACTACAGGTTAGTGGCCACCACCAGTATTAGCGGGTGTTCATCACCAGTAGCCGGCACTGCCGCCATGTTAAGTTTGAATCCAAATTCTGTTGCACCCACAAGCATCTCGCCGGCGTCTGCTACAATTTGTAGTGGTGGTTCTCAGGTGCTTGATGCCATCGGCGGGATGGTGGCTTATTATCCGTTCTCAAGCAATTTGAACGATGCATCGGGCAACAACCTTAATTTGTCAGGCACAGGCTATTTCGCTAATGGCGGTTTAACTTTAAATGGCAATACATTTACATCTCCGATGACTACAGTTTTAAATACTGATAAACATACCATTTCTTTTGATGTTCAATACCTTGCCACACCAACAACATGGAACAAAATTTTTGGTTATACGCCATCGGGAGATGATCGTTCCCCCGGTATCTGGACCAGTCAGTTACAGCCAGGCTTACATTGGAGATATAATCCAAGTAATTCAGGCATAGATGAGTCAATGCCAGTCCTTAATCAATGGTATCATGTGGTTGGTATTAAAGATGGTGCAACTTTCAAGATTTATGTTGATGGCACCCTTAAACAAAATATTGCTGTTTCTAATCCTAAAACAGCCGGAGGTGCTACTTTGAATTTTGGTAATGGAAGCAATGTTGTCATCAAGGAATTTAAAATTTATAACGGAGTATTGAATTGGTACACCGCTAGCTGTGGCGGGACATTAGCTGGTAGCGGACCAAGTATCACAGTATCACCGGGATCTTCAACCACTTATTACCTGCGTTCAGAAGGGGCGTGCAACAATACCTCATGTGTGAGTGCAACGGTAACAGTGCTCAATGCCATGAATTACGGAACCGTGGCCAGCGGGGATCAAACTATTTGCAACGGAGCCACGCCTTCAAGTATGAGTGTTAGTGGCGCCACCGGCTCAACGTCCTTTACTTATCAATGGTACTCACAGGCAGGCATCGTTACTTGTCCATCAGGTTCAAGCACTTCAGGATGGACATCGTTAGGTTCAACAAACGGTGCGAATACGGCAACTTACACTCCTGCAAGCGGGATAACAGCCTCCACCACTTATGCATGTTTTGTAACGCCTGGAGGATCTCCGACATGCGGCACGGCAACGTGGGCAAGTGGTTGCCGCAAGGTAACAGTGCTCAATGCCATGAATTACGGAACCGTGGCCAGCGGGGATCAAACT
>DAOQAF010000040.1:0-30654 GCA_035353775.1 Bacteroidales bacterium | reverse complement strand
GACATATTTCTTAATTGCGTGGCGTAGCCAAACATCTCCATCAGCGGAACAAAGGCATTAACTTTTTGTGAGCCTTTACGATAGCGGCGCATGGCTTCGATGCGGCCACGGCGGCGATTGAGGTTGCCCACGATTTCTCCGATGTATTCATCAGGGGTGTTGACTTCCACTTTCATCATAGGTTCGAGGAGGACGGGGTTGGCTTTCAAAAAAGCATTTTTAAAACAGATGGAAGCACAGGTCTGAAAAGCCATATCCGATGAATCCACCGGGTGGAAAGCTCCATCAAGTAAGGTTACCTTAACATCCACCACCGGGAACCCGGCAATGATCCCGCTGCTCATCGTTTTCTGTATGCCTTTGTTGACGGAAGGGATATATTCTGCAGGGATAGCGCCGCCCTTGATCTTATCAACAAACTCGTAGCCTTTGCCTTCGTTGGGTTCCACGCGAAGTAAGGTACGTGCAAATTGTCCCCTGCCACCGCTTTGCTTGGCATGTTTATAATCGAATTCCGATTCCAGCATAATGGCTTCACGGAATGCTACCGATGGCTGACCTACTTCCACTTCAACGTTGAACTCACGGCGAAGGCGGTCGATGATGATTTCGAGATGCAGCTCACCCATCCCGGAAACAATAGTTTCGCTGGTTTCATCGTCGTAGCGCATATTAAATGAAGGATCTTCGTTAGCAAGTTTCTGCAAGGATTCGATCATGCGTTCCTGGTCGCCTCGTTTGGAAGGGTTGATCTTCAGTTCAATAACGGTAGGCGGAATATGAATAGATTCAAGGTGCAGGGGATGATCGCCGTCGCACAGGGTATCGCCGGTTTTGGTGAGTTTCATCCCGATGAGGGCTACTATGTCGCCCGGCCCGGCTTCGGTCATTTCTTCGCGGTCTTTTGCCCTGATCTTCAATATGCGGCCGGCACGCTCATATTTTCCTTTGGTGGAATTAAGCAGTTGCATGCCGCTGGTAAGCCTGCCGGAATAGATACGGATAAAGGTCTGTTGCCCGACAAACGGATCATGGATGAGTTTAAAAGCCAGCGCTGCAAAAGGTTCTTTGGGTGAAGGGTTTCTGCTTTTGGTTTTTTCGGGGTCATCCACATCAAGGCCAACCACAGCGCCGACATCAATCGGCGAGGGAAGGTAATCAACCACGGCATCCAGCAGGAGTTGTATTCCTTTGTTTTTATACGCGGCACCACAAAAAACAGGCGTGATCAGCAGTTTCAGCGTGGCTTCACGGGCAGCTTTTTTCAAAAGGCCGGCGGGAATATCTTGTTCCTCAAAATACAGGTTCCTGATATCCTCATCGTAATCACCGAGTTTCTCAACAAGCAACATGCGCAGTTCTTCGGTTTTCTGCCTGAATTCATCGGGAATATCAATTTCTTTTTGTCCAAATTCATTGAATTCATAGGCTTTTCGTTCGATGATGTCAATGATCCCCTCAAAATTTTCTTCGGAACCCATAGGCAACTGAAATGGTAGTGCTTTGGCATCAAGGTATTTGTTCATCATAGATACCACATCATTGAAATCTGCTCCTGTGCGGTCCATTTTATTGATAAACCCGATACGCGGGACCTTGTAGCGGTTTGCCTGATTCCATACGGTTTCCGTTTGAGGTTCCACACCACCGACCGCACAAAATACGGCGATCATTCCGTCGATCACGCGCAGGGAGCGTTCAACTTCCACGGTAAAATCAACGTGTCCGGGAGTGTCAATAATGTTAATCTGAGAGTCTTTCCAGTAACACGATATCGCTGCAGAGGCAATGGTGATACCTCGTTCCTGCTCCTGTTTCATAAAATCCATGGTGGCTTCGCCGTTATGGACTTCGCCGGGTTTGCGGGTTACCCCGGTATAAAAAAGTATGCGTTCCGTTACGGTTGTCTTACCGGCATCAATATGTGCGGCAATGCCGATGTTTCTGAGTTTTGTTAAAGACATAAAAAGTATCAGTTTAATAATAAATAAAGTTGGTTTTTGAAGTCAGAAATCAGAAGTCAGAAGTCAGAAGACTGAAGTCAAAAATGTATAAAATAAGAAAAATTGGCTTAATTCCTACATAGACAGTGCTTTACGAGAAAAGGAGCAAATTTTTTGCAAAGGTAGGGATTTTTTTCGGAATAATGCTGTCATACAAAAAACAAAATCAGCAACTGGGCAATGACGATTCTGAGAAACATGACCAGCGGATACACACTGGCATAAGCCACTGACGGAGCTTCCGACTGTGCTATGGTATTCGCAAAAGCCAATGCCGGCGGATCTGTCATGCTTCCGGAGAGTAGGCCGCATAATTCAAAGAAATTTCTTTTTAAAATAAATTTTGCAATGATTCCGATAATCAGGATAGGAATGGTTGTAATTAATGCCCCATAGCCCATCCAAAGGAACCCGTCTCCTGAAAGCAGCGTTGATACAAAGCTTTCGCCTGCTTTTAACCCGACACTTGCCAGAAAAAGTACGATCCCTGTTTCGCGAAGGATAATATTTGCACTGGGTGTGGTGTATGCATTTAATGAGAATCTATGTCCGTAGCGGCTTATCAATATGGCTATGATCAAGGGGCCTCCTGCCATTCCAAGTTTTACCGGCGTGGGGATTCCGGGAATGGCCAGCGGAATGCTTCCCAAAAGAATTCCAAGTAATATCCCCGAAAAAATGGTGAAAAGGCTGGGCTCATTCAGGCGTTTCAATGAGTTGCCCAACAATTGTGAAACATTTTCAATGGATTTTTCATCGCCAACGACCGTCAGCTTATCACCGAATTTTAGGTCAAGGTCGGGATGAGCTATCAGCTCGATGCCCGAACGATATAATCTCGTGATGTTTACATCAAAACGGGAACGGATTTTTAAGGAAATCAATTTTTTGCCAATCACATGGTGGTTGGTTACAAAAACCTGCCGGGAGGTCAGTTTTCCGGGTAATGCAGCCAGATCAAAATCGCTGGCTTCGCCGAGCAGTTTGATAAGCGCTGGAATATCACCTTTTTCAGCTACGAGCAATACGATATCGTTGTTTTCAACTTGTGTTTCAGAATTGGCAATAGATTCAATACCCTGATGCCATATTCTTGAAATTACCGCGTCATTTTTAAAATGGTGCGCTATTTCGCTGATTTTTTTACCGGAAATTTCAGGGTTTTTTATGAGGATGCTTACCTTTTCAGGTTTTGCCTGCAGGGGGTTTTGCCTTTGTTCATAGTCTTGTTGCTCCCGTTTGATATCTGTTTTAGAAACTCTGCGGATGATGATCATCGTAAAGATAATACCTAAAACGCCAAAAGGGTATGCCACGGCATAGCCAAGCCCGAGGTCAGGCGCCGCATCGCCCGCAGCTTGTTTTAAAGCCTGCTGCGCCGCTCCAAGTCCCGGGGTATTGGTTACAGCGCCCGACATGATGCCTGTCATCACGGGCATGGAGACCCCTGTGATGAAATGAAGCACGATGGCGGTTAAAGCCCCTAAAATAACTATACCAATAGCCAGAAGATTCAACGTCAATCCGTCCTTTTTAAGTGATGAAAAAAAACCGGGACCCAGTTGCAGTCCAACGAAAAATACAAACAAGACCAGCCCGAAATCTTTAATAAATTCCGCTGCCTCATGGTTTACCCTGAAGCCGAGATGTCCCGCCAGAATTCCCATAAATAAGACAAAAGCAATACCGAGTGAGATGCCCCGGATTTTGATTTTTCCCAACAAAACACCGGTGGCGATCACCAGGCTGTAAACAAGGATTGTATGTGCGATGGAATCATTAAATAGCAGATCGGTAAACCAATTCATTATTATTGGGTTTCTTGTGTCTTATAGATTTTTTATTTCTTCTTGGTGAAACTGTAGGTTGTATATTCCAGGAAGTCGGCCACACTCAGTGTGAATGACCTTACTTTACCCTGATCAATAACGAACGGGAATACTTTAATGCCAAACAAGGGCTGGCTGTAGGTGCATAGAAATCTGTTATTCCCGATATATTCCAGTTTTGCCGAAAGGTCTTTATGATGTTCAAACTCCATTTTTAAAGCATTACCATCTGTGCTTACGGTGATAGTGCCATACACCTCGTTTTCGTAAATACCTTTGAAAGCGGAGACGGGCAGGGGCAAAGCGGGTTTCAGTGCCACGGAATCGCGCCAGCTTTGAATTTCTTTCATATCACGCGCTGCCCTGCGTTTAAAATAAGTATTATATATTTTGCTATAGTTTCGGTATGGCAAATCTAAATAAGCATCAAGGATTTCCCATTTCAGCGCTTCGTAAAAATAATTCTGGTCGGTATTGGTGAGTACAACGATACCAAGGTTTTCGTCAGGGACCAGCGTTACGGATGTTACAAACCCGTCGACACCGCCGGTATGCATGACCAGTCCGTGACTTTCATAATCCTGCAATTCCCATCCCATCCCATAAAGTGAATAATTTGATTTATTATAAGTATGACGAGCATTGCCAATGATCGACTCCGGCTCTCTTGTTTCGAGAATAGCCGCATAAGGGATCACGCTTTTATTGTTGTATTTTCCGCTGTCGAGCAGCGCAAGCAACCAATGGCTCATATCTTCCACCGATGAGCAGATGCTGGCTGCGGGTGCCAGTGCATCGAAATGGCCATAAGGAATTACTGTTAACTTCCCGTCTGCTATGGTATGTGCAGCCGCTTTGTTTTTCACCGTGTTTATTTCTGAGATCAGCGCGAGGCTTCTTTTCATTTCCAAAGGTTCAAAGATTTTTGTACGGATAAATTGCTCCCAGCTCATTCCGCTTATTTTGGAAAGTGCCGTGCCTGCCAGTAAAAAACCTGTGTTGCAATAACCCCACTTCGTACGAAAACTGTTAACAGGCTCGAGTTTCCCATATTTAGCGATGATTTCCGTGCTGCTGAGGTCTGAATCAAAAAAAGTAAAATCACCCTGAAAGGTTGCCGTGCCCATGCGGTGGCACACGATATCCGTAAGGGTTGCATTTTCTGCGATCCACGGGTCTTTTGTGATGAATTCCGGTACCCATGTTTTCACTTTGTCGTTGAGGTAGCATTTCATTTCTGCAGCCATCCATGCTAAAGCAGTTCCCGTAAATGCCTTGGTGTTGGAGCCTATCATAAATAAGGTGTTTTCGTCCACTTTCTCTTTTTTTCCTGATTCGCAAACACCGAAACCCTTGCTTACGACTACTTTACCATCTTTGACGATACACACGGCAACGCCGGGTATTTCCCATGTTTTCAGCGCTTTGTCGATATAGCTGTCGAGGCTGTCGCTGATAAATGCCGGTATGTTTTGTGCGCTTCCGATGAGGCAGCACGACAATAAAAAGCTGAAAATTCCAACTTTCATGGTCTTAACAAAAAATGTTTTCATAGATAATTGTTTGGGTAAACAAACCTACAATTTTTTCATGAACGGTGGCTGCAAAAGTATAAAATCAATAGAAATTATCTTATAACCTTACTTTCAGCCCAACCATAAAATTGATCCCTGCCTGAGGGAAGTAGCCGTCCAGGTTATTATATGTTCCGTTGTAAAAATACCTGTAGACCCATGCATTATTCTCATACTTTTTGTTGAAAATGTTGTTTAACATCAGCGAAACACGAATCTCTTTAATGATGCTCAATTTGAACGAATAGTCCATCACGAAATCTGACACACAGTAAGGATTCAGCGAGCGTTCCCTGTCTGAGGTGTTGTCGATGTATTGCCTGCTGATGTATTTGCTGACAAGTGAAATATTGAAGTTTTCTTTGAAATTAAAAGTGAAATTATTGGCTGCCGTTATGGCCGGAGAAAACGCAATATTTGTGGCGCCAAGATGATTCTGTATCTGCCCGCCGTTGTCCCAGTCGTCGACATATTCTGTGAAATCAATGATCTTATTTTGGCTGAAACAGGCGTTTATTTCCCATTTGAAACGTTTGAGCAAACGTGCGGCCGCACTTATTTCAACACCTGCACGGTAACTACGCGGAACATTCGACATGATGGGATAACCCACATCATTGATCTCACCGGTCAGCACCAATTGGTTTAAATAATACATGTAATACCCGTTAATGCTGGTGGTAACGTATTTGCTGGCGAAGGTATAACCAAGTTCTGTATTGAACATGCTTTCGTGAACCGGTGCAGGGCGGGCAGGGTTGGCATCTGCAAAATTGTTGCCGTTGGGCTCCCGGTTCGAAAATGCCAGTGCCAGGTATGCGCTGTGTTTGTTGCTGATGTTATAAGTTACACCCACTTTCGGGTTGAAGAAATTAAAAATATGAGTTTGGCTGATATCCCGTAACTTAGAGTCGATGCCGTCAAGTGCAAATTTTACTGTGCGGTATTGAAGGTCGGCATAGGTAAAGACTTTCTTTCCAAGGCTAAGGTTGACCTTTGCATAAATATTGAAATCATATTTTTTTGTGTTGTTTTCGTGCCAGCGGTAAGCATTGTCGGTAATGTTCAGATACCCGCAGCGGATAATATCGCCGAAATGATCGCCGGAGTATTGGTTGCCTGCTCCTCCAAGGACTATTTTCAAATTTTTATGGTTGTCATACGTTGCGGAGAAAGTAGCGCCGAAGAAATGGTTGTCGAGCCATTTCTGGCGTACCAGGTCGGCCCCGGTCAATGTGTCGTTCCCGATGATAACATCAGGCAAGCCATAAGATGCAAAAGCTGAATTTTCTTCAAATTCCTCATAGTAGCCACGCCCGTAGGTATAATGCAATGCCGCATTCAGCAGAAAACGTTTTCCGGCTTCCTGTGAAAAGAAAAGCTGGTAATGGTCCTGCTGGTAATTGTCGGTCTGGTTTTCATAGGTAAAGGGGTTATACCTGCGGTGGGTTTTTAGCGAATCTTTTGGAACGCCCTGCCATGCCTGATAAGTTTTTTCTTTACCGGAAGATACCACCAGTTTAATAATTGTTTTTTCTCCATAGTACCCGCCACTGACGAACATTGATTTTAAATCTGATTTTCCTCTTTCAATATATCCGTTGGAATTAAGTTTTGACAGGCGGACATCCACAGCCCAGTGCCCTGCTATTAGTCCTGTTCCAGCCATCAGCGTGTTTTTCCAGGTGTCGAACGAACCGTATGCCAGGTTGTATTCTGCGTAGGGCAACGGATTGAGTTTAACCGTCTGAAAGTTGATGCTGGCGCCAAATGCGGCTGAACCGTTGGTGGAAGTCCCGACACCCCGCTGGATCTGGACATTATCGACAGAAGAAGCAAAATCAGGCATATTTACCCAAAAGACACTTTGTGATTCGGCGTCGTTCAGGGGAATGCCATTTACCGTAACATTGATGCGGGTAATGTCGCTGCCCCGGATACGCAGGCTGGTATATCCTATGCCGTTACCTGCGTCCGACGAGACGACCAGTGAGGGCGTGGAGCTAAGCAGGTAGGGAATATCCTGTCCGAAATTGATACCGCTGATCTCTTTTTTATCCACAGTAGTATAAGTGGATGGCTCATTTTCACTGGCACGTGTGGCATTGATGATTACTTCGTCCTGCAGCACAGTTCTTTTCTCAAGATCGATATTCACGGTGATGTTGTTATCCAGTTCAATATTTGTGGTAAAATCAGCATATCCGATGTAGGAAACTTTAAGCGTATAGGTTCCTTTTTTTAGATTTTTCAGTGTAAACTCTCCGGACGAATTGCTTATCGTTCCCAGGTATTGCCCGACTATCCCGATGGATGCTCCGCTTAAAGCCTGTCCTGAATTTTTTTCATGTATAGTGCCGGAAATGGTAAATTGTGCCGATACCCAAAAAGGTAAAAGTACGGTTAGCACCAAACTCAAAAGAAATTTTTTCATCATTTTTGTTTTTTTGTTAAACCCCGGATGGTCTTAGAGGCAACAGCCATCCATTAAGTTAACTCTTACTCCCTACGCCGGCATTACCCGGATCAGGTTCAGAGGGTTTGATCTCAGCCCGTGTTTTAAGGCACCCCTAATAATTATACTTGCAAAAGTAAATATAATTTGGACAAAAAGTTTTTTTCCGTTCATAAAAGTGTAAATTTGTGATTAACAACAGTCATAAATTATTAGCCATTTGTCAATAGTCAATAGTCATCCGCCGCGGCGGAGTCAATAGTCGATAGTCGATAGTCAATAGTCAATAGCCATTAGTCATTGGTCATTAGCTATCCACTGCGGCGGAGCCATTTTGCAAGGCAGTTAAACGTAAGTAATAATAAAAAATGAAATTGATCATCATCAACGGACCGAATCTGAACCTGATAGGAATAAGAGAAAAAAAAATTTACGGCGAAAAGAATTTTACAGCCTTTTTTGACGAATTGGTGAAAAAATATAAGAATGTAGATCTCGGGTATTTTCAAAGCAACATCGAAGGCGAGATCATCAACAAGATACAGGAGGTTGGTTTTACCTACGACGGAATAATACTGAATGCCGGAGGTTATACGCATACTTCAGTTGCTATAGCTGATGCTATAAGAGCTGTTGCTGCCCCTGTTGTTGAAGTCCATATCTCCAATATTTTCGCAAGGGAAGATTTTCGCAGGACATCATTACTGGCTCCTGCATGCAAAGGAATGATTTCGGGATTTGGCATAGATTCCTACCGGCTGGCTATAGAATCATTTTTATAATGACCTTTTTTTGGACGATGCAAAATGACCTGATAAAAAATAATCTCTTACTGCATTTAGTAGTTATCATTTTAGGTTTTACTGCCATATTGGGGAAGCTCATACAGTTACCGGCTGTTGAGCTGGTTTGGTTCCGGATGCTGATAGCGGTGGTGGCATTACTTTTTTTTATTCGGATCATAAAAAAACCATTGCACCTGCCATTAAAAAGTGTGATGAAGCTTTCCGTTATCGGCCTTATCATCGCTGCTCACTGGATATGTTTTTTTCAGGCGATAAAAGTTTCTAATGTGTCAGTTACATTGGGATGCTTGTCGGTTACCACCTTGTTTACCAGCTTCCTCGAGCCGCTCATAAACCGAAAAAAGGTTTCATTGCTGGAAGTCATCATCGGGCTGATCATCATCCTTGGCATTTACATAATTTTCAGGTTTGAAACAAGGTACGTAGAAGGGATCATTTTTACCATCATTTGCGCTTTTCTGGCAAGCCTGTTCAGTGTGTTGAATAAGAAGATCGCCCTTCACTACGAACCTGACGTTACCACTTTTTATGAGATGTTGAGCGGGTTTTTGGTGATAACAATTTTCCTGTTCATTTCAAAAGGATCCTGGCCGATAGTATCTTTGCCGACATGGAATGATCTGATTTTTCTTTTAATTCTGGGCGTTGTCTGCACGGCTTTTGCTTTTTCGGCCACGGTGAAGATCATGCAGAAACTCTCGGCATATCAGGTAGTGCTGGCTATTAACCTGGAGCCTGTCTATGGCATCGTTGCGGCGTATTTTATTTTCGGCGAATCGGAACACATGACCACGGAATTTTACATTGGCGCGGCCATTATTCTGCTATCAGTGATTTTGTACACTTTTCTTAAAAGCAGAAACAGACAGGAGGCGATATAAACGTTTTCTCAGTAAAGTACGATAAACTCATAAGCATTACCGGTAGACTCCATGTATCGCAGAAAGTCCGGGTAACTGATGATCAGTGAAGCCGTATTGTCGTTGGGGTGGAAACTAATTTTTTTTGCTTTCTGCAAATTCGTATCAATAAAGACATAAACATGCCTGTCCGCATCATGAATAAGCCCGAATGCCGAAACAGATCCGGGTTTCAGGCCGAGATAACGCTGCATCCTTTGTTCTGAGGCAAAAGTGAGCTTTCCTTGTTTCAGCATCTTTTCAATATCATGGATGGCAAGGTTTTGATCGCAATCAAAGATCACCAGGTAATGCCTGTTGCCTTTATGATTGCGGAAAAACAGATTTTTACAGTGTTGTGCTTCGTGCCCGTGCCAGTATTGTTTAGCTATTTCAATCGTGGGAGCAGGAGGGTGTTCGATATATTCAAAAGGAATATTCAGTTTCTTAAGGGTTTCATATACTTCCGGATCACCGTTCATCTCAAATTATTTGAAACAAAAATAGTCAAATATTAATTTTATTATTACAATAAAACGATGTTGAAGGAGTTCAGATAAATAAAATTTTTAATTTTGTTTAAATTCTTACTAACGCCGTCCGACATGAAAAACAAGCTCATTTTTTTACTTTTGATATTTAGCCCGGGTTTTATACAGGCACAAAATTTTACTTTTGACACGATATCTATTGAAAAGAGGATGTTGAGTGCGGATCTCGGGTACCAGGGGAAAAATCTTTCGCTGATGAAACTTGAAGACCTGTGTAGCCCATTTGCCGATGCCAATGATGAACTTTTGCAGGCGAAGCGCAACAATAACCCAGCATTGATACTTACCCTGGTAGGCGCTGTGCTGATTGGCTATTCCGGTGTTAAATGGATATCCGATGGTGAACTTCCCTGGTATTATGCTGCCGGTGGCGCAGTGATGATAGGTTGTACCATCCCTTTGTATATCGGCTCCCGAAACCACTCTATAAATGCGGCGAGGATTTATAATTACGAGATGAAACATAAGCAAGTCCCGAAACCCTGAGTTTTTGTTCAGGGAGGATCGGTAAGAAATAATCCGGATTAAATAGTTGCTGTAATTAAATCCAGGCATTTTGGAAAAACACCAAAAATATGCTATGCTCAAGATCAATCATGCAGGCATAAATAAATATCAAAAAGATTTGATTGTTTTTTACATATTTAGAAATAATTGTCTTATTTTTGGTCTATGCTCAGAAAACTGATCAAATATCTTAAGGATTATTTTACATTCAACAAAAGCGAGCGCAGGGGATTGCTGGTGCTGTGCATACTGATATTGCTGCTGATCATTCTCAATATTGTTCTCCCATACCTGAAAACACAAAAAAAATATGATGTTACACAATTTGATAAGGAGGTCAGTGAATTTTTGAAGACTCAGGAATTTGTGACTAACAGGCCAAAAACATTCAGACAAAAAGACCCGTTCAATGTTTTTGATGCCAATGCTTCGGCTGTTGAACAAAAACTAAATCCTTTTGTATTTGACCCGAATACATTGCCTTACGACGGATTCATCGAAATGGGCCTTAGTCCGAAACAGGCGGTAACAATTTCAAAGTACCGTACAAAAGGAGGAAAATTCTTTAAAAAGGAAGATCTGAAAAAGATATACGGTATCACCGAAAAGGAATACGAAACGCTTGAACCATTCATTGAAATCAAGGCTTCCCCGGCTGTGCCTCAGAAGCGGGATAGCGTATTAACAAAAGATGTGGAGAAGCTGATGGTGGAAATAAATACTGCCACAGAGGAAGAACTAAAAAAAATAAAGGGAATAGGTAATTATTTTGCCATACAGATTATTAAATACCGTAATGCTCTTGGCGGCTATAATGCAAAAGAGCAATTGCTTGAAGTGCCAAAAATGGACAGCGCCCGGTACGCCCAGGTAAGCCCTTTTGTTGAAGTTAATACAAAAGCAGTTCATAAGATAAACATTAATACGGCTACGTTCGATCAACTAAAGCAACATCCATACATCGGCTATAACATTGCCCTTTCGCTGATCAATTATCGCATGACTCATGGACTTTTTGAAAGTGTCAGTGATATAAAAAAGTCGATGCTTATTACGGATAAAAATTATCCGAAAATTTCGTATTATCTTTGCGCGCAATAATTCAGAATTCAGATTTCATAACTCACAACTCACAACTCATAACTCACAACTCATAACTCAAAACTCATAACTCACAACTCAGAACTCAAAACTCAAAACTCAGAATTATGGTTTGATATTTGATAATTTGAATCTTCAAAAAATAAATAAACATGAAAAAAATATCCCTGACATTCCTGGCCATCATTGTTTTGATGAGTTTTACATTTGCACAAAAAAATAAAAATAAGCCGGCAGTTTTCAAATGGTATTCTTTTGAAGAAGCTTTGGAACTGAATAAGAAAAATCCCAAAAAGATCTTTGTGGATGTATTTACGGAATGGTGTGGCTGGTGCAAAAAAATGGATGCCGGCACTTTTGCCGACAGCATTATCAGAAGTTATATGGCTGAGCATTATTATCCTGTAAAATTAGATGCAGAGCGCAAAGATGCTGTTGAATTTAACGGCAGCACTTATATAAATCCAAGCCCGGGCTCCCCGCGTTCGAGCCATCAGCTTGCCACAGCTCTTTTGCAGGGACGCATGTCTTATCCTTCTTTTGTGATCCTGAACGAAAAATTTGAAATTCTCAACACGATAGTCGGGTTCAAATCAGCAAAAGATTTAGAACCAATACTTCATTTTTTCGGGGACAATGCCTTTGAGAAAACCACGTATACAAAGTTTTCAGAGACATTTGTGGGAAAGGTTACACAATAGGTAAATAAGCTGACTGAGGCTCTCGAAGGCAACAAAGGAAACGGTGGCTTCGACTGCGCTGAGCCACCGGGGAAACAGAACCTCAGCCACCGGGGAAACAGAACCTCAGCCACCGAGGAGACAAAAACCTCAGCCACCGGTTAGAGAACCCAAACTGCTGCCTGAGGCTCTCGAAGGCAGCGAAGGAAAAAAAAGGAGTGTCCAATAAAAAAAAGCCCTGATTTTTCAGGGCTTTTGGGGAGGAAGATGGGATTCGAACCCACGACATTCAGAACCACAATCTGACGCTCTAACCGGCTGAGCTACATCCTCCGTTTAATGGCACAAAATTAATAAAATTTTTTATCGTGGCAATAAAAATTTTTTCAGCAAAATATGTATCAGGAAAATCCGTTCTAAGTCCATGCCGATTCGGTATCTGTATTGCCGGTAAGTCGGAAACAGCTATTCTGTAGGCATATAAGTAAGTTCAGACGGACATCGTGCCTTAAATCTGTCCTGACTATTTTTTGTTTAGAAAAGGTGTTAATTTTGCCCAATGGAATCTCGCCGCCTGAACATCTTGTTTATTTCAAGCTGGTATCCTACAAGGATAGGACCAACAGCAGGTAATTTTGTGCAGAAACATGCCGAAGCTGCTGCCTTGTATGCACATGTTGATGTGCTGCATGTCGCTCTGGACAGGTCGCTTGGAAAAAAATATGAATATCAGCAGGAGCTTCGGAATAATGTAACTTCCCATATTATTTATCTTAGGTATCCAAAGATCAATCTGCCGCTTTTTAAACTTTTCAGGTACGTCCATGCTTATTTTTTTGGATATAAAAAGATGTATGCAAAATCTGAAAAACCGGATATTGTTCATGCAAATGTCCTTGTGCCAGTAGGCCTCATTGCTTTTTTGTTTCATGTGATCAAGAAAATACCGTATGTGATCTCTGAACACTGGACGGCTTACCTTCCGCAGGATCCGAACAAACCCGGCAGAAAACTTTTTTTATACAGGTATTTTGCTAAAAGATCGGCTATGCTGATGCCTGTAACAGCCCATTTGGCAAAGGCTATGGAAAACTTATCGGTCAGAGGTAATTATGCGGTTGTTCCTAATGTGGTTGATACCTCATTGTTTATGCTATCCCCTGCGAAAACCGGCGACAAAAAACACATCATCCATGTTTCGTCTTTGCTTGATGTACAAAAAAATTTCAGCGGGATATTACTCGCCTTGTCACATCTGAAAGATAAAAGAGACGATTTTGTTTTGGATGTGATCAGTGATGGGGATTTTGAACAATATCAACCCAAATATGAAAAACTGAACATTGGTGACAAGATAGTGTTTCATGGCAGAAAAAGCACGGAAGAAGTTGCGGCAATCATGCAAAAGGGCGATTTTCTGCTGCTCTTCAGCAATTATGAGAATTTTCCATGTGTGATCGCGGAAGCGATGGCCTGCGGCTTGCCCGTGCTGTCATCCGATGTGGGAGGTATTGCAGAGCATGTCAGCGAAACGACAGGGATTTTGCTGGAAGCGCAGAATATCGATGAACTTATTGTTCAGCTCAGCCGGATGCTCGACACGTGTCGCGGTTACGATAAAAACAGCATACGTGCCTATGCCGAAAAGCATTTTTCTTATGACGTGGTCGGAAAACAATTTTATAAAATTTATAAACAGGCAAGTTGTTCTTAAAGATCTTTAAAACATTAGGTGTAAGGCTATCTTCGGCGATACTCAGTTTGCTGATAGCAGTGGTTATTTCGCAGTACCTCGGTGCCGGAGGTAAAGGCGAGCAGGGGATCATTATTACCACGATCGCACTGATACTTATTTTTGCAAACATCATCGGCGGCGCTTCCCTCGTGTACCTCACACCCAAGTTGCCGCTGAAAAAACTTGTACTTCCTTCTTATGTCTGGAGTATTATTGTTAGTGGGCTTTTTGCCGGCATCCTGCTGATATTTCCCCTGATCGAATCCAAATATACCATCCACGTGGCTTTGCTTACTCTTGTAAATTCATTTACTTCAGTGAATACCTCTGTGCTGCTTGGCAAAGAGAATATCAAAGCGGTCAATACCATAAATTTTCTCCAGGTGGCGCTGACCATTCTTTTTCTGCTCTTTTTCTTTATTTCAGGCATATCGGGAGATATTTACGGATACATTTATTCGCTGTACATTGCCTATGCACTTACTTTTATGCTGAGTTCAATTTTTCTGAAGCCTTATGCCGTCAGCAAAGCAACCGACCATGCGGTGACATACAGAAATGCGGTCGGCATGTTGTTCCACTATGGATTTATGAATCAGTTGGCGCATATTACACAGTTGCTGAGTTTCAGGGTGAGTTATTATTTTTTGGAATCCTATCAGGGCTATGACTCTGTGGGAATATATTCCAACGGCGTCTCTATCACGGAATCGGTATGGATGATCAGCGGCAGTGTGGCATTGGTTCAATATTCAAAGATCTCGAACACTGCCGACAAAAAATTTAACCAGGGCCTGAGCGCAGAGCTTCTCCGTATCAGCCTGCTGGTGTCATTTTTAGTATTAATTCCCCTGGTCTTGCTGCCCGGTTCCTTTTATTCCTTTGTTTTCGGGAAGGACTTTGGCGACATCAACCGTATCATGTGGTTACTTGCTCCCGGAGTCCTTGTCTTTGTGAATGCCCTGATCCTGGGACATTATTTTTCAGGTACGGGAAAATATTTTGTGAACAGCATCGGTTCAGCCATCGGGCTGGTGATTACACTCATTCTCTCAGTGATACTGATTCCCAAAATCGGATATCTTGGTGCTGCGGTAACGGCCAGCGTATCTTACCTGGCAACCTCCGTGTTCGTAACCTGGTACTTCTGCAGGGAATCAAAAATAAAATTTATTGATTTGCTGCCCCTGCCCAAATATTTTTCGGGATATTATTTGTCGTTAAAACAATATCTTTGCAAAAAACAAAGCGGAAGGAAATGAATAAGATTTCAAAAGCTTTCAGGGCGCTGGGGCTGATCATTCGCAAGCCATACCTGTTAAATCTCATCATTGATGATGAACGGGTGAAACAAAAATTTGTGGCCCGGAAATATAAGCTGCCTGATGGTTTGCCTACCGTTGATATTACAGATTTTGTACCGGCGGAAGAAGAAATTTTTCCATACAGCTTTCTCGAAGGCTCGTCGCTTCCTACCGATTTTGCCCTGTTACGGGCTATATGCCGTATAAACAAGGTGGAGGATTATCTCGAGATCGGTACATGGCGTGGCGAAAGCGTTGCCAATGTGGCCCCGCTTGTGAAGAACTGCTTCAGCATAAATCTGTCTGATGAAGATATGAGGAAAACAGGATTGGATGAAGCCTATATCGGCATGCACCGTTTTTTCTCCAAAGACCTTCCTAACGTTACACACATTCAGGCAAACTCGATGACTTTTGATTTTGCGTCTTTGAACAAAAAATTCGACCTGATCTTTCTCGATGGCGATCATCACGCAGAAGCCGTTGCCAGTGATACGAAAAATGCTTTTCGTTTGCTTAAAGACGAAAATTCAGTGATCGTATGGCATGATTACGGGATGACAACGGAAACTCCCCGGTTTAGTGTGCTTTCCGGCATATTGGACGGCTGCCCTGATGATTGCATCAAACATCTGTATCATGTATCAAATACACTTTGTGCGATATACTCCAGGAAGGAATTAATATCAGGTTTTGTCAGTCCTAATACCAAACCTAAGAATCAGTTTGTAGTAAAAATTCAAACCAGGCCTTGTTGATTTGAACAAGAAAATTTGTTACTTTTACATGCATCAAATACAGGCATCAGGATGATGGTAGTGAATGATAGAAGCGACAGGCGTTTTTCGTATTTATATAAAACGCTTTTTTTTGTGGGTACCATCGTGCTTATTGTAGCATTGTTTCCTAAAGAATATAAATTTAAATATCATTTTTCCCAGGATAAACCGTGGATGTATGAAGACCTGTTCGCACCCTTTGACTTTGCTGTTAATAAGACTGAGGAAGAGCTGAACAAAGAAAAAGTTGATATCGTCAGGGAAAGCATCCCGTATTTTATTTCTGATAAAAATATTGTCGCTACCCGGCGAAATGAACTGATAAAAAAGTTTGATGAGGGAAATATTGCGTCCGGTTTGGGATCAAAGAAATACCAGTTAGAACTATGTTTGTCAATTTTTGATTCCATTTATAAGAAAGGCGTACTGCGCTATGATGATATTCTTAGAGATAAGGATCAAAATTATACTATTTATGTGGTAAGCGATAATGTCGCGGAAAAAGGATCACTTGAAGATTATTACAGTCTGCCCGAAGCCCATAACTATGCCATCACTCAACTCGATGAAAAAAATAATATTGACAGGGATTTTTTGCTTGAGCTTATCGAAAATGCTCTAATACAGAATGTTACTTATAGTCCTGAATTCACAAACCACGAAAAGTATCTTGCGTTAAAAAACATATCTACCACAAAAGGTTATGTCCAAAAAAACCAGCGTATTATCTCAAAAGGAGAATTGATTAATTCGCGATACTTTCAGATACTGCAATCTCTGAAAGAGCAGTATGAAGGTAAAACAGGAAGCCTGCATAATCATTTTTTTATTGTGCTGGGACAGGCTATTCTGGTTTCCATTGCCATAGTCATGCTGGTTTTGTTTCTGATGATGTTCCGTGCCGATATCATCGCTGACAATAAGAAAACCTTGCTCATACTTACCATATTGATATTTGTGATCTTATCTGCAAGTATTATTATCAGGCGTTATGGCTATGAATTTATTTATGTGCTGCCACTTTGCATTGTACCGCTGATGATCCGGACTTTTTTTGATACGAGGCTTGCCCTGTTTGTCCATCTGATAAGCATCATACTGATAGGTTTTCTTGTCCCCAACGGCTTCGAATTTATTTTTTTACAGCTTATTGCAGGTATTGTCGCGATTATCAGTACTGTCAGGCTTGAAAAACGCTCCCAGTTTTTCATTACTTCTATTTATATATTCCTTACCTATTCTCTTATTTATATCGGAATGAGCATGATGCAAACGGGAAGTTATAAGGATATCACTTTGCAGAATTTTATGTTTTTTGCCTTTAATTCATTACTTACTCTTATTGCATATCCGCTCATTGTGGTTTTTGAAAAGATATTCGGGTACGTTACCAATGTTTCGCTGCTCGAATATTCAAATACCAACAACAAGCTCTTAAGAGAATTATCTCAAAAAGCCCCGGGTACATTTCAGCACTCACTTCAGGTCGCCAACCTGGCAGAAGAAATTGCTCACCGTATAGGGGCCAATGCTTTGCTGGTCAGAGCCGGCGCTATGTTCCATGATATAGGAAAGATCGGGAATCCTGTATATTTTACCGAAAATCAGTTAAGTGAAAACAGCCCTCACGAGAAGCTGAGTTTTGCTGAAAGCGCTGCGATAATTACCCGGCATGTTGAAAATGGTATCATCCTGGCCCGGAAATACGGAATACCCGAACAGATCATCGATTTTATAAGAACTCACCATGGCACGAAGAGGACGGAATACTTTTACCGTTTGTACAAAAATCAATGTACGGAGAAAATTGATGAAGGTGTTTTTTATTATTCAGGACCGGTGCCATTCTCAAAGGAAACAGCTATACTGATGATGGCCGACACCGTGGAAGCTGCGGCAAAGAGCCTTAAAAAACCTGATAAACAGTCTATTGACGACCTGGTGGATACCATAGTTGATAATATGGTAGCAAACAAACAATTGAAAAATGCCAACATCACCCTGAAAGACATCTCGCGTGTAAAGGCAGTCCTGAAAAACCGGCTAATCAGTATGTATCATGTCCGCATCGAATACCCGAAAATATAATAATGTTTAATCACCCCGTTGTGGGTTGATTTTCAATAATTGAAACAACATCGCGGATAACGTTGCTGCCATAAAACTTCATTACAGGGATTTTGCGGCACTTTCAAGATATTCAAGACTGTCAGGCCCGCAATTGAACAGCAGGTCAATAATGCTGAGATTGCTTAAAAAGCCGTATTTTACATCGAAAACCTGCGTGTATGGCTGAAAGATAATTTCCGGAATATTTTTCGGGTTGATTTTCATCCGAAGGTCATCGGCCTCGTATGTTTTATTGAAAACATCAGAATAGACAACTTTTTTATCGAGTTTGAGCAGTTTCAGGCACTCAGTGAGGATATCATGATTGAATTCGATCAGCCAATGGTAATTTCCTGAGAAGAATTTTTCGAAATTATCACGGTAATATAAAAAATATGCCGACTTGTTGTAAGCGGCCGTTATGGTGCGCCAGTGTATCTTGTTCCAGGGCATGTTATAGCTGATCTTAACTTCTTTCAGAGGCAACTGAGGCCGCCTGCAATGTTCCAGCGGGATGCTGAGATCAAGCTTTCCGTTTGCACCGTAAATACGGCAGCGGTTACGGTAGGTCTGTTTGATGAAATTTTCGCAGGCTTCAATAGTAATTTCGTCCGGTTTTAACGCGTACACAAAAAACTCAACAGGGGGCAGATATGCAATGGAAAAGATCACGAAAATAATTTGGGGCAAATTTCTGAAAATAAATGGAAAATATGCAATTTTAATAATAAAAGTTGCGTTTTCGGATTATTACTACCAGCCATTTTTCTTTAATTTAAACTTGTATTTATGTAAGCAAAATATACCTGAACCCTATAAAAACCATTGTTATGAAGAAACTGATCATTTTTGTGTTTTCGTTGGTTTTGTGTTCAGGAGTTTTTGCCAGCGAATTTGTGTCGTTCAGCCTGTTTGATGCTGTTCAGAAAAAACTTGTTAGAGTGGTCTTCAAAGGCCGCGGTTATTCAAGCGAAAACAGGAGTGCCCATTATGGAAAATGTATCTCATTAAACATTAAAAATGTGAGTTCGCAGCACCTTGGGCTGAAACTGGAGGCAGGCCGTAAATTGCGCTGTTACAAAGATACGGTGCAGGATATGATAGTTTCCCGGTCCGAAATGTTTGCGCTGGGCCCGGGCGGCAGCAGCGATTTCACTATAAATGCATTCTGTACCGAGAAGAACGAAAGCTCTCCGGGGGAAAAGACTGTGTACAACATGACGGGCATGGCTGACGGCTATTTGTATCAACTAGTGCAATTGATAGAAAGCCTCGATTGTCAGGATAATATGGGGCAGCAGGCAGTATGGGTACTAACCGACAGCATTTCGCCGGATAATATCAAGGGGAATGATGCTGCAAAAGCCAAAAAACTTAAAGATTTTGTTGAGTTTGCCTTGAACAAAATCAAATCCCAAAAAGTCGGAGGTGTTATCTATGACTATTCCTTTCCGGATAAGACAGAGAAGGGTTTTAAAATAACCGGAGAGATCAATTGGGACATGCCATACAGCGGCACAGTAACCTTGTCGGTATACGACAATAAAGGAAAAAAAGTAGCGGATATTTTTACCGGAGTGCCGTACAAAAGCGGGTTTCAATCGTTCAATTATGAACTGGCCAACGTGATGTTCAGGGAAGGGGAGATGTACTGGCTGAAAGTGGTTTCAGAGGGTCAGTGGCTCAAAGAAGTCGCCATCACCATGAAATAAAAACAAAGGTTGTTTTTACACACTGATATTTTTTGTTTCTGAATTATGCGTAAGTTTGTTCAAAAAATGTCTGTGGAAAAAGATGTGATCATTTATGGCCTGCGCCCGGTAATAGAAGCCATTAATGCAGGCAAAGAAGTGGAAAAGGTTTTGATTCAGAAAGGCCTTCATTCCGAAATTTTCAGGGAATTGAAGGGATTACTTGCTGAACACAGTATTCCTTATCAGTTTGTACCTATAGAAAAACTAAATCGTGTTACCACCAAAAACCATCAGGGTATTATTGCCTATATTTCGAACATTTCATATTCCGATATTGAGAACATCATTCCTTTTTTGTTCGATCAGGGGAAATCACCACTGATACTGATCCTTGACCGTATCACCGATGTGAGGAATTTTGGTGCTGTTGCCCGCACTGCAGTTTGCGCAGGATGCGATGCGATCATTATTCCTTACTATAACAGTGTACGCATCAGTGCCGATGCTATTAAAAGTTCCGCGGGAGCTTTGCATAAAATTCCTGTTTGCCGGAGCACCAGCCTGATAAAAACTGTTGAATTCCTTCAATCATGCGGCCTTCAGATCGTGGCATGCAGCGAAAAAACGGAAGAACCGTATTATAAAACAGACATGACTGTTCCGACAGCTATCATCATGGGATCTGAAGAAGACGGAATTTCCGAAATACTCTTAAAATCTTCCGATAAAAAAGTAAAAATACCCATGTCCGGAGAGATTGCCTCGCTAAATGTCTCCGTAGCCTGCGGGATTATATTATTCGAGGCTTTCAAACAAAGAAAACCAGCATAAAACGATAAGCGGCTTTATCATAATTAATTCATATTTTACTTGCTTTTTTGCGTTTTTTTTATTATATTTGTGAAACGTACAAACACATATAATAATGAAAGTCATGAAAAAAATTTGTTCCGTTATTTTAGCCATGTTTATCTTTTTTTCAGTCAGTGCTCAAATCCCTAACGGAGGATTTGAGGAATGGAAAAATGATTCAACTTTGGACAATTGGAACGGCCTTCTTTCTGTTGATGTCATTATTACACAATATGAATTTAACACAGTAACAAAGACTACAGATGCCTATTCGGGAGATTTTGCTGCTTTGATCACGTCGAGTAAAACTATTCCTTACATAAATTTGTTATTACCTGGTGTTATGTCTTATGGTACCAACAATGTTGTCCTGAATTTAACTACCTTCAATCTTGAGACAAGTATTACCGGCGGCCTACCTGTCAGCGTGATACCGACAAAAGTAAAAGGGTTCTATAAGTATGCGGGTGTGAACGGCGATTCCATGTCTGTTGGGGCTGAGTGTTATTATAGTACAGTCCTTATTGCCAGTGGCCTTTTTATGAATAATAGTTTAGAAGGAGGATATGTGCCGTTTGAATTTGACCTGACATACTCTGAGGCGGAGGTGCCGGATATGATCAATATCTTTGCAAAATCTTCAGCAGGTGATAACCCTCAGCTTGGTTCCGCATTGTATATAGATGATGTGTCTATAGAATATACAGCGGCCGGGATTACGGAAACTGTGTCACTTGACGAACTTTCTTTATATCCCAATCCTACCACCGGCCTGCTAAGCATAAAACTGAACCCAAATGAAACCAACAACATAAATATTTTTGATTATTCGGGGAAACTGATCTGTTCCGTCAGCAGCGATAATTATTACATAACACTCGATATGCGGTCGTTTGCCAATGGCGCTTATTTTGTTGAAGTAAACAACAGCAGCGGAAGGCTTATGAATAAGTTCATACTGGCGAGGTAAGTGAGAAATTTGATCACTAAAAGGTCATTCTGTGGAGGATGGCCTTTTTTTATACAGATTATCCTGAAATAGGCTGACACATAAAGCGGCCTCAATTTATACAAAGTGAAAAAAATTTATGGTTGGTATTGTTGCTTTTATTTATTTTTGACCTGTTATAAACAAAAATTAAAAACCTTAAAATTTTATTTTATGAGAAAAATTTACTTATTGATCATTGGTATGTGCCTTGTTTTTTCTGCCGGTGCGCAAATTCCGAATGCAGGATTTGAGACCTGGACCAATGATAGTACGCCGGCTAATTGGAATGGTATATTATCCGTTACTGTAATGAATATCTATAACTATGATATGAACACTGTTGCAAAAACTACGGATTCACATTCCGGGGGATATGCTGCCATGGTTACCTCCGACAAAACCATCCCGATCATAGGTACTTTATTACCCGGCATTATGTCGTATGGCACAAATGTATATGATATTTTAAGCGGAATGATTATTACTGGCGGTATTCCGGTTAATGTCACCCCTACAAAAGTAAAAGGTTATTATAAATATAATAACGTCAACAACGACACGATGGCGCTTATCGGTATTTGCTTTAAAAACGGCGATACCATTGCTTATGGTGGAATGTTATCCGGTACAACGGTTTCGGGGTACACGTCTTTTGAATTTGACCTTACTTATTCACAGGCATTGTCGCCTGATACTTTTAATATCATTGCCATGTCTTCAGCCGGAAGTGCACCCCAAACAGGTTCAAGCCTGTATCTTGATGATGTGGAGATCGAATTTTCCGGAGCAGGTGGCCCGGAAATCATATCCCTTGACGAACTGCTGAATGTATATCCAAATCCTACCACAGGATTACTCAGCGTTAAGCTTGTACCCAACGAAACCAATACCATAAATATCTTCGATCATTTAGGAAAGCAGCTACGTTCAATGACCTGTGAAAATATTTCCATAACCCTCGACATGCGGTCGTTTGCCAATGGCGCATATTTTATTGAAGTGATCAACAGCACCGGACGGCACATGAAAAAGTTCGTTCTGGCCAGGTAAGTAAAAAAGAGCTTAGGAAAGGTCATTCTGGTTACGAATGGCCTTTTTTATGAAGTTTTTTTCAGAAGTGAAGGACTAACAGTTTTTCTGCCAACGGTCAAATCAGGCGGGCTTCCGGATTCGGATTATTTATTGTTTCGTACTATTTTTTACAAAGAAAAGATCATGACAGAAAAGAACATACTTAAAACCAGAATCATTGAAACCTGCAAACAGCAGCACCTGGAAACCATAAAGAATTTGACCCGGGAGATGGACGAACATCAGCAGATGGCCAACGACTATGGCCCGCCCAAAGACCGTTACGATGCTTTCCGATCACAGATGCTGCGAAGGCGCGATATTTTTGCTGAACAACTTCAGAAAGCCAATCAGGAACTGATCTCTCTGGACATGGTAAAGCCTGAAGAATTGAAAACAAAAGTTGAATTTGGCGCTGTTGTCATCACCGGTGATCAAAAGTTATTTGTTTGCATCAGCATGGGTAGAGTTGTTGTAGGTAATGAAACATATTTTGCCATTTCTCCTAATGTCCCTTTGTTTAAAGCTTTGAAAGGTTTGAAGAAAGGTGATACTGCAGCGTTTAACAACTCCAAAATTGAGGTTCTCGATGTTTTCTGATACGAACTGTCCGGAACAATGTAATGGGTGCCGCCACAGGTATTTTACCGAAGAAGAAAGCCTGCAGAAAAAAACAGCTTTCCTGCGGATAAAACTTTTTGGATGGGATGAGACTATTGATGCCATCAGGAGCGTTGGTGGCGAAGCACGGACGAGTTACCGCAAAAAAGTCTGTCTTCATACCGTTTATAATGGAACAGCCTGGGAGTTTGGCATGATTTCACACAGGCAGTTTGTGGCGGCTCCTGCCTGTCCGGTGCAGCACAAACTGATAGGTGAAGTTATCAGGCTTTTGTCAGGAATTTTGCCGCCTCCCGAAAGGTTTCCGTTACGTTTTTTTATACAGTCGGGGAATCAGGTGATGCTGGTTCTTAAAGCTGTTGCTCTGCCCGATAATGCCTGGTTGGCGCCGGCAGTAGAAGAAAGTCTCAGGCAGCTCGGTGTGGAAGGGTGCTGGCTGCACCTGAACCCTTCGGCAGGCAATAAGATCTTTATGAAACATAATTTCTTTTTGCTTTTTGGTAGTGAGGCCTCTTTTGATCAGCAAGGGATGTGCTATGGGCCAATGTCTTTTCAGCAATTGATTCCCGGCCTGTATTTAGATTCCTTACACGAAGCATCGTTATTTCTTATGCCCGGTAGTAATAGCCTGGTGATTGACTTGTACTGTGTATAGGATACAGTATGAAGAAATGGATGTCGGCCGGAAGCCTTACTGCCGGCGCAGAACTTAGCGGTGAAGCGGTGGCCTGTGCGTTGAAGAATGTTCCGGGGGCATTGATATTTCGCGGAAAATGCGAGGATCGCCTGCCGCAGCTAAATCATGTGGTGGCAGAGCATAAAGATATGATAAAATTACTATATGTTAATCCCCCGCGGACAGGCTTGGAACCAAAGGTATTGCAATGGATAACGGAAAGCTATCAGCCCGTGCGTATGGCTTATCTTTCATGCAGTGCTGGAACACTTGCCCGTGACCTGGATTTCCTCTGTGCCACGGGGTATGCGGTGAAAAAAATTATTCCTTATGATTTTTTTCCCCAGACCATTCATGTGGAGTGCCTTGCGCTTTTGTTGCGCATACCGGAGGATTGAGTGTTTTTTACCGATGTGTTTTCGGTTTTTTAAGATGTTGATTAACTGCTGTACATGGATCGTGTACTCCTTTTTTCATCACTATCTTTGAAACCGGCAGTTTAATCTTCTTCAGTTGTAATTGGCTGTGCCTGAAATCTCTCAAGCAGCACATCATCATAATAATCGGATTTGTACATCAGGTTTTTTATCAGTTCGCAGCCGTTATCGATAGAGAGGTCGTCTTCAAACGAGATGAAGGATAACAAAATCGACTGATTGTTTACACTGAATACCAATCCTTCGCTGTCGTAGTTTTCTTTGAGCAGATACTCGTACACCATCATGATGTTTTCTTTGGGTAGGTTGCACAGCCAGGCATCAGCCACAATAAATCTGGTGTCGGGGTTGTATATGATTTTAATTGTCGCGCTACCGTGCTCCAACTCCCAGGTGTTGAGGCCTATCCGGGTTTCTTTAACATTGATGCCGAGTTTAACAAGGACCTGTTCCACTTTAAAGGCAGCGCCTGCAGGGATGTAGGGTTTAGGACGGAGAATGTTCATATCGATCTCTGTGCCGCAATTTGAACAATATGAGCCATCTATCTGGTTTTCCAACAGGATTTTTTTACATGATTTGCAGCGGACGGCTTTTTGTCTGTTCAGGGATGCATAGGCCTCCAGAGTTTCCTGCAGGTATTTGGATGGCAGCGAAAATCCCAGGCTCTCGCCTTGTGCTATAATAAAAGTGTTGACACCAACCACTTCTCCATCCATATTGACTAACGGGCCTCCGCTGTTGCCGGGATTGATGGCAGCGTCAATCTGAATGTAGCTGATTTCGTTATATAGCCTGCTTGCCTTAGAGACAATGCCTTTAGTGGCTGTATATTTCAACCCGTAAGGGTGCCCGATGGCAATAATGTTATCGCCTTCAGAGACCGGTATGGACGACAGCAAGGCTTTTTCCATGTCGATGTTTTCCGGTGCCTCGATGAAAGCCAGGTCATACAACGGATCGAAGTACAATACGTTGGCAGTAGTTTTCTTGAACCCCCTGCCGCTGATGATTACTTCGTCATTTCCTGCTATTACGTGGTAATTGGTAATAAACAAGTGGTTGTCAGCATTATAAAAACCTGTTCCAGTTCCGTAGGGAGAGGCGATCTGAATAATGTTTTTTTTATAGTTTTCTATTATTGTATTCATAATGTATTACTTAGCAAAGTTTAAATAAGTGAGTTCGTTTAAATAGGTGTATAAAAAATCATTCATATCCTTGTACCTGAGGTTTTCTATAAGTATCGTCAGATTGGGAAATTCGGGCTGATGCGCCTTTACAATTTTCTGAATTTCTTTTTCAATGGCCGGTTTGTCAAAAGTTTTGTCTGCCGGATTATAGAGGTTCAGGGGAGCGCCCATTTCACTGAAGTACCCCGGCTGCATGACGGTATAAGCCAGCTTTAGAAAATCACAGGTGGCAGGGAACAGTCCGTAATAAAACAACGAATACCCGATAATCCATTCATAGATGGAGGTTACAATATCTTCGTATCGGTTTTCGTAATACCAGTTGGTATTTTTGAATTGTTCAAGAATAAACTCATAGAACTGTTTGTGGCTGGTAGCCGGAACATAACCAAAAGTGATTTTTACATCGTAGAAACTTTTGAATATATCTTCTTTGCTTTTATCTTTAATCCTTTTAAGTTCGTCAATCATCAGCCGGTTACGTTCCAGCGTGCTTTTGTTATCTTTGGCGTTGTAGATGCCATTAATTTTTTCAATATCTTCGAAAAGCGCGCCTTGTGGCTGAAGCAGGTAGTCGATACGAAAAAGCAGGGCCAGCAAAAAATAGGAAATTCCCCCCGACATCCTGTCCTCGCTGAGGGTTGAAATTTTGTTGAGTGCCTCATCAATCCAGAGGTGCAGGTATTTATATTTAATTTCTTTGAGATTTTCGGGAATATCCATCGTATGGCCATTGTCAATGGCATGAAGCATTTCAAATTCACCCACCAGGTTGTCGTCAATCTTGTCGCATTTGAGGGCCAGTTCACGCAAGGCATAGTATATTTTGTTAGGCGAGGCGTCCATAGTTTTGCTGTCGAATTTGAGGAAAATGATATCATCTTTGATGGCAAAGCGGCTGTATTGCAGAATGTAATTTATATTCATCAGCTTGCGTAGAAAAGCTACGCTTGGCCTGTCGAACCGGGCAATACGAGCCTCGGCAGAAAATTTTTTTTCATCGGCTTTGCCAAAGATAAGTTTGGAGCCTTGCAGCAATTCGAAATCCAGTGCGCCTTCGCGGCGGCTGATTTTAATATTTTCGACGGCAGGGTCCAGCATATAATGGAGCAGATTTTCAAAGGCATCCAGGTATTTTTTCTGAGAAAAATCATCCTGAGATTTTTTCCAGTATTCGGCCTGGGCAGGTTTTTTGTTTATCTCGGTGTATCTGCCCACAGCGACATTGTTTGATACAGATGTGTTTTCGCCGGCATTGTTATCTGACGAAGAGAATACTTTTTTAAAAAAAGACATAATCGAAGGATTTATTGATTTATGGTTTCTTAGCCCAAAAGTAAGAAAAATCTTTTTCTGATATTCAAAGATAGTCTCAGAAAATTGCTAAATAAGAATTAAAATGTATTTTTGCATTTTAAATTTTGGAGAGGTGGCAGAGTGGTCGATTGCGGCGGTCTCGAAAACCGTTGTTCGTCGTAAGACGGACCGGGGGTTCGAATCCCCCCTTCTCCGCCAAAACATTAAAATCCGGCGCCAGCCGGTTTTTTTGTTTTCTGGAACACTCAAACTTGTTTGAAAGTGTTCCGGAAAACAAAAAAGCGTCTGCGTAGCAGACAGATTTTAATGTTTTGAAGCCCCCCCTCCGGGATAATGAGCGCAGCGAATAATCCCTTGTTTAAATAAATTTGGCGTTGATATAACTTTTCTGGAACACTCAAACTTGTTTGAAAGTGTTCCGGAAAACAAAAAAGCGTCTGCGTAGCAGATAGATTTTAATGTTTTGAGGCCTCCCCCTCCTGGATAATGAGCGCAGCGAATAATCCCTTGTTATTAATAAACCAGGTATTGATGAGATTTTTCGGGAATACTCCAACTTGGGAGATTAGGAGATTAGGAGATCCGATAGCTATCGGATGGGAGATTGGGAGATTGAGTGAATGAAAGAATGAGAGAATGAGAGAATGAGAGAATGGGAGATTCGATAGTTCCGATGGTACCGATTGATATCAGTATTGGAAGCGGATGGGAGATTAAGAAAGTTAGAAAGTTGGAAAGTTTTTATTTTTTCAGTTTCTTTTTTTCTTGTGCAGGGGGGAGGAAGTTTTCACCTGTGACGACTTTTTTGCCTGTTTTCTTTTCCAGTGCGATGCGTGCATCTTTAGCAATCTTTCCGCCTTTTTTGCCGGCTGCTGCATTTTCAGGAATGCCCTCAGCATTTTCTGTTTCGGCAATCTGCCGAGATGATAATTCGGCAAGTGCGGTAAAGATAAGTTCGGCTTCACTCATGTGGTCGCGAAGGTTCTGGGTGTTAAGTTTTTTTAGCTTTTTATGGCCTTTTACCGTGAGCCCTGTCCATTCCTGATGAATAATATTGGTAAGCATGGCAAATTCGTCTGATTTTTCCACACCGTGTTCCTTCCAGTAATCGGTAAGTTTGTTGCGTGTTTCCTGGCCGGTCATGCGCTGCTGTATCCATTTTTCGCTGCGGCCGAGTTTTTGCCAGTTTTCCCTGGCACGGTCGAGACTTTGTTCGGGGTCGGCAATTTCTTTTATTCTTTCGTAACCTACCTTTGACAGCCATTGTTTAAATGGTTCGGCTTTGGGCGAAGGAATAGATTGTACCAGCCGCAGTAGTTGTTCGGTGTCGGCAACATCTGTTTGCCTGAGTTTCCCATCTTCGGCAATAAATTTCAAACGGTTACAATTTGTAACCGTTTCATTTCCCTCTTTAATCAGACGGCTTTTTAGCACTTTCCAATAGTTTCTGGCACCCTGATGTGATGGTTGATCGGTTAGAACCGAAACAACATCCACTACAGAAAAATACCATTTTTCCTGTTTCTCGTCCCAATGGGTGCGGATTCTTTTACTTTCAAATAGTTTTACCGCGGTTTCTTTTGTCATACTATAATTTTATATGTCTGTTTCTGTTTAGTGCGAAGTTCGGAAACTTTGTGCAAATGGTCAGCATTTATTGGGAAATATTACAAACTTTAATACCCTTTATGAAAAGCCGTCATAGCCATCGGGCAGGCTTTGTGGCTGCTTTTTTACCACAAAGACGCACAAAGTGCATCACAAAGTCTCACCAGGTATGCCGCGGCGGATATCAAGATAAGCAGTTAGTTAAACAATTTATGAATTAATCGTGTCATATTTGAAATAGCTTATTTTTCCTACCTTTCTAATAATTTTGCCAAAACATAAATCAAACCAACAGTTGCGCCAATAGCTATAACGCCACCCCAAAAATCTCCCATGGGGTCTTTTTCTGAAACTATGGATAAAGCCCTGAGATCCTTTATGACTTCGTTCATAGAAAAATACCTGTCGCCCGGACTTATCATTGTCATCTTGTTTACAATGGCATTTACTTTTGGATCTTTTATCTGACCTGTAATCCAACCTGTTAGTAATTCACGATATATTAAACCAAGCGAATAGATATCTGAACGCTGATCTGAAACACCGCTATTCCATTGTTCGGGCGCACAATATGATTTTGTTCCCAAGCCGCCAAAAGTAAGAACTTTACTTTCTTTATGAATAAATTTACCAATACCCCAATCTGCCAGCATTGGCTCCTTATCATTGAATAAAATATTTTCAGGTTTTAAATCCCTGTGAATTATACCCTGGCTGTGAGCATAACCAAGAGCATCAGCCAGGTACAATATGATGCCTGAGGCGGCTTTTGTTGAATATACCTGACCCTTGCTTTTTAAATCAAATAAACGATCTCTTAAGCTACCATCTTTGTAATAAGGCATCAAATACCAGGGGGTACTGTTCAGTATATCATGGTTAATGACTTTAACAATATTTTTATGTGCAAGATTTGCCATTATTTTGATCTCTCTTTTGAACCTTTCAAAATGAGTTTCATCCCATTGATAAATCATTTGTTTCACAGCGTAATTATTACCATTTGATGCCTGATAGAGAGATACTACTCCAAGCCCACCCTGACCGATTGTTTTGATTCTAATCATTTGTTTTATTTTTTAGGTTTTATATAGTGTTTGTAAGAAAACGCCAATTTTTTCGTTACGCTTGCAACAAAAATGCTCATTTACACCAGTAAACTCCGCTTTTTGTCGCTTCGCAAGCCTCAAACTTGACGTTTTCTTTTTACAAACGCGAGTTTTCTTGAAGGCATTATATAGGAAGAAATGAAAAATAATAAACTGAACAAATAAAAGAAAGCAAAACGCAAAGGATTTGCGGTTTATAATTGTTGCATATAATCCTATGAAAAATTTCAGGAAAAAAGAGACAATCAACAAAACAAGGGCAGGAGAATAAATGAATTGGAGGATGACACGGAATACAATACAATGCGAGCAGATGTTCAGACCGGCTTTCATTCTAAAGTGGTCGAATCCGACCACTTTAAAATTTGGATTATTCATTTGATCCTACGGTCCTAAAAACTCAAGCGTGTAGCGGTTTCTTATCCGGTTTTTAATGATATCGGCAGCATGGGGACAACTGATTTTTAATGATAACACGGAATGCAATTCCACACCAGCAAGGGAACTAGCCCATTATTAAAACCTCTTCTCCCAACATATCAATAACCTTTATGGCAATTATAGAGTCTTTGTTTTTGATGGCAAATTCGTATTTTCCTTTTACAAAATCACTCTTTTTCTCGGGTACATCGCTTATGCAAATGTTAAATACTTCGCCATTATAGTCGGTGTCAATTAAAACAACATCAATCTGACTGCGAAAATCTTTTATTTGTGCTTGAAATAGTTTGCTGTCAATATTCAGGCGTTGAA
>DAOQAF010000039.1:0-30815 GCA_035353775.1 Bacteroidales bacterium | reverse complement strand
CAAGGGATACAGAAATAATCAATGTTATTTTCTCAAAAAGTTCGGATGGCTGTGTCTATTCTTTATACAATTGGGTTTAATTCTATAGCCTAAAAGGGAATCCTGCAACCAATAATTTTCATTTCTGCTAATCTGATTTTGCGCGTTTTTTGAATTTAATACCCCAAAGATTATTTCAAAACAAAAAAAGATAATGATAAGTATCCGAAAAAGATATATGATATAGTTTTTCCGAATCAGCAGAATACTTTGTGTTATAAATGAAATATAGAAAAAAATGATGAGAAAAAATTTTATTTTCCCTTGGATGGGCCATATTAAAAAAATAATTGCCGTGATAAAAAGAAAAAAATACTGAAGTCTTTTTTCCTGCAATAAGTTATGGAATTTTTCAAAATATTTTTTTATCACAACTGAATATTTTTTACAAATTAAAATAATGTATTGATAAAGAGGGCAATTGTGCTTACGGCAATGGAAACAATAGGTGCATCCACTAAAAAGAGATATTGTATTTATTAGTACTAACCATTATTTCATAGGTTCTTTAAAAAGTGTTCCAAGTTCATTTAAGGAGTCCATTTTTATTTTTTTTGAATATTAAATTTGAAATTTCCTTTGTATAATATGAATTGAGTTTTTTTGTCGGATGTACATCTCCTTTAATTGTATAGGAGGAAAAGTTTGTATCAAAATCTATAGGGGGCGGGATATTTAATACCGTTATGTTTTTGTCTAAAAATTTAACCCATGATGTATCATGAGCATAACCGGGATATAGACCAACATAAAACCCACCCTGAGGTTTGATCTTCCGATATTTCACAGCCATATAATTAATTAAATCAGCAAATCTCTTGTAAAATTCTTCCGATTTAGGATATGAGGTAATTATATGAAAGTATTTCATCGTTTCTGAATTATTTAAAAACCATGATATGAATTTTTTAATATTAGATAGATTCTTAATAATCAGTTTGTTATTATTCACATAAGCATCATGGGGGTTGAGTGCCCAGGAGAGATATTTACTACTCCCATATACTCTATTCATGTGGTCATCAATGTATGTATAGACACAAATACCACTATCCTCTGGTACAGTACTATTAGTAATTGTATTTATTCCTTCGTCGAATAAAAGGCATAACTGATGTGGACCATAACCAGTTGTTCCATAATTATATGATTTGAAGTCAGGATGCCTGTATTCAAATAAAAACGGAAACGTTGAACTATCGCTTAGACCTTGGCCAAAAGTAACTGAACAACCCAGAAAAACAGCATGTTTCTTTTTATAAATTTTTCCTCTTGTCGTGTCAATAAAAATTTTCTCTCCCGATATCCTTCTTCCAAATTTATCAGTAGTAACTTTGATATTATATATAGTATCCCCTCCAACTGTTTTTACTGATCTAACCCTATTGCAATTCGGTTTTTGTCTATAGCCCATTCTGGAATCGGACAGCTCCAAGTTAAAATTATTGTTATATTCTTTGCCTATTTTGCTATGGTTCAATTCACCGAAGATTGCCTCAAAACAGAAAAATATAATAATAAGTGTCCGAAAAAGAAATAAAACATAGCTCTTTTTGATAAAAAATAAACGTTGTATTACAAATGAAATATAGAATAAAACGACAAGGAAATATTTTATATTTATCTTATCGGGCCATAGAATTGGCAATGCTAGTAGAAGGATAAATATAATAAAAAGAATCAGGTATTGTCGTTTTTTTTCCTGCAAAAAAATATTGATTTTTTGTATAAATCTTTTTTGTTTAATGTGATTAATTAACTTCCACAAGTATCCGATGCAAAAAATAAAAAGAAGAATACCTGTAATGTAAAGTACAGCCAATAAAACAATTTTTAATACGGGTAACACTTTATTAAAAGGGTATGCCAGGGACAGTTTGTTAAAAAAAGTTCCTTCGCTTTTCACTTCTGGTGGTAAGATATATGTGTGTGCATTGTTTGATGACGGTGTCGGATGCAAATCGTTGATTTTGATTGTATATTCGATTCTTTTTAAGGTAGCACGAATATAAGTGGCTTTTGGAATGAGGGAGTCCGGAATTACAATCTCTATGGTTTGGTAGCAACCAGGAAAATTGTTGGCATAAATTTTATCGGAGTTGTGCAGGCTGATTTTTTTGTTAACTGGAGTTATACCAATGATTTTTATTGCTGTCATTTCATCAGGTGAGATGCCTGAAATTTCGATGTTGACGAGATCATAGATAACTATTTTTTTTAAATAAAAAAAATAATAAACAGCACAGAGAAGTACTCCTAAAAGGAGTGTCGATGCTGTTATTATTAATATTTTTCTTTTCATTAAAAATAAAGGGTCCTATTACTACTGTTACCTGGTTTCATTCATCCGGTTTAAAATTTTTTCACATCGGTAATCCCAGGTGTTAAGAGCAAGTTCTTTTTGCACTAAAGCCTGATAAGTGGGGTCATTTTTTAATAATACAGCTTTCCTGATATGCAGGACAAATTCCTCATGGCCTTTGGCAATCAGTACGGCGTGAAATTTCCTGCACTCTGAAATATTTGTTGAAACAACAGGGAGTTTCATGGCGAAATATTCAAATAATTTAACCGGTGAAATGGCATTGGTTATTTCATTAACGATTAATGGTAATAAAGCCGTATCAAAATGACATGCATAATAAGGTAATTCCTGATAATTCTTTTTACCCAGAAAGAAAATGTTCGGGAATTTTTCCCATTCATGGTCATTAAGGCTATCATCAAAATCAAATCCCGGGCCGATCATGACAAAATTATATTCAGGTAATTCCCTGGCAATAAATTTTAGTAACTCATAGTCGATCTTCCACTTCGAAAAAATGCCATAGTAGCCAATGATGGGCTTTCTTTGTTCAAGAATATTCAATATATCCGGAGGCACGGGTACGTTATTTTTCAAAATAAAATCTTCCGGAAAAACAGCGTTGGGGATGAGCAATGCGTCCGGCCTGACATGAATAATATCCTCAAGAAGTGTGCTTGATGTCGCTGTTACCACTTTGGCTATCTTTAATGATCTTTGCTGTTCCCTGATCATTTTTTTAGTATATAAAGCCATGATCTCCAATTTGTCGACGTAATCATAAATTAGTTTGTACTGATTAAAAAATTTCAGGTAGTACATGTTAACAAGCCAATTCATGTAGATCCACGGGCTTTTTATATTTTTTAATAATCTGACTCTTGAGCAGAGAAACAAGTGTTCACTGATTTGTTTTATGCCTACGACATCGTCTCCATGTATGTCCTGGGTTAAAAAAATGACAGTCCATCCTGCTTTTGCAAATGCTCGCGGAAGATGCTGAGGCCTTTGTCTCATATTATTCCAGCCCCATAATGGGAGAAAAATAATAACGTTATCCGTTGGGGGAACAAACGGTTTCTGCATGGGCAACCCATAAAACCGCGCATAATGTGACTGTATTTTATAAAAAATTCTTTGAAAAGTCACCGGGAGCCTTTGTGATATTTTATCAAGAGGCTTTAAAATGAATAAATGTAACGGCGTCAAAAAACATCTTATTGAAATATTAATTGAAACGTAGAAACATTTCTTAATAAATATAAATAAAGTAATGAAAAATCTATTTGTGTTTTTCATTGTGGAGTTTTAAAAAAACATTTTTCAACCTGCAAACAAAATTACAAGTTAAATCTTCAAGACAAAATTTTAAATAATTTAGCATTTTTTCAGTTTATTAGCTGAATATCTATTCTCGTAAGATGTCAAGACTTTTATTGTTTTTTAATTGATGTCTGACAATGTTTTTATCGTTGTGATATATTTTAAGTTATTTGTTTTCTGTCATTTGTTTTAAAATTGTTTGACAATGGTAGTCCCAGGTATTTGAAGCAAGTTCTTTTTGCACCAGTGCCTGCCAGGCGGGATCGTTCTTCAGTAATATTGCTTTCCTGAGCTGGTCTGTAAAATCTTCGTGCCCACCGGCAATTAATACAGACTGATATTTGCGGCATTCAACAATATTTGTTGAAACAACGGGTAATTTCATGGCTAAATATTCAAAAAGCTTAACCGGTGAAATTGCGTTGGTTATTTCATTAACCATTAATGGAAGCAGTGCCACATTAAAATGAACCGCATAATAAGGCAATTCATTATATTTTTTCATGCCCAAAAAGTAGATATTCGGGAAATGATCCCATTCATATTCATTAAGACTTTCATCGTAAATATCTCCCGGGCCTATCATGACAAAATTAAAATCAGGTAATTCCCAGGCGATAAATCGGATTAAGCCATAATCGATCTTCCACCTGGAAAAAATGCCATAGTAGCCAAAGATGGGCTTTCCCTGTTCAAGGATTTTCAACATATCGGCAGGAACGGGGACATCACTATTTATCATGAAATCTTCCGGAAAAACAGCGTTGGGGATGAGTATCGTATCGGACCGGACATTTGCTATTTCTTCGCGTAGCGAGCAAGAGGATGCCAAAACAATTTTTGCGGTTTTTAATGCTTTCTGATGCTCATGAACCATTTTTTTTGTAAAAAAAATATTTACTTCCAATTTGTCAAAGTAGTCGTAAATCAGGCTGTACTCTTTAAAAAAATTCAGGTAATACATATTAACCGTGTAACTCATATAAATCCATGGATTCTTAATCTCCTTTAACAACCTGACCCGTGAGCAAAGAAAAAGTCTTTCATTGATTTCTTTTATGCCTTTTACGTTGTCGTCTATGTCGTGGGTCAGATAAAATACTGTCCACCCCGCATTTGAAAAGGCACGTGCAAGATGATGAGGCCGCTGTTTCATGTTATTCCATCGCATATGAGGAAGGAAGATGATGTTTTTATCCGTTTTCGGAACAAAAGCTTTCTCCATCGGTAACCCATAGTATCGGACATAATGTGACTGTATGATATAATTGAATCTTTGTAAAGAAACAGGAAGTCTGCGTGATAATTTATCAAAAGGTTTTAATATGAAAAAATGCAATGGCGCTAAAAAACACCACATAAAAATATTAATTGAAACATAGAAGTATTTCTTAATAAATATAAATGAACGGATGAAAAATCTATTGATGTTTTTCATTATGGCGTATTGGAAAAATTTTTTTATACCATAGATAATAAGAAATTTTCTATTCTTTTACTTTAATCCCAATTTGTTTTTTATTTTGAGTAAAGATAAAAACAATCGCGGCGAATATTTCCTTAGGACAACACCCGTCATTCCCAGAAGTCTGTCAATTAAATGGAGATTAATAATTTTATTCCAAAACCAACAATATGCTTTAGCAAAGCGGAATCCTTTTTGAAAAGAAGAAAACTTAATATCTCCGATAGAATCGACCTCTCTTATTTTGATTGGTATTCCACAATATACATCATTTCCATCCCTGAAATGTATGCCGAATTTTTCGGGATTTCTCTGAATGGGGGATCCAAATCCCGGAATATTTTGGAGAGATAAAGAGTGAGAAGCTTTTAAAAGACTCAGGTTTATCATGCCTGGCTTCAATATGAATGAATATTTTATGAGATTTGCTAAAAAAAGCCGGGGGCTTTCAGCGGGCAGGCCTATTATCAGGTTAAAGTATGTGCGCATTCCGTTTTTTTTAAAAATCCTCATGACGTCCTTTAGTTGTGGTATTGTAAAATGTTTTCGTATGGCATCTAATGTTTTCTGGTTAAAAGACTCAACACCCAGGCCAATTTGAATACAACCAGCTTCTTTCATTGTTTTTGTTATGAAATCGTCACAATCGTTAACGTGTATAAGACAGCTCCATCGTATATCGGGAAAATGTTTTTTGATGGCAGTACAAAGTTCGGTTATATATTCCTTTGAAGAAATGAGATAATCGTCACCGAAAAGGAATCGCCGGTATCCATGATCATAAAGAAACTGCATTTCCTTAATAGTTTTTCCGACACTTTGGACACGATAGGTATGCTGGGTTTTTCCGCAAAATCCACATTGGCCTTTATTGGGACATCCCCGTGACGTGATCACATTAACGCATGGATTGGTAACTTTGTATTTTTCCATGTCAATTAATTTCCTGTCAGGCAAGGGAAGTGGCTCCAGATCACAGTATTTTTTTCGTCTGTTCACTTTAATCCCGTCCTCACTTTTATAGGCAATTCCTTCAACAGTTCTCCATTCTTCGTTTTTTTCAATATTGTCAACAAGTTCAATAATGGTCAGTTCCCCTTCCCCTAAGACAACTATGTCGACCAATTCATGATCTAATAATTCCGAATAGTGAAATGTCGCTTCAAATCCTCCGGCAATTATTAAATTACCTTTTGATTTGTTCTTTCGCAGTATATCCAGAAATTTTTCATCAGTATTGCCGTCAAATGAAACTCCCAAAATTCCGTCGATGTCATTTATGCTTTTTTGAAAATCAAGGTCAATAAGCTCTATATCATGACCATGAGCTTGTAAGTAGGATGCAATACTTAATAGTCCGAGAGGATACCATAACTCAGACCTTACAATAATTTGAGGCGGTTTTATAAGAGTTACGTGCATTGTGTATGATTAAAAATAGTATGTGAAAATTTCGAGAATATATTATCGGGATATTGAATATAAGGATATGTTTTGTGCAGGTAATCGAATGGTACTTATTTTTTCGTGGTCCGCAGCCAGCACTAATAAATTTTTTTTATAATCAGCCCAAATATACCAGATCAATTCTCAATGCTTTTTATTTTTTTATTGCAAAATTATAATTTTTTCCTTTGTGTTGCGGTATATTTCTCTGAGAACTTCATGTTGTCCGGAGACTTTAACCTGTAAAGCACTCAGGGTAGATGAGGCTCCCTGTCAGTATTTGATTTAGGGTATCCTGCTTTTTGAAGATGCAGGGACTTAATTTCGTAGTACCTAAAAAAAATATGATTAGTTTTGTTCACAAGGATCAGATGCAATGACAGGATTATTTTTAAGAAATATTTTGGATGTTGGCCGGGACTTCACCCATAGTGGTATCCGAACCCTCAAGGCATTACAGCAAAGATTTTCAATAAAGAACAACGAAAGCAATAAAAATACTATATGTGTATTACCATGGGTACACTTAAATATTTTACCGGACGGAAAGGTGTTACAGTGTTGCCTGAGCTCGGATTATGGCGCTATTGCAGGAGATATAAACAAACAAACTATAGAAGAGATATGGAATGGTAATTTTATGAAGTCCTTACGCAAGCAAATGATCAATGGAGTAAAGCCTGCAATTTGCTCCAGTTGTTTTGAAAAGGAGAGGCTCACCGGAACAAGCTGGCGTTTATTAAATAACTGTGGTTTTGAATGGAAGCTGAAAGAAATTCCGAATATCACAGCAAGCGATGGATGTGTCGATAAAGTAGAATTAAGATTTTGGGATTTCCGATTCAGTAATATTTGTAATAATAAATGCCGTTATTGCGGGCCTCACTTTTCCAGTTCCTGGATTCCTGATGCCAAAGAGCTTGGATTGATTTGCAAAGACGCTTCTGACAAACCGACATGGATAGAATCAATAGACAAAAACGGGAATGTTGATTTTTTAAAAAAACACATAAGCATCGTTGAACAAATTAATTTTGTAGGTGGTGAGCCGTTGCTCACGGACGAGCATTGGCAAATTCTTGATATGCTGGATGAGCGTAAAAGATATGACGTGAATTTTGCATATAATACAAATCTGAGCACATTAAAGTATAAAAATAAAAATGCGTTAGATTACTGGCGTAAGTTTGGACGTCGTATTTTTCTGATGGCGAGTATTGATGAAATAGATGAGCGTGCAGAATTAATTCGTAGCGGAACTGATTGGAAGACTGTTGAAACAAATTTAAAAGCTGTCAATGAAATTGGTATACAAGTTAGTATCTTTATCACTGTAAGCGCTATGAATGTATTTAGAATTCCGGAAATATTAGATCGCATGATTGCGATAGGAGTTATTAAGCAAGAAAATGGAAACTGGAGAAATTTCGAATTAAATATATTGACTAAACCTGCAATATTTCATGTAAGCATACTGCCAGATAAAGAAAGAAAAGATATCCGGATGAGGCTGGAAAATTACATAAATGAATACGAAAAAAAATACGGCGTAAAGATCATCGATCATTTTTGGGCTTTATTTTGGCATTTGGAAAAACCCTGGCATAAAAAAAATGGGTTGGAATTTAAAGAATTTACAAATGCCATCGATAAGATCCGGGGTGAAAATACTTTAGTTATTGTACCTGAATTGAAATGCGTGCTCAACCAATAACCGGAATTGATGATTGACGGAAAATCTGTTTTGTTTAGCAAAATAATCCACCATAAATTCTATTCAACATATCCGGCGCGGCGGATCAAAACATTTCCTTAATTCCGGATTGCGCTGTAAGTACCCCCAAAATTCAGACAGTTTTTAATCAGACTTCAGTAAAAAATAATTAGTTTTGTTCACGCCGTTAAGAAGCAAGGAAATGATTGTTAAGGACAATTCATAAGGATAGTCACTAAAGCAATTCTGTATCGTTTATTCAATAATATCAATCGGGATTAAGCTTTATGTTAGACGGTAAAATCCTTTATATGCATTCATTCATAAAATATGAATTATTACAACCTGATATACTGTGCGGGCAATGAATAAGAGGAAGAAACTTGAAATATTGTCAGGACTACTGGGTAGCATACTGCTGCTTTTCATCCCGGCATTAATTTATCTGAAAAGTGTCACTGTTGTTGAGCCGTTCACGGTCCGTATAGCCGGTATTACAATGAATGATGCAAAATCAATCGGGATTTATGGTGTAACCCCCCTTGATAAGAAAATAAACATACCTTATGATAAAACAGCGAACGAATGGATTAGGGGTGATGATGGTGCCTTTAAAACGATCAATATATTTATTTCTGATTCGCTTAAATCAAAAATTAGCCTTCTTTATGTGAATACAGAACACAAAGAGTTTATTGTTTTTTTCAAGGGGCTGCAGGTAGTTGGTCAGTCGGGCGGTAAGAATGAATATTCTTTGCCTACTTATGTCCGAAGCAACATCTCTATATTCAAAATGATGTCTTTATTATTGCATGTTCATATTATTGCTATGTTTTTTCTGATATTGGAGGTTATTGTCTTCATATTATTGGCATGGTACTTAATTTATATCCTGATAAAAAAACGGAGGACTATATGGCCAATTTTCAGAATAAAAATATCATCTGCCAGAAAAACCATTAAGAATTTTGTTCTCAGATATTCTAATGTGATCAGGTGGCTTAAAATTATTGTTTTTTCTATCTTCATCGCGTGTTGTTTATTTTATGGCTATTTTCTTATCAAATACACGATATCATTTTACATTACCAGTGTCTTGTTTATCTTGTTTTCGGGAATTATATTAGGGCTAATCCTCCAGTTAATATTCAGAATTTTTAAGGTTACTATTGGTTATTCCCAATGGATTAACAGAACATTAATTGTTTTTTTGCTGATTTGGTTATGTTGGGAATCCTTTTTAAGATTTAATGAGATTAATATAAGTTATCTTGAAAAAATCTCTCATTATTACGCATCGGGTTATTTTGCAAAGCATGCAAATTCAAACGTATTGGTACATTCCGGTTATGAGAAATTTGTTGTTGAACGGAAAGAATATTCGTACGAGATAAAATGTAATGCCGAAGGATTAAGAGACATTGACCATCCAGTTGAAAAAGAGAAGAATGAATACCGGATAATATGTATCGGGAATTCATTCACCGAAGGATATGGGGCGCCACAGGATTCGACATGGCCGAAATTGTTTGAAAATCGGATGAAAGCCGCCACCGGAAAAAAAATTGTTGTATTTAATGCGGGGGTGGGTACTTCAGATCCTTTTTTTGAATACATGTTACTCAAAGAAAAAATGTTGAAATATGAACCCAATCTTGTGTTTTTGACACTTGGTGGTGCTGATTTTTCTTTTTACCGTACCCGGGGTGGTTTTGAACGTTTTACTGCGGAAGGCCTGAAATATCGTGAAGGGCCACGTTGGGAAAAACTATATGCTGTTAGTTATGTTTTTCGATATTATTTGAATAATAAACTGCATTACAGAGACTTATTATCTCCAACAGCCTTCGCGAAGGATAGCATCAGGGCGTTGCAGGATTTTGATAATTGCATCAATAGGTTCTACCGCCTTTCATTGGAACGCAAATTTAAACTTGTTGTTGTTTTTTACGATGACGATTATACAGTATATTTTGTTTTAATGAATAAACTTAAACAGGAGCATCTGATTCCTGTGATTGATTTGTTTGAATATAATAAGAGCATTGAAAAGATAAATGCCCGTGACAGAAAATATTGGTGGCCAATTGATTGGCATAATAATGCAAGGGGGTATGATATTATGGCCAAAGGAGTACTGTGGAATTTAAATGAAATGGGAATTATGGATTCTATAAGAAACCATCCTGAGCAGGACGGTGAAGAAATAAAATAACCGCGAATAACCAGGAAATAATGCCTGATCAGCTTTTTTATCATGCTTTCCTGATTTGTTGTGCTATTTCTCATTATCTTGGGCAGAGGTTTTGAATAATTTTTATCTTTGCAAAAAAAGCATATTTCGTGAAAAGATTTTTTATTTTCTGGAAAAAAATAACCTGGATATATGTGCGATTTGTTCAGAGAATTCTGATAACAATTTTTCTTACAACAACGTATGTGTTGATTTTTCCTTTCATGTGGTTTTTTCATATTCTTTTCAGTAAGAAAAAACTAATAAACAGTTATAAAATTTCTAATAGTTATTGGGAAGCTTGTGGCCGTTTAGAGCCAGACCCCGAACAATTTCAAAACCAATCATAGGCCAATGAGAAAAGTATCCTATATTCTTAAACAGATGTGGGTTTTAATAAATAAACATAAATTAATGTTTTTTGCCCCACTTTTAATAATTCTGGCAGTTCTTGCCATCTTGGTTTATTATATTGGACCGGCGGTTATTGTTTCATTTATCTACGCGGGAGTTTAAACCTTTTTTCAATGACCATATCCGAAACCCTAGACCTAAGAGGCTTGCCTTGCCCGGGGAACCTGCCTAAACTGCTGATAAAACTCGAAACCATGGAGCAAGGAGAAATACTGGAACTAATCGTTGATGATATAGTGGCCCTTGACAGAATTCCGTTGGCATTGAAAGAAGAATCTGCTTTTGATTTATTGGAATGTAAAACCGGAAATAGCCCCAATATTCTTATGTATATTAAAGTGAAGTAAATACTTATGAACGAAGAAAACAAAATATGCAAACTGTGCATCATGCCTGAACATTTGCCCGAAATCTATTTAAATAATGAGGGAATTTGTAATTTATGTGTTGCACATGAAACCGCAAAAAAATTTGACATACAAAAACCTCTTGAGAGTGACCTGATAAAGATATTAAACAAATATAAGGGCAAACAAAAATATGATTGCATGGTGATGTGCAGTGGAGGTAAAGACAGCACATCTTCCTTATATTACATGAAAAAGCGTTATGGGTTAAATGTTCTTGCTTTTACCTTTGATCACGGTTTTGAAACTGATGAGGCCCTTGAAAATATTAAAAATGCAGTTGAGATTTTGAAGGTTGACTTTATGCTTTTCTCATCCAGCTTCATGCAAGACATGTTCGCAAAAATCGTTTCAACCAATTCTAAAGCAGTGATATGTCATCCATGCTCCATTTGGTACATGGATCTGGCTTTTGATGTGGCGGCAAGGTATGAAATTCCAATTATTGTTGCCGGATGGACCAAGGGACAATCAACCAGGCAGGAAGTTATGTCAAAGTGCGGTTGTAATGTGCATGCCGCCGAATTTAAACAAATGGCTGACAACACAAAGTTTTTCCTTGAAAACGAACTGAAAGACATGCCTCAGTACAAAAACTTCCCGCGAACCATGGAAGAAGTGCTTGCACGTTCAAAAAAACGTTTTAAATCCATCGTTATCTCACCGCACTGGTTTTTACCCTATAGTACAGAAGAATATGTAAAAGTTATTAAAGATGAACTTAAATGGAAAGCGCCTGTATTTAGCTATCCTGCAGGTTCTACAAATTGTTCACTCAATTTTATGTCTGTTTACTATTCCATGAAACATTACGGATATACCCATTACCATGTGGAGGCCAGTAAAATGATAAGGGAAGGACTTTTATTACGCGAAGAAGCCCTAAAACAATTAGAACTTAATTTTGATGAAAAAACTCTGAAAATGATTGCTGGTAAACTTGGGGTCAATAATTTTGAAACCATATGATTATATTAGGCATTTCAGCGTATTATCATGATTCTTCCGCATGCATAATAAAGGATGGCGTACTGACCGCTGCTGTTCAGGAAGAGCGTTTTAACAGAATAAAGAATTGTTCGGATTTCCCGATACAATCCATAAATTTTTGTGTGCAGCAAAGCAATATCAGTTTTGCTGAAATTGACTACATTGCTTTTTACGAACAGCCTTATATAAAATTTCACAGGATAATATTGGATTATATTGAAAAATTTCCTTTTTCCTACCGGGTCTTTTTAAAAAATATTCCCCAATGGCTTCAGGACAGGCTGATCGTGCCAATAATACTAAAAAAAGAGTTGGGGTATACAGGAAAAATATTGTTTGTTCCTCATCATTATTCACATGCAGCCAGTACATTTTTTGTTTCATCATTTGAGGAAGCAGGGATTATAACAGCCGATGGTGTGGGCGAATTTGCTACGACCTGCATTGGTCACGGAAGGTCAAATGACATTTATTTGCAAAGCCAAATAAAATATCCTCATTCGCTTGGGTTGCTGTATAGCACGCTTACTACGTTTCTTGGATTCAAAGCCAATAGCGGCGAAGGAACAGCCATGGCGCTGGCCAGTTTTGGAGAACCGGAATTTAATGAAGAATTCAAAAAGTTGATACATAGTTCGGATGACGGAAGTTTTCAATTAAATAAGGATTACTTTCCTTATAATAAGACCATGCGGATGTATTCTTCGAAAATGGAAAAACTTATAGGGAAACCGAGGAAGCCTGATGATGAGATAACCGACCGCCATAAGGCAATTGCTGCCACGCTTCAAAATGTTGTTGAAGATATTTTAATCAAAACCGCCCGTTATGTAATCAAAACCACTAGCTCGAAAAACTTGTGTATGGCTGGCGGCGTTTTTTTGAATTGCGTTGCCAACCAGAAAATCCTGGATCTTGCAGAAATTGAAAATGTTTTTATTCAGCCAGGTGCTGGTGATGCCGGGGGCTCCATAGGAGCTGCTTTTTTTGTATGGAATTTTCTTTTAAAAAATCCTAGAAACTTTGTAATGGAGCATGCTTACTGGGGGCCAGAATTCAACTCTAAAAATATAAAAGCAGCAATTCACAGAAATCGTCTTGAGTTTTCAGAATTTGAACAAGCAGCCTTATTAAATATTGTTTCTGAAAAAATTAGTAATGGAAAAACGGTAGGATGGCTGCAGGGAAAACTTGAATTCGGTCCCAGAGCTTTGGGAAACAGAAGCATACTTGGGGATGCCCGCAATCCCAAAATGGTCGATATTCTTAATCATCGCATCAAACACCGCGAATGGTTCCGCCCTTTTGCGCCAATCGTCAAAGAAGAAAAAGCCAGTGAATACTTCAGGATGAAAAATCTATCGCCATTTATGCTTCTGGCACCCGAAGTGATTGAAGAAAAAAAACACATAATACCTGCTGTTACACATATTGATGGTACTGCGAGGGTACAAACGGTATCGAAAAAAAGCAACCCGCTTTTGTGGGAATTGCTGAATACATTTGAATCTAAAACCGGTGTGCCTGTTCTTATCAACACATCGTTTAACCTTAAAGGAGAGCCGATTGTCTGCGCACCTGAAGAAGCAATAAATGATTATTTAAAATCTGAGATGGACTGTCTGGTTTTGGGCAACTGTTTTTTAGAAAAAAATAAAACTAATTCTTAATGCCATTATTCCAATCTCTGCTATTCCGATGGACTTGTGTTGTATAAATTCTGAATTGCAGATAAAGTTTTAATTCGCGATAAGTTCATCATTAGTTGGATCAACTATAAAATATTTAGTTTGAAAGGGTTAGAATAAGATTTGATTAATTTTATTGATTTTTTCCACTATTCACAATTCGGTACACCTCCTCACGATTTTTATATGCATCTGCAAAATTCGGGTTAATCTCAAGCGCTTTGGTGTAATCGGCTATGGCTTTGTCCCACTGTCCCCGGTAATAATATATTATGCCACGGTTATTGTAGGCTTTAAAATGTCCCTGGTTAATTTCGATTGCCTTGGAATAATCAGCTACTGCCTTGTCCCATTGCTCAAGAGACCCATATGCCACCCCACGGTTGAAATATGGGTCATAAGTATATGGGTTGATTTCAATGGATTTCGAAAAATCAACTATTGCCTTGTCCCATTGCTGAAGTAGACTGTAGGTAATTCCACGATTCCAAACTGCAAATGAATTATTCGGCTCAAATTTAATGGCTTTTGAAAAATCGGCTATGGCCTTGTCATATTGCCCGGTTTCCCCATATATTGCACCTCGGTTGGAATAAGCTAAGGCATAAGTAGAGTCTATCTCTATCGTCCTGGAATAATCCGCTATAGCCTTGTTGCGCTGCCCGTGATTATCGTAAAATATGCCGCGGTTTAAATATGGCCTGGCTTTTTTCGGCGATTTTGATGCGGCATCGTTCCATAGTGTAAACTCATCCTTCCAGATTTTATTTCTTTCATAGGTAAAAAAGGAATTTGTTGCTATGATGATCAAAAAAAATGTAATTGCAAGGTACTTGTATTTATTCCATAGCAACATGAAGATACCCGTGCTAAGGATAATAAAAAAGCCAAATGACGGCAGGTAGGTCCGGTGCTCGAAAATTACATCATTTATCGGGATAAAGCTGGATTCAATCGATAATGTGAGAAAAAACCAGAAGATGCCAAAAGAAAATATCCTGTGCTTTTTAAAGAGGAATATGGCGAGGATAATCAGCGACAGAAGCAACAAGAAGCTTAGCAATGCCCTTATCTCAAAAAAACTATTTGATATGGGGAAATCATAGTCTATATTCTGATTTATTGGTAAAATTAAGAGCTGGATATATTTTATTATAACACTGAATTGGGTGAAAAGATAGTTAAGTGAAGTTATCGTATAAATGCTGCCTCTTGATTGGGATGGAGGGATAGGATCGAAAATGCTTAATGGAAATTTTAAAAAATAAATAATAATAAAGCTCAGAAATACTGCGATTAACAGGATAACGCGATAATCTTTAAAATTTACTGAAAATTTCTTTGTCTGTAAAAAGAATATTTCAACGAGCACGATGGCAAACGGGAGTGTGAATGCATTTTCTTTTGAAAAAACCGCCATAAATGCTGATATCAAAGAACCAGCGAACAACCAGTGTGTAAATTTGCTTGTCCTGCCCGATAAACGGGCTTTTATGTATAACGCCAATGAAAGAAGATAAAACATGGCAGCCATCAAATTCTGCCGTTGGATAATATAGGTTACGGACTGAGTAGCCAGTGGGTGTGAAACAAAAAGTAAAGCAGTAAAAAAAGCAAGCACTTTTTTGTGTTTGCTTATCGGGTTATCTTTCAGCGCATGAGAGGAAAAGATCAGCAAGGTGAGCCACCAGACTAAACAGGCATTGACAAGATGGATAAACAGGTTGACGATATGGTACCAGGTGACATCAAGCTGTTGAAAATGATAATTAAGTGCCAACGTAAACGTACTGACAGGGCGGCTGGTGATTTTCCACCACCACCAATGCCCTGTGTTATTCAACCACCAGATCCGATCATTATTTATAATAATAGGCAAATCGTCAAAATGAAATGAACATTTATGGGAGTTGGAATAAATAATAGTTCCCAGCAAAAGGATAATAATCAAACCTAAAACATCATAATATCTGTTTTTATTACTGGGTTTTTCCAGTTGCTGATAATGCCTTTGTCCGCTCTTTTTCGGAGACTCCTTTTTACGTGGTTTTTCTTTCAATTTATATGTTTTATCGTATTGATTAGCCTGTTCTTGTTCGTCACATCAGGGTGTTTTTTCTTTGATTTTTCGCACTGTTCAATTTACGGTACGCAACTTCCCGGTTGTTATGCGCGTCCGGGGAATTCGGATCAATTATCAGCGCATTGGAATAATCAGCTATTGCTTTTTCCAATTGCCCGATATTTAAATAAGCGTTCCCTCGGTTGTTATAAGCTGTAACGAGATTCGGTTCTAACTCTATCGCTGTAGAGTAATCGGCAATTGCTTGATCCCATTGCCCAAGTTTAGCCCTGGCAAAACCACGGTTGGAATATGCTATAGCGAGCTTCGGGTTTTTTTTGATTGCTATGGTGTAATCTTCTATTGCTTTATCCAACTGCCCCAGGTCGAAATAGACAATACCGCGATTGCAATAAGCATCTAAATAATCCGGGTTTAACTCGATCGTCTTCTGATAATCAGCCAAAGCGTTTTCCAATTTTCCAAGACATGCATAAGTATACCCACGGTTGTAATAGGCAGCCACAAAATTGGCGTCAAGTGCGATAGCTTTCGAAAAATCAGATATTGCTTCATCCAATTGTCCATGGGTTCCTAATACAACTCCGCGGTTGGAATAAGCTGAAGAATATTTTGAATCAATCTGTATCGCCTTTGAATAATCGGCTAATGCTTTTTCCCACTGCCCGGTTTTTTCGTAAGAAACGCCACGGTTATAATAGGCCATGACATAAGTAGAGTCAAGCTCTATCGTCTTAGTGAAATCGGTTATTGCCGTGATATGTTGTCCAATATCCCCATATGCAGAGCCACGATTATGATATGGTCTGGCTTTATCCGGAGACTTTAAAACCACATCTTTCCAAAGTGTAAGATCATCCTTCCAGACATAATTCCTTTTATAGGTCAGCATGGAATATGATCCGATTATGATTACAAATAGAAAAATGGACAGTTTTTTATATTTCTTCCAAAGGAAAGTGAATACTCCCGTGCTAAGAATTAAAAAAAAACCAAAAGAAGGAAGATAGGTCCGGTGCTCAAAAATAATATCGTTTATTGGAACTATGCTCGATTCGATCGATAAGGTGATAAAAAACCAGAAAATGCCAAATGAAAATATTCTGTGCTTTTTAAACAGGAATATTGCAAGGGTGATCAGCGATAATAGCAACAAAAAACTCAGCAGCGTCCTTAGTTCGAAAAAACTATTTGATATCGGAAAATCGTAATCTAAGTTTTGGTTTATAGGAAGAACTAATAGCTGTATATACTTAATAATTACACTGAACTGGGTCAGTAAATAATTTTGTGAAGTTATAGTGCAAATATTGCCCTGGGATGGGGGGAGAGGATCGAAAATGCTTAGTGGGAATTTTATTAATATAATAATAATGAAGCTTAGAAATGCTGCGGCCAATAGGATGAAGCGATAATTTCTGAAATTTATCGTGAGCTTTTTTGTTTGCAAAAAGAATATTTCCAGAAGGATGATAGCAAACGGAAGTGTAAATGCATTTTCTTTAGAAAAAATAGCCAGAAATGCAAAAATCAAAGAACCGGCAAACAACAGAAAGTTCAATTTGCTTGCCATGCCTGATAAGCGTGCTTTCAAATAAAACGCCAGTGAAAGAAAGTAAAACATGGCAGCCATTGAATTCTGCCTTTGGATAATATAGGTTACAGACTGAGTAGCCAAAGGATGCGACACAAAAAGCAATGCTGTAAATAAAGCCAGTGTTTTTTTGTATTTGCTGACCGGGGAATCCTTCATGGCATGAGAAGAAAAAATCAGTAAGGTGAGCCACCAGACCAGGCAGGCGTTGATAAGATGGATGCATAGGTTGACAACATGGTAGTAGGTAACGTCAAGTTGATTGAAATGATAATTAAGAACAAAGGTAAACATACTGACAGGCCGGTTAGGGCTATAGTTAAACCATGCTTTTACATCGTACAAGTTATGAATGCTTTTGTTATTGGTTATGTTGTTTAAATCGTCAAAATGGAAAGAACATTTAAAGGAGTTGGAATAAATAATTATTCCCAGCAATATGATAATAGCCAACCCTGCCAAGTTGAAAAATCTGTTTTTTACAAACAGTTTTTTTGATGGGCCATTTTTGAGGAGGTTTTTCCTTTTTGAAGGTTCTTTTTTAGGTGATTTTCCTTTCAATTTATATGTTTTCTCGTTTTATTATAACATTCGTCAATTGACCCACATTCAGTATCTTTAAATGAATACTTGCGCGCTTCATTTATCCCCTATATATTAACCCGCAAAGATATTACAAATATACCTTACCGGAAATGGTATTTTAAAAAGGGGTGCAAAATAATTAGGAAATATTGTTTTGATAAATGATATAACCCGTTTAATAATTGTCTGTTTTTCACTTCAGTTGATTGGATTGGTGGCACAACCACCAGGGCTGATTTGGTATGGATGATTTCATTTTTATGGTTCTTTAGTCAAGAATTATGTAAAATTCTTGATTGAAAAGAATTATTATTAATATGATACGTAATATGTAATAACCCCGCAGGAGCGGGGCTATTACATAGTGTCTTCCGAAGAAAATAAAAAACATTATTGACCAGCCTGTTAAAAACAGGGGCTTATGCAGGCATTATGTTTTACAACTGGTAGGGGTTATTGTTTTACATATTGGATCATAATGCGCGTTTTCACCAAACCCGTAGAACCCGAAGCATCTTCTAAGGCAAGCCCAAGGACAATCCCTGATTTTGTGGCTTTCATTCCCACGCCGGGCTCCGATGAGCTGGTTATTAAATCTCCTTTTTTCACCAAGCCGTTTTCGGAATTGCATTTTACATAAGTTACCCCTCCTGAAACCAAAGGATTTGATTTAATCGTAGCAGTGTTTTCGGTTTTCTCTCTATCTGAAAATACACCAATCATATATTCATCGTAAGCTTTGCCGGACATCTTCATTTCTGCTCTTATCGTGCCATTCTCGGTGCTTATGATCGTACCTTTTGTAAACAAACCGGTTTCATTGCTGGGGTTTTGTTGCGCCATGCTGACGTTGATAAAAAATAAAAAGAATAGTAAGCCTGAAGCAATTTGAATTGTTCTTATTTTTTTGTAGTTCATTGTATGAAAGTTTTATGTTATATAATATTAATCAAATATTGTTAAAATGCAGTGATCTCCGGTATCGGTGAAAGTCACCGGATTAATTTCAACCCAGGCACCGCTTTCGTAAGTTCCAAATATGGACCATTGTAGCTTAATTGTATGTGTGCCGGGTGTCAGAGTAACCGGAATTCCGGCAAAAGCTACACCGCCTGAAGTGACTACAGATTCACCCCAATAATCGTCATAGTCATAGTCAGTAATCACAGCAGCGGCCTTTGCTTGAGAAACCCCATCCACAACAATCTGTGCGTTAACTCCAGCTTGCCCGAATGCGGCATAGTGGGTACTGCTGATTGCACATCTTGCTGTAAAGGATGCAAACACGTAAAACGTACCGTGTACCGTGTTGGTTGTTATCGTCATGCCTGGAATATCAACATAGGTAGTGCTTGTCGTTCCTTGTATTGTCGTCAGTTTTACACTATGTGCATTATTCCCATACATTGGCACACTGGCGGGGTTCTGCCAAACAGGTGCGGCGCCTGCGCCCTGGCTTACCAGTATCTGCCCGCTAGTTCCGGATTGGTTATTAGGCATCAGTGCTCCGGAAAATTTAACATTTCCTGCAACGTCTAATTTTTGGGTAGGGCCTGCTGTTCCTACACCAACATTACCCGGAAATGATGAGTTCCCATTAGCATCCAGCAGATAAGCCGATCTCACCAGTGTTCCGCCCCATGGGGAACCAGGCCCGTATTGCCTTGCAACGATAGGCTCGGCCAATCCTGCAGATTGTCCGTCATCGCCGGTAGCAATTTCTAAAACTCCGCCATTACTCCCGGTTGAATTAGCCCCAATACTCCAAAAATCATTATCTGCCATTGTGCCTCTCACATCGCGCCTGCCTGTTGTTACATTCGGAAAATTAATATTCCCGGCAATATCAAGTTTCTCAGCGGGGCTTGTTGTTCCGATACCGACATTAGTGCCGTCATCATAGATGATGCTGCATACTCCGGCAGTGCCGTTGGATTTGATAACCATATTGTTTACATTACAACCTACAGGGCCTGTAGCGCCCGGATTGCCTTGAGGGCCTATATTACCCTGAATACCCTGAGGGCCGGTAGCGCCTGTAGCACCGGTTTTTCCGGATGCGCCATTAGCGCCGGCGGCACCATTAGCGCCTGTATTTCCATTGACTCCCTGAATACCCTGAATACCCTGTATACCTTGAGCACCGGTTGCGCCCGTATTGCCATTTACCCCCTGAATACCCTGAATGCCTTGAACACCTTGAGGCCCTGTAGCGCCTGTAGCGCCTGTTTTTCCGGATGCGCCATTAGCACCTGCAGCACCATTAGCACCAGTAGCACCAGTGTTCCCATTGACACCCTGAATACCTTGAATGCCTTGAATACCTTGAATACCTTGAGGCCCTGTAGCGCCTGTAGCCCCTGTTTTTCCGGAGGCGCCATTAGCACCGGTGGCTCCATTTGCGCCTGTAGCGCCTGTATTCCCGTTCACTCCCTGAATTCCCTGAGGGCCTATTGCCTGCACCCAGATAGTTCCGTTAAAATACCAAAAACCAACGGCCCCACCAACCATTGCAGCATTTGTGTTATACACCAGTAATGAAATTGCAGGCCCTGGTATGGTGGTAACATCATTAATTGAAGTTAAAGATACACGTGGGATCAAAAGCCCTTTTGATGGACTGCTCACATCCAGCATGGCCGAAGGATGAGCTGGTGTAGCGGCAACATTAATCGAAACCCCTTGCTGTGCATAACCATAGAACGTGAAAAGCATGAAAAAAGCAATTAATATCTGCTTTAAATACTTTTGTCTGATAAATTTCAGATCTTTTGATTGAATTTTCATATGGATAGTGTTTATTGTTATATTTTTTTTTATAATATAAAAATGAGCCTGCAATATACGAAAAAATAGAAAAAAAATAATTTTTAAGTTAAATTTTTTATAAGCAAAATGAGTAAATTACCTTTATTTTAAAATAATAAATCTTTCAATAAGTATTCCAATGGCAATTCCGACACTATAGGCAACCAGATCGCTCCATAAAAAACCAAAACCCAAAACCAATCCACCCAACATGGTGTGTCTCAATGCATCGATCCACGGTGAATGATATAGTTGACTTAATTCAATACCGGATGAAAACAGCAAAGCAATTGCTGCAATAAATGAGGTTTTTTTGGCGCTGAAAATAAAACCGAACAGAAAAAAAACTATTAGTGCCCAAAGAACATCACCCAGGCAAAGATTTATCCATCCGGGCAAATAACCAGTAAAATATCTGGAACATAAACCTGCTATCAATACGATGATGATCAGGGCAAGATATGTCAATCTGTTTCTATGAACTGTCATGGTAAGTCCCTCACTATTAAAAGCCACCTGTTAATTTGATGCCGGTACCACATTATACGAAGAATCTAAAACTAAAACAGCATCTGTGGTTCGACCATCAATTTTCAAGTCTTTTATCTTTAGCGACTTCCTTTTTTGGATCAGAGAAAATATCTGTTTTTCGTTCAGCGTTTTCCCATATTGTTCAAACAAAACTTTAAAGCTGCATCCGTTTTTATATTCGCTGCAGCCATATGCTGTTTTGCCTTTGAGCATGGTTCCTGCTTTGCATTTAGGGCAGGTAAGTGTTGCGATATCAACTGTTTTTTTCGTATTTTTTTTTGCTGGAAGTTTTTCCTTTTTTGAGGATACTGGCTTTTCTGCATTTTCTGTTTCCTTTTCATCAGGCTTCACATCCGGCTCAATGGCGATCGTTTTTGTTGTTTCACGTTTAACTTCTGCAACGAGTTGTGTCACCATTTCTTTCATTTCGTCGAGAAAGTTTTTTGCGTCGTATTCTCCTTTTTCTATCTGACGTAATTTCTTTTCCCACATTCCGGTCAATTCAGCTGATTTCAATAACTCATTCCGGATGGTGTTTATCAGTTCTATCCCTGTTTTCGTGGGCACAAGGTTTTTCTTTTCGCGGTATACAAATTTCCGTTTGAACAAGGTTTCTATGATATTGGCACGGGTCGAAGGCCTACCGATGCCATTTTCTTTCATTAATTCGCGGAGTTCCTCATCTTCCACCTGTTTGCCGGCAGTTTCCATAGCCCTGAGCAAAGTAGCTTCGGTATGCATCTTAGGCGGTTGCGTCTGCTTCTCGAGCAGGTCGGGTTTGTGTTCGCCTTTCTCGCCTTTTACAAAATGAGGCATGATCTGTTCATCGCTTGCTTCGGTTTCTGCATCTTTTTCGTTTTCTTTCTTTGGGTACAATACCCGCCATCCATCTTCCAGGATAACCTTGCCGGTAGCTTTAAATTCATAAGTGCAAACCTGCCCAATCACGGTAGTGTTCGACACGATACAGTCGGGATAGAATGCCGCAATAAACCTGCGGGCAATCAAATCGTAAACTTTTTTTTCTTCGAGGATCAAGCCTGAAGGTTTTACCCCTGTAGGAATTATGGCATGGTGATCTGTGATTTTGGCATCGTCGAAAACTTTTTTGCTCTTCCGGATTGTCTTCCCAAGCAGAGGGGCAATGAAGTTGGCATATGGCTCCATGTTCTTTAAAATACCTTCTATCTTAGGATACATGTCATTAGGCAGGAATGTAGTATCTACACGTGGATAGGTTACCATTTTTTTTTCGTAAAGGCTTTGTATATATTTCAGCGTATCCTCAGCTGTAAAACCGAGTTTTTTATTACATTCGACCTGCAAAGCGGTCAGATCAAACAGCTTGGGAGGAGCTTCATTACCTTTTTTCTGTTCAAAAGAAAGAATCTCAAAAAGATTATCTTTTATTTCTTCGATAACTTTTGCGGCGTCTTCTGCTGTATTGAACCTCCCGATGGTCGAAGTGAAAATTACGTCCCGGTAATTGGTTTTAATTTCCCAGTACGGTTTTGATACAAAATTCTGAATTTCTTCAAAACGGCGTACAATCAGCGCCAGCGTAGGCGTCTGTACCCTGCCGATGGATAATACCCCTTTTCCGCCGGAATATTTTAGGGTGTATAACCGGCTGGCATTCATTCCGAGTAACCAGTCCCCGATGGCACGTGCGTTTCCTGCAGCGTAGAGCCGGTCGAAATCTTTCCCGTCTTTCAGCTTTTCAAAACCTTCTTTGATCGCTTCATCAGTCATAGATGATATCCATAGACGTTTCAAAGGTTTTGAACACTCTGCTTTGGTCAGCACCCAGCGCTGAATTAGTTCTCCTTCTATCCCGGCATCACCGCAGTTTATGACTTCTTTGCAGTTGGAAACTAGTTTTTTTATGGTGTCAAACTGTTTTTTAACTCCGTCATTTTCTATAAGTTTTATCTGAAACCTTGGCGGAATCATCGGCAGGGTATTCATCCGCCAGAACTTCCAGTCGGAGGTATAGTCATCGGGGTTTTTAAGGGTGCACAAATGGCCGAATGTCCAGGTTATCTGATAGCCATTCCCTTCAAAATAACCGTCTTTACGGGTATTGGCTTGCAGTATTCTTGCAATTTCTTTTGCTACACTGGGCTTTTCGGCGATACAGACTTTCATTTCAGATTTGCTTTTCGATTTACAAATTTAGTAAAAACATGGAAGATGCAAAACCTGATGATGAATCGACTTTTCCGACATTATTTTATGAGTTCTGCAACGATCTTTCCTCCCTGAGTGCCGCCACCGGGGCCTAGTTCAATAGTCTTAGCTGCAGCTGCTATCAGCAGAGGCTCGTGCGTGACGCAAACGATGGTGTTTCCGGCTTCTATTAATTCGCTGAAAAGTTTCATCAGGTTATTGATATCTTTCGGATGCAGGCCGCCAGTGGGCTCATCGAGCAGGAATAGTGTGTTGTTCCCGGTTTTGGCCAGAAGGCCTGAAACCAGTTTCAGCCGCTGCAGCTCACCGGTAGATAATGTTTTCAACGGACGGGCACAGACCAGATGGCCAAGGCCTGTTTTTTCAACAAGTTCAAGAATGGATGTTGCCTGTGCTTTAGATTTGCCCTGAAGATGAGCCTCGAAAAATCCTGATATTTCAGCAAAAGGAATTTGTAGTACATCATAGATAGTTTTGCTGCCTGCCGTAATTTCAAGGACTTCATCACGAAAGCCGCTGCCGCCGCATCGTTCGCAAGGGGAGCTTGCATCACTGAAAAAATCCATAGCCACCTGAATAAATCCCATACCTTCGCAGATTGGGCAACGGCTGTCGCGTGAACCATTGGTAAAATGAGAAGATTTGAACCCTCGTTTTTTACTCTCATTTGATTCGGCGAAAATTTTGGAGATGATTTCCGAAAATCCAAGTTTACCTCCAACGGTGGCATTATGTCCTTTTCCCAGAGTTGGTTGTTCAATGTAGACGATGCTGGAGAAATTTTCAAACCCGGAAATATTTTCACAAAAAACAGGTTTTTCCGCAGAGTAACTGTCAAAAATAACTTTATCGAGCAGGCTGGTTTTTCCGCTTCCGCTCACACCGGTGATCACGGTCATGTTTCCTCTAAGAATTTCGACACTGATGTTTTGGAGGTTATTTGCATAAGCGTTGACAATGCTAAGGCCTTTACCTTGATTCGCATTTCTGAGAATTGGCGGAGAACTCATTTCTTCCGCAGCCGATAATGCTTTCGTATTTCCTGAATAAATTAGTTGTCCGCCCTTGTTGCCGGCGCCGGGCCCCAGTTCTATGGTATAATGTGATTTTTCGAGCAGCATGGGCGAATGTTCTACCATGATGATACTGTTCCCGTATTGATTGAGTTTTACGATCAGGTCGCTGATTCGTCTTGTGTCTTTGGGATGCAGGCCGAACGAAGGCTCGTCGAGAATATAGGCGACACCGGTTAGCGGCGCCCTTACAAGGCCTGCGAGTTGCAAACGTTGAAACTCCCCGCCCGAAAGTGTTCCCACGATCCTGTCTGTGGAGATATATCCTAAACCTGCTTTTTGCAGAGCTTCCAGCCGGCTGATTATATTTTCCTGTAAGGAAGCGGCAGCTTTTTTTTCCAGATTAGTTTCAAATATTTCGCAAAAATCATCAGAAAACCATCTTAAAGCATCTTCGGCTGACATGGCGGTCGTTTGCCCGATGTGAAGTCCGTCAATCATATATTGCAGCATTTCCGGTTTGAGCCGGAACCCATGACAATTGTCGCATTCGACCGTCTTCATCAGATCAAGCATGGCCTCGCCACGGGCATCGGTATGCTTGCGGAAATATTCAGTTTCCACAAGATTTATAAAACCAGGCCAGTTGGTTTTAAGCTTATGAACGCCTTCGTGTGCGCCACGTTTGTAATTCCAGTCCACCTCGAAAATTTCTTCCCCGCAACCATTCATTGCTATTTCTTTTGCTCTGCCATCCAACTCTTTGTAAGGGATCGAATAATCAATTCCGGATTTTTTTCCTACGGTCAATAATGCTGAGACATATTGTCCGTGTGGGTCGCCGTAAAAACGGCCTGTTTTGCTGCCATCCATGGCGCCTGCAATCAGCGGTTTTGCCGGATGAGTAACCAGTTTGTCCGCATCACAAACCGTAAGGCTGCCCAGGCCTTTGCACACAGGGCAGGCGCCTTCTTCGCTGTTAAAGGAAAACGCAGTAGATAATGGCCGCGGTTCACCGGATGTTGATTTTGCCAGCCTGCTGAACATCAGCCGGTAAAGATCATATAGGCCGGTAAATGTTGCGATAGTTGAACGCGGATTTTTTACGGAATTTTTTTTCTGTAAAGAAATAGCAGGAACCAATCCTTGACTTTCCTGTAAAATGGGGATCCCTGCTTTTGTTGTGAACTGTCTTATGTAGGAAGAAATCCCTTCAAGGAAACGCCGCTGGCTTTCAGCATAAAGTGTCCCATAGGTCAGGGACGATTTACCGCTGCCGGAAACCCCTGTCACTGCTGTTATTGCATCGATGGGAAACGATACGTTAATATTTTTAAGATTGTTGGTCTCTACGCCGTCCAATCTGATGGGCGCTTCAATGGTTTCAATGCTGCAAGGGCGGTTTACAGTTCTTTTTATTGATGCATCCCGTGATATAAATTTTCTAAGTTCAGAAGCAGTGAGTGATTTCGGATGATTTATCAATTCATTTACATACCCTTCTGCAACAATTTTACCCCCTTCGATAGCGCTTCCGGGGCCAAGGTCAACCATCCAGCCGGATTGAAGGATGAACGCGGGATCATGTTCAATGCAAAGCAAGGTGTGGCCTTTACTGATAAGCTTTTTCAATGCCGTCATAAGGGTTTTAACGTCGGCCATGTGCAAACCGCTTGTTGGCTCATCAAGAATATAAAGCGTATGGCCCGATGCTGAACGGGAAAGTTCGGTGGCAAGTTTCACACGCTGCGCTTCACCACCGGAAAGTGTGGTAGAAGGCTGCCCCAGCTTTAGATAACCAAGTCCGAGTTCGGAAAGGATCTCTGTGATCGCAGTTATCTTTTTTTGCCCTTTAAAAAAGACACGGGCTTCGTCAACCGTCAGTTCAAGTATGTTGTAAATGTTAAGTCCCTTATATTTAACCTCAAGTGTTTCGTCAGTAAAACGTTTACCTTCACATATATCGCAAACTACTTCCACATTCCCGAGAAAATGCATCCCGATCTGCTGAACACCTGCTCCTCCGCAACTTTCGCAACGTCCGCCCTTCACAACAAAAGAAAACTGGCCTTTTTTATAGCCTCTTTGTTTTGATTCCGGCAGGGATGCCAGCAGATCGCGTATATGATCTGACAATCCCGTGTAAGTTGCCGGATTGCTTTTAGGAGTGCGTCCTATAGGTGAAGCATCTATATGAATTATTTTACGAAAAATTTCAGTCCCTCCGGTCTTTTGCCTGATGGTGTTTTCCAGAAGAAAATTCACCAGGCTGGTTTTGCCACTTCCTGAAACGCCTGTAATTACATTAAAAGCATTAACTAAAAAGTGCGGTGAAATATGCTGAAGATTATTTTTATTCGCTTGTTCCGCAATAAAGAAAGTACTGCTCTCAGATCTTGCCGTTTCAGGCAAAAGATCTTTTTTCTCAACAAGAAATTTTCTTGTAATGCTTTCCGCTTGCGGCTCATTGAAAAAGGTTTCTGCGGGGCCGTTAAAAAGTATTTTTCCGCCTGCCTCACCCGCTCCCGGGCCGATATCAATGATCCAATCCGCTTCGCGTATACTCTGTTCGTCATGGTCGACCAGCAAGACGGTGTTTCCGGCACTTACCAGCGAGCGCATCACCTCAAGCAGATTCCTGTGTTCAGAAGGGTGGAGGCCCGCGCTCGGTTCGTCAAGAATGTAGAGCACATTGCGCAATCCGCTGGCAGCCTGGTTTGCAAGGCGTATGCGCTGAGCTTCGCCACCGCTCAGAGAAAGAGAATTGCGGTTTAGTGAAAGGTGCCCGGCGCCAAGTTTCATCAACAGATCAGTGCGTCTGAGAATAGCCTCACGAACGGGTTCAACTATGGAAGATCCTTTGTTCTCAACTTGCAGGTTACTGAAAAACGAATGAATTTGTTTGATGCTCTTCTCTGCAAAGGATGAAATATCTTCGTCCCAGAGTTTCACGGACAGCGCCCGCTCGTTCAGTCGTTTACCGTTGCAATGTTCACAAGTGTGGGAAGCAGCAAACCTCATGATGTTCGGATTCCTTTCGCGGTGCAGTATTTCTTCCATTACAGGGAGTATCCCTTTATAGTAATCTTCTTCACGTGGTTTTGCCGTAATACCGGTCCACTTCAGCCTCGATTCAAGGGGATGCTTGCCGAACAGTACCTTAACCTTTGTGGAGCCATAGAGTACTACTTTTTTTTGATCATCAGTAAGGTCCTGCCATGGTATATCAACATGAAAACCTTCGGCACGGCACACCTGGTCAAGTACCTCCATCGTGACCTGCGAATATACAATGTAATTGTTTGGAGTTGTCAGTACGAATGCCCCGCCGCGTATGGTCTTTGACGAATCGCCTATCAGCAGGGATGGGTCGATCCGGTCTTCTACTCCCAGCCCCTTGCAAAAAGGACAATATCCATCAGGAAGGTTAAAAGAGAACAGGCTGCGGTATGGATGCAGATTTGGGATGTCTGATTTTCCCAGTCGTGCAAACAGCAATCGCAAAAGGTCGTAAAGTTCGGTAAGCGTGCCGACAGTTGAACGTGGGCTACGGACCACATTGTTCTGATCGATGGCAATTACAGGGAATAAACCTTCGATCCGTGAAACTTTGGGACGGGAAAGTTTTGCCTGTGTCAGTCTGCCGCCAATGAAATTCTCGTAGAACAACCGTTTTCCCTCAGCACACAAAACATCATAGACCAGGCTTGTTTTGCCGCTGCCCGATACACCCGTCACTGCAATAAGCTGATAATGTGGTATGCGGAGCGAGACATTTTTCAAATTGTTTTCTCGTGCATTTTCTATAATGATCTCTCTCATAATACAATTTTCGGGGTACAAATGTAGGCTGGAATATTCATACACGAAAATATAATTTCTAATTGTTTCTTAATATATAATATGTTGAAATCCAGTTGTTTTTTTTAGTATTAGCATAACAAAAGTTTTGAATTCGTGAAATATAACTTTGAAAAACAAACAGTATCAATATGTTTGATATTTGCTGTGTAATGACTATAGTTAAGGCCGTATGTTTTTCGGGTTTTGTGATTTTTATATACAATTTCTAATATAATCAATCAAAAAATGTATATTGCAATCGATTTTCTGATTTGCAATGAATTTTTTAGTAATTAAATCTTTAAAAATGAAAACTGGGAGTTTTATTTCAATTATTATGAATCATGGATTTAATTGCCTGATCGGGGTAACATTAATAATTATAATTCTGATCTTTCCGTTGACCGTATCATCACAAAACAATGTAGCGAAAATATACGACCGGAACATAATTCTTAATCAGAAAAACATTTTAAAAATGTTGAAGGAAAACAGATATCGCGACATCGTTATTCAAACCGAAAATAATACCAGGCCATATACTTCCCCTGATACTCAGGACAGGCCATCTAAGAGGTTAAGCGGTGTGTTGCTCCCCGAAAAATATATTACTGTTGGTAAATTCAGGGATAAACCTGTAATATTTAATATTTTAGTTGATACTATTACCCCTTTGAAATATAATGCCACAAATAAGAATTATTCGGGATCATTCAGCATCGTGCTTTTAGAAGATTCAGCAGACGTTTCATCGCAGAAGAAATTAAAAAATTCTGTTCAGATTGAGGTAACAACAGGGTCGGGAGCTTTGGTTAACCCGTCAAATATTCAGATCGATCATACCAACCTACCCTCAACAGTTATTCAGATTACCGATAATTCTATGGCTAATCCACTACCTGTGCATATTAAGACCAGTTCCAACCCTGCCGGCTACAGAGTGCATCTGAATAAAGAGGCAAGGCTTAGCATAGAAACACCAGCGAGATCAATTCAGGGATTAGGTATTCAAACGATCCCGATAAACATTTCCTTGCAAAATTATGGCGGGTACGATGCTGTAAATGTTTCTGTAGATGTAAATAAAGGATCTGTCAGTCCCAATAAAATTCAATTAAAAAAAGATAGTAGTAGTACGGTGATGCTTACCTCTGAGAGTATTGGCGAGGCAATACTTCAGGTAACTGCCAATGGAATTTCCAGCGACCAAAAGTCATATAAATTTAGTTTTCCATGGATTTTCCTTTTGTTTGTTATAATAGGAAGTTTTTTAGGAGCATGGGTTAAACACCTGACAAATAAAGGAAAAAAGAATTTTGTTCGTACCATTGGGTTGGGGGTTTTAACCGGATTTGTTTTTGCCATACTTTATTATGTATTGGGTATAGAATTATTTTCTATAAAATCAAAATTTCTAATTAATGAATTTGCTGTTTTAGGGATTAGTTTTCTGGGTGCATTATTTTGGGGAACAATATATGATTTGATTAAAACTAAATTATTTGGCGGGAAAAATTAAATTATTAAAATTGATTTATGTCTTTCATTAAATCTGCAATAATTTGTTAAATTATTTTATTATTAAAAATGTTGTCTTATTTTTGTGAATTAATGTAAGTAAGAGAATAATAATATAACAATAAAAAACAGCTGTATGATAACAAAGTCAAAAGCCATTAAAATCAGGAAACAAAAGTTGTTAAAACCATTTTTTGTTCTATTATTCTTGTTGTTGACATTTTATGGTTATGCACAGCAAGGGGTTTCGATTAATGTTGCCGCTACACCAGCTCATCCTTCGGCCATGCTGGATGTGAGCAGTCCATCAAAAGGGCTTTTGATCCCACGTGTATCTTTAACTTCAATTAATGATGTTACCACCATACCAGGGCCTGCAATTTCATTACTGGTGTATAACACAAATGCTGCAATGGTTGGTGGGGCCGTTGGTTTTTGGTATTTTAACGGAACTATCTGGGTGCAGGCAATAGGACCTCAGGGAATTCAGGGAGTCAATGGAAATACAGGTGCAACAGGGGCTCAAGGTATTCAAGGTATCAATGGAAATACTGGCGCTACAGGTGCTCAGGGTATCCAGGGTGTTAATGGAAATACAGGTGCAACTGGCGCTAATGGTGCCGTTG
>DAOQAF010000038.1:2133-31377 GCA_035353775.1 Bacteroidales bacterium | reverse complement strand
ACCAGCCTTTTTCAACAACCGCCTTAATAGGATCCTTTTCGAAATCATGACTGATGTTGCTGTTCTTTTCACAGACCATATCCACATGGCTTTGCAAAACCACCGAGGGAAGCTTTTCTTTTCCTTTTGTGGCAGGTTTGCGGATAAGCACATTGCCTACTTCATCAACCATGGTTTCGAGTTTATGTTTCTGGCCAAAAGCTTTCAGGTATGCGCTGATTTTTTGTTCTTTGCCTGATGGCCTTGGTATCTGCATTATTTCATCAAAATACTCCCATACAGATTTGGGTTTGAGTTTTAGAATTTCCTGGTTCATATTTATTTAGTTTTAAGTTACACGTTCAAAGTTCAATGTTATGAGTTATGAGTTATGAGTTGGGAGTTGGGAGTTGGGAGTTGGGAATTCAATGCTCGGAGTTTATCCGTTACATTTTATTTCAAGCATTTTTGTTGCAAAAGTTTTTCCGTATTCAACACAATTTTTCAAATCTTTTTCCGAAGGTGTAAATTTAACAAAAATATTATCAGGGATCAGGTTTGTTTTTAAAGTCGCCAGATTTGTCTCGATGATCTTCTGAGCTTCGCCACTCCAGCCGAAAGAGCCAAAACATCCGCTTAGTTTGCCCTTTTCTCTTAAAGGGCTCATCAAAGCAAACATAGTGTATATCTGGGGCAGCGTATTTTGGTTTATCGTGCAACTGCCAATAATGATCCCACTGGCTTCTGTAAGTTTTTGGCTCAATTCGGCAGCAGGCATTTTTTCTATATCGCAAAGGTCGGCCTCAATTCCTTCAATTTGTGAAACGCCCTTAGCAATGCTTTCCGCTAACATTTTTGTTTTGCCATAAGCTGAGACATAAGCGATGAATACCCTGCCCTGTTTCGGGAAAGAAAGGGTTTCACGGGCATATTTTTCAGAAAGATCGACATATTTTCCCCAGTCGTGAGTGAGTAAGGGACCGTGACCTGTGCATATGGCGCGGATATCCAGTGAACGGATTTTTTCAATCGCTTTCAGCATGTATTTGCTGAAAGGTTTCAGAATGACATCAAAATAATATTTGAAGGCCTCATCAAAATCACCGGCTTTATCGTCATACATTTCCTCGTGGCAGTAATGCGCACCAAAAGAATCGCAGGTAAACAATACCTTATCTTCTTCCAGGTAGGAATACATGGAATCGGGCCAGTGAAGGTTAGGAGCGCCGATAAACCGCATAGTTTTGTTTCCAAGGTCAAGGGTATCGCCATCTTTGACAATGATATGCGGAAACTCCATGTTCATCAGGTCGGTCATATAACGGATCACATTGCCTGTACCCACGATCTTTGCTTTCGGAGCAATCTTAAGCAGGTTTATTGCATTGCCCGAATGATCGGGTTCCGTATGATTCATAATGATGTATTCGATCTCTTGAGGATTTACGACCTTCTTAAGTTTTTCGAGATAAACATCCCAAAATTTTTCTTTGGTGGCCTCAACGACAGTTTTTTTCTCTGCATTAATAAAATATGAGTTATAGGTCGTACCATATTTTGTTTCCATCACTATGTCGAAAGTGCGGATATCACGATCCAGCACCCCGATCCATTTCACATCATCCGTGATGTTGAGTATTTTGTTATCATCCATATTGTATTGATTAAAATTAAAATTCAAACTCTATCTGGATAGCCCCAGGAAAATCATTTTTACCTTTAGGTTTTTTAGGGCCTTTTTTTCCGGTATTCTCCGTTTTTTCTTTCGGGGAAAGTTCATCCTTATCATCGGTTGAAAGTTCCGGCGTTGTCGCCTTTTCAGGCAAAGATTCAGGTGTTGATTCCTTTTCCGGTTTGGCTTTTACCGCTCTGGATTTTTTTACAGGCTGGACAGGTTCTTCCTTTGTTTCAGGTTCTTCAGGGATTTCCGTTTCTTCTTCAACAATTATCTTCTTCAATTTAATCCCGGGTCCGGGGTCTTTATCTTCAGTTTTATCCTTTTGTTTTTCTTCAGGATTTTCTTCCGATTTTTCTTCAGGTTTTTCCGGCTTTTCATCCGGGTTTATTTGAGGATTTTCTTCATCAATATCTGTAATGATTTGCTGTTCTGTCTCAGGTAAGGATTCTTCTTCGATTACCTCAGGAATGATGCGGGTTATGGTCAGTATCGTATTGTTCGACAGCCTTTTTCCTTTGGCTTTATAGCTCTTAACGCCAATAAACTCAACCAGGTCAATAGTTTCTGATGGCTTGCTTCGCGAGTTTTTCATTTCATAAGTAAGTTCCACCGAAGGATTTTTTTCCGGCATAAATTCTACCAAATGCGAGCCCTGGCTTTCACTGATGAAGCATGACTTTTTATCAGTAAACTCCACATTGAACCTTTTGGCAAAGGAATAGCCCAGCTCACCATCAAAATAAATCACCGTATAAACCTTTTCGGGCTTGTATTTCTCAATAATAAAGAGGTCTTCATCGAAATGGATCGACAAGTCGTTGTTATAAATTTTGAAATATCCTGATTTCATGAATGTGATGATCTTGTCTTCGGGCTCAAAAGCTCCCAGCAACCTGCCGCGCTGTTCCGCATTCAGGCGGTTCACGGTGTCGTCGAACCAAACATCACGGGCGCTGAGGGTCGATACTCCGGAGTCCTTCAGTGTTATTTTTCTTACCGGATTTTTGGTGAGGATATTTCCTATAGAGCCTCTGCCTTTGATAGCCAGAGTGCTGAAATCAAAATCAAAAGACAGTATTTTAAGGCGGGGTTTCGGCCTTAAACTCACGGTTATTATTTCGGCTTCCCCATTAGGATTTGCTGTGAAGTACAACACTTTTGAATCAGCTTTGCCTTTGGTAAGCACATATTCTTTATCCCGATTCACGCCATGCACGGCAAAGCGCTTTACCATGGCAGAACCGTTCTTTCCGTCTCTGTAAACCATGTTGTATATGGTTCGCTCGTCGTTTCTCTTATATACCGCCGCGTAAATAATATTTTTCCCGACAAAGACCTTATCGGCAACCTTTGTCAGCATGAAAGTCCCGTCTTCCCTGAAAGTCAGGATATCATCAATATCGGAACAATCGCATACATACTCATCTTTTTTCATCCCGGTGCCGATAAACCCTTCTTCGCGGTTCATATACAGTTTCTGGTTTGCTATAGCCACCATTGTCGCCTGGATCACATCAAAATTCTTTATTTCGGTCTTGCGCTCCCTTCCCTTGCTGTATTTCATTTTTATGCGCTCGTAATAAGTTATCGCGTAGTCGACAAGATGGTCAAGATCATAATCCACCTGATCAATATCATCTTTTAAGGAGCTGATGATATCCTCAGCTTTATCGGAATTGTATTTTGAAATACGGTCGATTGGGATCTTCCGCAAATGGTGAATATCTTCGATGGTCACATCACGTATGAACAAATTGGAGTAAGGCTTCAGCCCTTTATCGATCACATCGTCGATTTCTTTGTCTGTTTTGGATTTACGCATGAGCTGGTACACTTCTTTTTCGATAAAGATGCGTTCCAGCGTAGCAAAATGAAGTTGTTCGAGGCATTCGGCTTTTTCTATCTCCAGTTCTCTCTGAAGCAGGTCAAGCGTATGCTGCACCGATTTTTCAAGTATTTCGTGAACCGTGATAAAGCGGGGTTTCTGATCATCAATAATGCAGCATATAGGGGATATACTGGTTTCGCAGGCAGTGAATGCGTAGAGGGCGTCAATGGTAGTATCGGGGGAAACTCCTGGGGCCAGATGAATAAGTATTTCAACTTTTGCAGCGGTGTTATCCTCAATTTTCCGTATTTTGATCTTGCCTTTATCATTTGCAGCCACTATGCTTTCGATCAGGGACACCGTGGTTGTCCCATAAGGAATTTCATTGATAACAAGGGTTTTCTTGTCTTCCTGGGATATTTTGGCCCGTATTCTTACCTTTCCTCCCCGGGCGCCATCGTTGTATTTTGAAATATCCACCATGCCGCCGGTAGGAAAATCGGGCAGGATCTCAAATTCTTCGTTTTTCAGGTGTTTGATACAGGCGTCGATGACCTCAATGAAATTGTGCGGCAATATCTTCGAAGACAAGCCTACACCGATGCCTTCCACGCCCTGGGCCAGTAATAACGGGAATTTTACGGGTAAGGTTACCGGCTCCCGGTTTCTCCCGTCGTAAGAGGCCTGCCAGATGGTAGTTTTCGGGTTAAACACCACTTCGAGGGCGAATTTCGAGAGGCGGGCTTCTATGTACCTTGGCGCGGCCGCGCTGTCGCCAGTCAGAATGTTGCCCCAGTTTCCCTGAGTATCTATGAGCAGATCTTTCTGCCCGAGGCCCACCATGGCTTCGCCGATGGAGGCATCACCGTGTGGGTGATATTTCATGGTATTCCCGATAACATTGGCCACTTTGTTGAAACGTCCGTCGTCGAGCTCTTTGAGCGAATGCAGTATGCGGCGCTGAACAGGTTTCAGGCCATCGAGGATATCAGGTACGGCACGGTCGAGGTTTACGTACGAGGCGTAATCCAGAAACCAGTTCTTATACATGCCCGAAAGGTGCATGGTCTTGGGAAGCACTTCATTCTCCCCGCCTGCTTCCTCAGGCTTGTCCTGGTCTTCTTCGCCTTTTAATATCTCGTCGTCCATAAATTACTGCCTATCATTTCCATAAACGCAAAAGTACAACTTCTGAAGCAAGAAACAGCAATGCGAGCAACACAAAAGTTTTCCACAATTTTTTCCCCTGGTTCAATTCGGCCACCACCGTTGAGAGCGATTTTGCTTTCCCTTCAAGAAGCGTGGTATTTTTCAGATTATTTTTGTCGATAAAACTATTTATTTCATCCTGTGTAAAGCATTTCATATCCGATTCCGCTTTATCATAATTGAAAGCTATCCCTGTTATAGGATCGCTGTTTGTCAGCAAATAATTTCCGTTGTCCTTTACCTGATCATTCAGCAGCAGGGATATCCGACCGTAATAGTTTTGCAACTGTGGAACAATTTCATCGTTTCCTGCCGTATTTCTTAATTTCAGCACCATGTCTTTTTCACCTTTCACGGCAACAGGTACTTCCACAATGTTGTCCCTTCCGATAACATAATAAAGGCGCGGCTGCATGCGGCTCATCATGGCTATTTTGTAAAGGGTTGGAACAAACAACGCATGTTTCGGGAAATTGCTGAATTCCGTATTTAAAGGAACAGACAAAAGAAATACCTTTCCATTGCCGCATTCCTGAATACTTAAAAAAGGCTCCCCATTCTGAAGTTTCATGAGGAAATCCTGTGCCGATTGGCTGATACGGCTCACCGAATAATAGGATGTCACCTTTGGAAGATCAATATTCTGAGGCACGCTTTCGAAAACATCGGCATAAACAGGGTTGTTAAGATTGATATCGGCTATTTTCTGAGGGACTTTGTTCAATGCCGTATAATAATTGGCACCCATCGAAGAAAGAAATTTTTTGTAATTTTCTAAATTCATTTTTGCCGGAGGAATCACAAATAAATGTCCGCCGTTGCCCACAAATTTCTGAAGCTCTTCGGTCAAGCCGGAAGAAACTTCACTAATTTCGTTCATGATTATTAAGTTACAGGAGGCTAACGAATTATAGTCCACCTGATTCACCGAAACATTTTGGAACATAAAAGCCGAATCGCCGGCTAACAATGAATTCAGAAATATATTGCTCTGAGTACCATTAATGCAGACAACAGGAACCGAGGTCTTAATGTCGTATGAGAAATAAAATTTATCATCAAAAGTGACCGGGCTGTCCGTTATTTCTATTGTGCCATGATGAATGCCGGGTTCTTTGTCCAGGTATGTGATGATCGTCCCCGCAGAACTGTTGGGCGCAATATTCAAACTGGTGACGGCTTTCTGAATATTGTTTATGCTGAGTTTCAGCGGTACTTTTTCTGCCATGACATCCGAATTATTTCTTACAGAAACATAAAGCTTTACTGTCTGTCCGCTCAGATGCACCGGTGATTCGAACCAGCAGGAATCGATGCTGAGGTTATCGGATTTATTTGATTTTACCGGGATCAAATAATAAGTATTCGCAGTATCAGGCTCAAGCTGCGGAAGAAAACTGGTGGTTTTCTGAAAATCGGAGATCAGATATGCCATATGGCTGCTGCCGGCTCCTTCGCTGAAGCTTTCGGATTGCCGCCGGATGACATCGGGCAGGCTGCGGCTTACAGGGCTTAGTTCCACCTCGCGGAGCTGGGCAGTCAACTCTTCACGGTTGACAAACTGCCGGTGGCGTGCTTCAAAATCGTTGGTAAGTAGCTGAAAATGATCCGCACCGCGGTATGCAGCAGCAATTTCGGCGGCCTTGACCTTTGCTTCTTCGAGCAGGGTACCCCTTCCCCCTTCGGCCTGCATACTGAACGAATTATCGATATAGATACTGATGTAATTTACCGCTTTTGGATTTACAGCGTTTTTGCTGAGCGGAATATACGGCTGGGCAAAAGCAAATACCAGCGCAATAATAGCAAGAATACGCAAAGCCAATATGATAAGGTGGCGGAGCTGAGATTTCTTTTTGGTTTCCTGCTTGACTTCTTTAAGAAAGCGGACATTCGTGAAATACACTTTTTTGTATTTACGGAAGTTGAACAGGTGAATGATCACCGGAACAGCCACGGCAAACAAGCCAAAAAGGAAATATGGGTTAAGAAAAGCCATGTAGAAAATAAAAGGCAAATGTAAATATTTTTTGTTTAGTAAAAAATTCCAAAAACCAAATCTTACCTGCGAAACAACTTCTCCGGATAAGAGAACTGCTTCATTTGTATTTTGTTTTATTTATACTTTAGAAAAAGGCTGATTGAGCATCATAAAAAAAAGCCCCTGAGGGCTTTTTTTATTGTTTGTTTGCTTTTTTTGCTTTTTTTTCTTCTCTTTTTTCTTTCAAGCTTTTAGTAGCTTTTTTCTTTTCTTCTTTCGGTTTAATTGATTTGTCTTTAGCCATAATTTTAAATTTATAAAATTAACGAATGTAAAATTACAAAAAATTTTTACTCATCAAAAATAAAATATATTTCTCAGATTATTTCACACTTGCCAAAGCAAACTTTTGACCCAGAGCCAGGGCATTGAGGTTGGTTTGAATAACCTCTTCACCTTTTCTTCCAAAAATAGCCCGTATCGCATTTTCAAGCTTTTCATATTCTAAGCCCAGGAAAGGCGAAGCAGCTCCAAGAATTACCATGTTGGCCGATTTGGCAGCATTGATTTCTTTAGCCATTTTGTCGGCTTCGACCAGCAAATGACGCGGAAAGGCTTTTATTTCATTATGTACTTTCCCGATTTCGGGATAATTAGGGATGTTGATAAATGGTTCATCATTGGTGATCAGCCAGCCATCCGGTGAAAGCATCGGAATATAACGGAGCGATTCCATAGGCTCTACTGAAATGACGAGATCTGTTTTACCCTGGGGGATAAGGTCAGAAAAAATCTCCCGGTCGGATATACGCAGATTGGATGAAACATCGCCTCCGCGCTGGCTCATGCCATGCACTTCTGCCTGTTTGATATATAAACCCATGTCGATAGCGGCATAACCGATCACTGCTGCGATGGATAATATACCCTGACCGCCGACTCCTGCTAAAATGATATCTTTTTTCATTTGAATTATTTTTGTTTCCCGCTGATATCGCTTATTACCGCAGATTTCTATCAACGAAAGTCTGCGTTATCTGCGGGAGAATATTAATATTTAGTTTTTTTCAACTTTCTTTTCCTTGAACTTTTCCTGCATGCGTTTGTTGAGTGAAACGATACATTCACGTGTGGGGATGATCACCGATAAGCCATTGTATGCCAGCTCTTTTTCAAAAATTTTCGTATTCTCTTCATGGTTCTTTTTCAATGGTTTTATGATATGTACGTGTTCGGGATCGGCGCCCAGGCCTTTAACGATGCTTTCCACTTTCCCTGTGGCCGCTGATTTCTGGCCGCCGGTCATAGCCGTGATGCTGTTATCTAATATTACAACAGTGATCGGGGCATTGCAGTTGACCGCATCAAGCAGTCCTGTTATACCCGAATGTGTAAAGGTGGAATCACCAATGACAGCTACGGAAGGCACCAGGCCTGCATCAGCGGCACCTTTGGCCATAGTAATGGAAGCGCCCATATCCACGCATGAGTTTATAGCATTATAAGGCGGCAATGCGCCCAGGGTGTAACAACCGATATCGGAAAATACGCGGCCCTTGCCATACTTTGCAATAGCTTCATTAAGGCCCAGGTAAGTATCAACATGAGGGCAGCCGACACATAATGAAGGCGGACGGCCAACAACGACCTCGGGAATAACGCCAGGTTCTTCTTCTTTGATACCCAGCGCAGCAGCAACTATATTCGGTGTAAGTTCGCCATCGCGCGGCAGGGTGCCATCCAATTTACCTTTTATCTTTTTTCCATCATTCAGATAGCCTCTGAGCAATTCTTCGATCATCGGGGCACCTTCCTCGAGGACCATGATTTCTCTGCATTCACCGAAAAGCCGTTCAATCTGTTTGCGGGGTGCCGGATATTGAGATATTTTCAGTACCGGAAAAGGAACTATCCTGTCGGGATAATTTTCCATCAGATAATTAAAGGCCAGGCCAAATGTGATGATGCCCATGCTCTTATCATTACCTTCGATATACTTGTTGAAAGGAGATATTTCGCCCTCCTCAATAAGCTGATTCTGCGTCTGAAGCAAAAGCTTATACCTTTTTCGGGCAATAGCAGGTAACAGAACATACTGCCGCATATCTTCCGGAAGTTTTACTTCGTTCTGAGCTTTTGCTTCCCTGCGCAATACGCCCGATCGTGAATGCGCTAAACGTGTGGTGATGCGCAATAGCACCGGAACATGATATTTTTCTGAAAGTTCAAAACCGTAATGAACCATATCGTAAGCTTCCTGCTGATTGGTGGGTTCGAGTATCGGCAATAAGGCAAACTTGCCATAAAACCTGGAATCCTGTTCATTTTGCGAAGAGTGCATCGAGGGATCATCCGCAGAAACAACAATCAGCCCTCCGTTTGTCCCTGTGATGGCAGAGTTAATAAAAGCATCGGCAGCTACATTCAGCCCGACGTGTTTCATGCAAGCCATGGCTCTTTTGCCTGCATAGGCCATTCCGATAGCACTTTCTACGGCAGTTTTTTCGTTAGCAGCCCAGTTGGCTTTTATGTTCTTTTCTTTCGCTTCTTTGGAATGTTCAATATACTCAGTGATTTCAGTCGATGGCGTTCCGGGATATGCATATATTCCCGATAATCCCGCATCAATAGCGCCCTGAGCAATGGCTTCATCTCCTAACAACATTAATTTTTGCATATCTTATTTCGTTTAATTTTTTTCAATTTTCACAAAACTACATAAATTATTTTTTCCTGCAAGGCAATTTTTCAATTTTAAAACAAAGATTCGTATGAAAATATGACCAATGCACTGACCACCCGGGAAAAAGTAAAGTACCTGCATAAGCATGCAGATTAATCCGCGGGTTCACAATAAATAAAGTGTACAAGCACAGCAGTGAATTTAAACTCAAAAAGATTTTAGAAAGCTATTGCCTGACTGGTGGCCAGACAAAAAAGAGTTCCTTCTCTGCCATGCAAATGTCTGTCCATTTATCGGTATAAAAATGCAAAGCCACCATGTTTGACGGAAACAAAAAAATAGTTATATCTTTTAGAAAATAGTTGGCAAAATCCGTGATCTGCGGGTTATGCCCGATGATCGCCAGGTTGTTTATTTCGTCAGGCTGTTCAAAGATCACATCAAAATAGGTGTTCAAAAAAGTGGCGTATAGCTGCTTTTTCGTAATAATTTTATTTTCAGGAAAGCCGGTCAGTTCAGCAATATAATGTGCGGTCTCAGATGCTCTGACTGCATGGCTTGTGATGATTCCATCAAAGCGTAAAGAAGCGTTATTTAAATACGCACCTAATTTATTTACGCTCGCAATACCCTCCTTTGTCAGGGGCCTTTTATGATCGGGAATATCGCACTGTTTAGCTTCTGCGTGCCGTATCAGAAATAATGTTTTCATAATTATTACATAAAAAAACACAGGATGGATTTTCCTGTGTTTTCATCAAAAAATTCATTTTTAATAAGCAAACAACGGGAAGTCCCGCATCATCTTCTGAACACGCTCGCTAACCGAGTTAATTACCGTTTCGTTCTCAATATTTGAAATTACTTCATCCAGCAAATCCACAATCAGAGGCATATGTTCTTCTTTCATGCCACGGGTGGTGATAGCCGGGGTACCGACACGCAGGCCTGACGTTGTAAATGGTGAACGGCTGTCGAAAGGAACCATATTTTTGTTCACCGTGATGTGTGCCCTGACAAGTGTGTTTTCTACAACTTTTCCGGTTATTTCCGGAAATTTTGTCCGGAGATCAATAAGCATCAGGTGATTATCCGTGCCGCCCGAGATCACTTTATAACCTTTATCAGTAAAGCTTTTCGACATGACTTGGGCATTTTTCTTAACCTGAACAATATAATCTTTATAAGAGTCGGTAAGCGCTTCGCCAAAAGCGACGGCTTTGGATGCGATCACATGTTCCAGCGGCCCGCCCTGAATACCAGGAAAAACAGCGGAATCAAGCAGTGCAGACATCATCTTTATCTCTCCTTTCGGAGTCTTCAGACCCCACGGATTTTCAAAGTCTTTGCCCATGATGATCATACCGCCACGGGGTCCGCGCAGGGTCTTATGTGTTGTCGTAGTAATTATATGGCAATAAGGAACAGGATTGTTCAGCAACCCTCTGGCAATGAGCCCTGCAGGATGTGCAATGTCTGCCATCAGAATCGCGCCTATCTTATCTGCTATTTCGCGCATGCGTTTGAAATCCCAGTCGCGTGAGTATGCAGAAGCACCGGCGATCATCAGTTTCGGGCGTTCGCGCAGGGCAACTTCTTCCATCTTATCATAATTCACAGTGCCTGTTTCTTCTTCCACACCATAATCCACAACGCGGTAAAGTATCCCCGAGGAGTTCACCGGTGATCCGTGCGACAGGTGCCCGCCATGCGACAGGTTGAGTCCCATAAAAGTATCGCCTGGTTTCAGACAGGTCATCAGCACGGCCATATTGGCCTGTGCGCCGGAGTGCGGCTGAACGTTTGCCCATTCCGCTCCGAAAAGTTCTTTGGCGCGGTCAATGGCGATCTGTTCGGTTTGATCCACGATCTGGCAGCCGCCATAATAGCGCTTGCCGGGATAACCTTCCGCATATTTGTTTGTGAGTACCGAGCCCATAGCTTCGAGAACCTGCTGGCTGACAAAGTTTTCGGAAGCGATAAGTTCAATTCCGTGAAGCTGGCGTTCATATTCCAATTGAATAAGATCGAATACTTTTGAATCTCTTTCCATAATAATTGTTTTACATTAATTGCTGCAAAATTATAAAAATATTACAGCTTTCAAAAAAAACAGATCATGTCTTCAACAAAATCCGGATTCATTCAAAAACGGCCCTTAGAATAATACTCTTTTGTTATCAATCTGGAAATCACAATGCAAATTTCTATTTTTTAGCGGATTCATAAAAATAACTTATTTTTGATTTTCAAATCAGAATAATCAATGAAAGCTTTTACAAAAATATCCATCACCGGCGATCTCGGCAGCGGCAAAAGCCATGTCAGCCGCTTACTTTCAGCAGCACTTGGTTTCCGTATCGTATCTACCGGATTTATCCAGCGCGGGATCGCTGAAAAATACAATATGACAACCCTCGAGCTGAACGAATACACCAAAACACACCCGGAAATTGATGATGAGATAGATGGTACGATTTCAAAACTTCAGGAGGCGGAAGAATCGCTGATATTCGATTCGCGCCTTGCCTGGCACTTTGCGCCAAAATCTTTCAAGGTTTACCTGACGGTCGATATTGACGAAGCGGCAAGACGAATTTTTAATGACAAGCGCACCAGCGAGAATTATAAAAATATCGAAGAAGCAAAAAATCAAATTCTTGCACGGCGCAAAAGCGAATTGGAAAGATTCTTCTCCTATTATCATATTGATTATTCAGACCTGAACAACTTCGACCTGATTGTGGATACAACTCACACCACGCCTGAAGAAGTCAATGAAAAAATCATCACAGCATTTAGGCTATGGGAGAACAAATAAATAGTGTTTGCAAAAAAACGTCAATTTCTTCGTTACGCTTACGCGAAAAATGCTTGCTTCGATTAACTCAGCACGACACATTTACACCAGTAAACTCCGCTTTTTGTCGCATCGCAAGCCTCGAACTTGACGTTTTCTTTGTTCAAACACGAGTTTTCTTGCAGACACTAAATAGTTGTTTTAACCCGGTGGTTCCTGCCTGTCCCTGCCAAACGGCGAGGCAGGGGTATACAGAGAAATTTAAAATTAGAATTAATAACCTTTGAATATTTAAAAATGAAAATAGCAATCATCGGATTTGGCGCCGCATCCATCGGTTTCATCGAAAAGATCGTCAACAGCAGACACGAATTTCACATCTTTGAGAAATCAAAAGACATTTATTCTTCAAGTATTTCAGGCATCCGGGCCGACGGTAAACTTTTTGTTTCGAGTGAAATGGGCGGCGATGTCGCTTTCGACCTGAATATTCAGCGGCAATTAGTTGATTTTTATTTGCACAAAACCAAAAACAATGAATACGAAACCGGCAAATCCTTTCATAATCCAAAATATTATGAAGAGTTTTACCGCCACGGCTTTATGCCTATAACTGCAGAATTTTTTCATATCGGCACCGATCAACTGAAAGATGTACTGTTTAACATTTACGAACATTTTAAGACTTTTAAAAATGTACACTTTCATTTTAATTCTCCGGTCAATGATATTCAGGTAGCAGGTAACAAAGTGGTCTTAAATGAAACAGATGAATTTGATGCGGCTGTTGTTTCTGTAGGCAGAAGCGGACACAAACTGATAAAGACCGTAATTAACCGTTATCCTGAACTGGTTCTGGAAAACACCAAACTCGACCTGGGCATCCGCTTTGAACTGCCCAATCATATTGTGAACGAGCTAAATAAAGAAATGTATGAGTTTAAGCTCAAATACAGGAGCAAAACCGGTTATGTGGTACGCACTTTCTGCAACAACCCCTCAGGTTATGTGGTTGGAGAAAAATACGAAGATTTTATCACCGTGAACGGACATGCCAAAATGAACCAGAAAAGCACCAACACGAATTTCGCCATACTCACTACGGTAGAACTTACCGAACCTTTTAACGACCCGATCGGATATGGTTCCAATATTGCCAAACTTACCAATCTGCTTTCAGGAAAAAATAAGGTGATACTTCAAAAATACAAAGACCTGAAAAACTCCAAACGCACCAAAAAACTTTACAGGGTCTTGCCTACCCTGCCGGCCGAGAGCTATATTTTAGGGGATGTTAACCTGGCATATCCCCGTAGGATCATTGAAAGCATCATCGACTTTATCGAACAACTCGACAAAGTGGTGCCGGGCGTGGCTAATGACGACAATCTGGTGTATGCACCTGAAATAAAGTTCTACTCCAACAAGCTTGACAACGAGCACTTCAAAAATTTAAAATTTATCGGCGATTGTTCCGGTTACACGCGCTCCATCATCTATGCCACGGCACATGGGTATTTGATGGGGGATGAATTTGTAAAATAACAACTTGTTCGCTGTTATTTCAATGGGAATGCAACAATGGCATTCTTGTTATTTAAACATTTGTAAACCTTATTTAGCCAATTTCACACATCAAATTATAAGTTAATGGGGTTAAAACCTATACCATTTTTATTAAGAAAAAATTTATTATTGATTAATCATCTATTTATCAGGCATATATAATTTAATTAAAATTCTTTTGTGATTTTTGTAAATTATTTATATACATTTGCCCCATCAATTTAAAAACATATCATTATGAAAAAATTTTTTATGATTGCCGTTGTTGCATTAGTTTTTGCATCTTTAACTTCATGCAAAAAAGATTACACATGTACTTGTACCGGAAGTACCATGGGAACTATTACACTTCCACTAACCAACGCTACATCTAAGGATGCCAAAGATGCATGCGATGCTTCGCAAGTAACATACAGAAATGCAGATGCAACGGTAAACTGCGAAATTGACTAAGAATTTCGTAAGAAAATAAAAAAAGGGGCTTAAGCCCCTTTTTTTATTCAGGTTTTACATGATTTTCATTTTTTAAAATTACTTACTGGAATGGTAAAGGTTATACAGTGAACATGGGTATTTGCCAGGGGATGAATGTATAAAATAATAAATTTCGGGTCGCTCATCAGGAAATCCGGCTGTAAAATTATTTTTGATATATTTGTACTTAGAAACTAAAAAAATACGGACATGATAGATATGATGAATGAAGAAGTGGTCAAGGCAATAATTGAGAATATCCCTGTTGAAATTACAGTGATTGATGCCAATGACGAAGTAATAGGCTGGAATAAAAATGAAGGAAAAAGGCTTTTCAAAAGACCGCTATCTTCGATGGGTGTGAACTTCAGGGAATGCCACCCTAAGACAAGCCTTGATAAAGTAGAGCGGATAGTATCGGAGATGAAAGCCGGCACGCTCAAAAAAGCCCGTTTCTGGATTGATTTGAATGTAAAGGAAGGGGAAAAACCTCATAAAATACTGATAGAATTTTTCGCCCTGCACAGTCCCGACGGCAAATACCTGGGGTGCATGGAATGTACTCAGGATGTAGAAGACATAAGGCAGCTTGAAGGTCAAAAACGGTTGCTGGATTAAGGGTTTGGCGCTTATGCAGGGTATTATAAATTCAATGCCTGCGCTATCAATTCCGCTATATCCAGGTTTTTTACCTCTTCTTCCTTGTTTTTATATTTCAGCCCGTCGGTGAGCATCACCATGCAGAACGGGCAAGATGTAGCTATGATGTCTGCACCGGTTTCCAGGGCTTCTTCCGTGCGTTCAAGAAAAATTTCCTTATCACCTTTTTCGGCTTCTTTGAACATCTGTGCTCCACCCGCACCGCAACACAAGGCAAAGCTTTTGTTCCTTTTCATTTCTTTATGCTGCGAAGTAACAGCGCCGATAAGCTCGCGGGGCGCCTCGTATTCGCAATTGCCACGCCCCAGGTAGCAGGGATCGTGAAAAGTGATGGTTTTATCTGAAAATATACTGTTTTCAATTTTCAGAACACCGTCGTTTTTCAATTGTTGTAAAAACTGTGTATAGTGCACTACTTCGTATGTCCCTCCCAGGTCGGGATATTCATTTTTCAGGGTATTGAAACAGTGTGGACAGGTAGTTATGATTTTTTTAATATCATATTTTTTAAAAGTTTCAATATTGGTCAGCGCCTGCATCTGAAACAGCATCTCGTTTCCGGCCCTTCTTGCCGGATCGCCCGTACAGGTTTCTTCTGCACCGAGAACAGCATAACTGATATTAAAATGTGACAATATCTTTACAAAAGCACGTGTTACTTTTTTATAACGGTCGTCGAAAGCCCCTGCACAGCCTACCCAATAAAGATATTCGGGTTTTTCGCCTTTGGCGGCAAGTTCGGCCATTACCGGAACTTCTGGTTTTATCTTTTCTCCCATAACTATATGATTAATTTTTGTCACTTATTGTAAGTCCTTCCGCCCACAACATCCTGTCCTCCGGCGAAAACTGCCAGGGAGCGCCATTGTTTTCGATGTTCGCAAACATGGCTTTCAACTGGGCCGGGGCATTGCCTTCTTCCATCACCAGGTAACGCCGCATGCCCATTATCAGTTCGGGCTGGTTGATCATCAGCGGACATTCCTTGGCACAGGCATTACAGGTGGTACAGGCCCAGAGCTCTTCGGTACTCACAAAATCATTGATCAGGGCTTTTTTATCATCAAATTGTTTTCCTTGTTTTATCATGCCCGGGCCTTTCTCGTTCATACGGGCACGGTAATCCATCATAATTTTTCGCGGCGAAAGCTTTTTTCCGGTGAGGTTTGCCGGGCACACCGAAGTACAACGTCCGCACTGCGTGCATGTTAGTGAATCAAAGTAGTTTTTCCAGGTGCCGTCTTCCACATCTTTCACCCCGAACCGTTCCACAGGCTGCTCCTGCCCTGCCGGTGGCTCAGCGTATGCCAGCGAAGGATCAAGCATCATTTTTACCTCGCGTGTAAGATGTTCCATATTGGGAAGTTTGCCCAGCGGATCGAGCTTGCAAAGTAACACGTTGAAAACCGACAGGAAGATATGAAAATGCTTGGAATAAGGCAGAATGTTGGCAAACACAAATATCACCAGGATATGCACCCACCAGAATAACTGGTACAAATCAAAATCTTCTTCGCCGATGCCAATCCATCCGGCCACAACAGAACTTACAGGAAAATACCCCTGCATTTCAATATTTATCAATTTGCTTGATGTAATATAAAAGGTGTTCATCCCCAGCAACGAAACCATCAATATTAATATTAAGGTAAGCGCCAACGCTGCATCCCAATGGTTCTTAGGCTTCATCTCGATGCCTTCAAACCGCTTCACTTTCAGTAACAGCCTCCGGACAAGGAATATCACTATTGAAATAATGATGAGCAGCGCAAAAATATCACCGGAAGCCGTAATGATCTTATAAAATATCCCTAAAAAGGAAAGTGCTTTTTCGGTTCCGAAAACACCATCGATAACCATTTCGATGCTTCCGATCAGAATCACACAAAAGCCCCAGAATACCAGCGCATGAAAAAAACCGATGACAGGACGCCGGAATATCTTTGACTGAAAAAAAGCCACCTTCAGCATTACCTTAAATCGCCGTCCCCAGTTTTTCTCAGGGAAAGGTTTCGTAAACGTGAAAAACTTGTATATGCGGCTTATCGTGTAAAAAAACACAGCCAGGGTAACGACCAGCGCGACAATGAATACTATTTGTTTTATCATCAATTGAGGTTTTTACGATGATTATTTACTTACAAAAAACTCCCTGGAAAAATATATTTTTCTTACGTTGTAGGCATCTTCCTTTTCGCTGAGTTTGATCTCCTGCACCATGCCGCGTATGGTATTTACACCGTTTTTATAATTTTTGCTTGTGTAAACCGCAGAATAATTATTGCTTTTGATGGTATCGCAGGCAGCGTTCTGAGGCAATTGGTATTTTTCGTCGAACGGGCCGACAATAAGCAGCATATATTGCTTAAAATAAGAGGCTTCCAGACTTATATTCAGCTTGTATTCTTCGCCTTTTTTGATGGTATCTTTCACTGCTTTTAGGCTCAGATAGCTGCTTTTCATCTTATCGGGCAAGCCGTTTTCATCGTATTCTATCCATTGATTCATATAACTTTTACCGTCAACAAGCACATACTCCCGTTTGCCCGTAAGCACGCTGTTTTTGTCGAAAACATAAAACCATCCTGTTCTCTCCCCTTCAACATATTGTCCCACATTGTTCAACTTTCCGTTTTTATGAAATACCAGCCCTGTCCCGGTATTTTTTCCTTCTTTGATAAATGCCAGATTATCAGGATTCTGGTTATCATGAAAATTCAGGTATAATCCTTCTGCCTGATCACCTGCATATTGTTTGATATACTCTATACCGCCATTGTCTTTGAATTTAATGCGGATCTCTTTTGACTGTCCACCGGGGTTTACGACGTACTCCCCTTTATCATTTGGTTTCTGTGAGCATGATGCAACTATCAGCGACAGCGATAATACAGCAAGGATTTTTTTCATAAGGTTGATTTTTTTCGCTGTAAAAATACTACTTTTGAATGAATAACATTATGAGTGACACTTTAAGATTGACAGCAACGGCAAAGTATGCTGCTCTCCACCAGGGGAAACCACCTCAATTTCCCTGCAAATTTCACTAATGACAGGTTTCCTGCCTTCTAAAAATAAGGCCATCTGCGTCTGCAAATGCACGAGAAGAACAGCATTAACCTGCAACATTTAACTGACCAATTAGTCATAAAAAGTAAGAATTGGTCTTCTGTATTCCTTTACCATCAATAACCATCATGCAGGATTGATATGTCAATAAATATTTTTGGTTTTTGTTTATCCCTGTGGTTTTTTTAAATAATTTTGTAGCCATAAGAAAGAACTTAACCCCAAATAAAACAAATATTTATGGCAAAAAGAACTATCGTAGCGATGCCCGGAGACGGCATCGGACAAACCGTGTTGAAAGAAGCTATCAGGGTGCTCGACGCAGCAGGCTTTGATGCAAATTATGTGAACGGTGATATCGGCTGGGAATTCTGGTGTAAAGAAGGAAACCCGCTGCCCGACCGCACCATCAAACTCCTGGAAGAACACAAGATCGGACTCTTTGGCGCAATCACTTCCAAACCAAAAGACAAGGCCGCATCCGAACTTGCTCCTGAGCTGCAGGACAAAGGCCTGGTATATTACAGCCCTATTGTAACGATGCGCCAGAAATTCGGCCTTGACATCTGCATGCGCCCGTGCCAGACGCTAAAAGGAAACCCGCTGAACTTTGTACGCCGCAATGCAACCGGCGGCGTCGATGAGCCTGTTGTAGACACCATGATCTTCCGTCAGAACACCGAAGGCCTTTACGGTGGTGTGGAGTGGACCAATCCCCCTGACAATGTGTATAACGCGCTTATGTCACATCCGCGGTTCAAACCGAATTTTGAGTGGTGCCCGCGCGAAGAACTCGCCGTGTCGACACGTATCACAACAAAAAAATTCTGCACCCGTATTATCAAAGCAGCTTTTGAATATGCAAAAAAACGCGGCTTCGATAAGGTTACCGTTTGTGAAAAGCCAAACGTGATCCGCGAAACTTCAGGCATGATGCTGAAGATAGCTCAGCAAATGAGCAAAAACGAATATCCGGATATCCGGGTTGAAGACGTAAATATTGATGCCATGATGATGTGGCTGACCAAAAATCCGGAAAACTATCATGTGATTGTTTCTGAAAATATGTTCGGTGACATCGTATCCGATGCCTTTGCAGGACTTATAGGCGGCCTGGGCTTTGCCACCTCGGCACAGTTCAACCCTGATTCGGGCGTTGCCGTTTTTGAACCAACCCACGGATCAGCACCGAAATATGCAGACTTCGATCCCTCTATCGTAAACCCCATCGCTATGATCCTTTCTGCGGTGATGATGCTTGAGCATCTCAACGAAAAAGAAATTGCTGACCGCATCCGCAAAGCTACCGAGGCCGTAGTTGCCGAGGGAAAAATCCGCGCTTACGACATGCTGAAAATGAGAGGCACCCAGGAAGTAATTAGCCAGGGCGCAGCTTCGACTACTCAGATGGCCGACGCGATCATTGCCAGGTTATAGAATACTACTTTTGTATCATCAAAACAGATTGTTGTAGTTCAATCACCGTTGAACAAACATCAATCTGTTTTGCTTTATAGTGTAAAAAATATGCCGATCCTAACAAAATACAACTTCCTGAAAAAAAACATCCTGTGTTTTTTGGTGTTGATTATTTTTTTTTCAGGCAAAAACCCTGGAAATCATTTAACACAGGGAGACATCGAATGGAATCAACTGGATGACGGCTTGTTTTATACAGAAATCACCGGGCCGCACATTTCGAAATTTTCAGACTCCAAAGTCAGCATACTGAAAATCGACCCGGACTTTTTTAATTTTGAACTTGTGGCCTCGAGCGAATCCGACAGCACGCTAAGAACGATCAGGGATTGGTGCGAATTAAAAAGTCTGACAGGCGGCATCAACGCCGGAATGTATTCCCTGAAAGACCACCTCAGCGGTGTAGGGCTGATGCAGAACTTTGAACATATAAATAATCCGGTAGTTAAAGAGAATTTTAATGCCCTCGTGGTATTTAATCCGAAAAACAAATCATTACCTCCGTTACAGATCGTTGACATGGTAAATCAGGACTGGAAAAGCATACTAAAAGATTACCAGTCTTGTTTTCAATCAATCCGGATGATCGACAATGATGGAAAAGCTGTCTACTGGGAGAAAAAACCGGAATTAAAATGCAGTATGTCGGTGCTGGCTATGGACAAACCGGGCAATATTTTGTTTTTATTTGCCCGTTCACCCTATAGCGCGAATGAGTTCATAGATTTTATGCTGAAAGGCGGGCTTCAGATTCAAACGGCCATGTACCTGGAAGGCGGGCCGGAAGCTACCATCTATGTAAAAACAACAAAAACGGAGATCGAAAAATTCGGGAGTTATGTGTCTTATTCAAAGCCCGACGACAGTAATAGTGAAGTAAGAAAAATGCCCAACGTTCTTGGCATCAGAAAAAAATGAACAGCAAATTTTATTAGTTAAAATGTTTAAAAAGTTAAAACAAAACAAAGCCATCAGATTCACGACAAAAGCATTTATTGTGCTTTTTGCAATGGTGGGTTTCATGCTTACGACCGCGTTTGTCGGGATTAAACTGCATATATTTAACGATCCCGGCGCTGTTGATTATAACGACCGCTATTTTCAAAAAATGGATGACGATTACAGCGCACTCCAAAACGACACATCACAAAATGAAGTTTTAAGAATAGCAAAATTTTATTCCAAGCTCAATGTTGTCAATGAATATTACCCTATAAATGCCCAACTGATACATAATGCCTATCTCCAGCATCAGAACATCGCTCTTGCCGAAAGAATGATCGATGCCATCAACCTTAACATGCTGGATAGCAACGATTATAATAATAAAATCAAAGAATGTGAAATTTTATACAGCCACAAATTAAAAACTACACAAAAAAACTGCAATCTGTTTGAATGGATGAACATACCCGAATGGTCTGATTTTAAGATCGCTGTAATAAAAGATACTGCCTTGATCGACAGCGCCGGCACCGTGATGGATGTGGAACCCAGGCTTATCTTATCTCTGTTGCTGGGCGAACAGATGCGTTTGTTCAATTCATCCCGTGAAACGTACAAAAACGTGATCAGGCCTCTAAAAATATTGTCGGTGGAAGCTAACTTTTCACTCGGTGTTACCGGTGTCAAAGAAGAAACTGCCGTTCTTACAGAAAAATACCTTAAAGATTCCACCTCCGCTTTTTACCCCGGAAAAAAATACGAACATTTACTTGATTTCAAAACATCAGATATTACCAAGGAACGTTACGACAGGCTGGTGAATTACAGGAATCACTATTACTCATACCTATATGCTGCAGCCATCGTAAAAGAGATCATGCTGCAATGGAAAAGATCCGGCCACGACATTTCCGACCGACCGGAAATACTCGCCACACTGTATAATTTAGGTTATTACGTTTCTGTTCCAAAGGACAATCCTTCTGTTGGAGGATCTACCATTGTGATTAACGGAAAAAATTATACATTTGGAGCATTGGCTTATGAATTTTATTATTCAGGAGAATTGGCAGATTATTTCCCCTATCAACCCAACTTTAATAAAATAAGATATTAGATAATCAACTAAAACCCTAAACTATGAAAGAACAAGTATTAGAATTATGGCCTGAACTCATGTGGATCAAAGACGAATCCCTGAGAGAAAAAACCGCAAAAACCTGGGAGGTAGCTCTCGAAAAAAGCGTGCTCACCGTTGACGATCTCAAGACCATCCCGTTCACCCTGCTGGCAGGACCGGATTTGAAGGTATCCTTTATGGATCATAAACGTGCTGTTGTTCACATTGCCAAAGACTGCGGCGACCAGATGAACAAATTTTTCAAGACAGACCTTCCGGTCGATATGGATGTATTAATTGCCGGAGCTATCCTAGCAGACGTTGGAAAACTGCTGGAGTATGAAATGAAAGACGGAAAATCCGTACAGGGAAAATACGGGAAATACCTGCGTCATCCTTTCAGCGGAGTGAGCCTGGCCGAACAATGCGGAGTCCCTGCAGAAGTCTGTCACATCATCGCTACCCACGCCGGCGAAGGCGACATGGTGAAAAGAACCACAGAAGCATATGTAGTACATCACGCCGATTTCATGACTTTTGAGCCGTTTAGGGACAGGCTTAAGTAAGGAAAAGGCTGTTGGAAAAATATGGACAATAGGTCCAATAGTCAAATGGTTAAATAGTCAAATGGTCAAATGGTAAATTAGTAAATTTGTGCAATGGTCAAATGGTCAAATAGTTTATTGAATTAATTAAGTAAATAAGGAATATTATGAGCAGTTTAGAAGATTTAGAAGCATGGAAACAAGCAAGGGAGCTTAGAAAAGAAATTTCAAAACTCACCAAATCATTTCCTAAAGAAGAAAAATACAGGTTAACGGATCAACTGATACGAGCTTCAAGATCATTTACAGCCAATATTGCTGAAGGATATGGCAGATTTCACTATCAGGAAAACATTCAATACTGCAGTCAATCCAGAGGCTCCATGTATGAATGCATTGACCATATTTACTGCGCTTTGGATGAAGATTATATTACAGAGGAAATTTGCAGTAAATTCAGGACTCAAATTATGAATTGTATAAAAATTGTGAACGGGTATATTTTATATTTGAAAAACAAAAAAGAGAATAATTAAATGTTTTTTACAATATACTCTCTTCCACCCCAATCAACTTATTTGACTTAATTAACCTATTGGCCTCATTTGCCTCATTTGCCTCATTTGCCTTATTTAACTAATTTAACTAATTTGACTTAATTAACTTAATTAACTTATTTAACTCAATTAACCTATTTAACTCAATTAACCCATTTGACTCAATTGACTCAATTAACTATAAAAATTAAAAACAAAAATCCTACCCCTATGACAATAATAGAAAAAATTCTCGCAAAACATTCCAACCAGGCCACTGTAAAGCCTGACGACATCATCGATGTAACTATCGATACCCGCGCTGCACGCGATTTTGGCGGAGCCAACGTGGTGAAAAACCTTTTGGATAACGGCCTCAGCGTTGCCGATCCTGCAAAGACCATATTTACTTTCGACTGCAACCCCGGCGGTTCCGATCAGAAGTATGCGGCCAACCAGCACCTATGCAGGCAATATGCCCGTGAAAACAATATCAGGGTTTATGATATTGACGCAGGCATTGGCACCCACCAGGCTATTGACGGCGGCCTTGTATGGCCCGGAAGTACTTTTGTATCGACCGATTCACATGCCAACATCATGGGCTCCATCGGCTGTTTCGGCCAGGGCATGGGCGACCAGGACATCGCCGCCACATGGGCCAAAGGCTATGTGTGGTTTAAGGTTCCATATTCTGTGAAAATCAACCTTACAGGAAAACGTCCGCAAAATGTCTCCGCAAAAGATATCGTTTTAAACCTGCTTGGCATTTTCGGAGCCAATAAATTATTGGGAACCTCCGTAGAAGTTTATGGCGAAGAAGCCGACAAACTCACCGTTGACGAACGCATTACCATCTCTTCAATGGCTACGGAAATGGGCGCTATCATTATCTTCTTCACTCCTACTGCAGAGATCATCCGTCATTTTGAAAAAATTACCGGAAAAAAGATTGAGCCTATTAACGCTGATACGGATGCCGTGTATCAACAGGTTTTCGATATTGATATCAGCAAATTTGTCCCGATGGTTGCCAAACCCGGCCACCCGCATGATGATACAGGCGTGGAATCCGTAAAGGGCACAAAGATAGATTCTGCATTTATCGGAAGCTGTACCAATGGACGTATGGAAGATTTGAGAATTGCAGCGAACCTTCTTAAAGGTAAAAAAGTGGCTCCGGGCGTTGTTTTAAAAGTAGTGCCTGCCACGAACGATATCTGGAATCAGGCAATGGACGAAGGCTTGATAAAGATCTTTAAAGACGCAGGCGCTATGGTTTCTAACGCCGGTTGTGCCGGTTGTGCTGCCGGACAGGTTGGACAGAATGGCCCGCAGGAAGTGACGATAAGTACAGGAAACCGCAACTTTGAAGGCAAACAGGGCAAAGGATTTGTCTACCTGGCTTCTCCTGCGGTGGTGGCAGCCTCTGCGGTTGCCGGTTATATCACTACCCCGGATGAACTTCCTTCCGAAGCCGCTGTTTTCAGCAAACTCGGAATATTGAAACCTTCAGCAAAAACTGATGCTGCAAAAGCAGAAAAACCTTCGGTGGTGCAGGGGAAAGTTTGGATCATCAAAAAAGATGACATTGATACCGATATGATCTATCATAACCGTTACCTGACCATTACGGACATCAAAGAAATGGGACAATATTCTTTTGACAACCTGAAAGGTTATGAAGACTTTGCCAAAAAAGCCCAGGCCGGCGACATCATCATTACCGCTAAAAATTTCGGCGCCGGAAGCTCGCGCCAGCAGGCGGTTGATTGTTTCGTTTCCTTAGGAATATCGTGCATTTTGGCCGAATCGTACGGAGCAATTTACGAACGCAATGCCATCAACGCCGCGTTTCCGATTTTGACTTACAAACCCGAAGTCCTTGAACAGATTGACCTGCAGGATGGAGACCATGCAAAAATAGATTTCCTTAAGGGCGAAATCACCAATATTCGTAACGGCAAATCAACAGCAATCAACAAGTTCTATGATGCACAGGCAAAGATTTATATGAACGGAGGATTGCTATAGGAGGGTTTGAGTTAAATAGGTTGATTAGGTTAAATAGAAAAAAGGGAAGGAAGACATTTCCCCCCTTCCTCCTCCCATTCCAACTCAATCAACTTATTTAACTCATTTAACTAATGTAAAAAATGTACGACTTATCAGCTTTCCCTGCCGAACTCAAAAAAAACATCAGCTCTGTTCTGGGGAAGACAGTTGCTAAGCCTGCCATTATCTGCAGCAAAAAACAAATTGCTTTCAACCTGAATTATTTTTTGAAATGCCTTAGTATCAAGGCACAGCAGCTCTGTTTTCCGGTGAAGGTAAACAACGAAACTGCCATACTGCAGTTTCTGAAAGAACTCGGAGCCGGTTTTGAGATATCTTCTGCCGGAGAGCTGGATCTGTTGAAAAACATACAGGCCGACCCTGAAAAAATCATTTTCAGCAACCCGGTAAAAATCCATGAGCACATCCGCAAAGCCTATGAATACGGAGTAAACACCTTTGTTTTCGATTCGGAAAGCGAGCTTGTAAAACTCCGGCAATATGCCCCTGCTTCTGATGTTTATCTGCGTATTGCCGTTCCCAACAAGGGTGCGGGATGGAAACTCGAACATAAATTCGGTGCCAGGCCCCAGGAAGCCTGCATGCTGATGAAAATGGCCATAGCCGGCGGGTTAAGACCGGTGGGAATTTCTTTCCATGTGGGATGGAACAACACCCACACAGAAACCTATCAGGCGGCTATGAACATCGCTGCACAAGTGACGGCAGCACTTGAAGAAAAAGGAATAAAACTCAGCTTTTTGAATATCGGCGGTGGTTTTCCGGCCCATGGCGTGGACCAATACGCCCTGCTGAACGAAATTTCCAAAAAAATCAAGCCGCAGCTGGCGATTTTCAGAATCAAGCACGGCATGACGATAATTGCCGAACCCGGCTCTGCTATTATGGCCAACACCGCTGCTATGATTACCGCTGTTACTGCAGTCATCACACGCGGCAAAAAACGCTGGATATTTCTCGACAGCAGTATTTTTCAGGGGTTTCAATGGATCATGGGCGGGCTGAAATACCAACTTGTGTATCCCTATAAAAGCGCAAAAGACGCGACATTACAGCCATATACCATCACCGGAGGCACCTGCGACAGCCATGATATTTTTGCTGAAAACATGATGCTGCCTGAAACGGTTAAAGAAGGTGATTTTTTCCTTGTTTATCCGGCAGGGGCCTACATCAACTCGGCCAGAGAATACAATGGCTTTGGGTATGCAGAGACGGTGGCTTACTGATGGGAGGTAACAATTGTGTTAACGTATTGCATTTTTTTACTTATACTTATCGTAGCATTTATTTATTTTTTGTTATTCAAGAAATTTATTATCAGCAGTTTACTGCTTTTTACGCATAATTAATATTTCACCTCATAAGGTTTTCATTAACAAAAGACGAAAGTAAATAATCATTGTATCGTATGCAAATATCTTTAAAATATTTTTTTCGGGTTTTCTTCAACTGCGTTTGTGCTTAAACCCTAAAAAAAACAAAAACCCGGTATCTTCTTTGATCATTTCTCTTGCTGGTATTTTCGCCATAGCATCAAACATAAAAACCTGGTTATTCAAGTTTTACGACAACGAAGCAATTGCTATCCTATGGCTGTTACCGGTATTTCTAACTCACCAAACTCAATCAACGCATTAAAAAGGCAGATTTTTGAATAATTATTTAATTCTTTTGCTTGTAAAACTTTACTGATAATTTTCTTTTCATCAAGTAACTTTTGTCTTTTGGTTCCCATCAGCAAAGGATGCTCAGGGGTATACCAGCTATTGCCATTAAACAAAGCAATATTACAAAAAGAAGTATCCGTCAGTAGTCCGTTTTTTATTATCAGGATATCATCACAATGGCCACGCTGTTCATAGAGTCTTTCAATATCCTGTCTGTCGAGGAATTTATGATGGTAAGTGATATCATTGCCATTGACCAGTTTCAGCGATTTTATCTGTCTTTTCAAATAGGGAATGATCTCCACCGACTCGATATTTTCAGCATATATTACCCGGCATTTATATTTTCCGTCATCTAGCTGTTCCGGAATTAACATATAGTTTGACAAATCGATCCCCTTATCTACCCCAAAGAGCGATTTCCTGGAATTGTTCATTCGCTGATTGTGATAATCAATATTATAAACTGCCCGTTTAAAAATTTTTATTGTCTCAATTAACCGGCACATAAACTTTATCAATTAGTTCATTGTATTCAGACATCACCTCGCTTTTTATGGTAATTCCTCCCCCGCTTTTATAAAAGAGTTTCCCGTTGATCTTCTCTATAAACCTTATGGCTACCGCACTATCAAAATTCTCACCGTCAAAAACACCAAAAACACCCGTATAATAACCTCTTTCATAGTTCTCGCTTTCTTTGATTATTTCAAGGGTCTTTTTCTTTGGAGCACCACTCACCGAGCCGGCCGGAAGTAATTTTGCCAGTATGTCCCCGATATGTTCATTCCAACCCACAGGAAGTTTGCCCGAAATCTCAGAACTAACCTGCAAAAGGCTTTTGTTATTGGTATATAATTTATCAATGTAACGGTACCTGTTCAGGCGCACTTCTTTTGCGACCATGCTGAGGTCGTTCCGTATCAGGTCCACAATGGTATTATGCTCCGCTATTTCCTTGGCATCATTCATGATGACCGATTCCGCATCAGGCAGGGCGGCATCTATCGTACCTTTCATCGGATATGAAAAAATAACATTATCAGTTATCTTCACAAATGTTTCCGGCGAGAAACACACGAATTCATCCCGATACTTTAATCTATATTTTGCATGGCTTATGGTGAAAATCTCATCTAAGGCCAGCTCCGTTTCGATCTGTGCAGGGAATGTAAGGTTTACCAGGTAAGAATTTCCGGCACGAAGATGTACCAGGACATTCTCAAAAGCCGCCTTATACGTTTTTATATCAACAACATTTTTTTTAAATTCAATTTTGCTGGTAATAGGTTCAATGTCCCTCTGCTTATTAAATTCAAAGACGATTACGGAGGGATCCAATTCGTTCAGCGGTATTACCACGGGCTTTTTCATTTCAAAATCAATGAGAAAAAAGAATGGTATCTTCTTTTTTCCCAGTAAATTCATATTTTTGACGGCAGCTAGCATACAGCAAATATATAAAAAAACTGAAATTGAGCATTTTAGTTATAGACAATAATGATTCTTTTACTTACAACCTTGTTCAACTGATCGAAGAATGCGGGTTTATAGATTTCCGCGTGATAAAAAATACCGGTCTCGATATGGACGCTGTTGCCTCCTTTTCAAAGATCCTGATCTCTCCCGGGCCGGGAATGCCTGATGAAACCCCGAATATTTCCGAAGTGATTAATAAATATCATAAAACTAAAAGCATACTTGGGGTATGTTTAGGCCATCAGGCAATTGCAGAATATTTTGGAGCCGAGATCATTAATGTGCCCTTACCTTTTCATGGGATAAAGTCAAAGGTGTTTATTAAAGATAAAGATAATCATTTGTTTTCCGGACTTCATGAAAGTTTTGATGCCGGCAGATACCATTCCTGGGTTGTTTCAGAGAAAAATTTCCCTGAATGCCTTAAAATTACTGCCGTCTCAGACGACGGGCTCATTATGGCGGTTTCTCATAAAATCTATGATGTGCATGGCATACAGTTTCACCCGGAATCCATCATGACCCCTGATGGTTTGCAAATTATCCGGAACTGGCTGGAAAAATACCCACTAGAAGTTAGTAAATCTAATGATAGTCACGAGGTAACTTAAAAAACACCCATTATAATAAATACCTGTTAATCAATTAGTTATTCTGTTGCTTGCAAAGAAATTCGGGTTTAGTTACCCCCAAAATCTTTCTTAATTGTAATATAACCCGGGTATTGCACGGCATAGTTTCCGACCATGACAGTAGGTTTGGCTTTGAGCGAGATGCGTGTGGGCCGGTTACCGGCATCCACGAGGTTCAGACCAAAATTCACAATATTTTTTCCTGATTGCCCTGAGAGCAACTTCACCAGGTCGGCGTTGATCTGTAAAGGAAAGGTGCCGGTACCGTTGTTGGGCGCTATCTCCACCCTTTTGGCCGTAGTGCCGGTGGCTATCTGGGTATCGTCAATAAAGGCTATCCAGTCGAGCTTATTCAATGCGGCTTTTTCTTTGTTGGGGTTGCGGGCTTCCACGTTCAGCGTAAAGTTCAGCGGCAAGGAACCGGAAGCCACATTGGCCAGCAACGTAGCGCCATCGATCAGCTTCAGGTCACTGAACGATTTCAGTTTCTGGACATTCACCCCACCGAGTGTGATGTTTTCAGCCGTTGACAAACGAAAATCGCAGGTCAACAGATTAGTTAATTCGTTGATCTGGGCACAGGAGGCAATAAAAACTACAAGGACAAGTAACAAGATTTTATGTTTCATTTTTTTGGAATTTAAGGTTTTTGCATTTTTTACACGGTTTGTTGTGCTTGCAAATTTAATGCCTTTCTCAAAACATTTTTCTTAACCACCGAATTACCTAAATACCTCCCGATAGCTATCAGGACAGCCTAACAGTCTAACAGTCTAACAGCCTATCTACCTAACAGCCTATCTACCTAACAGCCTATCTACCTAACAGCCTATCT
>DAOQAF010000038.1:0-2033 GCA_035353775.1 Bacteroidales bacterium | reverse complement strand
CCTATCTACCTAACAGCCTATCTACCTAACAGCCTATCTACCTAACAGCCTATCTACCTAACAGCCTATCCCCTACTTTACCTTAACATTATCCAGCCCATTTTTCTCGAACTCGTCAATGTATTTTTTTGAATACGGCTCAAGGATTTCAAGCTTTTCGTCCATAGACATTTTCTCAAGTTCTTTGCCAAGCTTTTTTTCGGCATCTCTTTCAGAAAGCCCGAATATCAAGGTATCCCAGAAACACTCATCTTCATAATCATTAATAATGGTGATGACTTCCTCGTCAAGTTCCTGTGAGGGCAAAAAGAGCCCGAGATCATCGTCCATCTCTACCAATTTCTTCATCCCGGCTTCGTCTGCCTTAGAAAATATAGTCTGTACCAGATCGTTCAGTACCATGTTTTCCGGCTCATCAATCACCCAATCGCCGACATATACAAGCTTAAGGAGTTCTTTATACTGATCTGCTGACAATTCAAGATTTACTTTTTTCATGATATTTGGTTTTATAGTTTAATTTTTTCGTGTACTAATTTCAGTATCTCATCTTCCAGGTTTTTTGCCTGTTGTTCAATAGCTTCGGCTTTGCCAATGATATCCGCAACATAATCTTTGTCTTTAAGCCCGGAAGCGTTGATCTTCACATTGAGGAAAGCCCCTATCACAGCCGAACGTGCACATAAGGCGCCCACTCCGGCGTCGGTCACGGAGTTCGGATTTCCGGTTTCGGCCATGGCTTTGATCACCTCAAAGGAGGAAAGCGCTTTTTCCATGGTTTTGAACGGTATTTCTGTGGCGTACTTCGTGGCTTCCTGTATAGCCTGATTGCGGATGTCTTTTTCCTGATCGCTGTTTTTGGGCAGGCCAAAAGCGTTCATGATCTTGTTAAAGGCATTGGTATCTTCATCCACCAGGGCCATCAGTTCGTCTTTTATTTTCTGGCCTTTTTCTGCCCAGTCCGAAAATTCTTCCCAACGTTCGTCCCAACCGGGTTTATGAGAGGAAAGGTTCGCTACCATGGTGGCCAGCGATGCGCCCAAAGCGCCTATATATGCCGAGATAGAACCTCCGCCGGGGGCCGGTGATTCTGAAGCTGTTTCGTCGGCAAAGGCCACACAGGTCATATCAATCAGCTTTTTGGGCTTGTTGGCCCGGGTATCTTCAAGTACAAATTCAATGATCTTCTCTCTCGGGTTAAAAGGCTTAAGATCGTCGAGACCCAGGGATTTTACAGCAATTTTTATTAACTCATCCTGTGATACTCCAACCGATCTTTGTTGTTTTTTCAAAAAATATTTTCCCGCATCGAGCATGGCTTTCAGGGGTATCAGTCCCACAATTTCCGACCCGGTCACCCTCAGGCCGCGTTCGCCGGCTTTTTTACAGGCTTCTTCAAAAGCCACATGTACGGGAGTGATGCTGATATTGGTCAGGTTGATGGATATCTGGGCAATGCCGTACTCTTCGATGAACCAGCCGATGGCTTTGCAGGCTTTGAGTGATCCCGGAATCATGACATTGTTGCCTTCGGCATCTTTCATAATTTTACCGGTAACAGGGTTGCCCTCGCGCTTTGGACGGCCTTTTTCACGAATATCAAAAGCCACCGCGTTGGCACGCCGGGTGGAGGTGGTATTCAGATTTACGTTATAGGCCACCAGAAAATCACGTGCCCCTATGGCTGTAGCCCCGGCATGTGCATTGAATTTTGCGGGGCCAAAATCGGGCTTCCAGTGCGGATCAGTAAGTTTTTTCTGCAGGCCTTCATATTCTCCGGCACGACAGTTGGCCAGGTTTCTTCTTTCTTCGCAGAAAGAGGCGTTTTCGTAGCAATACACAGGGATGCCCAGCTCGTTGCCTACTTTTTCGGCCAGCTTACGTGCGTACACCACGGTTTCTTCCATCGTGATGCCCGCTATCGGCACAAAAGGACACACATCGGTAGCGCCAAAACGGGGGTGCTCGCCTTTATGCTTGCGCATATCAATGATCTCAGAAGCTTTTTTTATTCCCCTGAAAGCGGCTTCCAC
>DAOQAF010000037.1:28891-31441 GCA_035353775.1 Bacteroidales bacterium | reverse complement strand
TACAGCCACGTAGATATCTCCGATTCATTCCTGAATTTTTTTATATTTCTGTAAACCTCAATAAATACTTCCTGGCTAAGATCCTCCGCATCCTCCCGGCTGACACCAAAATTCATTATCACACGAAAGATCATTGCGGCATTGCTATCCACTATGGTTTTAAATGCTCTTTCATCACCCGTAATAATGCTGTTGATCAGATCCGGTACTGCCATTGCTCCAATGAAAGTGTAAAAATACCATTATTTTTTGCATGAAATCTATTAAAAAATAAACTTCGCTCCCATACAATTAAATTATAGTGGTTAAAAAATTAGTTTGTGTCGATAAAATGATTTTATGAAATATTTTAATATTTATGTCGATATTAAAAAAAAAAGCCTTACATTTGTATCCGATTTTGTAAAAAAAATAAAAAAAACAGCCGTTCTTTCTTACATGTTCAAGACATGTATTATTCATTGTTTATTTTTATATTTTATTTTTTAAATAAACTATCAAAAAAAAATAAAATCAAGAAGCTAAATACTAAAAAAATCAAAAACAAGTTATATAATTCAATTAATTAATTACAATTTTAAAATTTAAAAAAATGACACTAAGTAAAAAAATCGACGTTAACAAATTTGATTCTGCTGCAAGAAAAATGAGATCAATTGCTCATCCGATGAGAATCAACATTATTGAACTTCTGGAAGCAAACAAAGAAATGAATGTTACCCAGATTTATGAAAAACTGAATATCGAACAGGCAGCAGCCTCTCTTCATTTGAACCTGCTCAGGACACACGGAATTCTCAACAGGCGCAGGGCTGGTAAAATGACTTTTTATTCATTGAAAAACGATTCATTGAACAAACTCATTGATTTTGTTGAAAATAGCAATAAATAAAGTTTGACTCTTTAACTTATTGTTGTTAACACAATTTTTCTTCTTTGTTTTTGTTCTCTGAATTCGCACAAAAATATACCCTGCCAGGTACCAAGGCCTAATTGGTGCCCCGTTATGGGTATGTTTAGTGAAGCCCCCGTAAGTGTTGATTTCACGTGTGCCGGCATATCATCCAACCCTTCTGAAATATGATCGTAAAGTTCAATATTTTCAGGAACCAGCCGGTTAAACGTTTTTGACATATCGGTGGGTACAGTGCTTTCAAAATTTTCATTTATTGTAAGCCCTGCGGAAGTGTGCTGAATAAAAACATTCAAAATTCCTGTTTCTGGTAACGGAAGCAGGTTTTTTTTTATAATATTGGTGATCAGATGAAAGCCTCTTCCGAAAGCTGGTAATATTATTTCTGTCTGTTGAATCATAAAAATTAATTGTTTTATTTTGTAGTACGAAAAAATTGTTTAGATCCGCCGGGGCAGATATATTTTAATATTTTTTTTTGTCTTTTTTTAGTGCCAATCGTTAGATTTTCAGAGATGACGTCAAAACCGTTTATAGTCCAAAGATATATAAAAATGAAGCAACGTTACCAGGTTTTTTTCATGCTTGTACTATTGTTTAAAACGAGCTTTATTTATCCGCAGACAGCTAATTCCCTTTATGAGGGAGGAATTTCTAAATTCAAGCAAAATGATCTGGCCGGGGCTATTGCCGAGTTTACCAAATGTATCGTGAAAAATGAAATTTTTTATGATGCTTACATCGGCAGGGGCGAGTGTTATGCTGCACAAAAAAAATACAATGAGGCGCTGAAAGACTTCAGCAAGGCACTGGAAATATACCCAAATTATTACCCTGCCTTTTTAAAACGTGCCGACACATACGTCCTGGCAGGTGATAACAAGAAAGCACTTGCCGACTACGCAAAAGCCATTGAACTAAAAAAAGACAAGGAAGATGCCTACCTCTGCCGCGCAAAACTTTATCAAAAAAACGATGATCTGAAGCTTGCTCTTATTGACCTGACCACTGCGCTGGAGATAAACAGTAAGAACCCTGATGTGTTTTTCCAGCGTGGGCTGATTTATGAATTACAAAAAAAAGACAAAGAAGCTATCGGAGATTTCTCAAAAGCAATTTCGCTGAACCCGGCTTTTGCCGAGGCATACTACCGGCGCGGGTTACTGTACGAGAAATTATCAAATTATCAAGCAGCTGCGCAGGATTATAAAAAAGCCTCAGATCTCAATATCCGGAATAAAGAATTATTCATCCATAAGGCGCAGGCAACATTTTATTCCGGACTTTGGGATGAAGCTATAAAAGACTATAGTGAATTATTCGGCACTTATGCCGTAAAAGACCCTGGATCATATTATAACAGGGGTATCTGTTATTATAAATCAGGAAAATTAACCGAAGCGCTGAAAGATTTTTCAAAAACGGCGCAGCTCAATACAAAGAATGATTCTGCATATGTATGGATAGCGCAGATTTATACCGAGCAAAAAAATATGAAAAGCGCCCAGGTATATTACAATAAAGCCATTTCGGTAAATCCCGGCAACTACAAGGCTTATGCGGGACGTGCAAAAATCTGTTCTGATCAGAAAAAATACGAACAGGCAATACAAGACTGGAATATTGCGTTGAAATCA
>DAOQAF010000037.1:0-28791 GCA_035353775.1 Bacteroidales bacterium | reverse complement strand
TACATGATATGAAAAATGCTAAAAGATATTTGTTGTTAATGATATGCGGAATTCTCATGATACCCGCGTTCAACTCCTGCAAAGTCGGTGATGAAGATTCTGATTTTACATTTTATACCCGAAAAGTAAGATTATGCCAGGACTGGGGTTTTTCGTATTACAAACACACCGTTCAGCATAACGACACGATCATATCTGACGAGTTCGACGGGTCATCCTATATTCATGTTTTTGGAACTGAATCTTTCATTTCCCATGCAACCATGACCATATCTTTTGACAAAAAAGGAAATTATATCTGGGATGAATTCATTTCAAACGACACTTCGGTTTATACCTATAAAGAAACAGGATACTGGTATTTTACAGGCGGCGGCGAAAACAGCGATACGAAATTTAAGGAACTGCTGGCACTGCAAAAGACTTCGCATGTCAAAACACTTCAGATCGAGGGGCAACCAACCAGTACTGATAATTATACGGCATCAGGGAACCTAAAGACCACTGTTTTCCGGCTTATCAAGCTTGCCAAGGATGAAGTAAAAATGGAATCTAAAATTAACCAGCAGTATATTGAAGGCAATAACAATGATCTCCACGCTGAAACAATCATTATAAATTTAAAAATGAGTGCACAATAATTTATAAAAAGTAATAATAAAATGAAAAAAATTATAACATTTACCGCTCCGATTTTTATAACAGTTTTTATTTCCATGATCTTTTTTTCCTGCCGTAAAATTGATACCGGCAAACTGGTTGGAGACTGGAAGGTTGTTTCACTGACGAGCGTTTATACCTATAATGATCAGAAATACGAGACCGTTTTTGACGGAACCACAAAAACGAATAATCAGTATGTCAATGACACTATCGTAGCGACCGATACATATACCGGCGCCATATTCACCGATTATCATAATGATGGTTCCTATGTTTACAGCGAAACATTCAAAAATAATGTCAGCGGAGTTACCGAAACAATAGAAATTGACGGCAACTGGTATTTTACCGGCGCTAATTCTGATGCCGGATGGGCTGTCACCGATTTGCTTGCCATGCAGTCGAACAAAAACACCTTTAACACCGATTTGGGTACCACGCACACCACGATATATCAGGGAAACAATACCCTAGATATTTACGAAATTTCCACGCTGTCGAAATCCAAAATTGTATTGAAAATGAACAAAGCAGAAACCATCAACTTTACTCAATATATTACAAATATGGAATTCACGCTGGAACCCAGATAAAATATTACTAAGAGAACCCAAATCCTCTGCAACAAGCGGGGGATTTTTTTTTGCTGATGATGAAACGACTGGCCAAACAAACATTTACAGATACTTTTCATGCCATTCAAAAAGAACACGAAGAATACATCCGCTCCAACGGGAATGGCACGTTCAATAAGAAGGTACTCATCATTGCCGTGATCGTCTGTATTTCGCTTGCCTGTATTGAATACATAGGTAAAAATGACGGATATTACGGGTTGCTGAGATTCATGAGATTTTTGGGATTTACAGAAAGTTCAGACCGGATACTATTTTTCATCGAACACGAAACCAACCATCAGTTGTTTTCACTTGGCTATTGGGTTTTTAGTATCCTGATATTTTATTTTCTGGTTCCGGCCCTGATCATAAAATTTGTTTTCAAAGAAAAACTGCGTGATTACGGATTGTATGGTGGCAGTGTCTTAAAAGAGCGCAGGATCTTCACCCTGTTCCTCATTATCATGTTCCCGCTGATCCTGATATTTTCCACTACCGAAAGTTTCCAGTTGCGGTATCCTTTTTATCATCTGCAATCCGGAGAACCACTCTGGCCGAATTTTTTCATATGGCAACTGTTCTATTTTTTTCAGTTTATCGCGCTTGAATTTTTCTTCCGCGGCTTTATGGTTCACGGATTGAAAAAACAATTCGGATATTACAGCATTTTCATCATGACCATTCCTTACTGCATGATACATTTCGGCAAGCCCTTCCCCGAGACCATGGCCGCCATTATCGCGGGTGTCATTTTAGGCACGCTCAGCCTTAAAAGCCGTTCCATATGGATGGGAGTAGCCATCCATTATATCGTTGCCTTATCGATGGACCTTTCGGCATTATGGCAGAAAGGATTCTGGATCCATTAAGATTATCGTCGCTGTTTCTGCTAATGTTATTACCTTTGCAAGGGTAAAACTGATCACATGGAATACAAATTAAATACGATAGAAGAAGCCATCGAAGACTTCAGGCATGGAAAAATAATCATCGTGGTTGACGATGAAGACCGCGAAAATGAAGGTGATTTTATTACTCCGGCTGAAACGATCACTTCGGAAAAAGTAAATTTTATGGCAAAGCACGGGCGCGGCTTGATCTGTGCTCCACTGTCAGCCGGATTATGCGAAAAATTAGAACTCGAAATGATGGTGGCAAAAAACACTTCCTCGCATGAAACTCAGTTCACCGTTTCCGTTGACTTGTTAGGCTATGGCTGTACTACCGGAATATCCGCCAGCGACAGGGCTAAAACAATCAAAGCGCTTTCGAAACAGGAAACCAAACCCGGAGAACTGGGCAGGCCCGGACATATATTTCCGCTGCGTGCCAAAGAGGGCGGGGTACTCAGACGTGCCGGACATACCGAAGCCACCATCGACCTGGCAAGGCTTGCAGGATTAAAACCTGTGGGTGCATTGGTTGAAATAATGAACGAAGACGGAACCATGGCACGGCTTATGGATCTTTATGAGATCAGGGATCGTTTCAAACTTAAAATGATTTCCATCAAAGACCTCATCGCATACCGGATAAAAAATGAAAGCCTCATAGAAAAAGAAGAAACCGTTGATCTGCCTACGGAATGGGGAAACTTCCAACTTTCATTATATCGTGAGATCACCACCGGCCAGCATCATATAGCGTTGACCAAAGGCACCTGGAAAAATGACGAAACGCTGCTGGTGCGTGTACATTCATCCTGCATGACCGGCGATGTTTTTGGCTCGTGCCGCTGCGACTGCGGTACTCAATTGCATATGGCGATGCAAATGATAGAAAAAGAAGGCAAAGGGATCATTGTTTATATGAACCAGGAAGGCAGGGGCATCGGCCTCGCAAACAAGCTTAAAACCTATCACCTGCAGGAACAGGGCTACGACACCATCGAAGCCAATGTAAAACTGGGTTTCAAAGCGGATGAACGCGACTACGGTATCGGCGCCCAGATACTCCGCGACCTCGGTGCAGGCAAAATAAGGCTGATTACCAATAATCCCCGGAAAAAAAGCGGGCTGATGGGATATGGGATCGAAATCATTGAAAACATTCCTATCGTCATCAAACCCAACAAATACAACAAGCATTATCTGAAAACCAAGCAGGATAAGATGGGGCATATCCTGAATATTGAAGATTAATTATACCAAAGTGAATTTTTAGATGTCCATGGTTGCCGGGTCTGCCGCGACAGATCGAAGCAATGACAGGCTACAATTTGGGATAGTCTCAGGTATAATTCGTTATTGTCGTTTTCGGGCAGATTTGTGGTTGTTCTACAATTGTTTGGTGTAAGACCTCCTTCTCATGTGCTGGCGTTTCTCGTTGCCATTGGTAAACATCAACAAAGAATCTTTATTTGATTCTAAAACAGAACTTGATATCGCTCTTGTTATCCCATTATCAATAAAAGCCTGCATGATCTGCGCATAAAAAAGCGCAGGGACGCCTTTGGTTTTATATTCATTTTTTACCGCCTGTATGATCAGATCGACCGTGTCATTTTTTCGCATGGCTTTCAAAATATGGATAAATCCAAAGGGGAAAAGTCTGCCTTTTGCCTTCATCAGGGCTTTTGACAATGATAAAAAACAGAATCCAAAACCGACGACCTCATCATTTTTGTCAACAATAAATTTGGTGTATTTGGGATTTAACACTGAAAAATATTGATCTGTATAATACTTCATTTGCTTTTCGGTAAGCGGTGAAAATCCGTACAAATGCCTCAATGCTTCATTATAGGTATTAAACATTTTGCGCGCATAAGGCAACATTTCTTTGGCTGACCTGAAATTTAAAATTTTCAGATCGTATTTTTGTCGTACCAGTTCAGCCACCCGCTTGATCTTATCAGGAATTTCATCAGGGACTTTTAATTCAAACTGTATCCAGTCCACATCTTTTGAATAACCAAGGTTTTCAAGATGAACCGGATAATATGGATAATTATAAATGGCGATCTGTGTTGAAATCTCATCAAAGCCTTCCACCAGCATGCCCTCCAGATCCATATCAGAAAACCCCAGCGGGCCCTGCACTTTTGTCATTCCTTTTGATCTGCCCCAATCTTCCACAGTTTTAATTAATGCTGCCGAAACATCCGGATCTTCAATGAAATCTATCCAGCCAAAACGTACCGTTTTTTCGTTCCAGATATCATTCGCTTTTTTATTGATAATACCGGCAATTCTTCCGGCAACCTGATTGTTTTTATATGCTAACCAGTATTTGGCCTCACAAAAATCAAATGCAGGATTTTTATCGCGAGAAAGAGCAGCCCGTTCATACAGATGAAGTTGAGGAACCCTGAACTTATTGCCTTTGTAAAGCTTATCGGGGAATTCTATAAATTCCTTAAGCTGCTTTTTTGATCGTACTTCAATTATTTCAAACATTATCAATCTCAAATTATCTGCAAAGGTATATTTCCTGAGTGGATTTATTGTTGAACGGATGATTTTTGTACCAATCCACAAAGCCGGTATAGGTATTCTTGTTTTCGTCAAACCAACGCTGAAACTCAAACATATTGCATTTGATCAGCAGCCATTGCGAATAACTGTAAAAATGCCCTGCATCAAGCACCAGTTTTTCATGATCGAACAGCGAAAAAGGAAACCTTAGGTTGTACTTTTGTTCAAACCACGTTTTAATAAAGGCTTCCCTTACTCTGACCACTGCATCCACACCCGCTTTGGTCTTTTTATCCTGTAGTGAAATACCAGCAAGCAGAAAAGTATTATTGACTGCATCGCAGAAATCTTTAACACTATCATTGATCTTGAGCACAAGGGAGTTTTCATCAGAAAAATGCAGGCTAAATGTGCTGTCTGCCGCTATCTTAATGCTTTTCGTGTACAGGGAACAAAATATTTTGTTGATCTCTGCTACCTGCGCTGTGTTTCTTGTCAGGTTGAGGTAGGTTTCGCAGTACAAAAGGGCGGGGATGCAGTTGGAAGAATCGGAATAAAACTTCGCCAGGTAATAATAATTATCAGGAAAAGACGGGTTTTTAGCAATACCGTTCAACCAATGTTCATGAGCTGCCGTATAATTTTTTTTTGCATACTCAATCACGCCGCATTCCATACTCAGGCCTGCTGCTTTAGGAAAGCGTTCCATGCCTTTTTTATAGATGATCATGGCGGTATCAGGCTTTCCGGCCATATCATATGCATCGCCCAGAAGCTGGTAAAACTGATCGTTCACATCAGATCTTCCAATAACGGAATCAAGAGTCGCAATGCAGGGAGCATAGTTTTTCAGTGAAAAATAAGACAACGCGATCTCGTACGAAAACAAGGAATTTGAAGGTGCCAGCACCCTGCCTTTTTTATACCGGACAATGGCCTCGGCGTAGCTCCCCTGATCAAAGAGTTTCATCCCCTGCTTTGCATATTCAACGGCTTCAGGTGGAGTGGCATTCTGCGAATACGTAAAAGTTAGAACGGAAGCCAGCAAGATCAAAGGAATAATTATTTTTTTCATTGTTTTATACTTATAATAAATGCGATTTTTTGATCATCTTAATAACGCTGTTCAGGATATTTAATTTTACTGTTGTGAAATAAATTATGTCGTATTAACACCATTGGTCATTAGTGCAGACTTTCTATTTTGAAGAGCGATTCGAAATGTTTTTTGTATGCAGATGCATTATTCAGTGCAGTTTCCGATATTTTTTTGCTTTCATCTGAAAAATTTGTAACAGAACTTGTTTCGCCGGTCATTTTTCCATTGCTGTTTTCGCCGGTTCTTTCATAGGTTCGCGACAAATCTTTGATGAGTTTCCCGTTATTGAAATAAAGGCGTTTTTCCCCGACTTCGCCTTCAAGGGATCGCTGAAAATAGAAAACGAGGGATCCGGATTTGTCGTACACATATTCAATATGATAAAATGCCGAAGCAGCAACATTATATTCGATCACGGCCATCGAAAGCTCATGCGCAGTAAGGTATGCCGTGTTTCCCTGAGCATCCTCCCCGTAAGATTCCGACGACATATTGTTCCAGTAGAATTTTATAGTGCTTGTCTGCATGCCGATACCCGGGCGGTTGATGTCAAATGTCAGCAGCAAAGGCTTCATATAATCATCCGCGATTTGTGCCTGAATTTCATTATAACGTTCACGGATAACGTTGATCAATGATTCCTGTGCGTTGCAATAAAAGGCTGAAACAGCAAACAATAAAGATACCAGGGTGATTTTTTTCATGGAATGATCAGTTCGTGAAAACAATTTACTAAAAGGTAAAATCAACTGCAATTTTGGTTTTGTCGTCAGGATGAATTCTGGCCTTATAGCTGCTGCCAATCAATGTTTTCAATTTCATCGCAGCTTCTGTCGGCATGGCAATTTCTTTTTCGAAAAAATACGGCGTTTCACCGGGAATGGTAACTTCATAACCCATTAATATTACAGGATTGAAGTCTTCGCTTTTCCCTGTCTCTTCTATACTCATCAGTTTTGCCATGCCATCAATACCAGCTTGTTCCATACGTAAGCGGTCAAGTTCAGTCCAGCCTTTTCCGCCATAGGTAGGTTTTTTATCGGGGATATTACTACTATCGGCAGATTTCTGATTAAATACAACATTGTTTTTATCTGCCCTGTCCACTTTGACCGCAAATTTGGCTCCCGGCTGGAATTGCGGAACAGCCGAACGGGGAATGATGGTATCAAAACTTACATCGTACTCAGGATCGTAATTATTATCGATACGTAAGACAAGATTCAGCAATGGCTGGTCGTTGATGGTAACGATGCCTCCCTGACTGTTTTCGCCTATGCTGACTATCGTTGCTGTGGCATCACTACCCGATGCCAATATCTGTCTGGCCAGTTTGCCAGTGCCCCAGAAAAAATTAATGCCCTTTCCTCCAAACATTCCTTTGAAAATACTGATAAACGGGAGTAATGCTAATGCAAATACAATCACCATCGCTATTACAAACATGACTGTCCATGCGGTATCTCCCCATCCGGCCCGTATCTTTTGTTCAAATGCGCCAACAAGGATTACAGGTATCGCACCGATAAAAGGCAATGCAAAACTCCAGGCAAATTTATTTTTTTTCATGTTGTTAACTATTCGTTTTTATATTTAGAACATACGTAATTGTAAAAATACAAAAGTTATTCAAACTTTGTAACTTCGCACCATAGAAACTTTGAAATTTATAATCCGGCAAATGAAAAAAAATCTTGTTTTAATACCGATTGTACTGTTTATGCTTTCTTGTTCTGCTCAGGAAATTAAACCCGCAAATTCCGGATTGGATAATATTTCCGGAAGCGAAATGATGAAAAATATTTCGTTTTTTTCATCCGAAAATCTCGGGGGACGTTTCCCGGCAAGCAAAGGATATGATAAAGCTGCGGATTATGCAGCAGCATATTTCCAATATTTAGGATTAAATCCATATCATGATAATACTTACTTTCAGCTTGTTCCGGTTGAATACAATGAGTTTACCGGGCCGGTAAAACTTGAAAAAATTGAGCATGGGAACACTGTGAAAAAATGGGAGCAAGGTAAGGACTTTGTTTGCAGGGGATTTTCCGGAAAAGGCAATTTTACTGCGCCTGTTGTATTTTGCGGCTATGGCATTAGTTTTCCGGAAATTGCTTATGATGATTATGAAAATGTGGATGTGAAAGGAAAAATTGTGCTGGTATTCAAACAAAACCCTTCCTGGGCAAAAGATGTAAAAGGCATAGGCGAAAAACTCACCAGATACAAAGCCAATATGGCAGCAAGAAACGGCGCAAAAGCTGTACTTTTTGTTACCCAGCCAAATATGAGCGACCCGCAAAAACCTATAGGCAGTATAATGGATGGCGAAGGCATACAAAATCCGGATTTTCCGCAAATGCAAATCAGTCTTGAATTAGCTAATGAGTTATTGGAAAAGTCAGGAAATAAATTAAGCGAAATTCAGAAATCAATCGATTCTCTGAAAAAGCCTGTCAGCATTGAAACTAACGACAGTCTTTACATAGAGGTGAACACGGCTTATGAAAAAGAACGTATGTCGAAAAACATTATTGCTATTTTGCCCGGTTCAGATTTGTCGCTGAAAAGCGAATATGTGGTCATTGGCGCACACCTTGATCATGTCGGCAAACAGGGTGATATCTATTTTTCCGGGGCTAACGATAATGCTTCCGGTTCATCCGCCGTGATGGAAATTGCCGGAGCCTTTATGAAATCTGAAGTAAAACCGAAGCGTTCAATCGTATTTGTACTATTTACCAGCGAAGAACAAGGGCTTTTCGGGTCAAAATACTTTACTGAACACCCGCCTGTGCCAATAGATAAAACCGTTGCTATGCTCAATCTCGATTGTGTCGGGCATGGCGACAGCATTCAGGTTGGCGGAGGTCTTTCTGTGCCCGTTCTTTGGGAAATTGCCCGCAGTAATGATTCTGTTTATACTCAGTTGATGATTGACAAAACCTGGTATGGGGGAGGAGCGGATGCCCAGGCTTTTTTTGATAAAGAAATTCCGGTTTTGTATTTTGCCTCAAAATACAGTTATACTCATCTGCACATGACCACCGACACTCCGGAAACTCTGAACGAAAATTTGCTGGAAAAAATGGCAAAACTGGCTTATCTCGTTGCTTTGGAGGTAGCCAATGGGAGCTATACGAAAGAGAAATTTGCTGTGCAAAAATAAAACTCCTGATGATTTGGTTTTACAGAATATTCGACCTCTCTGAGGTCGCTGTTTATTGTGGAATTGAAGTTTTTACAAATATTTGATGCCTCCGGCATTATTTCCTTTGACTTCAGAGAAGTCAAATATTTGTAAAAACTATAAATAGAATTTGATGCGACTCCGGACGGAGTCGAATTAATAATAATCCAAGATTATAAAACATACATAATAAACGGCTCACCAATAAAAAGTAACTTTGCAAAAAAAAATCGTTTGCAACTGAAAGAACTCCTATCGGTTTATAAAAATGACGCACAGCTCAGGCAAATCGCCGGATTGACGGATGCCGCCGATGTGCAGAAAATTCATCTTGACGGGCTTAGCGGCTCTGCAAAAGCTTTTGCCATTGCTTCGGTTTACGCTCAGTCGGAAAAAACCCAATGCGTGGTCATGCCCGACAAAGAATCAGCGGCATACCTTTTTAACGACCTGGAAAATATTTTAGGCGAGCAGGATGTGAAATTATTTAAGAAAAATGTCCTGTTTTTTCCTTCTTCATACAAGCATCCCAGGAATTTTGATAAGATCGACAATACGTCTGTGCTACTTCGTACTGAAGTACTCAACAAATTACGGAAAGACCGGAAAAAGCTTATCGTGGTCACTTATCCGGATGCGCTGCTCGAAAAAGTGGTGTCGCAGGGGTTTTTTGAAAAAAACACCCTGCGCATCAAAACAGGAGAGACACTTTCTATAGATTTTCTCCGGGAAGTGATGGTAGAGTATCATTTTGAATATGCTGATTTTGTTGCTGAACCCGGACAATATGCCGTACGCGGAGGTATCATTGACGTGTATTCTTTTTCTAATGAGAACCCTTACCGTATCGAGCTGTTTGGCGATCAGGTGGACTCCATACGCACATTCGATCCTGCTTCACAGTTGTCGATGGAGCGGATAGAACACATTAAAATAGTTCCCGATTCCAACGATATAGAATTTGTAAGAAAAAAAGTTGATTTCCCTGAATATATAGGGGATTCGGCGGCTTTCTGGTTTGAAGATGCCGGCTTTTCTTTGGAGCAGTTGAACATTCTTTATGAAATAGCTTCGAAACATTGCATGGATAAGGTTAAGGATGATGGCATCAGTCCTGAGGCTCATGAACTATTTTCCGACAGTGATACCCTGAAAAAACAATTACTTGCCTTTTCTGTTATTGAATTCGGGAAACACTTTTTTTTCGGGCCGGCACAAATGTTTACATTCAAAACACAGCCACAGCCTTCGTTCAATAAGAATTTCGATCTGCTGATAAATAAACTCTCGGAAAATACCGGAAATAATATTGCAAATTTCATTTTTTCTGATTCGAAAAGTCAGTCGGAACGCATAAACACGATTATTGAAGACATCAGGAAAAGCCGTAAGCAGGACAAGGAGATCGATTTTACAATAATTAACACTTCGATTCATGAGGGTTTTGTTGATCAGGATCAGCAAATATGCTGTTATACGGATCATCAGATCTTCGACCGCTACCACCGTTTCCGCCTGAAAGATAATTATAGCGCCAGGGAAGCGGCAACCCTGAAAGACATATATAACCTTCGTCCCGGGGATTATATCACGCATATTGACCATGGTGTCGGGCGTTATGCCGGACTGGAAAAAATTGAGGTGAACGGCAAGCAGCAGGAGGCCATCAAGCTGGTTTACGATAATCAGGACCTTTTGTATGTAAGTATACATTCGTTGCACCGCATTTCAAAATTTGTCGGCAAGGACGGTACTCCGCCCACGCTGAACCGGCTGGGCTCCAATGCGTGGAATAAGCTTAAAGCAAAGACAAAAGACCGTGTCAAGGATATTGCCAAAGACCTGATCAAACTATATGCACAACGGCGTGCTTCGAGCGGGCATTCTTTTTCTCCCGACAATTATCTGCAGCATGAGCTGGAGGCTTCGTTCATATATCAGGATACGCCGGATCAGGTTAAATCGACCGCCGACGTGAAAAAGGATATGGAAGCTGATTTCCCGATGGACAGGCTGATATGCGGCGATGTGGGGTTCGGCAAGACAGAAGTGGCGATACGTGCGGCTTTCAAGTCGGTGTGCGACAGCAAACAGGTGGCAGTGCTTGTACCTACCACCATTCTTGCATTCCAGCATTTTAAGACCTTTACGGATCGTCTGGCTGAATTCCCTTGCAAAGTAGAATATATCAACCGTTTTCGTTCAGCCAAAAAACAGAAAGAGGTACTGAAAGAACTTGTGGATGGGAAAGTCGATATTTTAATTGGCACCCACCGTCTGATAAGCAAAGATGTGAAATATAAAGACCTCGGGCTGCTGATCATCGACGAAGAACAAAAGTTTGGTGTGGCTACCAAAGAAAAACTGCGGCAGCTAAAGGTCAACGTGGATACACTGACGCTCACCGCCACGCCGATACCCCGCACTCTGCAGTTCTCGCTCATGGGCGCCCGCGACCTGTCTATCATTTCTACACCGCCTCCCAACCGTTATCCGATACAAACCGAGCTGCATATGTTTAACGAGGTCAGCATACGCGATGCCATCATGTATGAGGTTACCCGGGGTGGGCAGGTGTTTTTTGTTCATAACCGCATCCACAATATCAATGATATTGCCGGGCTGATACAAAAACTTTGTCCGGGTATCCGCACGGCTGTGGGGCACGGGCAAATGGATGGCAGCAAACTGGAACAAACCATGCTCGACTTTATCGATGGGCAGTTTGATGTGCTGGTGTCAACAACGATCATTGAATCAGGCCTTGATATCCCCAATGTCAACACCATCATCATCAACGAAGCCCAGAACTATGGCCTCAGCGATCTTCACCAGTTGCGGGGCAGGGTAGGGCGGACCAACAAAAAAGCTTTCTGTTACCTGTTGGCGCCGCCATTGTCGGTACTTACCGATGTGGCCCGAAAACGCCTGAAGGCTATCGAGGAGTTTTCTGAACTGGGAAGCGGCTTCAATATTGCCATGCGCGATCTTGACATCCGCGGGGCAGGGAACATACTAGGTTCCGAACAAAGCGGTTTTATTTCAGAGATCGGTTTTGAGATGTACCAGAAGATTCTTGATGAAGCATTGTTTGAATTGAAACAAAAAGACTTCAAAGATCTGTATCCGGAAGATCAAAATGTGAAACAGGAATATGTAAGAGACTGCCAGATAGAAACCGATCTGGAAGTTCTGATCCCCGACTCTTACGTTTCAAATATTGCTGAACGCCTTTCTTTATATAAAGAACTCGACAGTATTACCGATGAAGAAAGCCTGCTTGTTTTCCAGAATATGCTGATCGACCGTTTCGGGCCTGTATCCGTGCAGACCCAGGAATTGATCAATACCTTGCGCCTTCGCTGGATCGCATCAAAACTCGGCATGGAAAAGATCGTGCTGAAAGAATCGCTGCTCAAAGCCTATTTTGTAAGCAATCCCGAATCAAGCTACTACCAGTCGGAAGTATTCACCGGTATCATAACTTTTGTAAAAGAACATCCTCATTTTTGCAAGTTGAGGGAGTCGAATAATAAGCTTATTATTGTGATCAGTAATATAAACAGTGTGGCAGAGGCGCTGGGTAAAATATCTCAGATAAATCAGATAAAACAATAATATGAAGTTGCTCACATGGCGCAAACTTCGCACACCAAGTGTTAATACTTGGTTATTTTGAATAACCCTTTTATACCCGAAACTTTTTCTTGTGCCCTACAGTTACCTGATAACTATCATAAAAAATATTTCGTAAAAATTTTATTAACAATATAAAAACCAATAATATTTTTCTTATATTTGCCCTGTAATATTTGCAAAAATATTGCTTTGTTCTTTACAACATTAGTATAAAAATAAAAGCGTTAGCTTTTATTCTTGTCTTAGAAAACTGAGAAATTTCAAGAGAAACAATGGATAAAAAGTTAATGCTCACGCAAAAGCGTGGGCTTAACTTATCTTGTTTCTCGGGTATCTCAGTACCTCTAAGACAGATATGGTTGTAGTTCCACGCTTTTTTTATGTATGAAATACCTAAAACCAAATAGTATGAAAAAAATTTTATTTTCAATATTGCTTATTGCAATAAATTTTATAGCAAATGCGCAAATACCTACAAATGGGCTTGTTGGATGGTGGCCTTTCTCGGGAAATGTAATTGATTCAAGTGGAACGGGAAATAATGGAATAATATATGGCGCTACAATAACTACTGATAGGTTTGGTAATTCAAATAGTGCTTATAGTTTTAATGGAACTGATAATTATATTGAAGTTCCAAATAATTCATCTTTAAATCCCCCATCCGTTACGGTTTCCGTTTGGGTAAAAATTAATAGTTATTCTCACGCTGGAAGTGGAAACGCTACAATTGAATCAATGGTATTTAAAAAAAACACGCTGTATAATTATTTTGAAGGATATCAGATTCGGTTAGAAACAAGTAATGGTATTGTTTGTAGCTCTGTTGCTTCATGTTCAGGTGATGAAAGAGGAACTTGTAATAATAATATAACACAATTAAATCAGTGGTCCCATTTTTTAATGACTGCAAATGCTATAGAAATGAAATTTTATGTTAATGGCACATTAAAACAAAGTAGTAATACGGGTTTTCAGTTATGTTTTGATGTTTTACCTTTATATTTTGGCAGAACTGCTCAGTCTCAGTTTGAAGGCTTTTTAAACGGAGTACTTGATGATATTCGAATTTATAATCGTGTTTTAAATAATTCTGAAATTATTGCATTATATTTAGAAAATACAGCAGTTACTGTTGCTTCTGATTCAGTTTCATGTTCTTCAGCTAAATTAATCAGCTTAGTAAATCCAAAAGATTATCCTGCAAATGTTTATTTCGAATATGGCACAACAACAAGTTATGGGAATACTATAAATGCAATACCTTATTCGATCTCTGGTAGTTCACCATCAAGTATAAGTGCAAATATTACAGGATTATTATCTGGCACAACCTATCATTTCAGGGTAAAATCAGTTAATGCGTTTTGTACAACTTATGGCGAAGATATGATGTTTACAACTTCAAATCAATTTCCCGCAGTACCTTTAATACCTACAGGAATAAATTCACTATGTCAAAACGTTCTAAACACTAATTATTCTACCACTGCCGTAGTAAATACAACAGGATATTTATGGCATATTTATCCATCAAATGCTGGTGCAATATCAGGAACCTCAACCATAGGAACAGTAGATTGGAACAATGCTTTTTCAGGTGTAGCTTATATAAAAGTTATGGCAATAAATGGTTCTTGCGAAAGTTCCTATTCAGATAGCATCATGGTAACAGTGCTTCCTGCGCCTACCGCAACTTTAACTCCTGGTGGAGTTACCACATTTTGTGAAGGGAGTTCAGTAATTCTAAGTTCCAATACAGGAGCAAACCTGTTTTATACATGGCAGAAAAATGGAATTACGATAAGCGGTGCATCCAATTCATCTTATTTGGCAACGCAATCGGGTTCTTACGCTGTTATTGTCGCCAATATTAATAATTGTTCAGATACATCAACCGTGTTAACTGTAACAGCCAATCCTTTGCCTGTTGCGACAGTTACACCCAATGGTTCAACTACTATTTGCCAGGGACAGTCGGTAACACTTAATGCAAATACTGGTAGTGGTTTAACTTACCAATGGCAAAAAGATGGAGTAGATATAATAGGAGCAATAGGCGCATCACTGCTGGCTGCACAACCGGGAGCCTATACAGTTATAGTATCAAATTCTTATCCATGTTCCACAACCTCTACCGCGATAAATGTTACCGTTAATCCTTCGCCTGCGGCAGCAATCACAATAAATGGAAACGCTTCCTTATGTCAGGGCGATTCGGTTTTATTATCCACAACTTACATCGCAGGGTTAACTTATCAATGGCAAAAAAACGGTGTAGATATTAACGGAGCCACTGATACTGTTATTACTGTTAAACAAGCAGGAAATTACGCAATCATAATTTCAAATTCTTTAAATTGTTCTGCTACAGATTTTGTAACTATAACTGTAAACACTTTGCCAAATGCGCAGGCGGGAAGCGACCAAACCATTTGCCTTGGTGATACTGTTACTTTGGTGGCAAGTGGGGGTGAGACTTATGCATGGAGTGACTCTGTAGTACAAAATGTGCCTTTTATTCCCACTGGCACTGCAACTTATTATGTTACCGTTACAACAACCGCAGGCTGCTCAGCCGAAGACAATGTTTTAGTAACTGTTAACCCTGTTCCTCCTATTCCAACAGTTACACAAAATGGAATGGCATTATTATCAAGTTCAGGAACGGGCAATCAATGGTTCTTAAATGGCAACCCCATCAGCGGTGCAACTGCGCAATTATACAATGCCACTACTCCGGGTTTCTACCAGGTGCAGGTAACCAACTCCTATGGGTGTTCTTCAATATCTGTAATACTTAGCATAACTAACATTGATGAAAATTCAATCGAAAATGGGATTTCAATTTATCCAAACCCCGCCAATAATTATATTACACTTGAATTCGCACAAAAGTGTATTATAGAAATTTCAAACATCCAAGGTCAGTTAATAAAAATCCTTTCAGTAATCGGCAATCAATCAAATATTGACATTTCAACTTTTCCAAGTGGTTTGTATATAATGAAAGTTAAAACGGAAAAAGGTGTGGCTGTGAAAAAGTTTGTGAAAGAATGATCGCACAGCGCATAATCCATATAAGCACAACTCCTTTTTTTGCAGGGGGAAGTGCGGCAGATAGGGTGATGCTTTCTATCATGTTTTATGTGAACAGAAAGCGATATTTTCTTAAATTCCGTAAAAAATATCTTTGCGGTTCTTGATGAACTTTGTTCCAAATTAATAAAATTGAAGTGGAGACCAGAAACCATAAAAAACAGGGCGAAACCTGAAAAGCCAGATGAGTAGGGAGTAATTAAATTTTTAAAAAAAATGACAAAAAAAATTAGCCAAATTTTAGTATTATGCTTAATACTGTTTGCTTTTGAAATTATTTCCTGTTCTTCTGGAAATAAAAAAAATGTCCTTTCAAACATTGATACTTCAAGTGTCTCAGTTGAGCCCTTGTCTGAACCAATCAATAATGATACAATAATCAATTTTGATGGTGCAATTGGTTTAAATGTGCAATTTAATTCCGGTTTTCTTGATTTAAAAAATAATTTTGATTTTTTACAAGGTGATTCGCTTGTTGTTAATGTAGGAGGAACTGCTCAAAAAGTACTCATAAGATTATTGGCATCAAACAACGATGCAAATAGTCCGACAGGAATTATTGGAACAGGTTTTATTGTAAATGCTAATCGTTTAGTATGTATTAGACTTGACCAAGATTACCCTGCAATTAAACAAATTTCTGCTCATGGAGGGCCCAATCCTTGGGGCATTTATCCTCTCGGGTCGCAAAATGGAGCAGCTACCATTCAAAAGGTCAAATTAATTCGCAAAAGATAGTTTAAATTGTTTTTCTATGAGAAATATTGAATTTTGGCAAACCATTCTTGGAACTATTGTAAGTCTATTAGGGGCTTACATCGCTTTCAGTAACAGAAAACATATAAGGTTTATCCAAATGTCAGTTATGCTGATTAGTTTATTGAGTTTCTGTATTTTACTAAGCCTATTTATTAATCAACGATATAAAATATATGAAATAAAAAAAGAAATAATTTATTGCATAACAAAGGAAAAAAATATTCCTTATCAACCAAAGACTTCAGATGAAATTACTAATTTTATTAGAAGTGAAGGCTTAGATGAATCTTTGATTCCTAACGCAATAACTGAATTGATGAAAGATAAAATAATTGTAAGGGATCCTATCGTATTAAATGATAATGTTAATTCCATAAGAAATTACTCGTGTTATATCTATTCATATAACCCTCAATAAAAAATAATGGAAACAATAATTACCTTATTAAATAATTTTTTCAGCATCATACTGAGTTTTTTTACAATTTATTTTTTATTTAAAAAAGAATTCCATTTTACTAATAGAAAATATTTAAAATTATACACAATAGGCATTGTTGCAATTGCAGTAATATTTGTCGTGACTATTTCAATTGTCAACATGGTAAATAAATGCAATGAAATCAACAAAATAAAGGAATGTGTTGCAAATTTTTTACTTGCACCAGATACTCCTTTATATAAAAGTGAGATGGAGATTCAAATGCACCTTCAACATCTAGATTTTGATGAAAAGAATAGTGCTGAAGCTTTAATTGAAATGTCAAGAAATAATGATTTAATTGTGACAAATAAAATTTTGAAAGACACATTACTTCACTCTTTTTTTACTGTAAATTTTTATAATTTAAGTGAAAATTTTACCAATAAATTAAACAAAAAACCATAACCTGAATCATTCACAAAAAAATCTAATTCAAAAAGTATCAATGATGATATTTAAGTTAGTCTTCGACTAACAAAAATCATTATTTTTGATAGGGCTTCTAAGTATCGTCCCCAATAAACATCCTAATTTATTTAATATGTATAGTTGCTCCGAAATGAGCGACTATGTAGCAACCTACAATTTATTAAGTGCGAAGTTGCAAACTTCGCACAACATGTCAAAGCCGAGCTTGTTCACATTTCCGGAAGAATACAGGAGAGCACAAACGTTTTAAATTTTTGATGGTTTCATTTTGAAAGGCATAGCAATGCATTAAGCCATGCTACGCATACATGATTAAAAATCTTTTGTTAACTTCTAAAAATAAAGTAATTTAGTCTCGGAAAATATTCTAATAACCAAAACATTAATAATGAATAAGTTTTACAAATTTTCAGTCCTTTTTATAGCAATATTAGTATTTACATTAAAATTGCAGGCACAAAACCAGCCCGGTGACACCATTACAATACAAACCTTCACGTTCGGTTCGCCACAAAATGCCAGGTTTCTGTTTCCACCCGATACAGTCCGCGTGAACAAGATACTGATGTATTATACGCTTAAGTGCAATCCTGCGCAGAACCCGGCCTGCGGAGAATGGGATTACCTGACGAATACCTATTTATATGAGCATACCGGTGTACTCGATTCGACGCTGCTGAATGCCCCCAGTTATAAGGTGAACGGCACCAGCCCCGACTCTGTAGAGTTCATGTTTCAGCCGTCGTGGAACTATTTCCCGCATTTTAATACACAAATTGTTTACACGAACACCTTGAGTTTTGATTCGACAGTATTTAATAGCGGAGTAATTATTTCTGAAAACCCTTTTAATTCAGCATATCCTGAAAGCCGCTCACAATATTTATGGAAGGCTCCTGAGTTGCTTTTAGCAGGTCTGGACTCTGGCAACATCTCCGGTCTCAAATTTTTTATTCAAAATACAGGAAGTGAACTGAAAAATCTTAAGGTGCGGATTAAAAACACTGTCCTCGATTCCCTGACATCCCTGAGTTTCGAAAAAGACGGACTGATCGAGGTCTATGCAAATAATACGTCATTCCTTTCAAGCGGCTGGAATGTCATTCATTTTACTAATCCTTTCTTATGGGACGGAACAAGCAATATTGCCGTCGATATATCTTTTAATAATGGGATGACAGGAATAGTAAACGAAATTTTATCAGAAAACACATTGCTCAAAACCGGCATTGCTTCTGCTGGTTCCGACAGGTCTTTGTTTTTTTTGGGAAGCGATTTTGTGGACGTTCCCAAAGAGGCATTTGCAGCGATAGACAGTTTTATCACCGTTTCGTTCTGGCAATACGGCAACCCGCCTTTTCAGCCGCAGGACCAGATGCTCTTTGAAGCATTTGATTCGCTCAATCACAGGGTCATCAATTGCCATTTACCCTGGTCGAATGCCAATGTATATTGGGATGCCGGAAACAGCGGCTCGGCAAATTATGACCGTATCAATAAAGCGGCCAACACATCCGATTATGAAGGAAAATGGAATCACTGGGCTTTTACGAAAAATGCGGCGACAGGAAACATGAAAATCTACCTGAACGGATTGTTGTGGCATTCGGGAACAGGCATGACCAGAAGAATGTACGGCATAAAGAATTTCAATCTCGGCGCCGCGGCTTTGGGTAATTACAATTTCGACGGAAATATTGATGAATTCGCTGTATGGAACGCGGAACTTGATTCGGCGACGATCAGAAAATGGATGCGCAAAGATCTGGACGCAACCCATCCTTTCAATTCATCCCTTCAACTGTATTATAAATTCAATGATAATGCTCTCTATACTGCTGCTGATTCAAGCTACGGAAATAATAACGGCTCACTGTTCGGGCTTCCTGTGTTTGTTTACACCAAAGGCAGTGACATTGTCCGTAATTTCACCGAAACAATGGTAAGGCCAAATATTGTTTTCGAACAGGGGACTTATGTCTCGCACATCGATACCGTGATCACCATAGATTCTGTTCAAAAAGATCCTATGCAGATTGTATTCTACAGCGATTCCTTGCAACCTTTGATCCCAACGGACACGCTTACTGTATGGCCGGCATATTTTGATCATTATGTCTATAATCATCTGGGGGTGGCTATTGACTCTGCTTACGTGGTAAATGATTCTGTGATTTTTCTAAAGAAATGGTACTATTTCAGCGAGCCGTTTGAAGTTGTGAACCGCTTTGAACTCGGGCGGTACATCACGCCTTATGGTAACGGACTTTCACTGGGAGACGGTGTTACATGGATCTATGACATGAGTGATTACCGTACCTTACTCAAGGATTCTGTTCATCTCAGCGCGGGAAACTGGCAGGAACTGATGGATATGCGTTTTGAGTTCATACTCGGAACGCCACCTCGCGACCCTATCAGTGTTAAAAACTTATGGAACGGAAATTTCGATTACGGATTTTCGTCAAACCCGATAGAAAGCCATCTTACGCCTAAGAAAGTTTATATCGCTCCGGAAGTAGTGAATGTTCGCTGGAAGTCGCGTGTTACGGGGCATGGCATGGACACCCCGCAGAATTGTGCCGAGTTTTGTCCGAAATATCATTACTATAAAGTGAACGGAGTTCAAAAATATCAGCAACTGGTGTGGAGAGACGATTGTGCACTGAACCCGCTTTATCCGCAGGGCGGCACGTGGGTTTATTCACGGTCGAACTGGTGTCCCGGCGCTGAGGTAACTACTTATGATTTTGAACTTACGTCCTACATCACCCCCGGAGACTCGGTCATTCTTGATCATGACGTTCAGCCCTATACAAATACCAGCGGATGGGACTATTATCAGATCGAAGACCAGTTGATCACTTACGGAGCGCCTAATTTTACAAAGGATGCCGAAGTTTATAATATAAAAACGCCATCAAAAACTTATTTATATAAACGAATAAACCCGATATGTAATAATCCGCTTATTACCATACGAAATAATGGCAGCGAACCATTGAATACGCTGACCATCACTTACGGCCTTGAAGGCGGAACTCCGAGCACTTTCAACTGGTCGGGAAATCTTGCCCCAATGAAAACTGAAGATGTGCAGCTTGAGCATTTTTCGTGGGCCGTAAACAGCGGGACATTTTTTGCAAGTGTTTCCCTGCCTGACGGAGGAGCAGACGAGTATCCGCTGAACGACAGAATGACAACGAAATATGATGGTACTCCTGAGTTCCCCGCTGATGTTATCTTCGAAATCAGAACAAACAATTATCCTTCAGAAAACGAGTATACCATTAAGGATGATCTCGGAAATATTATTCTTCATAAGACATTCACCCAGGCGAATACCACATACAAGGATACAGTACATTTTAGTCCGGGGTGTTACGAATTCCGGCTTACCGATAATGATGATGACGGGTTGTACTGGTGGGCTGCCACCGGCGATGGCTCCGGATCTTGTAAAATAAGAAGGGCGGAAAATGGCTTGTTGTTCCGGTCATATGGCAGCGATTTTGGCCGGGAAATCTACCAGCAGTTTACTGTTGGATACAATTTGCCGGTCGATGAACTAAGCGCAGAAGTATCGTTTACTATTTTTCCAAATCCTGCCGTCAATAAATTTAATATGGAACTGTCATTACCTTTTCAGCAGGATATAGATATCAGCATGTATGACTGTCTTGGCATTTTAGTTAAGCAAATTCATGAAAAAAATATTGCTGAAAAACAGATGATAGTTGATTTGTCGGACAAATCTCCGGGGATTTATTTTGTGAATTTAACAACAAAAAATTTGACAAAGACCGTGAAACTCATATTACAGCACTAATTGAAAACGGATATAGTTTTGTAATTTCGCTTCCTGGTTTAAAACAAATATTTAATTTAACTTTATATTTTTCATTGTCAGTTTCCAATAAACATAGCAAATCATTGCTTTTTTTTATTACCGTATTGATTATTGTCGGTGCTCTTGTTTATTGTTTCCGCTGGACAGGCGCTGCAGGCAATGATTGGAAGTCAATCATCGATGGTGATGGAAAAGGCTATTATGCTTATTTTGATCAAATAGTTTTCAAAAAAAATTTTGGCAGGGCAACTCCTGACTACGATCATTTGATAAAAATTGACAATAGAAGCCTGATTAAATATCAGTGCGGCACGGCCCTGCTTATTTCTCCTTTTTTTTTGTCAGCCGCACTGGTCAGCGGGTTCCCGGACGATCCCTATGCGGAGGCTTACCAAAAATCTGTCAGCGTGGCGGCTATATTCTATTTGTTGCTGGGGTGCATTTTTTTGTACTTGCTGTTAAGCCGGCTGAAAATTAAGCCTGAACACATTTTTATTTCATTGGCGGCAGCCCTTTTTGCTACGAACTTATTGGTGTACTCGGTTATTCAGCCCGATATGTCGCATGTTTATTCCTTTGCGATGATCAGCGGCTTTTTATGGGCTGCCTATTGTTATATCCAAAACCATAAGTTTAAACACCTCTTATTTAGTGCTATAACATTGGGAATTGTTTATTTGATAAGACCTGTAAATATCCTGATCATTTTCTTTGTCCTGTTCTTTTTCGATGATTTCAAATCCGTAAGAATTTTTATAAAACAGCACATAAAACGATTGTTGTTATTTGGCGCTTTTGTTTTGCTCGTCATGGCTATACAGAACGTATTATGGTATATTCAGTGCGGGCATTTTTTTGTCCGGGCCTATCAGAACGAAGGGTTTTATTGGCTGCATCCTGAATTTTTCAAGGTGTTGTTCAGTTTCCGGAAAGGGCTTTTTGTTTATACACCCATACTGTTCATTGTGTTTTTGAGTATGGCGCTTTTATTTAAAAAAAACAAATTCAGGTTTTTCACCACCTTGTATTTTCTGTTTTTGCTCACGTATATCGTTGCTTCATGGTGGTGCTGGACCTACTTCGATAGCTTTGGGATGCGCCCTTTCGTTGATTTTTATGGCGTATTTGTTTTGCTGTTCGCCTTACTCCTGAATAATCTGAAAAAAAACCTGCGGATCATTGTTGTGGTCTTCTGTATCCCTTTGCTTTTGCTGAATATAATCCAATCATATCAATACCGGAAAAATATATTAAGCCCTGAATACATGAACTTCGAAAGTTACCGGTACATTTTTTTGAAAACATCAGATAAATATGTCGGTTGTATTGGAGGATCCAACGATTTGGTTCCGTATAATAAGTTTGAGAAAAAGCTGATTTTTTCCGCATCGCCCGATAGCGGGAATGGCGCTATCATGTTGTTTGACCAAAAAAATGAGTATGGCGGCAGTGTCCGGGTTTCAAACGATCTTGAATTATTTGGTGCATTCCATTCCTATGCGGAGATAAAATTTAAAAAGTGGGATTATCGTGTTAATGGCACATCAAATGCATTATTTGTGGTTTCATTAAGTTACAAAGGCAGGGAAAATGCGTTCTACAAAGCCTTCCCGATCAATTATCTTCCCGGATCGCCTGAAAACCGGTGGAAAGAATATTCATATTCCATGATACTTCCCAAAATTCTGGAACCAGAATATGAATTGACCTTGTATATCTGGAACAGCGAATTGGAAGAGTTTAAAATAAAAGATCTGGAGATCCAAATTTTAAAAACGGCATGGCCTGAATAAAATCCCGGGCTCTCTCAATCTCTAATCTATCAACTCTAAACTCTAAACCCCGAACTCCGAACTCAGAACTCTCAACTTCTCCGCCGTGGCTGACTCTGAACTCCAAACTCCGAACTCCGAACTCAGAACTCCGAACTCAGAACTCCCAACTCCCAACTCCCGACTCCTGACTCCCAACTCCGAACTCCCAACTCCCGACTCCCGACTCCCAACTCCCGACTCCCGACTCCCAACTCCTGACTCCCAACTCCTGACTCCTGACTCCTGACTCCCAACTCCTGACTCCCAACTCCCGACTCCTGACTCCCAACTCCCGACTCCCGACTCCCGACTCCCAACTCCCGACTCCCAACTCCCGACTCCCGACTCCCAACTCCTGACTCCCAACTCCCGACTCCTGACTCCTGACTCCCAACTCCTGACTCCCAACTCCTGACTCCTGACTCCCAACTCCTGACTCCCAACTCCCGACTCCCGACTCCCGACTCCCGACTCCCGACTCCCAACTCCCAACTCCTGACTCCCAACTCCCGACTCCTGACTCCCAACTCCGAACTCCCAACTCCCGACTCCCAACTCCCGACTCCCGACTCCTGACTCCCAACTCCGAACTCCGAACTCCCAACTCCCGACTCCTGACTCCCAACTCCCAACTCCGAACTCCCAACTCCCGACTCCCAACTTTTACCATAGGATATAGCTAAGAAAAATATTTTCTTTTCCTGTCGAAATTTTTCCTATCTTTGCAAACTCTTTTTTGAACCATTAAAACAATGATAAATATCACATTACCGGATAATTCGGTCAGACAATATAATGAAGGAGTTACAGGGCTTGAAGTAGCGCTGAGTATCAGCGAAGGCCTGGCTCGTAACGTGCTTGCCGCAAAAGTAAACGATGAGGTCTGGGATGCCACCCGGCCGATACACAGCGATGCAAAAGTAAAACTCCTCACCTGGAATGATCCCGAAGGTAAAGCAGCCATGTGGCATTCTTCGGCACATATCATGGCGGAAGCCATAGAAGCGCTGTTTCCCGGAACAAAATTTGGTATAGGCCCCGACATCGAGAATGGCTTTTATTATGATATCGATACCGGCGACCGCATGATCACCGAAGCTGATTTCAAAGCCATCGAGGATAAAATGCTGGAATTTGCAAAACAAAACCAGCCCTTGGTACGCAAAGATATTTCCAAACAGGGAGCCCTTGACCTGTTTACTAAAAAAGGCGACGAATACAAGCTGGAGCTTATCAACGAGCTTGCCGATGGCGAAATAACCTTATACGAAAGCGGTAGTTTTACCGACCTCTGCCGCGGCCCGCATATTCCTGCTACAGGGTTTATCAAAGCGGTTAAGATCACCAGTGTTGCGGGTGCATACTGGCGCGGAGATATCAACCGCAAGCAGCTGACCCGGGTTTACGGCATCACTTTCCCCAAACAAAAAGAATTGCAGGATTATCTTGTCCTGCTCGAAGAAGCCAAAAAACGCGATCATCGGAAATTGGGGAAAGAACTGGAAATATTTGCTTTTTCTGCAAATGTGGGAATGGGCCTGCCCCTCTGGCTGCCCAAAGGTACTGCCCTGCGCGAACGCCTCGAAGCCTTCCTGAAAAAAACGCAAAAAAATGCCGGATACGTTCAGGTAATGACGCCGCACATCGGTAATGTAAATCTTTATAAGACTTCCGGCCATTTTCAGAAATATGGTAAAGATTCTTTCCGCCCTATTTCCACACCGATTGAAGGCGAAGAATTTATGCTGAAGCCTATGAATTGCCCTCACCATTGCGAAGTTTATAAGGTAAAACCCCGTTCATACAAAGACCTGCCCTTACGTATGGCCGAATTCGGCACGGTTTATCGTTATGAACAAAGCGGCGAATTACACGGTTTGACACGTGTCCGCGGATTCACACAGGACGATGCACACATATTCTGTACACCTGATCAGGTGAAACAGGAATTTGTTGGCGTGATCAACATTGTGATGAAAATTTTCAAGGCGCTGGATTTTAAAGAATTTACCGCACAGGTTTCCCTGCGTGATCCCAATGATAAAGAAAAATATATCGGAACCGACGAGAACTGGGAAAAAGCCGAACGCGCCATCCTGGAAGTTGTTGAAGAAAACAACATCAAGGGTGTTATCGAACTGGGTGAAGCTGCCTTTTACGGACCGAAACTCGATTTCATGGTTCGCGATGCTATCGGTCGCAAATGGCAGTTAGGAACCATACAGGTGGACTATAACCTGCCTGAACGTTTTGAACTCGAATACATCGGAAGTGATAACCAGAAACACCGCCCCGTCATGATACACCGTGCACCGTTCGGGTCGATGGAACGGTTTGTTGCAGTGCTTATTGAGCACTGTGCGGGAAAATTTCCGCTATGGCTTGCGCCTGAGCAGGTTACCATCATTCCTATCAGCGATAAATTTGAAAATTATGCAAAAAAAGTTTTCCAATTGCTAAATAATTACGATATTCGCAGCCAAATTGACAACAGGAGCGAAAAAGCCGGAAAAAAGATACGGGACGCAGAGATAGACAGAATACCATATATGCTTATCGTAGGGGAAAAGGAAGAGGCTGAAAATACTATATCTGTCAGAAAACAAGGACAGGGCGATATGGGAACCTTTACTATCGATGATTTTGCAGCTCTGATCAATGACGAGATAAAAAAAATGATTGAATAATTAATTTGAGTATTAACTAAAACGGAGGACAAGTTATAGCAACAAATTTTAATTTACAACAGGGAAGAGGTTACCAGGGCAGGGGGTATGCCAAAAAAGAAGAGCTTCACAGGATAAATGAAAAGATTACTGCTCCTGTAGTTCGTGTGGTTGGCGAAAATATTGCGATGGGAATTTATCCGATACGCGAAGCCATAGCAATAGCAGAAGAACAAGGTCTTGATCTTGTAGAGATATCCCCGACGGCAACTCCTCCGGTTTGTAAAGTAATTGATTATAAGAAATTTCTTTACGAACAGAAACGTAAGCAAAAAGAAATGAAGGCCAAAGCCGCCAAGGTGGTGATAAAAGAGATCAGGCTGGGCCCGAATACCGATGACCATGATTTTGATTTTAAACTCAAACATGCCATCAAATTTTTGCAGGAAGGATGTAAAGTTAAAGTTGATGTCTATTTCAGAGGACGATCCATCGTTTATAAAGAACAGGGAGAAATCATCCTGCTGAAATTCGCACAGGAACTGGTTGAATATGGCAAACCGGATCAGTTGCCAAAACTGGAAGGAAAACGAATGATCATGGTGCTGACACCCAAAAAATAAATGATAACAACATAAAAACCTGATAAAATGCCAAAAATGAAATCAATTTCCGGAGCTAAAAAAAGGTTAGACTTCACGGGAACCGGAAAAATTAAAAGAAAACATGCGTACAAGAGTCATATTCTGACTAAAAAAACCACCAAGAGAAAGAGAAATCTTACGTATTCTACCACAGTAGAAAAGGTGGATGAAAAAAGAGTAAAACAAATGCTCGCCTGTTAAGTAACTTAATTATTAACTTGTTTTCAGCATCAAAGATTCTTGAAGGAGAACGCTGAAACAAAAAACTTAAAACTATGCCACGTTCAGTAAATGCAGTAGCATCAAGACAAAAAAGAAAGAAAATCTTAAGCAGGGTTAAAGGACAATTCGGAAGAAGAAAAAATGTCTGGACCGTTGCTAAAAATGCCTATGAAAAGGGTATGTGTTATGCATACCGCGACAGGCGCAACAAAAAACGCGATTTCAGAGGGCTGTGGATCAATCGTATCAACGCAGGTACCCGCCTATACGGAATGAGTTATTCGGTATTTATCGGAAAACTTCATAAAAACAATATCCAGCTTAACAGAAAAACACTTGCAGATTTGGCCATGAACCATCCTGAAGCATTCAAAGCCGTGGTAGATTCTGTGAAGTAGAATTTTAAAATCTGAAAAAAGGAATAGGGAAACTTATTCCTTTTTTTTATGCCCTTTGATAACAGGCTAACCGCTTATGAAAACTTTTTTTACGATGACCTTATCAGAGGCCGAAATAGTAACCATATAAATCCCTGGTATCAGTTTATCCGTGTTTACCCTCAGCCTTTTCTGAAAAGTTTTTGAATAAAGCAAAACCCCGTTAATGTCAATTATTTCAATCTGGCTGTTGTCCTCACCGGTATTCACAAAAAAATAATCTCTGGCAGGGTTGGGAAACAATTGAAAAGCTGTCTCAGATGACAGTGAAGGAATATCAGTGATTGTTCCGGTAAGGAATACGGGAGCCGACCACAAATAGTTGCTGTCGGCCTGTATGGCCCGCACAAAGATCCAGTTGAAGTTTGCCGGGCTGATCGTGAACGTGGTGTCCAGGTTGCCTGTATGCAGGCCTATATCGGCCACAACACCATTTTGAGTAACTAACTGTATAGAGACCCATGATTCGGTATTTGCATCAGTCAGGTACACATGGAGCGGCATAATCAACTGTACCGGCACTTCACTTCCCATGGGCGTACCGTTAAGGTCTATCCAGATTTTGGCATTTTTATCCATGGTGGCAAAAGTTCTTCCGGCGTTAATGGCCTCAAAAAGTGCCTGTCGTGTAAGCGATGTTGCCCAAATACCCGTCCTGCCGTCGTTTTTGGTGCCCCAGTCGGCCGAGTGATTATCCTGATTCCAGACAGGTGATAAGTGCCATCCCTGTGTCAGGGCCGCTTCATAATACATGGTGGCCTGCTGAACATTCTGAAATTCGATCAATGGAAACATATTGTCTAAGGCCGGACTGACATAAGCAAAATTATTCCAGTTTGTAAAATAAACCTCATCGCCGGGGTGGTTGAATTGTGCAAATGCCGGGGCATGTGTGAGCACCCAGTTATAAAAAGCCGGCAGATCGGTGGTGTACCACAGATTTGCGGCATCAGTGATGAGGTCGTTTGTATTAAATACATTCACATGCCCGTGAAGCGGCGAGCCCCACTCCCAGCCGGCAATACCTACAAATGTTCCGTTAACTGTTGCGGCATCTGCGTCATCCATGCATTCGGACCATTCCGGATCAATATATGGAATGTTGCCAATTTGTTCCAGATGATCTGTAACAGCAAGAAAATCGAGTCCGGCAGTGTACCGGGCATAAGTAAACGCTTCGGAAGGAGCACCGGCACCATCGGAATTGGAAGTGTGTGAATGAAGGTTCCCGAAATAAGCCTGATAAGTGCCTTGTGACAAAACTACAAAAGGAAAAAAATATGAAATAAATAAAATTGTTGTGGTGATTTTTTTTAAAACCATGTTTGGCATAATATTTATTATAGGTTTTACAAATTTAAAATAAATAATTTATCGAATAGCGAATATTATTAATGTCAAAAAAAAAACATTTAATGCAGTGATTTTGATATGTCTCTTCGCCCATGGCTTATAGTTTCGGGGGTTATTTTTTGTCCTGCCGCAATATTAAAACCCTGTGTGGGTGTTATCAAAAAAAATAATAATAGAAAAACAGATAAAAGCATAGAAATACAATGTCGATGATGATAAATCTTTTTAAGACCCCAACTGTTTAATAAATTAGAAAATGTAGTATAAAAGATATGAATTTTATTAACAAGACAAATTCGTGATTATATTGAAATTACATTATATTTTTAAATTAAAAGTTAAAAAGATGTTTATAAAGGCGGGTTCTAAAAATTAATTTTTTCAATAATTGATTATAAAAATACTTG
>DAOQAF010000036.1:0-31470 GCA_035353775.1 Bacteroidales bacterium | reverse complement strand
TGCCCAATGAAAAGGTTTATCTGGATGCAGAAAACAGCAAAAAGGTTTTTGCCGGCGTAACAGATGCAAACGGTAGTTGCAAGTTTATGCTCGAAAAAGGCACCAACTACCTTGTGAATTTAAAATATGAAAGCGGGATACATCTTGTGGAAGTACCCTCAAGCCTGGGTTTTGCCTCAGCAAGCATCACCCGAAGGTACAGAGGGTCGGAAGCCATCGAACGAATGATGGCAGAACGCCATATCAACGAAAAAGGTTTTGTGGTAAACCATGACGAAACGCCTGTCCGCCCTGCAAAAAAACCATCAAATTATCTGAAGTTGACCGCTAACGGTTTCGATATCGACTTTGCCACCTCAGGCCCCATAGGCACTTCAACCATTGCCGGCAACAGATTATTCACACAGGAGGGTTTTTACTCCCCGAACTTTTACTGCCTGCAAGCTCTTACAGGAGAGTATCAGTGGGGTATAGAACTGGGCGAATCGGGCGCATCACCGATAGTTTATCAGGACGGCGTTTTACTAATAAATACCTATTCCTGTACTTTGTATGCTTTTGATGCCGCTACGGGTAAAATGCTGTGGAGCAAATGGCTGGCAGGCACTATTTATTCAACACCTTCGGCAGACAGCAACAGCGTTTATGTGGTGTACAACAATGGTTATGAAAACCCTGCCAACCCGGCAGAAAGTTTTGTACTTACCAGCTTTGACCTGCATTCCGGAAAAATGAACTGGATCAACTGGATCGACAATGAGGTGATCGCATGCCCTGTTGTTGAAGGAAATGAAGTTCACATAGCCTCACAGGGCGGTAACTATTATGTGTTTGACAAAGGATCAGGGAAGCAAACGCTGTTCTCAAAAAATATCAAAGCTGTTTCTTCGCCAACAGTTACACCCGGGAAAATTTATGTTACCGCATCCGTCAACGGCAAGGAACAGCTTGTGGTGCTGGACAGGAAGACATTACAAGTCCAAAGAAAATATGCGGCTCCGCTTACGCCAAAAAAAATCAGTGAAAACCATACCTGTTACGATCAGATGAATTACAACGGCGCACATCCTGTGGTGTATAAAAATAATATTGTCATACTCTCAGACAACTCAAAAGTAACCGCCTTCGATGCAAACAGCGAAAAAATATTGTGGCAGCAAGCCGCCGAAACACATCCCAATCAAATACCCATTGTCGTGAATGAAAAAGTTATCATCGCAACAACAACAGGTGAGGTAAAGACGTTTGACATCAACACCGGAACATTACAAAAGACACAACAGAATAAAGGAAAAATTGACGGGCAGCTCCTTACCAACAAAGGATACATGTACGTTGGCTCGGATGGTGTTTTATCAGTTTCAAAAAATGCGCAGGATGTTCAATGGAATCAGTGGAATAAAGACGCACGGCATAATATTTATCTGAAGTAAGGGAGGAGTTAGGTAGGTAGGTAGGTAGGCTGTTAGGCTGTCCCTATAGCTATCGGGAGGCTGTTAGTGCACCGCGGCGGAGTTAGGCTGTTAGGTAGTTAGTCCGCAAAGGCTGAGTTAGGCTGCTCTAGCGAAGTCCTGATTTTAAAAAAATTAATAAAAATTTTATTTTTTTAGGAAAATTTAATATTAAATTTGTGGATATAAAAATTGAAACAAAAAAAAATAAGGAGGCCCATTATGAAAGGCAGAAACAATATGATTTTTGCAATAATTTCCGGCATCGTCATCTTTGGTGTGAGCATATTTGTTGCCTACATCTGTTTTAACATCCTGAAATCGTCGGCATCGGCAAACCTGAAGGAATGGAAATTAGGCGGGGCGTTCGCGGGCTTTGTCTTCACGGCTTTGCTCCTCACCTCCATCACATTCCAGATCTATAAACAACTGGCAGCAGATATGGTTTCGGAATACCTGAAAGAGATACAGGAACTCAGGCTGAAAGTTATCAAAGGAGCTCCCTGCCCTTCGGGATATACTATTGAGCTGGATGAAAAACATAAATTTGTCTTTGCAAGGCCTCAAAAATGGTTGTTTAACGAAGGCATCCTTTATCAATATGTGGATAAAAGGGCTAATGACATAATACCTGCAAACTTCAACGTAATTTATCAAAGCAAAAGCGACCTATCAGCGTTTTTTGAAGTCAATAAACTGGGCAAATTTGATCCCGATCATATGGAGGTTGAAAAACTATATGACATCATTACAAATGGGACAATAGCAGCTATCAAACAATATTTTAAAACCGAGAACGACCATCTATTAAAAGAATATGTAATAGTCGATGGCTACAAAAGCTTAAAATGGGTTTACTCCTACACCAGAATAGAATCAGACGGAAAAAATGAAATTAAAATAAGAATGTGCCAGTCGGCTGTGTACACCTATGTTCCCAAACTAATGGCATTGTATGAATTTACTTTTACCGATAATGAAGAAGATTACCTGAGCTCATCGGAAGTTTTCAGCAATGTGGAACGTTCAATACGTTTTATTTAGTGTCCGTCCATAAAGTCAGAGTCCCTGCCTGCCGGGCCAGGCAGGCCGTCCCTGATACATCATAAAATTAATTTCTTGGGCGATAGATATTTCGGTGCTACGCACCTGAAATGTCGCGCAATGAATTTCGATGATATAAATATTACGGTGTGCTGCACCTGAAATGTCGCAAATTAAATTTCCCTGGTTCCGACACCTCAAAAAATGATTTGACTCTGGATGACGGCTTCCGCAAAAAATCCAAAATAAATGTATCTTTGAAAATTCAAAAAGGGTAAAATCCCCCCGGTATGAGCAAGAAAAAAAAACAAGAAAAAAAAACATCCGTTTCAAAGGCTTTAGCCGTTAAACCTGCCATGCGGGTACTTTTGACCGCACTGGTTCTGATCATCTCTTTTACTTTTTTCGCGGAAAAAATTTTGTTTGTGAACGCCGACCTCGGGCGGCACCTAAAAAACGGTGAAGTCATACTGAACACAGGCAAAATCATGTCAACAAATCTATACTCTTTTTCCGAACCTGATTTCCCTGTTATCTACCACCACTGGGGCAGCGGGGTTGTATTTTATCTGATACAAAAAACGATCGGTTTCAGCGGTTTGTCGTTCATCTATTGTTTACTATCTGCGCTGACCGTATTGTTATTTTATAAAATAGCGGAACGGAAAAGCCACCCCTATCTTGCATTTCTGCTGTTTATGCTTTGCATCCCGCTTATAGCCATCAGAACGGAAATAAGACCTGAAGTCTTCAGTTTGCTGTTCATCGCCATTTACATCTATTTATTCGAGCTTTTTTTGTCTCAGAAAATTCCCGCCAAAGCACTGCTGATCTCCTTACCCATACTTCAGTTGCTATGGGTGAACATACACATATTCTTTGTGATGGGGCTGATCATCATCGGAGTTTATTCAGCTTATATCTGGTGGCTCCGCAAAAAGGAAGCCGCCAAACCGATGGGGCTGCTTCTGGGCTTGAGTTTGCTGGCTTGTTTTATTAATCCTTATGGCATTGATGGTGTCCTGACGCCACTGACAATTTTTAAAAACTACGCCTACATGGTTGCCGAAAACCAAAGTGTTTTTTTCATGCAAAACCGTTTTGGAAAAGGAGAATACATTCATTATGAGATCATTACTTTAGCTTTTTTCGTATTATTCCTGCTATATCTGAAGAAAACAAAATTCAAACTCCTTGAAATAAGCCCTGCACATATACTTCTTTTTCTTTTTATTGTTCTTGGTTTTAAGGCGATACGAGGGATTCCTGTGGCAGCCGGATTATTACTGGCCTATGTGCCGGTGCTTATCATGCAAGTGGTGGAAAAGTCCCGGGTGAATTTCACAAAACGAATCACCATTTTTTCGCTGGTGGCAGCGGTGCTACTGATCTTTATAAGCATCATTAAGACAAACACCTATTTATCGTTAAGAAAAGTTACCACAGGGTTTGGATTATACAATAACATAAACACTTCTGCTGATTTTTTTAAAGCCACAGGCATCAAAGGCCCCGTTTTTAACAACTACGACATCGGCGGATACCTGATCTACAACCTTTACCCGAAAGAGCGGGTTTTTGTTGATAACAGACCCGAGGCTTATTCCAACGACTTTTTCGAAAAGGTGTACAATCCCATGTTAGAAAAAGAAGAAGTGTGGCAGCAGGTTAATGCCAAATATAAATTCAACTGTATTTATTTTTTCAGGCTGGATGAAACACCTTTCGGGCAGCCTTTTCTGATAAAAAGGCTTAACGACCGCAACAACTGGGCGCCTGTTTATGTAGATGATGCCGTCATCATTTTATTGAAGCGCAACCTCTTAAACCAGGCGATCATCCAGCAGTATGAGCTGCCTCCCGAGACATTTGTGGTGACAAAGAATTAAGGATGACAAGCCGGGTGTGAAGATTAAACTGAGGTTTTGCAAGACTCATTACAGTTGGATTTTTGTTTTTTCTTTTATAAAGGATAAAAGGTGGCGGTGGCTTCGACTTGGCTCAGCCACCGTTGAGAGCCTCAGCCACCGGCGGGGGAAAAATTCCAAATAAAAAATGACTGAAATCCCACACTTTTTGAATAAAAATTTATCTTTGAAATCACAAAACTCCAAACCACATAATAAATCAGGCAACCCGAATGATCAAATACCTGCCATACAGAGATATAAAGAAAAATAAATGGGATGCGTGTATCGAAAATTCTATCAACGGGAATGTTTTTGCATTCAGTTGGTACCTCGACAAAGCTTGTGAACAATGGGATGCCCTGGTAGAAGATGATTATTGTTTTGTAATGCCCCTGCCCTACCGGAAAAAGCTGGGCTTCTCTTATATCTTTCCGCCTTCGCTAATCCAGCAACTGGGTATTTTCTCAGCTTGTAAAATTACACCATCAAAAGTGGAGGAGTTCGTAAAAGCCATACCGCCGAAATTCAAATATGCTGAGATCCTCCTGAACCATTACAACCCTGTCGAAACACTGAATATCATCCGGCAACAGCACACAAACCTGGAACTTAACCTCAACAGGCCTTATTACGAACTTCAACGGGCCTATTCTGAGAACCTCCGCCGCAACCTGAAAAAAATACCTGAAAATTTTTTCAGTATCCGAAAATCAGAAAACATGGACGGTCTGATCGGGCTTTTCAGGTCAACCCGCGAAAAAAAAATCAGTTTATTGCCAAAAGATTTCTATCAGGTGCTTCAAAAAATTTTTGCTGCAGCCACAGACAATGCCTGCCGGGAATTATGGCAGGTTTACTCGGGCGATGAGCTTTATGCAGGCGTACTTTTTGTTATTGGTTGCAACAAAGCTGTTTTTCTTTTTTCGGCCAGCAGCGATAAAGCAAAAAAACACCACGCCATGCATTACCTGGTCGACAGGTTTATTGAAGCCCATGCCGGCAATCATCTTATACTCGACTTTGAAGGTTCCGACAACGAAACGCTTGCCCGTTTTTACCGCAACTTTGGCGCAACTGAAAAAAATTATACAAAAATTGAGTTTAGCAAACTGCCCGGATTTATAATTAAAACTTTAAAATTATTTTTTAAAATAAAAAAATAATTACTTTAGCAAAGAATCTTAAAATCATTAAAATGGTAAATATTTTAGGAGAAAAAAATTCGATCGTGAATCAGTATATTGCAGAGATCCGCGATGCTGAGATACAGAAAGACAGTATGCGCTTCCGCAGGAACTTCGAGCGCCTTGGCGAGATCGTTGCTTATGAGATCAGCAAGGAACTTGAATACGAAAAAAAAGAAATAGTAACCCCGCTTGGCGTTGCCGAGGTTCCCGTATTGAAAAATTACCCGGTACTCGCCACGATTTTGCGTGCCGGGCTGCCTTTACACCAAGGCCTGCTGAATTTTTTCGACGGCGCTGAGAACGCCTTTGTTTCCGCTTACAGATATCATTATAAAGACGGGCAATTTGACATCAGGGTGGAGTATACTTCAAGCCCCGATCTTTCCGACAAGGTACTCATCCTTGCCGACCCTATGCTGGCTACCGGCGCCTCACTGGTGCTGACCCACAAGTCCCTGCTTGAAAAGGGAAAACCCACTCATACACATATAGTTGCCATTATCGCCAGCGTGCAGGGCGTGGAATTTATCAAACAGAACTTTTCTCCCAAAAACACCACATTATGGGTAGGAGCCGTTGATGACGAACTTACCGCACAGGCATATATCGTACCGGGCCTCGGTGATGCCGGCGACCTGGCTTACGGGGTGAAAATATAAATTTCTTCACTATTGTCCTGTAATATATTTCAAATATCTTGAATAGCTCTATTATCAATGCTTTTGCAATATTTTTTCATTCCATAGGAATGTAATATTGGTAAAAAAACAAATCAGTTAAGGTTCCGCTCCAATGGAGCGGGATGTTATTATCAGGTGTTTACTTTACCAACATTTAGCTCCGGAACTATATTGAATACTACCATAATGCAAAATCCATAATAAATATAAGCGCCGCAGATACGAAATAATAAATATTCAAAAAACAAACCGGAAATAATGAAATTTTTTCTTGCTTTTTCTTATTTATTTTTCATACCTTTGTCTTTGATTTTCATCATTTCATCATTAAAAAATGACTTTACTCCTCTCGCTGCTTCAAGTTGATACCTTTTTTAAGGTAATTCAGATCGTGGTTTTGAGTATCGCCAAATTAATTTTTGCGCCCGTACTCTCTATCGAAATGGGCCTGGGTTATTTCGAAACGGTAGCCATCACAGCCATAAGCGGCATCATCGGGATATTCCTTTTTTATCACCTGAGCGGGGTGCTCATCCGGTTTTACAAAAGAAGGATCAGGCGCTACCTGCGACGTATCTTTGCCAAAAAAAATAAAACGGAAGCGGCCGTCCAGACCGTGAAAAATACTTCCGTCACTGATGCCGGTTCAAAATGGGAGCTAAAAACCTATTTGAAAAAGATCCAAAAAAAGTGGGGGCTTATCGGGATATGCTCTTTTACCCTGATCGCAATCCCGTTAGTATCATTCTTTGCAAATAAATATTACTACAAAAACAAATACACGCTGGTCTATCTCAGCGCCTCCGTGATTATCTGGTCATTTGTGGTGACCACCTTCTATTTTTTTGTTTTTTGAGCCAGGGAATCAAATAGTTTTCGAGCTAAGCATTTCCAGTTCCTGATGCAGGGTTTCCCATTTATCCATCTCGGTTTTCAGTTGGCATTTGAGTTTTTGATAGTTCTCAAATATCGCTTTATCGTTCAGAGCTTCTTTATATTTACCTGGATCGGTCAGTACTTTGTCAATGGCTGCTATATCATTTTCAAGCTTTTCGATTAGTTGTTCAGATGCTGAAATTTTATTCAGCAGCTTACGCTGTTCTCTTTCAAAATCCTTTTTCTTCTCCCTGTTCAGCTTGTTTTCCGAAACAACTACCGGCTTTCTTTCAGCGCTGTGCTGCGGCTTATTCTTCTCCAGTTCCCTGAGTGTGTCAATTTTTTTTGAATCCAAAAAATAGTAGATATCTCCGATATATTCTTTGATCTTTTTGTTTTTAAACTCATAGACCTTTGTTGTCAGTCCCTGCAGAAAATCCCTGTCGTGCGAAACGATAATCAGTGTCCCATCGAAACGTATCAGGGCATTTTTCAGGATATCCTTGGAAACCATGTCAAGGTGGTTGGTCGGCTCGTCCAGAACCAGCAAATTGACCGGGGAAAGCAGCATTTTTGCAAGGGCCAGCCTCGATTTTTCGCCGCCTGAGAGCACTTTTACCTTTTTATCAATGGTATCCCCGCCGAAAAGGAAACTACCCAGCAGCGCCCGTATCTTTGGCCTGATATCGCCGACGGCAACATCATCAATGGTTTGAAAAACTGTTTTATCGCCATCCAGCATTTCGACCTGGTTCTGAGCATAATACCCGGCAATGACATTATGGCCCAGGGCCACCTTACCCGTAAATTCGATCTGCTTTAATAATATCTTCACCAGGGTGGTTTTACCCTCACCGTTTCTGCCGACAAAAGCGATCTTCTCACCTTTAGGAACGATGAGGTCTATATCCGAAAGTATCTGTTTTTCTCCGTAGTTTTTCGAAACTTTTTCGATATGTACTGATACTTTACCTGATGATGGCGCCGGAGGAAACAAAAATCGTATGGACGAGGCATCGCTTTCGTCAATTTCGACCATATCCATTTTCTCAAGCATTTTCACCCTTGATTGAACCTGGCGTGCCTTGGTGGATTTATAACGGAACCGCCTGATAAAACTTTCGATCTGTTCGATCTGTTTTTGCTGATTATTATAAGTGGCGATCTGGCTTTCGAGACGTTCTTCGCGCATCAGCACATAGTCGGAATACGGAGCTTTATAATCGTATATCTTGCCTAAAGATATCTCGACAGTGCGCATGGTTACATTGTCCAGAAAAGCCCTGTCGTGCGAGACCAGGATCACAGCGCCTTTATAACTGAGCAGAAAATCCTCCATCCACTGTATGGACTCTATATCAAGATGGTTGGTAGGTTCATCGAGTAAAAGTAACGATGGCTGTCTTAAAAGCAGCTTGGCAATTTCAACACGCATCTTCCACCCTCCGCTGAATTCCCTCATACTTCTTTCAAAATCAGCATGATCAAAGCCCAAACCTGTCAGCACCCGTTCCGCATCGGCCTGTATGGTCTCTCCACCGTGTATCTTATACTGCTCGTTGGCCCTGTTCAGTTTATCAACCAGCTTTCCATAAGCATCAGAACTATAATCGGTAACGTGAGCAAGTTCTTCAGCAAGTTTTTTGATGGTTTTTTCAATACTTTTCACTTCATCAAAGGCGGTGAGCGTTTCGTCAAGAACAGATTTCCGGCTTCCGGTGATGAGTTCCTGCGGCAGATAACCGATGGTAGTTCCCGAAGGGTAGGCCACCGATCCTTTTTCAGGTTCAAGCAGGCCGGCAAAGATCTTCAGCAAGGTTGTTTTTCCCGCACCATTCTTTCCGACAAGGCCTATCCTGTCGCGCTCATTCACTATAAAAGAGACGTTATCAAAAAGATATTCCCCGGTAAAATGAACTGAGATTTGGTTGACAGATATCATTAGCAGCTTTGAATTTCGCCGCAAAAGTAAGCTTTTTCAGGGACAAAAAAAAGGCTGCCACTATTGCGACAGCCTTTCTTGGGTTAAAAAACTCCTTATTTGGTAATAACAACTTTTTGCACCCTTGAACCTTTTTCAGTTTCGATTTTAACAAAGTACAATCCTGAACGGAATCCTGTGGTGCTGACCGTAACCTTATTATCATAAACTTTTGAATTGTACACTACCGCGCCCAGGGCATTGGTAACTGTAATTACAGATTCGTTTTCCGATGTAAGCACTGTAAACTGATCTGTAGCAGGGTTCGGCATGATCATGACATCAATAGCTACATCATTTTCTCCGATACTGTTGGACTCACTGATATTGATATCATCCACGTACAGAATATACTGATCAGCTAAGCTGTAGCACTGAAATCCAATATAATAATTACCGTTTGATGGAACAGTGAAAGTAACACCTCCCTGATTGTATGCCGTATTGGTAATATTGTCCTTGTTGTCAAGTTGGGTTGTCATGGCTGCCACGGTATTATCAGCACCGATAAAAACTTTAAGTTTTTCCGGATAGGTGGCTGACTGTGCCTTATAATAATATTCAATGTAATACGTTTTGGTTGCATCCATAGTAATACACGATGAAATAAACCAATCGTCGGCGGCAGAAGCGGTATTATACGAATAGTTGATGCAATAGGGATCGGTGTTACCGCCTGCATCTGACAAAGCCCAGGAATAACCGTCGTTGTTGTTATCAATAATGGAAGCGCCCATTAAATCTTCTGTCGGCTCAAATCCAACAAAATAAGGGATAGTTTTGGAAGTGATGTTGGTAATAGAAAAGACCAGGGTATCATTGCTATGGACGCCGTCGGTTGTGTATGAGGAGTAAACTTTAATTTCATAATCGCCGTCAACAGAAAAATCAGCAGGAACATCAAATGTAAACGACATGCTTTGTCCGCTTGTTAATGTTCCGCTTACAGTATCCAGCACAGGAGCGCCATTGTTAATGCTATATGCAACCGGCAAATCAACAATAGGATTAGTACCCATATTCATCACCCTTATTTCAATATCTTCGGAAGTAAGTTCACAGGCTGATTCCAGATTATCTATACCGATGACCGATGCATCCCATACAGGATTGTTGACCGGGTAAGGTATTGCAAGGCCTGTCAGCTCCATATTGTTTAAGTATTCTCCTATTAACACTGTAGATCCGGTAGTAAGATCAACGATTCTTGCTTCGCCGGATTCTGTGGTGTTATTATATGCGGCCATATAGCAAATACCGGTATTCTGGTCGATTTCCATATCCTGGGCATAACTGGCATCAAAACCTATAGGCCCGACAATGGTGGCAGCACCTGTGGTTTTATCAATTGTATATAAATTATCATCATCAATACTGACGGCATAAAGCACGCCGGCCGGGCTGCAGGCAAGATTAATCAACACCTGGGCAGCACAATCCCCCACATAGGTACCAACACCACCACCAGCACTAATCGTATAGAGAGCGCTGTTCGCTCCGTCGTAAGAAACACCATAAAGAGTATTTGTGGTCTGATCAAAAGCAAGCCCATAGATCGGCACGCCAATATTTCCTATTACTGTTCTTGCTCCTGTCAGTGTGTCGATTGTTACAAGATCGTTGTCATCGCTCACCACACCATACCATTTGTTCATCGGGCCCCATGCGGCTGCTCCGATAAAATTCATGGCGGACTGATCTGCTAAAGAAACTACGGTCTGGGGAGTCTGTAAATAAGTATAAGCCGGGCCCTGGGGAAGAGCTCCTGTTGCAGCAGGGTCATAAGCTACATAACCATATGCCTTAATCAGGTTCTGAATATCCACTGTCTGATATATGGTATCATTTGCATGAACAGAATCAGCTAACAGGGTTGTATAAACCTCAATATTATGTATACCGAGCACGGCTGTCCAGTTACCGAAAACAACCTGCTGCGTCATTCCGGGCAACAGGTTGGTAACGGTTTGTGTAGAAGTATATCCGCCGGATATATTCATTGTTACTGTGAAAGTAGTTGCCATGGTACCGTTATTTATCACGGTTGCCTCAGGTATGTTAACACCGGGTCCCATGATTGGGGGCATGTCAATACTGACAGTAGCAACATCCCACTGATTGGTAACTGTTGTAAATAAGGTGTCGTTTACATTGTTGCCATCCGCAGGGAATGAAGTATATATCATAATGTCATACACATGTCCGGGTATTGAAAAATCATAAGGCTGGGAAAACGTAAAATTCATATCAGTGGCGGCAGGAATGGTTGCATATAAAGTATCTCTGACAACAGCACCTCCGTCAATCACATAATTGACCGGGATATTTGTATGAGCAATCGTATCAAAATTATGAACAACAATTTTTAAGGAATCGGAATTCGTTAACAAAGCCGTGCTGACAGGGCTGGTTAAAGAAGTAATACCCAGGTCGTTCGGGTAAACACTTGTTTCTGCCAGTTCCAAACCCCAGAATTTAGCATTTTGAGATACTCCGACTAGGACAGCCTTGCCGGGTACGGCATCTGTGGAGATACATAATCCGCCGGCCGAGTTGTTGCTTGTAAGCCCGGTAACAACGGTGGTCACATCAAAAGTAACACCTGTGGAAACTCCCGTGGCTATATTAACCTGCTCAAGGTCGTTCGCATTGGCAGAGGTCTGTCGGTATAGCCATAAATAAGGGCCGCCCGGAGTAAAATTGTCATAAGCAGAACCGTAGATATCAGTTTGCAGGTGGGTAGTTGCAGGAATGGTATTAATAACAGTACCGGACATATTAACTAATATAAAATCGGTAGCCCAGTTTCCGCACCAGAAAGCATTATTAATCGGATCATAGGCTATATGGCGAACCACAGTACCCGAGGGGCAGGTGATAGTGCTTATCAAAGTATGTGCTGTAAAATCCATTTTATAAATTGAATTCGAAGCATTACTGCCATAAAAATACTGGCCATCATATGCGAGATCCCGGATATTGCCGGCACCGGTGATCGCAAAACTGTCAAGCAATGTCCCTGTCAAACTGAATTTATAGAACAGATTCGCGTTCCATCTTGTAATATAAAAAAATTGCCCGTCGGTTTCAATACCCGCGGTTCCTCCTGCCGGAACACTGTACTGAAACAGCAGGTCAAACATGGCTTTAGGCGTGCCCAGTGAATTGATTAAACCCATAGTAGGGCTAATATCTGATTTTGCTAAATTTGGCTTTGCCAGGCCTGTCAATGGCTGATTGTTGTTGCCTTTATACTTCTGGGAAAAGGCTGCGGTGCCTGTTATCGCCAGTATCAGGCATACACTCATTAGCTTGGTAAATAATTTCATAATTTATTTTTTTATTAATTTTCCGCAAAACTACAATTTTTTTATAAGAAATGTTTTGAAATTAAGTGAAATATGATTTATAATGGATTTTTCAGCAAAATATGGCAAATTTTGTTGAATTAAACAGCCTGTTAAGGTCATCCTCAAATCCTCATGTAACGGCAATTTCATATTTTGAGGTGCTATGAGAAAAAATGGTTAGTGTAATTAAAGAGAAGAACAGCGCTTTCTTGAAAATAAGACTAAGAAATAAAGGTAAATTGGGGCAGCCTGCCTAGACGGCATGGAAGGGGTGCTGAAATATTTGCAAGCAGTTATGCCCAATGAAAAGCAAGGTACAGAGCACCGATAATATGTATAGCAAAAATAGCAGTAAAATATCAAGGTGCAGAGCACCGTAACATATTTTGCTCTACACAAAAAAATAAAGATGTACCTGCATCTTACCCATGCTAAGAATTTCATTTCTGTAATCCATATAAATGCCAGCTTACAATGCCCGTCATATTGTATATATAAACAATATGTAAACACCAATACATATGTGTCATGCCATATCATTAGCAGAATATTACGGTGCTCTGCACCTTACTTTTTTGAGGGGTGCCCCTTCTTACAAATATTTCGGGGCGCTGCCCCTGCTAAAGTCTTCTTGGCAATTGATTGTCAGCCATTTCTTATTATTAAGCTTTTAAGTCAACCCGCTACTATCAATAGATTAACTAAATCTTGCAGATTTAAGGATTACAAAAAATCAGATAAAAAATGAATTTACAATACCTTATCCAGCTCTACATAAAGCTTCTGAGTGGGAAGTCCCATGACATTGTAAAATGAGCCTTCGATATGTTCGATGCCTATAAAGCCGATCCACTCCTGCGCACCATAGGCGCCTGCTTTATCGAAAGGCTTATATTTATCCACATACCATATGATCTCCTCATCACTTAACTTTCGAAAAGTAACTTTTGAACAGGCAGAAAAACAATGCGAAAGCTTATTGGTTTTGAGGCAAACTCCGGTAAACACCTCATGGGTATTTCCCGAAAGGCGCTTCAGAAGGCTGACAGCATGTTCCGGACTGTCAGGCTTGCCAATAATTTGATCATTCAGCCAGACAATAGTATCGGCAGTAATTATTAATGTTTTCGGGCCAAATTCATCGGGGTCGTAAGCATCGGATTTTAATGTAGCAAGGTAAACAGGAATTTCTTCCCTTTTTAATGTTAACGGATAAGTTTCAATGGTTTCGCGGACAACGACTTCAAAATCGAAACCCAGTCCCCCGAGCAGGCTGTGGCGCCTTGGAGAAGCAGAAGCCAGAATGATACGATAGTCTTTTAATTTTTCGGATAAGGTCATGTCAGAAATAAGTGTAAAGCATTTGTGTGGAAAGTATTCCGGCTATCATGATAATTTTGGCAAAAATACTTAAAAAATGAAATTCAGATTTTTCGCCTGACCGCAGAACCTTTACAACAAGGTAAATAAGCAGCGCCTGGACAACACACAGGTATAGGGCAAGCGCCGTGTAATCCGCAAACAATAAATACTGGGCAGCAGCTAATAAAAACATGGTAAAGATGCCGAGCCACAGCACGGATTTTTTGGCAAAGGGGATGCCTTTCTTAACCGGTATGGTGTTGCACCCGCATTCCGTATCCCCTTCCGCATCTTCCATATCCTTTATGATCTCGCGTACCAGCGTCACTAAAAAAGCAAATACCGCGAATGCGAATACAAAATAAGTAATGTCTGTTCGTGCTTCCTCCGAATTAATAAAGCTGTATGGATCGCCTGACCTGGCAGCAGAAAGGAGTGCGAAAAACTGAAACAGCCATACCGACAGCACGCCATAGGCCGCTATTATTGCCACCACCATGTTGCCGGTAACATATTGTCTTTTGTACTTGAGGGAATAATAATACAATGCCAGCGAAATTACCACATAGAAAAAACCCAGCATGATATAACCCACCTTATAAGCACAGTAAAATCCGATGAGGCCGGCGATGGTGTTCAGCATGATATTCATCAGGTAGGCATGGCGACGCGGGACCTTTTTGATCAGCACATTTTTGCCGGGTTTATTAATTTCATCCACATCCGTATCAAAATAATCATTGATGGCATAACCCGCTGCTGCAAGCAACACATTGGAAAATACGAATAGTGCAAAGTCTAACTGGCTCATCTGCAACCCAACGAATGCCCGGGATAAAAAAGGGCGTATAATGCAAAATAAAACCAGGTACTGTGTAAGCGCAATGATGAGAAGGTTTACAGGACGGACAAGTTTCAGATAAGACAACATCTTTTTTTTTAATTTGCAAAGGTAGTTTTTTTGCCGGAAGCAGGAAGCTTAATGTGTGGAAATTTGATCAGCGCAGTCGGATGATTTCCTGCTTATAACATATATTTCCCCACGATGGGCATTCTGCGTCCCATGCCAAAAGCTTTGGGCGAAACGCGGAGGATGGGCGGCGCCTGATAACGTTTGTATTCGTTGGTATTTACAAGTTTCAGAATCCTGTGAACCATTTCGGGGGAAAATCCCGATTTTATAAGCTCTGCGGGGCCATGTTCCAGCTCGATATATTGATAAAGTATTTCATCGAGAATGTCATATTCGGGAAGAGAATCAGAGTCTTTTTGCCCGGGCCTCAGTTCGGCTGATGGCGGCTTGGTAATCGTGTGCTGAGGAATGATCTCTTTATCCCTGTTGATGAAATTGGCAAGTTCGTAAACCTGTGTTTTGTAAACATCACCCAGAACAGACAAGCCGCCGCACATGTCGCCGTATAAAGTCCCATATCCTACTGCTGCCTCGCTTTTGTTCGATGTGTTTAACAGGATATACCCGTATTTGTTCGAGATGGCCATCAACAAAACAGCGCGTATGCGCGCCTGTATGTTCTCTTCGGTAACATCAAACGGCTTGTCCCTGAAAACAGGCCGCAACGTGTTGTTTATACTCGCATAAGCCGGTTCTATAGAAATTTTTTCGTAAGGGCAACCCAGATTTTCAACAAGCTGCATGGCATCGTTCACCGAGTGGTCAGACGAAAACGCTGATGGCAGCAGCACCGCCAGCACATTTTCGTTTCCCAGGGCTTCGGCCGCCAACACCAGCACCAGGGCCGAGTCGATACCGCCTGAGAGGCCAAGTATAGCTTTGGTAAAGCCCATCTTTTTAAAATAATCTTTTATCCCAAGCACCAAAGCAGCATGTATGCGTTCAATTTTTGAAGTATCTGGAATTGCCTCACAATGATTTTTTTCCGTATCGTAACAAGAAATGTTTTCCTCGAAAAATGGAAGCTGTAAAACAGTTTTCCCTGTGCTGTCCGCCACCATCGAGCCTCCGTCGAAGATCAGTTCAGTCTGGGCACCGACATGATTGACATAAACGACAGGAATACCGCATTGTTTTGTATTATCTTCCATAACCTGCTTTCTGATCTCATGCTGGCCATAATTAAAGGGCGAAGCAGCAATATTAATGAGCATATCGGGTTGAAATTTCATTAATTCTTCCATCGGCTTCACCACATACAAAGGGTCGGGACTGACATTCCATATATCTTCGCAGACGGTAAGGGCAAGCCGTTGATTCTGATATTCAACAATTCCAAAATTGCGGTTGGGCTCAAAATAACGGTATTCGTCAAACACATCGTAGTTGGGCAATAAGGATTTGTGCTGAACAGACTTCACCCTGCCATCTTCAAGAAAATAAGCAGAATTGTAAAGATTTTTACCTGCCAGTTCCGGATTTACCGAAGGAGCGCCCACCACAGCGGCAATACCCGTACATTCAGCAGCAATTTTATGGATCGCCTGCGTACATAATAAAATGAAATCAGAGAATTCAAGAAAATCACGCGGCGGGTATCCGCAAACGGCAAGCTCGGCAAAAACCACCAGGTCGGCTTGCTGTGATTTTGCCTGATGTATGGCCTCAATAATTTTATGTGCGTTCAGCTCAAAATTACCGATATGGTAATTAAGCTGTGCCAAAGCTATTTTCACAATAAGGAATTATCTAAAGACGGTATCAGAATAATATTCCCACGTACAATTCAATATAATTAGCTTTAGCGCTTTCTTTTACACGCTTGATGCTGGGATTGTTCCGGTAGGCAAGTTCTACCTCTTCGTTATAGCTGTCGCTGAAGACATTGGTAAAACTATTATTAAAGTTAATTCCGAAATTAATGGAAATAATTTTTTCGAACTTGTAGGTCCCGCCCACGCCTATTATCAGCGACTCCCTGATAAACAAGGTGCTGTCGCCTAAATTAACATTCTTCTGCGTGTACGATTTTTCTGCAATATTCCTGTCCACATACTCATCATCAGACCGTGCTTTAAGTTTAAAAGCTGTTCCTATGCCAAACTTGCCATAGATGGAAAATTTACCCATCAGGTCACCGGTACTGCCAATTAAAACCAGGGGAATTTCAAGGTATTGCAGTTTGTACTTGCGCGACAAATTACTCTCAATGGTATCGGTAATGATACCCGTGTTCGGATCCCGGGCATAATATACGGTGGGATACTTTAATTTACCCCCGTTGTAATTTACATTGATACCCGTTCCTATTCCGATATTCGGAATAAAAAAGTAATTGAAATCCGCTCCGTAGCCCATCAGAAACCGTCCGCCATTTTTTTCATACTTATAAAACTCTCCTCCATCCACATCAGGTTTCATCCAGCTAACATTGGGGGCGATATGGATGCCAAAATTAAATTTTCTGTCCTGCGCTTGAGCATTTTTACTGATGAAAAAAAGCACTAAAGCACTTAAAATCAAAAATTTTACTGATTGTTTCATGACTTTTTTTTATACAAAAATAACACATTAAATAATTATTTACGATTAAAAATAATAATTTTGTAAAAATGTCGATATAAATCACAGAACTTTTTCCTTCAAAAAAATTTTTTTTTAAATTTATGAAACGGCTGCTAATTCTAATAAATACGATTATTATTTCAGTATTCTTTTATTCATGTACCTGTAACCATAAAAATGATGAAAAAAATCTGACAGAGCTGAAAGACACAACGGTTAAAATAAGTATCAGCCGTTATGAAAAAAGTCTTTTTACCCTGAATAAAGATGATCTGCAGAACGAGCTGAAAAAGATCAAGCCCCAATACAGTTTTTTTCTTGACGGTGATCTCAGCGACAAAAATAATATCGAACAGATACGCGATTATCTGAACGACCCGCATATGATAGAAAATTACAACACCTGTCAGAAACTATATCCCGATCTGTCGCGGCTCGAAAAACAACTTTCGTCAGCGCTGACCTATTTTAAATATTATTTTCCGGATAAGAAGATCCCTGCCGTATTTACCTATGTATGCGGTATGGATTTTGAAAATCCCGTGATCTACGCCGACAGCGTCCTTTTGATTGCCCTGGATATGTACCTCGGATCCGATTATCCCTTATACCAGTCTCTGGCATTGCCGCTGTTCATGAGGAAAACCATGTCGGAAGAATACATCGTCAGGGATTGCATGAAAGCCATGTCGGAATACTATTGTTACCGGGAGATGAAAGACGCCACCTGCCTGGACCACATGGTATACGAAGGAAAAAAACAGTATTTTGTGGATGCGATGATGCCCGAAGTCAATGATACCATAAAATTCAAATATTCAAAAAAACAACTCGACTGGTGTTACGATAATGAATCAAAAATGTGGGCATTTTTTATTGACAACAAACTTCTGTACACCAAGGATAATAACGCTTTTAATAAATTTTTCGTGGATGCGCCTTTCACCACTTCTTTTTCAAAAAACTCTCCGCCCCGCACAGGCATTTGGATCGGATGGAACATCGTTAGTAAATACATGAAACAGGATAAAAACAGTAACTTCACAAAGCTTATCCAAAATAATAATTCACAGGAGATCCTTTCTCAATCAAAATACAAACCTAAAAAACAGTGATGAGGAATTTTTCAATTTTTGTTTTTTTTCTGTTTTGCCTGACGGCATCGTTATATTCACAGAATGACGATTTTACATGCAAATCTTACGACACGGTTAATTCAGACATTCCCGACATCGTGATTAAAACTGTTGCTGTTGACAAGGCCGACAATTTATGGTTTGCTACGGGCGATTGCTTTTTCGGAGGATTACTTGTAAAATATGATGGTAAAAACTATAGCGTTTTTGATTCAAGCAATTCCGGCCTGAAGGATAAATTTGTGACAAGCATTTTTATTGATAACGATAACAACAAGTGGATCGGCACGCGCTACCACGGCGTATATAAATTCAACGATAAAGAATGGGTCAACTATTCACCGGCAAACTGCCCCTTGCCTGATGCTCATATTACAGGCATTGCGCTTGACAACAATGATATTTTCTGGTTTGCCACTGAAAACGGGCTTGCCAGTTTTAACGGTACTGAGTGGAATTCTTATACCATCGCCAACTCTGGTTTGCCCGATAATGTTGTCAATGCTGTATGTGTTGATGCAAATAATAATAAATGGGTCGCCACATCAAATGGTTTTGCCAAATTCAATGGCAGCCGGTGGACTGTATACAATACAGATAATTCGCGGCTGCCCAACAATCAGGTGAATTACGTTTACACGGACAAATCAGGTACTTTGTGGGTGGTATACTGGAGCGGCTTCATAAGGATAACCGGAGACGAATGGATCTTATACAATCCTGAAAATTCAGGCTTGCCAAAATTCTGCGATTATAAGGTTGTTCAGGACGATAATAATACTTTTTGGATGGCAACAAACACGGGAATGATAAAATGGACTGATACAGGCTGGAAGTTATATACCCCCTTGAATTCCTGTGTTCTCAGTTTTTTTGTGAACAAAATCTCCGTGGATTCAAAAAACCGCAAATGGTGCGCAACCAACGATGGCCTGATGCTAATAGAGTAAGATATGAAAGAGACAGAAACAATCATTAGTTTTATGAAAGACCATACCAATGAATCCAACCTCATGGGTATGGCACGTTTTGGTATCGTAACCGGCAAGGCTTTCGGCATCCCGCTCCCGGTGTTGCGTGCAGAGGCAAAAAAATTTAAAAAAAACCACGATCTTGCTATAGAACTCTGGGAAACCGGGTTTCATGAAGCACGGATCATGGCAACCATGATTGATGACAGTAAACTGGTTACGGAAAAACAGATGGAGCAATGGGTTGGAGATTTCGATTCGTGGGACATCTGCGACCAATGTTGCAGTAATTTATTCGATAAGTCAAAGTTTGCCCTGCAAAAGACCATTGAATGGACAGGAAGAAAGGAAGAATTCGTTAAAAGGGCCGGATTTACCATGATAGCTTGCCTTGCCGTTCATGCTAAAAAAATGGATGATAAACAATTTCTTGAATTTCTGCCTTTAATCATCCGCGAATCAACAGACCAGCGTAATTTCGTCCGGAAAGCGGTCAACTGGGCCTTGCGGCAGATCGGCAAACGAAATATTCACTTGCATCCCGAAGCGCTCAACGTAGCAGAAACATTAATGAGATCAGAAAATAAAACAGCCCAATGGATCGGGAAGGATGCTTACAAGGAACTGATGAATGAAAAAATCATCTCCAGATTAAAATCATAAGAAAACTAAAAAACTATGGATACCATTAAAACTATATTTGAACACCGTACTATCCGCAAATACAAAAATGAACCTGTCAGCGAAGGCCTTCTAAGACAAATACTGGAAGCCGGCACCCGCGCATCAACCACAGGAAACATGCAGGTTTACAGCATTATCGTTACCCGCGACGAAGAGAAAAAAAAGAAACTCTGTGAATACCATTTCAATCAGAAAATGGTTTTGCAGGCGCCTGTGCTGCTGACCTTCTGTGCCGACTTTCACCGCTTCAACCAATGGTGCAGGCAACGCCATGCCGAACCGGGATACGACAACTTCCTGTCGTTCATGACCGCAGCCATCGACGCACTGCTCGCCGCACAAAATGCAGCCCTGGCTGCCGAAGCCAATGGACTGGGCATATGCTACCTTGGCACCACCACTTACAATGCAGATAAACTCATTGAATTTTTTAATTGTCCCGAAGGTGTTGTCCCGATAACAACGATTGTTCTCGGATACCCTGATGAAAATCCTGAACTGACCGACAGGCTGCCTTATGAAGCCATAATACATAACGAAGTTTATGAGAAATATTCCCCTGAAAAAATTGATGAGCTTTACAGGGAAAAAGAAGAACTGCCCCTGACAAAAAGCCTTATCATTGAAAACCAACTTGAAAATCTTGCCCAGATATTCACCCAAAAACGTTACTCAAAAAAAGACAACGTTTTTTTCTCAAAAAGTTTTTTGTCTGTTATTGAAAAGCAGGGTTTCATGAACAATGAGGAATAATTTATCACATTAATAATAATGACTGTAGCCCCGAACGGGCGTAATAACAAACCGCGGGGCAAAGCCCCCGGACATAAAAAGAAGTCAAAATAAGCCCCAAAGGGGCGTAATAAAATAAATCATATGCCACAATCTTTAGTACGCAATTATCTACACATCATTTTTAGTACAAAACTAAGAAGACACCTAATAGACAAAAATATTTCAAGTGAATTACATTCCTATCTTGGTGGTATTTGTAAAAATCTGGAGTGCAATCCTGTAATGATCGGAGGACATCATGACCATGTTCATATTCTTTGCACATTATCGCAAAAAATAGCTCTTATGACACTCCTTGAGAAGATAAAATCCAATTCATCCAAATGGATTAAAACAAAAGGCAAAAGTTATAAGGACTTCTATTGGCAATCAGGCTATGGGGCATTTTCCGTGAACCCTTCTGAAGTGGATGTTGTGATCCGATATATCGAGAATCAGGAAGAACATCATAGAAAAAAAACTTTTCAGGAAGAGTATATTGCCTTCTTGAAAAAATATGATATTGAATATGATGAAAGATATATTTGGGATTAATAAAAAGTATTTCGCCCCTTCGGGGCTCTGGCACCTTTTTGATTAAAAGCCAAGCCGTTCCGGCTTGGCTTTTAATATCGCCCCTTTGGGGCTAGCGAATAAGCCCCGAAGGGGCGTAATAACAAACCGCGGGGCAAAGCCCTCGGACATAAAAAGAAGTCAAAATAAGCCCCAAAGGGGCGATATGATCAACCGCAAAGTAAAGCCTTCGGACACGCAAAAAATCAAATTTGCCGCGAAAAAGTGAAATAAAATTAAAAATCGCTTAATTCATTCGTCCAATCTCAATTTTTTGATTATATTTGTTTTCTAATTATTCAGCAAATGCGTAAGTTATTTCTTTTTATTTCGTTTGTACTTTTAAGTTTGACTGCCCTGGCCCACGAAAAAGACTCTCTTACTTCCAGCAATCTGAGATTTATTGAAAATAAAGGGCAATGGGATCCGCGAATAAAATACAAAGCAGAGTTGAACGAAGGGTATCTGCAATGTATGACAGACAAATTGCAATTTGTATTTCGCGATCAGGCTAAGTTAAACAGACTTCTGACATACAAATTAAGATCACCGGACAGAAAACTGGTTGTTGACCCTTCTGAATTTATCATCAATTACCATGCTTATTCAGCCAGTTTTATCCATTCCAACAAAGATGCAGAGATAAAAACCTATGACTGCGCCCCGGATTATTCAAATTATTTTTTGGGAAATGACAAATCAAGATGGGCGTCAAACGTGCATAATTATAAAAAGATATCCTATATCAACCTTTACGACAACATCGACATGGAGCTTTTCGAGGATAAACAACTTTTAAAGTACCAGTTTTATCTGCACAAAGGAGCAAATCCCGGTAAAATTCTCATTGAATATGATGGAGTAACTGATATTTCCATTCAACATAGGAACCTGCTCATTAAAACAAGCGTAAATCAGGTTACAGAACTTGCCCCGGTAGCATTTCAAACGATTAATGGCGTTAAAACCAACGTTCCCTGTCAATTTGTGCTGCATAATAATCGGGTAAGTTTTAATTTCCCGGAAGGTTTTAACAAAGAGTATGATTTAATAATTGATCCTATCCTGATTTTTTCAACCTATACGGGATCTCTTGCAGACAACTGGGGATTTACGGCCACCTACGACGACTTTGGATATACCTATTCCGGAGGTATCTGTTTTAATGACGTAACTAACGGATTTCCTGTTTCTCCGGGAGCCTTCCAGGTTAATTTTGGGGGAGGAGAAGGCACATACAACGGAGGCTGTGATATCGCAATTATTAAATACGATACGACAGGTCACAACCGAATATACGCTACCTATCTTGGGGGAGACAGAAACGACCTGCCTCATAGTATCATCGTTGATATGAACAACAACCTTTTGGTTTTCGGCACCACAGGCTCTGCAAATTTCCCTATGGCCGGTAACTCCTATGATCCGACATTCAACGGAGGTACCGACATCACGTATGACTGGGTTCTCACATTCAACCTGGGCGTGGATATGTATATCGCAAAGCTCAATTCAAGCGGAACACAGCTATACGCATCTACTTTTTTGGGAGGTACGCGTAATGACGGAAATAACTTTTATGCCCCCCTTTCTCATAATTATGCCGACGGAGCAAGAGGCGAAATAAATATTGACAAAAACAACAACGTTTATATTGTATCAACAACAGCATCTACGGATTATCCTGTTTCGGCCAACGCATTTCAGACAACATATGCGGGAGATTCGCTGGACGGTTGTATTTCCGTTCTGGATAATAACCTGCACAATCTGATATGGTCGTCGTACCTCGGAGGTTCCGGTATTGATGCCGCATATGGGGTTGTTGTTGATGACAGCATGAATATCTATGTGTGCGGCGGAACTACCTCAACAAATTTCCCGACAACGCCCGGGGCTTACCAGACGGTATACAACGGCGGCGATGCAGATGGTTTTATTACCAGGATAACCCCAAACGGTAATTCCATTTCGGCATCCACCTATTACGGTACAGCTTATTATGACCAAACGTATCTGATGGACAAGAACAGGCAAGGATACATCTTTGTTTACGGGCAGACAGGTGACACGGGAAGCTCATATATCCAGAATGCCTTGTGGAATCATCCGGGAGGAGGCCAGTTTATCACTAAATTCTATCCCGATCTTACCAGCCGCTACTGGTCGACGGCTTTTGGCACGGGCAACGGGGGCCCCGACATTTCGCCCACCGCTTTTCTGGTTGACTTATGCTCCAAAATTTATTTATCCGGATGGGGAGGAGCGCTTAACGTTACCGGAGGAACAAGCGGGTTGCCCATTTCCGGCAACGCTTTCCAATCCACTACTGACAACAACGATTTTTATTTACTGGTAATAAAAGATGATGCCTCCGCTATGGAATATGGAACTTACTTCGGCGGAGCTAACAGTTCAGAGCATGTTGATGGCGGCACCTCACGCTTTGACCGAAAAGGAAAGATCTATCAGTCTGTCTGCGCCGGTTGCGGAGGCTGGGATGATTTCCCGACAACTCCGGGCGCCTGGTCTAATTACAACAACAGTACGAACTGTAACAATGGTACGTTCAAATTTGATTTCATGCTTCCGGTAACTATTGCAGATTTTCATCTGCCGCCTGTTATTTGTCTTCCCGACTCGGTGCATTTTATCAACAACTCCTATTCCGGCGGGGCGGGCATGAGCTATTTATGGAATTTCGGCGACGGTCAGTCATCAACGGCCGAAAACCCTATCCATTATTATTCAGGGCTGGGGATATATTCAGTTACCTTAATTGTCTCCGACACCGGAACATGTAATTTTGCAGATACCATATCAAAACCGGTCCTTGTTTTATCAAATTCCAGTGATACCATCCCAACAAAATATATTTGTGCCGGAGATTTCACCCAGATCGGAATATTGACTCCGGGAGATTCTTCCCTGACTTTCAACTGGATCCCCGCCAATTATCTCAGCGATCCTCATAGCTGCAACCCCATCGCCAACCCACCGGCAACAACGACATATACATTGCTGGTATCAAACGGTATTTGTATCGACACGCTGCGTCAGACTGTTGATGTTTTTATGATCGACGCTTTTCCAAACATTGATACCACGACCTGTGACGGATATATTTTACTGACAGCCAACAGCGCAGGGGCAAATTATTTTCACTGGTCTTCAAATAATGATTTTACAGACTGGCTCAACAGCAGTTCCTCAAATCCCAGCATGTCAACGACGATTAACTCGCCTGGATACTTTTATGTGGAAGTGAGCAACGGATATTGTACGGTTATCGACAGTGTATTTGTCGATTTTGTTGTTGTGCTTGATTCGTTGCATTATTCACCTCCATCCTGCTATGATTCATGCAATGGATGGGCCGCTGTAACTATTAGTTCAGGGCATCCGCCGTATACGTATTTATGGAATAATGGAAATACCAACGACACTATTTCCGGTTTATGTGCAGGTACTTACGCTGTCACCGTCACCGATGCTAATTTATGCATCTCTGTAACCACTGTCATTATCCCTGAGCCGCCTCAGTTAAATGCTGGCGCACAGGTTACCAACCTCCCCTGCGATGAAGCATGTATAGGCACCATAAGCCTTTCGCCATACGGCGGAACACCACCTTATCAATATTCATGGAGCAACGGACAGTCGACAAACCCGCTTTCATCTTTATGTGCCGGAATTTATGATGTTACCGTCACCGATTCAAGGCTGTGTCCATTGGTTACTTCATTTACGCTGATCGTTGATTCTATATTTGCCAATGTCAGTGTATATTCCGATAAAGATACCATATATCAGGGGCAGACCACAGGATTGCACTCAACAACTGTCCCAACCGGCAATTATACCTGGTATCCCTCCACAGGCCTAGACAACCCGTTTTCGCCCAACCCTGCCGCAAGTCCCATCGTAACTACTACCTATTATTTGACCATTACGGATCCTAACGGTTGTATTTATACCGATTCGCTTCGCATTGTAGTGCTCGAAGTATTTTGTGACGAGCCGTATATTTATGTCCCCAATGCTTTTACACCTAACAGCGACGGGAAGAATGACGAGCTTTTTGTACGCAGCAAGATGCTCTCGGAATTCAACTTTCTGGTATACGACCGCTGGGGTGAGAAAGTGTTCGAAACACAGGATATTAACTATGGCTGGGACGGGAAATATAAAGGCAAAGCCTGTGACCCCGGTGTATTTGTGTATTACCTCGATGCCACCTGTCACAACAAACTACAGTACGTTAAAAAAGGAAATGTTACACTGATAAGATAGTAAAAACAGGTCTTCCGCCCTTTTTTAATTGTTGTCCCTGATTTTTATTGCTTCAGTTTTTTCACCGAATCTATCACGGTTCCGTCAACCCATTTGATCACAGCAACGAGTTCATCCTCAAAGGCTATTTTCTCAGGCACTCCGCAAATGGCTTCCGCTTCGGCTTTCAACTGTTGAATCGTTTTAATTGGCAGTGATGAATTTTTCATCTTTTCTATCAGGTCGGTACGCAGCGGATTGATGGCAATACCGCGCTCGGTAACGATAACATCTATCAGTTCGCCCGGGCCGCAGATAGTTGTTACTTCATCAATAATTACCGGGATCCTGTCACGGAACAAAGGGATAGGAAGAATAGTGCATTTAGAAAACAGGCAATTTTGCCATCCGCCTATGCCGTGCAGCAAAGTTCCGTCAGAATGGGTCACCACGTTGGCATTGAAGTTAACATCTACCTCAGTAGCCCCCAATATTACCACATCTATCATAGATGCAAAGTTGCCTTTGCCGTGGTAGTTATAACTGGTGAACGGGCTGGTGTTGATATGTCCCGGGTTTTCGCGCATCGAACGCACACCTTCCAGGTCAAAGGTTTGCCCGTCGAGAATGTAATCCACCAATCCTTCTTCGAGCATCTGAACGAGGTATTTATTACTGCCTCCCCGTGCAAAACGGGCTTTCATGCCGCGCTGGCGAAGGATATCGGCAAAATAAATTCCTATCGAAAGAGCCGTACCCCCTGCACCGGCCTGAAAAGAAAAGCCATCATGAATAATACCTGCTTCGTCGCAGAACTGCGCCGTCCATTCGGCTAACAACAAGCGGTCGGGGCTTTTGGTAATCTCAGTCGTGCCTGAAACGATTTTCTCGGGTATCCCTATTTGGTCAACCACCACCACATAATCCACATAATTACCGTGAATTTGCCATGGAATACATGGGAACGGGACAAGGTTATCGGTAACAACAATTACTTTATCGGCGTATTGGGAATCAGCAAGGGCAAATCCCAGTAATCCACAGGCTGCTGCCCCTCTGTCGCCGGTGGCATTTCCGAAAGCATCGGCGGTAGGGGCAGCAATCACAGCAATATCAACATGTACATCGCCATCCTGCACGGCCTGGTACCTGCCGCCATGCGAACGCAGTACACCAAGCCCTTTCATTTTTCCTTCGGAAGTAAAACGTCCTAGAGATCCGTTCATACTGCCTTCAATATGATGTATGGTACCGTCTTCAAGAAATTTTGTCATGGGTGAATGGCATTCAAAAGACGCCGACGGAAACCACATCAGATCCTTTATGCCCATTTCTGAGGCGATCTCGAAAATTTGCTGTGCTATCAGGTCGCCATTACGAAAATGATGATGTGTCGAAATGGTCATGCCGTCGCGTATACCGCATTTTACCAAAGCTTCTTTCAGTGATCCGAGTGTTTTGTTCCCGTCGGCAGGATAATCAGCACAACTGGCTATTTCCGGAGCATGTTTTGTGCCGGTCGGCTTATATTTTCCGACTCCCATATAGGGAACGGCAGGTTTTCCGTTGATGACTGTCGGAACAGTGCGTCCGATGGCATTTACCACTAACTTATCATATTTTAACATGGCCGATATCCCTCCTTTTTTAATAATGTATGATGGTTCAGACACAATGGTGCCGGACACAGAGACAAGTATTTAGTGTCTGAACGAAAACTCCATTTTCTTCGTTACGCTTGCTCCAAAAATGCTCATCCGCCGGCTGGCGGACTCCGCTTTTTGTCGCTTCGCAAGCCTTGAAACTGAACTTTTCGATTCAGACTCTGGGTTTCCGCTCAGATTTAACAGATTTTGCTATCTTTTTTAATTGTTGTATGCAAAAACGATTTTCTGGTCCAAAAATAATAATTATTTGGTAAAAAACAAACATTTTAGCATTTGCAAAAAGTTTCCAGACTCTGCAAAGCTTTTTTTTTCTGCAAATTATATACTATTCGCAGAAAAAATCACCAACTGCAACCGATTATTTTACCTTTCTCACCGAATCGATCACGGTACCGTCAACCCATTTGATCACTGCTACTATTTCATCTTCAAATTCAATCTTTTCCGGTGCTCCGCATATCGCTTCGGCTTCAGCTTTTAACTGCTGAATGGTCTTGATAGGCAAGGAAGAATTCTTCATCTTTTCAATGAGGTCGGTACGTAATGGATTGATGGCAATACCTCTTTCGGTAACAACCACATCGATCATCTCGCCCGGGCCGCACACGGTAGTTACCTGCTCCACAAGCACCGGGATACGGTCGCGGAAGAGCGGAATGGGTAAAATGACGGTTTTTGCATGAAGGCAGTTTTGCCAGCCGCCAATACCATGAAGCAAAAGTCCGTCGGAATGTGTTACCACGTTGCCATTGAAATTTACATCAATTTCAGTAGCTCCCAGAATCATGATATCCGTCATGGAGGTATAATTGCCTTTGCTGTGGTAATTATATGCCTGAAAAACAGATAAATCAATATGATTGTCGTTTTCACGCGCCGAGCGTACTGCTTCAAGGTCAAAAGCCTGCGCATCAAGAATATAATCAAGTGTGCCGCCTTCCAGCATCTGCACCATATATTTGGTACTGCCGCCAAAGGCAAAACGTGCTTTTTCGCCACGTGATTTCAGAATCTGGTCCAGGTATACACCCACAGCCAGTGATGTTCCGCCGGCGCCCGACTGCATACTGCATCCCTCATGCAACAGGCCTGCCTCATCGCAAAACTGTGCAGTCCACTCAGCGAGCAGAAGACGGTCGGGGCTTTTGGTTACTTCGGTAGTACCGGAAACGATTTTTTCCGGGATACCGATCTGGTCGACCACAACTACATAGTCCACATAATTTCCCTGCACCTGCATAGGCATACAGGGGAATGGAATGAGGTTGTCGGTAACCACTATCACTTTGTCGGCATACATATAATCAGCCAGAGAATACCCCAGTATGCCGCAGGCCGACTTTCCACTGAGTGCATTGGCATTACCAAACGGATCAGCCATCGGGGCGGCTATCACGGCAATGTCGATATGCACTTCCCCATCCTGAATGGCCTGCACACGGCCGCCATGCGAACGCAGCACGGCACAGCCTTTCATACCGCCCTTGCTGGTGAATTTTCCCAGCGGGCCGTTCATAGATCCTTCGATACGGTTGATGGTGCCATCTTCGAGATATTTGATCAGGGGCTCGTTGCAGGGAAAAGAAGCCGAAGGAAACCACACCAAATCCTTAACTCCCATTTCGTGCGCAATGTCGAAAATTGTGTTACTTACAAGGTCTCCGTCGCGCAAATGATGATGTGTACTGATGGTCATACCATCTTTAAGGCCGCATTTTTTCAGGGCTTCGCTAAGGGATGCAAGGGTTTTATTTCCGTCGTCGGGATAATCCAGACAAGTTGGTACAGGAGGAGCATGTTTTACTCCGTTGGGCCTGTGTTTTCCCACTCCCATAAAAGGAATGGCAGATTGTCCGTTGATGATGGTCGGAACTGTACGCCCGATAGCATTAACTACTAAATTATCATATTTTTTCATTATCTTCTTCCCTCCAGTTTTTGGAAATTTTTCCTGTTGATATGGCAAGGTCAATAGTCTTTTGGGCACGTTTTACCACGGGGGCATCGATCATTTTTGTGCCAAGAGAAACCACTCCCAGGCCTTTTTCTTTAGCCTCTAAAAAAGCATTGACAATTTTTTTAGCTTTCACTATGTCCGCATCGTCGGGAGCAAAAAAATCATGAATCACCTTTATCTGACGGGGATGTATGCATCCCATGCCATCAAAACCAAGTGCCTTGGACCTGAGAACATTTTGTTTTAATCCTTCCATATCGGCCACATCTGAAAATACTGAATCTATAGCCTGTATACCGGCGGCCTTGCAGGCATTAACAACCATGCTCCGTGCAAAAAACGATTCATTGGCTTCCGCAGTGCGTTTTGTTCCAAGATCGGCGGTATAATCTTCAAGGCCGATGGCCATAGCTACTACATTATCGGCTGAGGTGGCAATATCATAGGCTTTTAAAACGCCCAGAGCGCTCTCGATGATAGGCATCAGCCAGATATTTCCTGAAATATTTTGTTTTGCCTTTATCTCTGCAATCCGCTTATTGACGAGTTGTATCTGTTCCGCACTTTCGCATTTGGGGACCAGAAGCAGATTCACATTATGGGGTACAATATAATCGAGATCTTCAAGCCCGCGCGGCACCTGGTTGATGCGAACCATGCGTTCGGCACCGTAAAAATCGAGGTTACGCAAAGCATTACGGACAATGAAACTGGCTTCAAATTTTTTATCCGGAGCCACCGCATCTTCAAGATCAAGGATAATACCATCCGGTTTATGAATACCGGCATTTATCATCAGGCTAACAGTATTGCCCGGTAAATAAAGCCGGGAGATCCTGTTCCTGTCTTTTGCTGTCTGATAATTATTTTGAGGAAGAAAAGGTAAAAGGTAGTCTTTGTTAGTGGTAATCAGTTTTTTTACGACTGCCTCCATGCGCGCGGCGAGTACAAAAGGAAGTGCGCCGGAATCCTCAACAAGCACCCTGGCATTTTTGATGTCATAAAAGCGGAGGATTTTTTCAATCTCGCTACATATTGAGTTGTTGTAAAGAGCTTTAACTTTACTGATCAGCTCAATTTGAATACCACCGGAATCTGAAATTTCCAGTGTAATCTGGCAATCGGACCTTACGCCTTTGCCTTTGTTACCAATAGTTACCATTTTGTTTTGTTCCATGTTTATGTTATTTATTAGGCTTGACAAAATTAGTCATTCGGAAAATATTAATTGGTATGTTTGAAAAAATAATAATTTTATGGTACGTTTTTTGAAAATAAGAAAACATTGAAAAAAAAAATTAATAATATGAAACGCTTAGTTTTTTTGTTTTTTATAATAAATATTTTCACTTACAAAACAGTAACTTGCCAGAAATCTGAATCAGAAATGCATGTCGGGTTATTTATGGATGATTCGGTTATGAACATAATAACAAATAAAATTCCCCAAGGCTGGGAAATAAAAAATGAAAACAATAAGTTGATTTTTTTAAAAAAAGACTCTATATGGGTACATAAGGATGACAGAAGCAGCTTGAAAAATTTAACAAAAGAACAAATTCAACAGAAAATTAAAGAAAAAGGAATAAAAACAACTTGCTTTATCATTTTCTCTTATGAATCAAAATGGACTTTTGACGATATGTTAGTTGCAACCTATAATAATGCTTTATATAATGAAGAAATAAACAAACTTTCAGAAAAGTACAAAATATCTCAATACGAAGACAAGGAACATTCGACCAGGTTTAATAAAGTTTATAAGGCAACTAAAGCCGGGGATCAAAAAATACTTGATGCGTATAATGAGGAAAAAAATTCTTTATTAAGCAAAATGAAAAAAATCCCAGACTACCATACAACTAAATTCAGTCTGTATTTATTGGAAATGCATGGTTACAACGACAACAATACATTAGTTTTTCCTGATGAGGCTTCAATAAATATCTTTACAATTAAAAATCTATTCGATGAAATATGCATGCATCCAAAATTTAAATAAAAAATTATCATTCAATATTTTTAGTTACCATGTGTCAGCATATTTCAGGACGACTCAGGGGAAATCGAGTAGGTAGGGGGATTGCTCCCCCGCCCTCTCACACCACCGTGCATAC
>DAOQAF010000035.1:0-32376 GCA_035353775.1 Bacteroidales bacterium | reverse complement strand
TTTGTTTGCACTTATGCGTTTTCTTTCTCCCATGATATTTTCTGTTTTGAAGCTGTGTTACTATTTTTTATCTTTATTACCGGCATGTCCCCTGAATATACGTGTAGGGGCAAATTCGCCAAGTTTATGGCCAACCATGTTTTCAGTAACATATACCGGTATAAATTTATTACCGTTGTGAACCAGGATATTATGTGCAACAAAATCAGGAGAAATCACAGAGTTCCTCGACCATGTTTTTATTGAACTTTTTTTCTTGGCTTCATTCATCTGAAGAACCTTTTTTTCAAGCTTCTCGCTGATATACGGACCTTTTTTTAACGAACGACTCATATTTTTTTATCTAAACTGGTTATTGTTATTTCTTTCTTCTTTCGATAATGTATTTATTAGACATTTTCTTTTTGTTACGGGTTTTATACCCTCTTGACGGCGTACCTTTTCTGGTTCTCGGGAGGCCGCCTGATGCTTTACCTTCACCACCACCCATAGGATGATCAACAGGGTTCATGGCTACACCACGGTTTCTCGGTCTACGACCAGACCACCTTGTTTTTCCGGCTTTGCCTGCTTTTTCATGGCTGTGATCAGGATTGGAAACCATACCTATCGTTGCTTTACATGTCTGAAGGATCAAACGGGTTTCACCTGAAGGTAATTTAATAACAGCATGTTTTCCGTCCCTTGACATCAATTGTGCAAAAGTACCGGCCCCACGTGCCATTTTTCCACCTTCACCGGGCCTGAGTTCGATATTATGAATCACGGTACCAAAAGGTATTTCACTCAGATAAAGTGAATTTCCAACATCAGGCGATACGCCCTTACCGGAAATTACTTTTTGCCCGGTTTTTAAACCTTGTGGTGCAATGATATACTTTTTCTCACCATCTGCATAAAACAATAGTGCTATGCGGGCAGTTCTGTTCGGATCATATTCTATGGAATTGACAGTTGCCGGAATGTTTTCCTTATCGCGCTTAAAATCAATGATCCTGTATTGTCTTTTATGACCACCGCCAATATAACGCATAGTCATTTTTCCGGTATTGTCTCTGCCCCCGGTTCTTTTTATACTTACCAGTAAACTTTTTTCAGGTTTATTGGTTGTTATCTCGTCAAACGCACTAATAACCTTAAAGCGCTGACCGGGTGTTGTTGGATTAAGTTTCTTTAATGCCATCTCTATTAAATATTGCTATAAAAATCTATTTTATCTCCTTGTGCTAAAGTAATGATAGCCTTCTTTGTTGCATTTTTACGACCTGAAATATAGCCGGCTTTCGTATACCTTGATTTGGTTTTACCTGCATAAATCATAGTATTCACAGCTTCGACCTTTACTTCATACAATTCTTCAACAGCTTTTTTTATCTGTAATTTATTTGCCTTTTTATCAACAAGAAAAGCATAACGCCCGGCACTTTCGCCCATTGCTGTCATTTTTTCTGTTATTACCGGCTTTATTATCACATTCATTGCTCAGTATTTTAAATTATTTTTGAAACATTTCATTTATTTTCGGAACGGAACTTTCAACTATAAGAAGATTGCCCGCATTAAGTATATCATAAGTATTTAACGATGCTGCTGTTAATACTTTTGCTTTCTGAATATTACGAGAAGAAAGATATACTTTATGATCCGTCTGTGGGAGTATCATTAAGGTTTTCTGATCTGCTACTTTCAAATTAGTAAGTAGTTCTTTATACTTGTTGGTTTTTATTTCCTCAAAAGAAAAATCTTCAAGTATCACGATCTGGTTTTGTACTGCTTTGTATGTAAGAGCAGACTTACGCGCCAGTTGTTTAACTTTTTTATTTAATTTAAAGTTGTACACTCTGGGCTGAGGGCCAAAAGCTCTTCCTCCGCCAGCAAAAACCGGCGAATTTATATCTCCTGAACGTGCTCCACCGGTTCCTTTCTGACGTTTCAATTTACGGGTACTGCCCGACATCATCGAACGTGGCCTGGAACTGTGTGTTCCCTGCCTCTTATTGGCAAGATACTGTTTAACATCAAGATAAATAGCGTGATCATTAGGTTCGATGCCGAAAATGGTATCGTCTAATGCTACCTTTCTGGTAGTTTCGCTTCCATCAAATTTATGAACTACTAACTCCATCTTTCTATTTTTAAATATGAACCTTTAGGCCCTGGTACAGAACCTTTTACAATAATCAAATTCTTTTCAGTAATGATTTTTACCACCTGGCTGTTGATGACCTTAACTTTGGCACCACCCATTCTTCCAGCCATCCTCAGTCCTTTAAAAACACGCGAAGGATAGGATGAAGCTCCAACAGAACCGGGTGCGCGCAGACGGTCATGTTGTCCGTGGGTTTTTTCGCCTACGCCACCAAAACCATGACGTTTCACAACTCCCTGAAAGCCCCTGCCTTTAGAAGTTCCAACGACATCAATAAATTCACCTTCTGTAAAAACATCTACCAATAATACGTCGCCGAATGTTTTTCTATGGCCTTCTTCGAACCTCGAAAATTCAGCGAGAACTTTTTTGGGAGTTGTTCCTGCTTTGGCAAAATGACCTTTCATGGGTTTGTTTGTCCTGCTTTCCTTTTTTTCATCAAAAGAGAGCTGTATGGCCTCATAACCATTTTTTTCCTTCGTCATTACCTGAGTTACTACACAAGGGCCAGCTTCAATAACAGTACAAGGGATGTTTTTCCCCGCTGCATCAAAGATACTGGTCATTCCGATCTTTTTTCCTATTAAGCCTGACATTGTTTGTCTTTTTTACAATAATAAAAATTATACTAACTATACTTTAATTTCCACTTCTACTCCATTCGGAAGCTCAAGCTTCATAAGGGCATCGATAGTTTTTGATGTAGTACTGTAGATATCGAGCAACCTTTTATACGTCGATAATTCAAACTGTTCTCTCGCTTTTTTGTTTACGAAAGGCGAACGTAAAACGGTGTAGATCTTCTTGTTCGATGGTAAAGGGATCGGCCCGCTTACCACAGCACCGGTTGATTTTACGGTCTTCACGATTTTTTCAGCCGATTTATCCACCAGATTGTGATCGTACGATTTAAGTTTTATTCTAATCCTCTGATTCACTTTATTATAATTTAATTAATTTATGTTATTAATTGGTAAATATCCTTTTATTTTATAAATCACATCATCAGCAATTTCCTTAGGTGTTTCGCTATAATGTGAAAATTCCATCGAAGATGTTGCCCTGCCTGATGTGATCGTACGAAGTACCGTGATATACCCAAACATTTCTGATAATGGAACTATCGCATGTACAATCTGTAACCCGATCCTTGCACTGATACCTTTAAGGTGCGCCCTGCGTTTGTTCAGGTCTCCGGTTACATCTCCCACATATTCTTCAGGTGTAACGACTTCCAGTTTCATGATGGGCTCCATCAAAACGCATTTTGCTTTTTTGCAGGCTTCTTTAAAGGCATAACGTGCAGCTATTTCAAAAGCCATCGTATCAGAATCCACACTATGGAAACTGCCATCGATCAAACGTACTTTAACTGATTCAAATGGAAAGCCAGCAATAACGCCATTTAGCAAAGCTGCTTCAAAACCTTTTTGTGCGGCTTTGATAAATTCTTTCGGTAAATTACCGCCTCTTACTTCATCCACAAATTGCAAACCCCTGACATTGCTATCAGCAGGTGAAATTTCGAAATCAATATCGGCAAATCGGCCTTTTCCACCTGTTTGCTTTTTATATATTTCTCTGTGACGTACGGCAGTTTTTATTGCTTCTTTGTAAGCAACCTGAGGTACGCCATGATTACATTCAACTTTATGTTCCCTTTTCAGGCGGTCAAGAATTATCTCCAGATGAAGTTCACCCATACCACTGATCAACGTTTGCCCGGTTTCTTCATTATAACGTACCTGAAAAGTCGGATCTTCTTCAGCGATCTTTTTCAGACATGTGGAAAGCTTGTCGATATCGGCTGTTGCTTTGGGTTCGACGGCAATATTGATCACCGGTTCAGGGAAAGTAATGTTTCCAAGAACGATCGGATGTTTTTCATCACATAGCGTGTCGCCGGTCCTGATCTCTTTGAACCCGACCAGGGCGCCAATATCACCGGCTTCAATAGTATTCACCTGGTTTTGTTTATTGGCATGCATCCTCATAATCTTCGAAACACGTTCTTTTTTACCGGTATTGGCATTATAAATCATATTGCCAATGGTTAAGGTTCCTGAATAAACTCTGAAAAATGCTAACTTGCCAACATAGGTGTCTGAAGCAATTTTAAAAGCCAGTCCGCTGAAGGGTGCCGTAACATCTGCTTTCCGTTGTTCGGTCTTTTCGGTGAAAGGATTTATACCTTCGATAGCCGGAATATCAAGCGGGCTTGGTAAATATAAAGTAATTGCATCTAACAACTGCTGAACGGCTTTGTTACGAAATGATGAGCCGCACAAAACAGGTGTAATGCGCATTTCAATCGTAGCCTTGCGCAAAGCAGCAATAATTTCTTCACTCGTGATTGAGTGAGGGTCATTCAGAAACTTTTCAAGTAAGATTTCGTTTTCTTCGGCAGCGCCTTCAACGAGTTTTGTACGGTATTCATGAACCGTTTCTTTTAATTCTTCCGGTATGGGTACTTCATAAAATTTAAGTCCCAGAGATTCCTCATCCCATTCAAAAGCTTTATTATGAACCAGGTCTACAACCCCTCTAAAATTATCTTCTTCTCCTATTGGTATTTGAAGAACAACCGGGTGAGCTCTTAGTTTATCCTGTATCTGCCTGATGACCTCAAAGAAATCAGCGCCGCAACGATCCATTTTATTCACGTAACAGATACGCGGAACATTATATTTATCGGCCTGATGCCATACGGTCTCAGATTGAGGTTCCACACCACCGACAGCACAAAACAGGGCAACAGCTCCGTCTAAAACCCGGAGGCTGCGTTCTACTTCAACAGTAAAATCGACATGTCCCGGCGTATCGATGATATTTATTTTATAAGGTGTATTATTTGTTTTCCAGTAAACGGTAGTAGCAGCGGAAGTGATGGTGATTCCACGTTCCTGTTCCTGCTCCATCCAGTCCATCGTGGTATTGCCTTCGTGGACTTCGCCTATGCGGTGTGTGATGCCGGTATAATACAAAATACGCTCCGTAGTCGTGGTTTTACCCGCGTCTATGTGCGCCATAATGCCAATATTTCTTATATACTCGAGGTTCTCTGACATTAATATTATATTATATCCCGCTACGCACTAAGTTTTTTAAAACTTAAAATGAGAAAATGCTTTGTTAGCTTCGGCCATGCGATGGGTATCTTCTTTTTTCTTAAAAGCAGCACCTTCTTCTTTATATCCGGCTAATATTTCTGAAGCTAATTTCTGACACATGGATTTCTCGTGGCGTAAGCGGGCATATTTTATCAGGTTTTTCATACCTATAGACATTTTCCTTCCAGGCCTTATCTCTGAGGGTATCTGGAAAGTGGCACCACCAATCCTGCGACTGCGAACTTCAACTGAAGGAGTAACATTGGCAAGCGCCTTTTTAAATACTTCAAGCCCGTCTTCACCGCTCTTTTCCGATACGATATCGATAGCATCGTAAAAAATATCGTAGGAAATATTCTTCTTACCCTCAAGCATGATATTGTTAACGAACTTTGTTACCAAAGTGTCGTTAAACTTGGGGTCTGGAAGAATGATCCGTTTTTTTGGAGTTGATTTTCTCATTTTATATAAAAAAGTTCTTTATTTTACTTTTATTTTGTTGCTGCTTTTTTTGCTTTGGGCCGTTTGGTGCCATATTTCGAGCGGCGCTGGTTGCGGCCATCAACACCCGATGTATCCAATGCGCCACGGATGATATGATAACGTACACCCGGAAGGTCTTTTACCCTGCCGCCTCTGATGAGAACGATAGAGTGTTCCTGAAGGTTATGGCCTTCGCCCGGAATGTAGGCGTTAACCTCTTTATTGCTTTTGGTAAGCTTTACCCTGGCCACCTTACGCATTGCTGAGTTAGGTTTTTTAGGAGTAGTGGTGTAAACTCTGGTGCAAACTCCGCGTCTTTGAGGGCAGGCATCCAATGCTCTGGACTTGCTTTTATACGTTAATTTCTTGCGTCCTTTTCGAACTAATTGCTGTATTGTAGGCATATCAACCGTTTTAAAACTTTATATCTTTCCCGCTTTTTTTGGGACTGCAAAGGTAAATATTAATTTCATATTATCAAGCACTTTGAAAAAAAATTATTTTAAAATAGTTCTTTTGAATGCCATTTTTATAACAAAAAGTATATTATTAATTGATTATCTACGACTTATATTGTGCAAATTTTTTTTTGACAATTTTATTTTTAGACAGCAAAACCAATCAAAATAATTTTATAATGTAAACATTTATTACTTTTGTTAAAACATCAAGCCAATGAATCGAAATGCTTTGTTCCCGGGTTCATTCGATCCGATCACCAAAGGACATGAATCCGTTATTTTAAGAGGCCTGGAACTATTTGACACGATAACGATAGCTATCGGGATAAATGCCGAAAAAAAACACCTTTTTCCGCTCGACTTGCGTTTGCAATGGCTTAAAACAACTTTTGCCGCTTATGAAAGAATTCAAGTTACATATTACGAAGGGCTTACCACTGATTTTTGCAAAAAAAACAACATACCTTATATTTTACGCGGGTTAAGAACATCGGCTGATTTTGAATTCGAGAGGGGCATTGGACAGATGAACAAAAAGATTTTTCCCGGGATAGAAACAGTTTTTTTGCTCGCCCTGCCGGAATATAATTCTCTCAGTTCTTCGATCATCCGTGATATTTATCGTAACGGCGGCGATATTTCTCCGTTTATTCCCGAAATGATACAACTGCCTGCAATAAAATAATTTTTTTATTTTATGCGTTACCTAATAAAGTTTTTATGAAAATTAAAATCCCGGTAGTTTTCTTGTTTTTACTTATTATTGTTTTTTCGAGCCTCCCCCGAACATTATCCGGGCAGAATATTATTATTAAAGGAACTGCAAAGGGTGCTGAGGGAAAAACCATCATTCTTAAATATTACTCCGATTATTTTACGCTGAACGAACAATTTTTAGCGAGGAGCATCATCGATTCTTCAGGCGCCTTCGAAATAAGCTGCAATATCCCTTCCTCGGTGCTGGCTGTTGTTCACATTGAATATTACTCCGGAGAGTTATATCTTGAACAAAACAAAACCTACCATATTGAAATCAGAAACCTGGTATTCAATGAAAAGCTGGACAAAGTAAATTTCAATCTGAGCCCCTTCTCCTGCTACATAAAAGTGATCAGCAGCAATGAGAAAGAACTGAATAACCTGACTCAAAAACTAAACATTATGTATAATACTTTCATCAAAGAAAATTTATACATACTGAAAACTAAAAATATCTATGCCAAAGTTGATACATTTATGATAGCCGTGAAGGATACTTTTTCCGGAACCCAACCGGCTTTTTTTAATGATTATCTTGATTACCGCATAGCTTCTTTAAAACTATTAACGAACTATTCCGATTCGTACCAGCTTATGGTCGATTATTTATATCAAAAACCAATTTTATACGACAACATCGAGTACATCTCGTTTATGTCCGGTTACTTTGAAAATTATTTTCAAAATTTAACGCATCCTGTACTGTTAAGCGATCTTTATATACCGATAAATAAAAACAAAAGTTATCCCGAACTTATGGATGTGCTTGGAAAAGACACTTTATTCGTCAATGAAAAGCTGCGCGAAATAATTATGCTCAGCACATTAAACCTCCTCAATGCTTCAAATTATTTCAACAAGAAAAAAATCATCGATATTTTAAAACAAGTGTCGTTATCAAGCAAGTTCGAAAAGCACCGGCAAATAGCTACAAGTATGACATCTTACCTGCTCCGCTTCGAAAAAGGAATGCCTGCAAAAGATTTTTCTTTGAAAAGTTCGGATAATTCAAACATAAACCTTAGCGACTTCAGAGGTAAATATGTGTACCTAAATTTTTATGCCTCGTGGTGCTTGAATTGTAAAGATGAAATGGAAATGATGAAAAAACTCAGGCAGAATTTTGATGATGATGTTGTATTTATAAGCATTTCCGTCGACCGCGAGTTCATGAATATGTATCATTTCGAACACGACCAGAAATACAATTGGCTGTTCCTGCATTTCAACAACGATTATGATCTGCTGGAATCATACGGCATTTATGCTTATCCCGGTTTTGTCCTTATTGATAAGAACGGAAATTTTGTTCAATGTCCGGCACTCAAGCCCAGCGAAAATATTGAGTTATTATTGACAAATCTTATCAGTTCAGACAAGGGAACGCCCAAAGAAAACAAGTGATCTAATCGTAACCTTTTTATTATCCGGGCAAAAAAAACAGTACCAGCACATAAAAGTACCGGCACTGTTCAAAATAAATTTATGGAATAAGTGATGGTTATTTAATGATCATTTTCCTGACAATCTTATTACCCGCAGGGCTTGTAATTTCAACAAAATACATACCCTTGCCTGCTGATTCCATATTGATGTATATTTCTTTCTGAGATGTGTGGGTTGAATAAACGCTGTTGCCGAGAATATCAAAAACTTCAACTACGAGTGCTTGGGCAGGCAGATTATTAATGGTAAATACCCCGTTTGAAGGATTTGGAAATATACTGATATTATTATCAATAACATCTTTAGAATCTATTCCCACAACCGTTCCTGTCAATGTGATATTGGTTTGAATATCTGTGATTAGTGAGGTAGTAGATAATTTAATTTTGGTTGTGGTTCGGGGAATGACCCAACTGTTAAGAGTGGTATCATACGTTCCAGTAAAAGAAAGCAGGGTATCTTGCAGACTGGTGCATGATGAAAAAAAAGTATTTGTTCCTGCGCCAAAAAATCCCTGAGCATGATCAAAATGATCGTTTGTAGGAACCTGATAGCCCTTTTCCGGAGGTCCGGCAACATAGGCTGTTCCGATGGATGAACCAAAAAACAGGGCATCAATAGGAATACTTGTTGAGTCGATTGTAGTCCCCAAAAATACACCAGCGCCATCGGCATTGGCACCACCATTACCAAAAACGCCCGTGGAATTGAAGTTTCCCAAGCCATCTCCGGCTGTTGTAGATGTTTTAATGGCTCGAATCCAGGTCAAGCCGCTTATATCTGTAGATCCTGTACCATTAATTAATTTTCTGTCGCCGCCAACAAAAAAAACGTCTCCTGTGTTAACAGAGCCGTTGGTAAGATTAAATTTGTAAGAGATATTCGTGCCATTAGCCCATCCTTTAGCAGTTACTGCCCCATTATTTAAAATCACTACTGAATATGGAGTTGTTGCAAAATCAATGTTTTCTGTAGCAATTAATTGAACGTATTCATCAGCAGAATCAGTTCCTGCCGGGTTTGGCATCATAGCCGAAATGAAAATCTGCGAAGATGCCTGATATCCTGTCAGCATGATTACACATAACAGAATTAAATAATAAAATTTTTTCATAGTATTTTTTTTACAAATGTATTAATTATTATTCAAAAAAAAGGGTGATTACTCACCCTTATGATTATTTATCCTTAACTTCTTCAAAATCAACGTCAGTAACATTGTCGTTGCCGCCACCGCCCTGGTTTTGTTGCTGATTTTGCTGCTGTTGCTGCTGCCCGGGGTCCTGTGCTGCGCCCTGTCCCTGCTGTGTAGCATTGTACATTTCCGTGCTGGCCGCCTGCCATGCGGCATTCATTTTTTCGAGAGCAGCATCAATCGCCGGAATGTTTTTGCTCTGGTGAGCATCCTTGAGTTCTTTCAGGGCGCTTTCGATAGGAGCTTTCTTTTCGGCCGGAATTTTATCGCCGTATTCTTTCAGTTGCTTTTCGGTGGTAAATATCATCGAATCGGCAGCATTGATCTTATCAACCTGTTCTTTGGCTGCCCTGTCGGCTTCAGCATTAGCAGCAGCTTCATCTTTCATGCGTTTAATTTCCTGATCGTTCAGGCCCGAGGAAGCTTCGATGCGTATTTGCTGCGATTTTCCGGTAGCTTTATCTTTGGCCGATACATTAAGGATTCCGTTGGCATCAATATCGAAAGTAACTTCAATCTGTGGGATGCCACGGGGTGCAGGTGGGATTCCGTCGAGGTGAAAACGTCCGATGCTCTTGTTTCCCTGAGCCATAGGCCTTTCACCCTGTAATATATGAATTTCAACTGAGGTCTGGCTATCGGATGCGGTTGAGAATGTCTCTGATTTTTTTATAGGAATGGTCGTGTTTGATTCAATAAGCTTGGTCATTACACCGCCTAACGTTTCAATACCAAGTGACAATGGGGTAACATCAAGCAACAAAACATCTTTTACTTCTCCGGTAAGAACTCCGCCCTGGATAGCAGCTCCTACAGCCACCACCTCGTCAGGGTTCACGCCTTTGGAAGGGACTTTTCCGAAGAACTCTTCCACCATTTTCTGTATCTTTGGAATACGTGTTGAGCCACCCACAAGGATAACCTCATCAATGTCCGAAGCTTTCATGTTGGCATCCGCCAGTGCTTTGCGGCAGGGTTCTATGGTTGCCCTGAACTGCTCGTCGCATAATTGTTCAAATTTCGCACGAGTTAATTTCCTTACCAAATGCTTTGGCACACCGTCTACCGAGGTGATGTACGGCAGGTTGATATCTGTTTCGGCAGAACTTGAAAGTTCGATCTTGGCTTTTTCGGCAGCTTCTTTTAGGCGCTGCAATGCCATAGGGTCTTTACGCAGATCAATATTTTCTTCGTTTTTAAATTCCTCTGCCAGCCACTCGATCACGTTGTGGTCAAAGTCGTCGCCGCCAAGGTGGGTATCGCCATTGGTTGACTTTACTTCAAAAACGCCTTCCCCTAATTCGAGAATTGAAATATCAAAAGTGCCGCCGCCAAGGTCGTACACCGCCACTTTCAGATCGACAGTTTTTTTGTCAAGGCCGTAGGCGAGAGCAGCAGCGGTTGGTTCGTTGATGATACGCTTGACGTTCAGCCCGGCAATTTCTCCGGCTTCTTTGGTAGCCTGACGCTGCGAATCGCTGAAATAAGCCGGAACAGTGATAACGGCATCGGTTACCTCCTGGCCAAGATAATCTTCGGCGGTTTTTTTCATTTTCTGCAACACCATGGCTGATATTTCCTGGGGGGTATATAGGCGGTCGGTAATTTTTACCCTCGGCGTATTGTTTTCGCCACGTTCCACCTTAAACGATACCCGGTTGATCTCTTTGGTCATGCGGTCGTAGGTTTCCCCCATAAAGCGCTTGATCGAGTATACCGTGTTTTGCGGATTAGTGATTGCCTGGCGTTTTGCAGGGTCACCTATCTTGCGTTCACCATTGCTCGTAAAAGCAACGATAGAGGGAGTTGTACGCTTGCCTTCGCTGTTGGGGATCACAACGGGTTCGTTGCCTTCCATAACTGCCACACATGAGTTAGTTGTTCCTAAGTCAATTCCAATAATTTTTCCCATATTATATTTTCCTTTCTGATTAAATCTATTTGGTTTTGCGAGCTTATTTCAAGCATTATGCCAATATTTTCGCCAGGTATTTTCGGGAAAATATGGCATAAATAACAGGTGAAATTCATTCGAACATGACACGGAATAATGACAAAACGACAGAAAAAAGTAAAAGCCGGCTTATTTTGTTTGTGAGATAAGTAACAATAATTTCTCTGAAATTTTTTTCAATTCAGCATTTGAACAGGTGTAGTTATTGAAAATCAAGGCAAAAGCCAGCTCCTTGCCTCCTGCATTGGTCACATACCCGGCATAGGATTTTATTTTGTCCATGTTGCCGGTTTTTGCCTTAAGGTTTTTTTCGGCAACCGTATTTTTGAACATCGAAGCCATCCCTCCCGATTGACCTGCCACCGGGAGCGACTGAGTAAAAACCTTGTACGTTTTTTCTTTGCTGAGTACTCTGAGCATTTCGCACAACTGACGGGTACTAATCTTATTCTTTCTCGATAATCCGCAGGCATCTTCCATTTCAAAGCCTTTCAGGTCGACATTTTTTGATGCCCAGAAATTTTTCACGACTTCAATTCCTGCTTTTAACGAACCTTCGTTTTTCTTGTTCATCCCAAGCACTTTCAGAATAGCTTCAGCAAAAAGATTTACGCTTTTGGTATTTGTAGGCTTTATTATTTCGCCAAGTTTCGCCGAAAGATGTCTGGCAATCTGTCTTCTGGCCGCAGTATCCGTTATATTGTCCCATGACGTCATTCTGTCGGTTGTAACCGGACCATCCGCTTTAATACCTTTATTATATAGGTACGACGAAAACAATTTTGCAAAATACCCGGGGGGATCAGGTATCGAGCCGTCGACATCAAAATCGGATCTTCCATACGGGACCGTGCCATCCAGTATCCTCACATCCGTATATGGCTGACCGTAAATGACCACATTGTCGCCGCTGCCGGCTTCCGCTGTTGTCACATGATTAATAAAAGTAAGATCATCCATTACAGGTTTCATTTTTGTGAGTTTGGCAGAGCTGCCAATGCTGGGGCCCGCATCAAAATACAAACGGTAGTAATTTTCATAAACATTCAAGCCATAAGCTCCCGAAGCATAGTAGTTGCCGATATCTTCCCACAACCAACTTCCAGCCGCCGGATTTTCCTCAAAAACAGAGGCATCACCCACAATAGCTCCATTGATATGCAGAATGTGATTTTGCCGGAGTGCACGATAAAATTCTGAAAAAACACTGTCAATACCAACCGTATTATCAAAGCGCTGTGAACCTATTGTGGGGTCTCCGCCGCCTTTTATATAAAGATTTCCATGTAAATTTCCAGCCGAATCAATGGTGCCAGAGTACTCTAATTTAGTTTCAAAAACAAAAGATGACCCTAATATGGAAAGCGCCGCACCTGTCGTAACAATTTTCATGACCGAAGCCGGTTCAAGCACTATGTCGGGGTTATAAGCACATATCTGCTTTCCTGTTTCATTTTCAACAGCATAAAATCCCCAGGAAGCATTTTTCAAATCCGGATCTTTTTTCAATGCTTCTATTTCATTTTTTAACAAGATAACGGAGTTGTCGATATTTTGAGCGAAAGGAGCTGAGCAAAATATTAGAGAAATTATACAATAATAAATAAGTCGTCTCATAATAGTTTTTTACAAAGATAATAAAAGCTTTTGTACTCAGTGACGATGGGGGGCTACGCATAAGCCTGAGCTGAAAACAGTCACCCAGGAAGTAAAAAATCATTATGGTCATTTTGTCAGTGCAATATCCATGGCATATACTTTGAATAATGCCGGCTAAACTAAAAATTTTACCATTATGCAAAAAGGAAAGATAAACGTTCAGACAGAAAACATTTTCCCTGTGATCAAGAAGTTTTTATACTCCGACCATGACATTTTTTTAAGGGAACTTATTTCAAATGCGGTTGATGCCACCCAGAAACTGAAAATGCTCTCATCAATGGGAAAGTACAAAGAGGAACTTGGCGACCTGACCATTCAGGTTAGTGTGGACGAAAAGAAAAAAACGCTGACAGTAAAAGACCGGGGCATAGGGATGACGGCTGAAGAACTGGATAAATATATCAACCAGATAGCATTTTCGAGCGCGGAAGAGTTTCTGAAGACATACTCCGGCAAAAGTGAAGCCGACCAGCAGGCTCTTATCGGACATTTTGGTCTGGGCTTTTATTCGGCCTTTATGGTTTCGAAGAAGGTGGAAATACGCACCAAAACTTATCAGACAGAAGGCGACACCAAACCCATGAAATGGGTCTGTGATGGCAGCCCGGAATATACCATGACTGAATTAAAGAACCAGGAACGCGGATCAGAAATCATTCTGCATCTTGGGGAAGATTCTGAAGAGTATTGTCAGGAATCCCGGGTACTGGAAATCCTGAAAAAATATTGCAAGTTCTTACCTGTTCCTATTCAATTTGGCAAGGAAAAAACATGGGAAAAGGTTGAAGGCGAAAAAGACAAAGACGGCAACGACAAGCGCGTGGAAGTTGAAAAACCGCGCATAATCAACAACATAAATCCTGCATGGACAAAAAAGCCTGCAGATCTTAAAGAAGAAGACTATAACAGTTTCTACCACGAACTGTACCCGATGAATTTTGAAGAACCTATGTTTTATATTCATCTGAATGTGGACTATCCGTTCAAGCTCACCGGTATCCTTTATTTTCCTAAGGTAAAGCGCAATTTTGAAGTGCAGCGCGACAAGATACAGCTTTACTGCAACCAAGTCTTTGTGACCGATTCCGTTGAAGGCATCGTGCCTGATTTTCTTACCTTGATGCATGGAGTTATTGATTCTCCGGATATTCCGCTTAACGTGTCGCGTTCATACCTGCAGAGCGATCCCAATGTAAAAAAGATATCTTCGCATATCATGAAAAAGGTAGCCGACAAGCTTGAAGATTTGTTCAAGAATAAGCGCGAAGATTTTGAAAAAAAGTGGGACGACCTGAAAATCTTCATCATTTACGGTATGGTTACAGACGAAAAATTCTACGAACGGGCAGAAAAATTCTTTTTGTTTAAAAATACCGAAGATAAATATTTCACCTTCGAAGAATACAAAAAACATATCGAAGCTTTGCAGACCAATAAAGACAAAAAACTGGTCTACCTGTATACTTCAGACAAAGAAGAACAGTACGGCTTTATCAGTAGTGCCCGCGAACGTGGTTATGATGTGCTGATTATGGACAGCCCACTTGACATGCATTTTATTAACATGATCGAACACAAACTGGAAAATTCAACCTTTGCCAGGGTAGATTCTGATACCGTAGACAGGCTAATTGCCAAAGAAGAAGCTGCCATGTCGAAGATCAACGAAGACGAAAAGAACAAACTAAAAGAGATCATTGAACGCAATGTCCCCAAAGAAAAATTCCATGTGAATTTTGAATCTTTACAATCGGAAGATATGCCTTTTACGATCGTCCAGCCCGAATTTATGCGCCGCATGAAAGATATGGCAGCCATCGGAGGTGGCGGAATGCCCTTTATGGCAAACTTCCCGGAAACATACAATCTGGTTGTGAATACAAACAATGATTTTATGCTGAAAGTACTCAACGAAGCAGATGAAACAAAACAAAATGATCTGATAAAACAGTTTTTCGATCTGGCTAAACTGGCACAAAATCTATTGAAAGGCGAAGAACTGTCCGGATTCATTAAAAGGAGTATGTCTCTAATACCATGATGAGCAGGATACCTGAACTTTTTACAGATATTGATATCGACGACATCAGACAGGAGATTTTACTTGCAGAACTTGATACATCAGCAGAATTTCGGGTTCATATCGAAGAAAACCATACCGGAGACTGCGAAGCCAGAGCCGCAGAATTGTTCCTGAAACTTCAGATGGATCATACAGAGGAGCACAATGGCATATTAATATACCTGGCCCTGAAAAACAGAAGATTTTGCATTTATTATGATGATGGCATCCGAACAAAAATCCCAAAGGACTTTTGGGTAATGATAAACCAGAAATTCCTGAACCAGATTAGCAATCAGAATTATGTTGACGGCATCATAGAAGTTATTCATCAAACCGGAATTCATCTGAAAAAACTTTTTCCCCGCAAACCGGGCGATGTCAATGAACTTTCTGATAAAATTACCTTTAGTTAGAATTGCTCATCATATCTGGTCTATTTATCATATTTAATATTTCAAGGTATCCGGAAGCCTGCAACGTTCGGCTATTTGTGACCCTCATCCATAAAAGAGGAGGCAAAAGCCCCGTAAATGATCATTAAGAACAAAACCGGCTTATCTACAAACTACGGTCAGAGGTGATGGATTTTCGCTTCGGGAGAGATATTTCACTATAACCGGCAGCACCAAATACGGTATTTTTATTTCTGCCGAAATGTTAATTTTTTTATATTATAATTTTTTTATATTTTTATAAAAAAATAATCTTATGAAACTAATAACTAATTTCATTTCCGCATTTGATCAAAGGCTTATAAAACCCTTACTGATCACAAGTTGCCTGTTATGCTCATTTTATGGCTATTCACAGCAAAGTGTATCTATAAATAACAGCGGTGCACCCGCTGATTCTTCAGCCATACTCGATGTGAGCAACACATCAAAAGGCTTATTGATCCCGCGGGTTTCATTAACTTCCATTAATGATATCACAACTATTCCGAGTCCTGCAATTTCATTGCTGGTCTATAATACCAATGCTGCTATGAGTGGCGGTGGAGTTGGCTTCTGGTATTTTAACGGAAGTATCTGGGTTCAGGTGTTAGGAACACAGGGGCCTGCCGGGCCCACAGGAGCACAAGGGTTACAAGGTATTCAGGGGCCTACCGGTGCACAAGGATTACAAGGACCTACCGGAGTACAGGGATTACAGGGTGCTCAGGGTATTCAGGGCTTAACGGGTGCTACCGGACCGACAGGCTCACAGGGTTTACAGGGTATTCAGGGGCCTACAGGGCAACAAGGATTACAGGGTATTCAGGGACCCACCGGGGCACAAGGATTACAAGGACCTACCGGAGTACAGGGATTACAGGGTGCTCAGGGTATTCAGGGCTTAACGGGTACTACTGGACCGACAGGATCGCAGGGTTTACAGGGTATTCAGGGGCCTACCGGGCAACAAGGATTACAAGGCATTCAGGGACCCACCGGGGCGCAAGGAATACAAGGGCCGACCGGAGTACAAGGATTACAGGGTGTTCAGGGTATTCAGGGCTTAACGGGTCCGACCGGACCGACAGGCTCACAGGGTTTACAGGGTATTCAGGGACCCACCGGGGCACAAGGAATACAAGGGCCTACCGGAGTACAAGGATTACAGGGTGCTCAGGGTATTCAGGGCTTAACGGGTACTACTGGACCGACAGGATCGCAGGGTTTACAGGGTATTCAGGGGCCTACCGGGCAACAAGGATTACAAGGCATTCAGGGACCCACCGGGGCGCAAGGAATACAAGGGCCTACCGGAGCGCAGGGATTACAGGGAATTACAGGCCCCTCCGGTGTACAAGGCATACAGGGCAATACAGGTGCTACAGGGCCATTGGTAAGCGGGACTACGGGACAAACATTGAGGCATGACGGAACTACCTGGGTGGCGAATAGCAAGTTATATAATAATGGGACAAACATTGGAATAGGCACAACATCGCCTGCTGCATTGCTTCATACCAACGGCACAGGATCAGGGGATGGCAATATTTTGTTTACCGGCTCCTATAAATTGTCCAATGCGGGTCCAGCACCCGCATCCGGAAGCGGAACCCGCCTGATGTGGTATCCAGACAAGGCAGCTTTCAGAGTAGGACATGTTTTTGGATTGAATTGGGAAACAGACAGTATTGGTTGGTTTTCGGTTGCTATGGGAACTGATTCTAAAGCAAAGGGTATGTACGCAACTGCTTTGGGCAGTTTTTCTAATGCATTTGGAAATTACTCCACCTCGATTGGCCCGAATACGTATTCCTCTGGAGATTTTTCAATTGCCATGGGATTTCAGACGACTGCTTCAGGTAGTTATTCCACAGCAATGGGTTATTTTACAACAGCTCCATCATATGATGAATACGTGATAGGATCATATAATACGATTTATGCTCCACTTAGTCAGTCAGCCTGGAATTCAACTGACCGGCTGTTTGTTATTGGTAACGGAACCACGGAAGGAGCCAGAAGTAATGCATTGACGGTACTTAAAAACGGCAATATTGGTATCGGAACATCGGTGCCGTCCTCCAAACTGGAAGTTAATGGCTCAATTAAGATAACAGATGGCACACAAGGGACAAACAAAGTGCTGACATCTGATGCTAATGGTCTTGCAAGCTGGCAATCAGCCAGTGCTTATGTCGGGCCGACTGGACCAACCGGACCAACAGGACCGGCAGGGGCGCAAGGTATTCAGGGGCCTACCGGGGCGCAAGGCACTCAAGGCATACAAGGCAACACAGGGCCAACAGGACTTATCGGTGCTACAGGTGCCACCGGGCCATTGGTAAGCGGAACCACAGGACAAACATTGCGACATGACGGAACCACCTGGGTAGCGAACAGTAAATTATATAATGATGGCACGAACATTGGCATTGGTACAACATCTCCATCGGCTTTGTTGCATGCAAATGGTACCGGTACGGGTGAAGGCAATGTACTGTTTACTGGATCTTACAAATCGATAAGCCCCGGGCCTGCACCAGCATCAGGCGCCGGAACCAGATTAATGTGGTATCCTGATAAAGCAGCTATAAGAGCAGGATATACAGACGGTTTATTCTGGGATAAAGATAGTATTGGTAATTTTTCCACAGCATTTGGTGTTAACACAAAAGCCAAAGGCAATACATCTACCGCTTTGGGGAACACAACAACTGCCTCAGGAGATAACTCTATCGCCATGGGAAATAATTCGAATGCCAAAGGAAATAATTCAGTTTCTATTGGATATTTTACTAATGCAACCGGCAATTTCTCCACTTCATTTGGATCATTTACCACTGCTTCCGGGCCATTTTCAACAGCCGGAGGTTACAATGCTTCTGCTTCAGGCTATTATTCAACTGCTTTGGGCTACAGTCCTGCTGCTTCGGGATCCAGTTCTATGGCTTTGGGTTATAATACCGTTTCACCATCATTTTGTGAAACTGCTATGGGAAGCTGTAATACAACTTACGTACCCGGAAGCAGCACTTCGTGGATTTCGGGCGATCGTCTCTTTGTAATTGGCAATGGCACTGGATCTACCTCAAGAAGCGATGCTCTGACAATTTTAAAAAACGGAAATATGGGATTAGGCACATCTTCGCCCACCTCTAAACTTCAGGTAACCGGAAATGGAGCGTTTACAGGCACGGTATCAGGTGCTAATGCCGTTGATAATGATGATTTCATTACGAAAGGACAATTTTTATCCTCGAGCCTTTGGGATACAGCGGGTCAGAATATTTATAACAAAAATACAGGCAATGTCGGGATAGGAACGTCCGCACCCACAGCATTGCTACAGACATACGGTACAGGTACCGGAGCAGGGAATGTATTATTTGTCGGATCCTATAAGTCCTCCGGCCCGGGCACAGCGCCGGCATCAGGCTTAGGTACGCGCATGATGTGGTATCCCGATAAAGGAGCGTTCAGGGCAGGACATATTGCTGCTTCCAATCCCAATTGCTGGGATACAGACAGCATAGGCAATTTTTCAGTAGCTTTCGGGTTCAATACAAAAGCAAAAGGCATTGTCGCTACAGCAATGGGTGACCAAACTACAGCAACAGGAAATTATTCCACTGCCATGGGTTATGGAACTATTGCTACCGGTATTGCTTCAACCGCAATGGGAAATAATACAACAGCTTCTGACTATTATTCAACAGCTATGGGTAATGCTACTACTGCTTACGGTCAGAGTTCAACAGCCATTGGCAGCCATTCTTTTGCGGAAGGCGTTATATCTACTGCGATTGGAAATTACGCCTATGCACCATCGTTTTGCGAAACCGTTATTGGTCAGTACAACTTCGTCGGATCAACAGGAAATAATGGAGCATGGGTTTCTACTGATCGCCTGTTTGTTATTGGAAACGGTACATCTTCCACTGTAAGAAGCAATGCGATGACCATATTAAAAAACGGAAACACAGGCTTAGGTACGGATGTCCCTGCTGCCTTGTTACATACATCGGGCACAACCACCGGCGGAGGCAATGTGCTTTTTGAAGGTTCATTTAAATCCTCAAACCCAGGTGCAGCGCCGGCATCAGGGGCGGGTACACGCATGATGTGGTACCCGGATAAAGCAGCTTTCAGAGCCGGATATGTTGATGGGGCATATTGGAATACGGATAGCATAGGAAATTTTTCGGCTGGTTTTGGTTACAATACCAGGGCAAAAGGAAATTATTCAACTGTCTCGGGTTATTATTGTCAGGCTTTTGGAAACTATTCTGTTGCCATGGGTGATTTAGCCAAAGCCTGGGGAGAGGGTTCTACCGCTTTTGGCAGTAGCTCAAAGGCTTCAGGAACCAATGCTACGGCTCTGGGCTGGGCGGCAATGGCTTCAGGTAATTATTCCTTTGCTGCCGGATATAATCCAACCGCGTTGGGAACCTATTCCGTGGCTCTCGGATGGATGGCATACGCTAATAATTTAGCAGGTAGCGCTATCGGCTATGGTACAACAACTTTTGGCCAATACGCTACCGCCCTGGGTTATCAATGTACTGCTTCAGGCTCCACCTCTGTGGCAATAGGTAACAATACGGCAACTACCGGTAATTATTCTATAGCTATGGGAAGTTTTACTACAACTCCCTCGGCCTATGAAATGGTGGTAGGAAGATATAATACCTCTTACACTCCGGGCAGTTCCACCACCTGGAATACCAGCGACCGGCTTTTCGTTATCGGTAATGGTACCGGTACCACGGCGCTCAGCAATGCCATGACCGTAATGAAAAACGGCAAAGTAGGTATTGGTACCGATGCTCCCGTTGAAATGCTGCATGTGAGAAATACCAGCGGAACTGCCAGAATAAGGATAGCTGCAGCTGACAGCACCCTGGCCGAAATGAACTTTTTTCAGGATGCCATATACAAAGGCGCCATCGGGTTTGACAATACATCAGAAAACATATATATTTACCAGGCAGGAAATATCAATTTCAAGAACGGCCGCATCGGGATACAGTCTGTGAACAATCCAAACTATGCCATTGAGTTACCCAACAGCACTGTAATTGGAACCGGCTCAGGCCGGGCTTACGCCTGGACCACCTATTCGGATGAAAGGATAAAAAGCGATGTTAAAGAAATCAACTACGGTATTGATGCTGTGCTGAAACTAAAACCAGTGAGCTACCTGCAACACAACTCAACAACGGAAAACGGAAAAATAGTGGTAGATAATGCAGGTGTAAACAACATCGGATTTATTGCTCAAGACATTTACAAAATTATTCCTGAAATAGTCAACAAACCGAAAAATGAGGAAAACACACTGTGGAGCATGTCGTACGAAAAACTTGTGCCTGTGCTCACCAAAGCCATACAGGAACAACAGGGAATCATAGAATCACAAAAATCACAAATCGGAAAACTCGAGGCGCAAAACTCAGAAATCATGAAAAGACTGGAGGCTTTGGAACAAAATTATGGGGTTGTCTGGAAGTAAGTGAGCCTGGTAGGTCAGGAGGTTTTAGGCGGTTAGGAAAATATCGGGATCATTAATGAGCCATCTCGCAGGTTCGGGCAAAAATACAGGGAGGCAGGGAGTCCTACGCGGTAGGCACACATAAGAAAAATCGGAAAATACCTTCTTATGGATTTGCCATGTAACTGCTGATGAAAAAATAATTAGGTATTTATTAGCCCAATAAAAATAATTACTATTTTTGTTGTAAATCTTACTCAGATGAAATACAAAAAGACTTTTTTTTTCTTTGTTTTTTTCTTTATTTTTTTGGCCGCGAAATCACAATCATTTGATGAGTTGCTGATCAGAGGTTTTACTAATTTTCAGAATAACAAAATAAACGAGGCTGTTGATAACTATACACAGGCTTTGGCAATCAAACCTGACCATGGCGATACGTATTTTAACCGTGCCATCTGCTATGTAAAACTTGAAAAGTACAAAGAGGCTATCAACGATTATTCGCAGGTTATTGCCTTAACAGCGGATGATGTCAACGCTTATCTTAACCGGGGAATGCTCTATATTGAAATAAATAAAAATGAAAATGCACTTGCTGACTTCAACAAAGCCATTGAATTAAAACCTGACTTTACGAATGCTTATTATCAGAGAGGCCTTTTATACCAAAAGACGGGTAAGGATTCCTCAGCAATGAATGATTATAAAATGTTCATCACCCTGCTCCCCCGGTCCGTTGCCGGATATGAGGCTCTTGCCCAACTATACGACTACATGGAAGAATATGATGCCGCAATAAAAAGCTATACAGACATCATCAGCCTGGATTCAACATACGCAAAAGCCTATTACAACAGGGCATACGATTATGACCTGGTAATGAAAACAAACGAGGCCATAGCCGATTATTCAAAAGCGATCGAATTCAATGAAAAATATGCCGACGCCTATTTTAACCGTGCATATATTTATAATGACCTTAACATGTTCGATAAATCTATTGCGGACTACACCAAAGTGATTGAACTTGAACCGGAAAGCCCTGACGCCTATTTAAACCGCGGTATCGCAAAAATTAATGCAGGCAGAAAATACGAAGGGTGCTCCGATATACAAAAAGCAGCTTCTTTGGGCGACAAAACAGCCAAAAAATATTATTCGGTCAACTGCAAATAAATGGTCAGAAAAATATCAACTATATTTCGGAAAATTTTCTATTTTTATTATGAGGGCTTCTGTAGTATGACCGTCGGAAAAAAACTGTGGACTATTATTCTGATTAAACTTTTTATCATGTTCGTTATCCTTAAGCTTTTTTTCTTCCCGGATTTTCTGAAAACACGATTTGAAAATGACGAACAGCGCGGAAATTATGTTATGGAACAACTTACAACACCTAAAACAAATTAATTGTGATTTTGGATATTGATTTAGCATTAGTAGACTGGTCAAGGGCTCAATTTGCACTAACGGCTATTTACCATTGGTTTTTTGTACCCCTCACCCTTGGGCTTTCCTTTATGATCGCGATAATGGAAACCATATATGTGCGCACAGGAAAAGAAGAATGGAGGCGCATCACAAAATTCTGGATGAAATTATTCGGGATCAATTTTGCTATCGGAGTTTCCACCGGGATCATACTTGAGTTTGAGTTCGGCACCAACTGGTCAAATTACTCCTGGTTTGTCGGGGATATCTTTGGCGCACCGCTGGCCATCGAAGGCATTTTGGCATTTTTCCTTGAATCAACATTTATTGCTGTTATGTTTTTCGGATGGAAAAAAACCAGTAAAAAATTCCATCTGACGTCAACCTGGCTGGTGGCTTTCGGATCCAACCTTTCCGCCTTATGGATACTTGTAGCCAATTCGTGGATGCAATACCCGATTGGCATGCATTTCAATCCTGAAACCGCCCGAAGCGAAATGCTCAATTTTTGGGAAGTATTGCTGTCGCCGGTTGCCGTAAACAAATTTTTACATACGATCACCTCATCCTATGTCGTGGCCGCCTTATTTGTCGTCTGTGTCAGTTCGTGGTACCTGCTCAAAAAACGCGAGCTGATGCTGGCAAAAAAGAGCATGATCATCGCCTCTGTGTTTGGTTTGATGTCCGCATTATTTGTGGCGATGACCGGCGACGGTTCGGCATACATGGTTGCACAAAAACAGCCTGCCAAACTGGCTGCCATGGAAGGGCTTTACCAGGGAAAAGACGGCGCCGGGCTTATCGCATTAGGTATCCTGAAATCAGGAGCCAATAAAGACAGCATCGATAATTTCCATTTCAAAATCGAAATTCCTAAAATGTTGTCGCTGTTGGGCTACCGCACTGCAGACGCCTATGTTCCCGGCCTTAAAGACCTGACCGATGGTAACAAAGAAAAAAACATCCTGTCCGCCGGCGAAAAAATGGAAAAAGGCAGGCTGGCCCTGGCATCACTTAAAGCATTCAAAGATTTTAAAAAATCAAAAAATGAAACCAAAGCTGATTCTGCCCTGCAAATTTTCCGGGCCAATGAGCCATATATGGGCTATGGCTACCTGAGCCACCCCGACAACATCATACCCAACGTGCCCATGACATTTTACAGTTTTCATATCATGGCAATGCTGGGTTTTCTTTTCATTTTAGTGTTTATGGCCGCTTTATATCTGACCCTGAAAGACAAAGTTGGCAATAAAAAGTTCCTATTAAAAATACTGATGTTTGGCTTCCCTCTCGGATTCATCGCATCCGAAAGTGGATGGATTGTTGCCGAAGTGGGCCGGCAACCCTGGGCCATTCAGGACCTGCTCCCTGTTTCTGTTGCCACCACGCATATAGACGCAACAGCCGTTATGACAACATTTATACTTTTTGCCATTTTATTCACTGTGCTTTTAATAGCCGAAATCAGCATCATGGTTAAGCAAATAAAAATAGGACCGAAAGGAGGCGAAAATGTTTGAAAGCTGCAGTTATTTGTTTTTGCAACAGTATTGGTGGGTGATCGTTTCGCTGCTTGCAGCCCTGTTCATTTTCCTGAGCTTTGTCCAGGGCGGGCAAACCCTGTTTGGCTCTTTGTCAAAAAGCGAAGAAGAAAAAACCATGCTTGTCAACGCTACCGGGCGAAAGTGGGAATTTACCTTTACCACGCTGGTAACCTTTGGGGGAGCCATGTTCGCCGCATTTCCAAAATTTTATGCAACTAGCTTCGGCGGAGCCTACTGGGTATGGATAGCTATATTATTCTGCTTCATCATTCAGGCTGTATCTTATGAATTCAGGAAAAAACCGGGTAACTTTCTCGGCTCAAAAACTTATGAAACCTTTTTATTTATCAACGGCAGCATCGGCATTTTTCTTATCGGCCTTGCTGTTGGGACATTCTTCACCGGATCTGCTTTCAGGCTGAACGAAATGAACCAGGTGGAATGGCTCAATAATACCCGCGGCCTCGAAGCTGTTTTCAATTTCAGGAATGTGTCTTTGGGACTTGCGGTATTTTCGCTGGCACGGGTTTTAGGCGCTTTGTATTTTATTAATAATATTGATGATGATATTATTTATGCCCGTTCCAAAAAACAGCTCATTTACAATACGGCTGTGTTTCTCCTGTTCTTCCTGACATTCGTAGTTATGCTGCTTTTACAGGATGGTTTTGCTTATGATAATCAGGGTACAGTTACCAGAGAGCCCAATAAATATTTGCACAATCTGTTAGAAATGCCTGCAGTACTCATCATTTTCCTCGCAGGAGTATTGCTGGTACTCACGGGTATCATTAGTACCCTAATCAAGAAAAGCAAAAAAGGTATCTGGTTCTCAGGATCAGGCACAATACTGACCGTTTTTGCCTTACTATTGGCGGCAGGCCTTAACCATACATGTTTTTATCCCTCCTATGCCGATTTGCAGAGTTCACTGAACATAGAAAACAGTTCGTCAAGCAAATACACGCTTACGGTAATGAGCTATGTTTCACTGTTTGTCCCCTTTGTTATCCTTTATATATTTTTTGCCTGGAGGGCTATCGACAGAAAGAAGATCGACAGACAGGAAATGTTTGATTCAGAACACAAATATTAATTAAATTAAATATGTACGATTCATTTTTAGCATCTGTTATTTGGTACCTGAGCTGGCCTCTTTTTATTTTTATTTGCTATCAGCTTATAAAACTTGCCATCAATTATTTTGAAAAAAAACACACGATATAAATTAAAAAGCAAACACCATGTCACATATAGTAAGCATTTCAGAAGCAGCTTCGATCGGGATACATGTTATCGTGCTGATCGCACGGTCTAAAAACAATAACATGAATGTAAAAAAATTGTCCGAGCTTACCGGGGCATCCAAAAATCATATTGCTAAGGTTATGCAACGTATGGTTAAGGACAATTTCGTAAAATCCACACGCGGCCCCGCCGGAGGCTTCATCCTGAATAAATCGCCCCAGGATATTTCACTGCTGAATGTCTATGAATCCCTTGAAGGGGAAATGGCCATTTCGAAATGTCCGTTTGACCATCAGATTTGCCCGTTCGATGAATGTATGATGGGAGGCATCATTCACAAGGTAACTGATGAATTACACGAATACTTTAGAAATAAAAAAATCAGCGACCTGATGTAATACCAATACTCAATATGTAATATCCTCGCCAAAAGCGGGACTAAACATATTGAAGAGCGGCATTTACCTTTCTAAAATATAAATTAGCCTCTGTACTAATTTATATTAAGGGCACCTCTAAAAACTTCAAATTTCTTCGTTCGTCTTCGTTCTTCAAATCCCCATGTACGATCAGTACACTGCGGTTTTCAGAACTTTGACTGCCTCGAACTTTTTGTTTTTAGAGGCGCCCGATCCAAGTTATTAGAGATGCCCATTAAGAATTGGCATTATTTCCTTTTTTTTTCTGACAAAATAATTATCCCCTATTCCCTCTTATTATAAATTACTTCGTTAACATCCTGGATTTAAATTTTTTATTATTAAGAATAAAAAATGTTTTTGTATTTTCAACTATTATTTATACATTTGCATATTTATTTGCCTATTTATGATAAATACAAATTAAAACTGATATGAAAAGAACAATTATTAAGATCGATGAAAAAAAATGTACCGGCTGTGGCATTTGTGTGAGTGGCTGCCACGAAGGCGCCCTGCAAATAATTGAGGACAAAGCACGGCTTGTCAGCGAACTGTTTTGCGACGGCTTAGGCGCCTGCATTGGGGAATGCCCCGAAGGAGCCATCACCCTTGAAGAACGGGAGGCACAACCTTACAGCGAAATTCAGGTGATGGAGCGTATCACCAAATCCGGAAAAGCGACCATCATGGCACACCTCCGCCATTTGCGCGATCATAACGAAAAAGAATATGTAAAGCAAGGCATACAATACCTGCAGGACCACAACATATTTCCCGAAATAATAAACGAATTCAAAATGGAAACACATAATACAGATCACGGACATCACCATGGCGGCGGTTGCCCCGGATCAAAAATGATGGATTTCACCAAAAATGAAAGTAACAACAACAGCAGTTCCTCAACCATTGTCGAAACACAATTGCGCCAATGGCCGGTTGAAATGCATCTGCTCAACCCGGCGGCTTCCTATTTTCAGAACGCGGATCTTTTAATAGCCGCAGATTGTGTGGCTTTTTCGTACGGCAATTTTCACAACGACTTCCTCAAAGGAAAATCATTAGCCATCGCATGCCCGAAACTTGATTCAAACACCGAATCGTATATCGAAAAAATAAAAATGATGATCGACGAATCAAAAATAAATACGATCACGGTCATCATGATGGAAGTACCTTGTTGCGGAGGTTTGTTACAAATTACAAAAATGGCCCTGCAGCATGCTTCACGCAAAGTTCCCGTTAAAGCAGTGTACATCAGCATTCAGGGGAAAATTTTAAAAGAAGAATGGATTTAATTTATTATATTTACAATTAAAAAAAGGAGGAAAATTATGAGCATGTTTTGTTATCAGTGCCAGGAAACCGCAAAGGGCACAGGATGCACCATCAGCGGTGTTTGCGGAAAAAAAGAAGATGTTGCAAATCTTCAGGATATGCTGATCCATATTTTGAAAGGTATATCATTATACAGCACGGAAGCCCGCAAGGCCGGATTTACCGATAATAAACTCGACAGGTTTGTGATCGAGAGTTTATTTACAACAATTACCAATGCCAATTTTGATAAAGATGCCTTTTACGCGAGAATACGCAAAGCCCTTGAATGGCGGGAGCAAATAAAGAACGTATGCCTGTCAAAAGGCGTAGATGTTTCGAATATCACGCATGATGCTGCGGTCTGGTCCGGTGTTTCAAACGAAGAATTTGATAAAAAGTCAACAACCATAGGAACCTTATCTTATCCGGATGAAGACATTCGTTCACTTGTGCACCTTGTCCTGTTTGGTCTCAAAGGTATGGCCGCTTATGCAGAACATGCTTCCAATTTAGGTTTTGAAAATGAAGAGTTGCATACTTTTATTCAACACGCACTTGCCGAGATCACACGCGACGATCTTGATGCAAACTACCTTGTTTCAATGGTTATGGAATGTGGTAAAAACGGCGTCAATGTGATGGCCCTGCTGGATGGCGCCAACACCTCACGTTACGGCAATCCGGAGATCACCAAAGTAGATATCGGTGTGCGCAACAAACCGGGGATACTGATCAGCGGGCACGACCTGCGCGACCTTGAAGACCTGCTCGACCAGACCGAAGGCAGCGGAGTAGATGTCTATACCCACAGCGAGATGCTTCCTGCACATTATTATCCTTTCTTTAAAAAATATAAAAGTTTTGCCGGCAACTACGGTAATGCATGGTGGAAACAACGTGAAGAATTTGAAACCTTCAACGGCCCTGTTCTTTTTACAACAAACTGTCTTGTCCCACCACTTGCAAATGCTACCTACAAAGACAGGGTATACACTACGGGTGCAGCAGGCTTTACCGGATTTAAACACATTGCCGACCGTGAACTTACAGGGAAAAAAGATTTTTCTGAGATTATAGCTCACGCAAAAAAATGCCAGCCACCTGCACAAATTGAAACAGGTGAAATCATCGGCGGGTTTGCCCATGAACAAGTATTTGCTTTAGCTGATAAAGTAGTGGAAGCCGTGAAAAGCGGCGCTATCCGCAAATTCGTGGTGATGGCCGGCTGCGACGGCAGGATGAAAGACCGTGACTATTACACCCAGTTTGCGCAAAAACTGCCTAAAGACGTTGTCATACTTACAGCAGGCTGCGCCAAATACCGTTATAATAAATTACCGCTTGGAGATATCAACGGCATTCCAAGAGTGCTGGATGCAGGACAATGCAACGATTCTTACTCTCTCGCATTGATCGCGCTGAAACTAAAAGAAGTCTTCCAACTGAAAGACATCAACGAACTGCCCATCGCATACAACATTGCATGGTATGAGCAAAAAGCAGTTATTGTATTGCTTGCCCTGCTTTATCTCGGTGTGAAAAACATACATTTAGGCCCTACCCTGCCCGGGTTTTTATCTCCGAACGTGATTAAAGTCCTTGTCGAAAATTTCCAGATCGGAGGCATCACAAATCCGGATGATGATATAAAAGCACTTTTGTAAAAAATTAAAAAGCGGGGAAATCTCCGCTTTTTTAATGTGTTTTATTACCCGGGCATTCGGGTTTGGTCATTAACCCGTATTCCGCATTAAAGATTTTCTAATACGTAGCATTAGGAATAATTAAGTATAATTAACTGTTTTTAAATAACTTATAATATTAATTTTTAATGCGGAATCGACAAAGTAACTGTAATCCCGGCAATTAAAAATTGCCAGGAACATTTACTAAGTCGGGGTTACCCCCCGACACTCCCGACCTTCGGTGCGGGACAGGTTCGTGTGCGGGACGGGCAGATTCAACCCGCAATCCTGCGCGCTACTCAATAGTTCACTACGTTCCTATTGCGTAATCTGGGTTAAAATAAATTTCCTGATAATGCTTTTCGCATTGAATATATTTCTAAATTAGCACGTTTTATTTACCTATTAAACTCTAAAACTATGTCAAATATTGATTGGAAAAACCTGCCTTTCGGTTACGTGAAAACCGATTACAATGTACGCTGTTACTGGCGTAACGGCTCATGGGGCAAACTCGAGATCTCTTCATTGGAATACATAAACATGCATATGGCAGCTACCTGTCTTCATTATGGGCAGGAAGCTTTTGAAGGTATGAAGGCCTTTGGTTGCAAAGATGGAAATATCCGCGTATTCCGCTGGGAAGAAAACGCAAAACGATTGCAGCGTTCTGCTGCCGGAATATTGATGCAGCCCGTTCCCCTTGAACTGTTCAAGGAAGCTATGGAAACAGTCATAAAACTGAACATGCCGTATGTTCCGCCACAGGAAACAGGATCATCCCTTTATATCAGGCCATTGCTGATAGGCACAGGGGCCAAGGTAGGTGTTTCACCTGCTGACGAGTACATGTTCATGATTTTTGTCACCCCTGTCGGCCCTTACTTTAAAGAAGGTTTTAAACCTGTAACTGCGCAGATCATCAGAGATTACGACCGTGCAGCTCCGCTGGGAACAGGAACGATAAAAGTCGGTGGTAATTATGCTGCCAGTCTTGTTGCCGGTATGCGCGCACATGACGAAGGATATTCAACGGCCCTTTTCCTCGACGCAAAACAAAAGAAATACATTGACGAAGCCGGCCCTGCTAATTTCTTTGGTATTAAAGGAAATACTTACGTTACACCAAAATCATCATCTATCCTGCCATCGATCACCAATATGAGCCTCCGGACCCTTGCTGAAGATATGGGAATGAAAGTGGAAGAAAGACCCGTGCCAGTTACAGAACTCAGCGAATTTGAGGAAGTCGGCGCATGTGGTACTGCAGCGGTTATTTCGCCTCTCAAAAAAATTCAGGACCGCGATAACGGAACAGTGTACGAGTATTGTAAGGATGGCAATGCCGGTCCTGTTTCAACAAAATTGTACAACAGGCTGCGTGCCATTCAATATGGCGATGAGCCTGATAAATTCGGATGGATACACATCATTAAATAGAGTTTGTCCATAATGTCCGACTTCATCGTTATTCTTGTTTTGAAAACAGTCATCCGCCGCGGCGGACTTTGTGCATACCTTTGAGTTAGAAGCAAACCGAAATAAGTATTGCCATGATGTATGAGAACTTAAAAGCAATTAAACGAGGTGGTAACATTAGTGATCCTTTTTTGTGCTTGTAAACAGAAATTCGCTAAGGATAAAGTATTAAATAGCAATGATTCATTATCGACATAACGACTAATGAATATGCAATTATGTTTGTGAACATTGTTTAATATTTATAAGTATCTATTATGGAAATAAGAAAAGTGAAGATTATCCTATAACAAAAGAAACAATTGAAAAAGGGAGTTTGTTAGAAACAAATAATGCAGCAACAAGGCAAAAATTTCCGTGACGAACAAAATTAACCACTAATATTTTTCATTATGAAAAAATTCTTGCAAACAATGATTATTTTTAAAATAAGTTCTTTGATTATTTTCAATTTGATTTTAATGCTATCATCCGTAAATGCGGTTGGACAAGTCTATAAAAAGACCATTTTCTCCACCCCTATCGACCTACAGAATATAAATATTTTTGACCCGCATTATACAATATCCATTGAGGCTACTTCATCAGCGATTATTAGTATCGTTTTTGTTGATTATATTTATCTTGATAAATATAGTCCACTCGCTTCGACTGTAAATTACATGACAATTCCTTCGACTCATTTTAGCCAAATTGTAGGCTTCTTTAAGAAATATATCGAATGGCATGAATTAGCAATATCCAATAATGTTGATTTAACAAAATCAATAGGTTCAATTGATGCTTCAAATGTAATGTGCGTTCGGCAAGATAAAAATAATATATTATTCGGACCTGACACAACTTTTAATAATGGTCAAATAAAATTTGATTATGATAATAATGAATTAAATATTACCTCAGATTGTCTTAGAGCTACATATGATTATACAGGATGTAAAGCAGTTGCAAATGCTCTTACTGGCAGTAATTTTGAGAAGTTAAAAGTAGAAATTGATCAGAAGGTAAAATTATGGGATAAGTTCAAATAAAAAAAGATGATATGAGTAAATATGGTAAAAATCGAGGATTTTATTCTATTAATTATACTACTTTTTATTTCACAGCTTCTGAATCTGTCAATAAAATTCGAGAATTAAATAAATTCTTTGAAAAAGATGATATTTCGCTTGAAGATGAATACATCGTGAAAAGTATCGTTTATAATACCCAAAGGCTGGCAATAACTACAATTATTTTTAGTGCAATGACGCTTGAATCCTATATTAATTACTATGGTTCACAAAAATTGCCAAAGAATTATTTTGAAAAGCATCTTGATAATCTTGATTTAAAATCAAAGTGGATCGTATTACCAAGGCTCATTACTGGGCAGGAAATTGATTTAGGTGGTAAAGCCTTTGCATTATTTTCAGAATTAATTTCTTTAAGAAATAAATTAGTGCATGACAAGTATAAAATAATAAAAGAATCCTTACCAGAAGAGAAGGACTCACTTTGGGAAACAGATGCATATTCTTCAATAGAATGTGTTAAATTAATGATTAATGAATTAAAAAAGATAGACAACAGCGTTTTTACAGAATGGATAGAATAAGATGCCCGGTTGCTAATGCCAAGGCTTACTGCAATGCGCTCCGTCCTTCGTGGATAGTAACGCAGTGGACAGAAACAGTACTTCTTTTATTTAATGCAGTTAAGCACAGCAGCAATCCGCAGGACGTAATGTGCCATTATTAAGAAACTGTTTGGATTTTTTAAAAAATAAAACAATGTGTATAAGTATGTTAACAACTAATTGATAATCAGCAGGTTGGCTGAATAATAAGACGTATCTTTATGATTATTAACCAAATAAGTCATATTGATATGAAAAATTACCCAACCAACCTAACCGAAAATCAATGGCAAGTTATGAAAAAATTTTTAAATGATGAAAGAAAACGTAAACATAGTATCAGGGAAATCTTTGATGCAATATTTTACTTGCTTAAAACTGGCTGCCAGTGGAGAATGTTGCCACTTCACTTTC
>DAOQAF010000034.1:0-32728 GCA_035353775.1 Bacteroidales bacterium | reverse complement strand
AAAATGATCTAAGAATAATGATCAACGATTTGTGATTTATGATGGATCAAAGAATAGCGATCTATGTTTGAAGCAGCCTGAGTCATTCTATGTCCGTTTGGAATTGGCGGTGGATATTTATTGAGAATATCATTGCCAGGCCGCATCAGGTCGCAGGAGATCAACGATCTTTGATTTAAGGACGCAGGAGACACTGACACGTAATTATTAACCTATGCGCGTTATTTTAAGCCGTCAGGAACCGGGTTAAAAATAAACAGCCCCGGGACTGGGGCTGCTTATAAAGGGACTTTTTCGCGGTGTGAGGGTTTGAAGGGTTATTACAAACACCTCGCACAATTTAGGGTTTAACATACAAAAGACAGCAGTAAATGAAAAAAGGTTGCTTAGGGCGTTATTTTTATAGTAAGGAGTAAAAATTAATGTTGCGTGCACTACAAATGCAATAAAATGATGGTGGGTTTGCTTTTCAAAAACTATGAATGAAATCCACCACTAACTTAAAAATTTCGTTGTATTTCGTCAGCGACAAACCTGCTGCTTTATCGGTTACGGTATGATATTCCTTATATTCGCTGCCGAGCGAATAAATAAAAAAGCTTTTTACCCCGTTTTTGTAAAAAAAATAATGGTCGCTGTTGGCGGCCTCTCCCCTTTCACTGACGGTTTTAAGGTAATTATGCTGCTCATTTATCAATTTCAATTGTTCAAATTCCTTTTTTAAAACACTGCCGTTTACAACTTTAATTCCGTCGCTTCCGGTGCTGACCATATCGATATTCAGCATGAATTTTATGTTTTTAAGAGGAAATAACGGGTGTCCGGTATAATATTCCGAACCAAGCAGCCCGGCTTCTTCCGCTGTAAAGAAAATAAAGGCTATAGAATATTTCCCCATATTGGCTGTATCAGAAAAATATTGCGCCAGATCAAGCAGCATGGCTGTTCCGCTGGCATTATCATTAGCCCCGGGAAAATACGTTTTATCGCCCATCATGCCGAGATGATCATAATGCCCGCCGACGACCAGAAATGTGTCGGGATAGACTTTCCCCGGCAAATAGCCCACCACATTCTGTGTAGGATAATTCTCCTGCAGCCTGGCATCAACCGTTATGCCTATCTCTTTCACTTTTTCCGTAAGTGCGCCCCTTTTCATACTGATCTTTACTTGCCGGACCTGTTCCTGCGCATGAGACACATGCCACGAAACATTTCCGTCAGTAATACTTATTAATGCCGCCGCTTCGGCAAGTTTTTCATTTTTAATATCCTTGAAACCGGTATCTATTATGACCGCGGTGTTAGCAAGTTTCAACCTGTTGAATTTCCTGATCTTTCCCGGAGAACTCAGGGTTTTTTCATTAAGAAGTTTCGTCTTGTATATGGTGTCTGTTTTCCGGGCATTTGGATACACCACATAATCTACACCCGGGATAAGCACCTTATCATTGACCCTCAGCTCCATTTCGCCAGGAAGGGTGTTGATCCGGATATCAAAAGGCTGTAAATATCCTTGTTCAAATGCTTTTATGCCCGACCTTTTAAGATGCCCGGCGATATAATCAGCCGCGATTTTTTCGCCAGAATTTACATACCCGCGCCCAAAAAATCCGGGCGAAGCCAGGGTGTCTATCACCCCGCGCGCATAGTCAATATTTTGCGAAACAGACTGATGGTAAAAGCTTAACAGGCTGACAAAAAGAACAAGATACTTTTTCAAATCAAAGGAGTTTTCTTATAACAAGATCTTCAAGTTTTTGGTAGGCTTCATCGCCATTATCCCAGTTGTTGACAGCCCGTAGTTCTTCGAGTGCTGTGGTGGCCTGTTCAATATTAGTACATGCATTCAGTTTATCAATCGCTTTATTATATCCCTGGAGGTCTCCTTTAAATAATTGATTGATAAAAAGGAACTTATCATTGATCCCTATCGCGCTTTTCAGGCTGGGTATTGAAGATTTCCCAATTTTTTCGGCTACCGTTTTATCGTTTTTTTCCGATGCTATTTTTTCATGTACCGATTTGTTGGTTTCCTTAAACTTGTCGGCAACAGTTTCTTTTTCAGTCATAGAAAACAGATCTTCTGTCTTTCCTTTTTCTACTTTTAATTTTTTTGGTGGTTCAACCTGCGAAGATTGTTCCTTTGTGGTGATCTCCGTCTTTTCTTTCTGCTTGGCTTCTTGGACAGAATCGTTCGTATCATAAACGCTGCCAATTTCAAAAATGATCTCTTTTGTATCAGGGACCTGATCGGTAATTACCTCCTTCTTATCAACGCTATCTCTGGTTTCAGGTTTTTCTTCCTTTTTTTCCGGCACCTGATTTTCAATGATTTCCGTTTTAACAACAACATGCTTATTATTAATGTCGTTTAGATCGTAAAATCTTTCATATAATTTCCGGATATTTGCCATAATGATGTCCAATTCGATCTGTGGAATTTTTCCCTCGTATTGGCTGATTGTATTTACTTGTTCTGTAAGTGTTTCCAGAATAATTTTTATTTCTCCTTTAACAAGATTGATTGCCATATTTGAAAAATTAAAGGTTAATACTAAATTTGCAGTAATTTACAGGCATAAAATTATAAAAAATAAATACTCCCGCCCATGTTTATTGAAAAAACCAACGAAACTCATAAAAAAGGCTTTATTGAGGTAATTTGCGGATCCATGTTCTCGGGTAAAACAGAAGAGCTAATACGCCGTCTGAAACGTGCAAAATACGCAAAACAACGGGTGGAAATTTTCAAACCGGCTGTTGACGTCCGTTACGATGAGGAAAATGTGGTTTCACATGATGAAAACGTTATACATTCCACTCCGGTGGAGTCATCCTCTCAGATCCTTTTGCTTACTGCCGACGTTGATGTTGTGGGCATTGACGAGGCACAGTTTTTTGACAGCGAAATTGTAAATGTATGCAATATGCTTGCCGACAGGGGTATCCGGGTCATCGTTGCCGGCCTTGACATGGATTTTCTGGGAAAACCTTTTGGCCCCATGCCGGCATTACTGGCCACGGCAGAATATGTCACAAAAGTACATGCTATCTGCCTGCATTGCGGAGAACTGGCACATGTGTCGCACAGAATGGTTGAAAATGACAAACTTGTGTTGCTTGGCGAAACTGATACCTACGAGCCTCTTTGCAGAAGCTGTTATAATAAAGCCGTAAACGAAAGCGGAAAAGAATAATTATTTTAAAAAGATTGTTTTTATTGTTGTTTCCCCGGGTTTCAGGCGGATAACCCCTCGTCCGATGAGCGAATCGGGGGTGCCTTCAATGGGTTTAAAAACAATTACATCAAGTATTCCTTCATACTTAAAAACATGTTCAAATATCCCGGCGATATCCGTTTTTCCGTCGACCCGCACATCTTGATACTGAGGCGCAATAATGACATCGGCATAGGAAACAGTTACATTGGTATCGTTTAATTGTTTTGCAGTGATAATTACTGTACAGTCGGTGCTGTCTTTTTTACAGCCATAAAAAACAAGAAACCCCAGACTTACTACGATGATAAGGGCAAAGACATTTTTAGGGATAAATATTTTCATTGTTGTATTTTTTTTTAATTTTGTTCTGCGTAATTTATACGCAAATTAAATCATTTTGTTTTACAATTATTCGCAAATTTATAAAAATTATCATTATGAAAAAAATTATTGTTTTCTTTTTGGGCATGTTTCTTATAAATCTGGCCGGTTTTAGCCAAGTTGACCAGGCAGTTACAGAAAAAAAGTTTTTGATTAAAACAAGCATGGGCGATATCACCATTAAACTTTACAACGACACCCCGCAACATCGCGACAACTTTGTGAAACTTGTTAAAGAAGGTTTTTATAACGGCTCTATCTTTCATCGTGTAATTAATAAATTTATGATACAGGGCGGCGGCGCTAAAAGTGGCACTGCTGATGTCGGCTACACGATCCCTGCAGAAATTTTACCCAAATATTTTCATAAATTCGGGGCACTGGCTGCCGCACGTATCGGCGACCAATTCAATCCTCAACGGGCTTCTTCGGGTTCGCAGTTTTATATTGTTCAGGGAAATGTGTATACGGATGCCCAACTAAATTCTTTTGAACAGAGCCTGAATAAAAAATTTACGGCAGAAGAACGCGAAGCTTATAAAACAGTGGGTGGAACCCCCCATCTTGATGGCGCTTACACTGTTTTCGGCGAAGTTACCGAAGGCTTTGATGTGATAAATAAGATTGCTGCTGTCAAAACCCAGCCCGGCGACAAACCAATCGAAGATGTTACTATGGAAATTATTGAGATCAAATGATAAGTACTCTTCAACATTGAATCAATACCGGGTTAAGCCTTCAGAATTATAATTTAATTTAAAAAATGGAAACGAACATTAAGCGTCATCTTGACGAAATAGCAGTATTTTTCACCACAAAACCCGATGAGCTCGAGCAATTCCGCATAAAATTTCTTGGCAAAAACGGTATTCTCAATGATTTTTTTGAAGAATTCAAATCGCAGCCACCCCAACAAAAACAGGTGCTTGGGAAACTTCTTAATGCGCTAAAAACGGCCGCTACAGAAAAATATACTGAATTAAAAAAAGGGATAGCAGCTTCATCCGGGCAGGGGGCTGATCTGTCAGACCTGACACTGAATGCCGGTTTCGGAAATTATGGCGCCAGGCATCCCATGTCTATTATCAGAAATGAAATCCTCCAGGTTTTTTCTAAAATAGGTTTTACCGTGGCTGAAGGCCCTGAAATTGAGGACGACTGGCATAACTTTTCGGCATTGAATTTTCAGCCTGATCATCCGGCCCGTGAAATGCAGGATACTTTTTTCATTGAGCAAAACCCTGATATTGTGTTACGTACACATACATCATCCGTTCAGGTCCGGCTTATGCAAAGCCAAAAACCTCCCTTGCGCGCCCTGATGCCGGGGCGGGTATACCGCAACGAGGCCATATCTGCACGCGCACATTGCTTTTTCAACCAGGTAGAAGGTTTGTATGTTGATAAGAATGTGTCATTTGCTGACCTTAAACAGACGCTCCTGTATTTTGCCAAAGAAATGTTTGGTTCCGATACACAAATACGGTTACGTCCCTCCTATTTCCCGTTTACAGAACCTTCTGCCGAAATGGATATCTCTTGTTCTATCTGCGGTGGTAAGGGTTGTCAGATGTGTAAAAAAACCGGCTGGGTGGAAATTCTGGGTTGCGGCATGGTTGATCCCAATGTACTTGAAAATTGCGGTATCGACAGCCATGTCTATTCAGGATATGCTTTTGGAATGGGGATTGAGCGTATTACAAACCTAAAATACGCTGTAAAAGACCTGCGGCTATTCTCTGAGAACGACATCCGTTTTCTGAAACAATTTGAAAATAATATCTAATTGTTATTCAGTGTTTTATGAAGCAAACAATGGGAGTTCAATAAAGAAGGTGGTTCCTGTTTTTTCTTCCGATTCAAACCATATATTGCCACCCGAATTTTCAATAATACCTTTCACTATTGCCAATCCCAGCCCCATGCCTTCGGATTTTGTAGAAAAATTTGGAGTGAAAATTTTAGGTTTCATCTCATCTGAAATTCCCGTACCGTTATCTTTAATATAAATAATTACCCGGGGTTCTTTTATATCAATTCCGATTTCGATAAGCCCGTTTTTCTTTTTGCCGATAGCCTGTATTGCGTTGTTCAGAATATTGTTCATTACCCTGATTAACTGTTTTTTATCGGCAAATACCATACAATCATGAGGAGCTTTATCTTTTTCAAATAAAATATTTATATCGGTATTAGACATGAACATTGAAATTGAATTTGAAATAAGATCGGAAATATTTATTTTTTCATTCTGGGGTTTTGGCATTTTAGCAAAATATGAGAATTCTGAGGCGATAGCCGATAAATTGTCGATCTGTTCGATGATGTTTTTAGAGAAGTGCTCCAACCTTTCATCCCAATCAGGAGCATGATCTTTCCATGATCTTTCGAGGTGCTGTATGCTGAGTTTCATAGGGGTGAGCGGATTTTTTATCTCGTGAGCTACCTGCATGGCCATAACCCTCCAGGCGCTTTCACGTTCGGACCGGGACAATATTTCTGCGCTTTCGGCCAGTTCATCTATCATCCGGTTATATTCAGAAATCAGCCCTCCTATTTCGTCTTTCCTTTTCCAGATTATTTTTTCATTCTTTTTTTCAAGCTTAATATTTCCAATTTTTTCCCTGATCACATTAAGCGGTCGCGTGATTCTTCCTGCGATGAAAAGAGCAATAATTACTGTTATTGCTATGATTATCACATAAATATTGACAAAAGTTGTTAAAAATGAGGATAGCTCCCTTTTCAACTCGCTCTCTTTGGCAAAATACGGTAAGTTAATGTAATACAACACGTTATTTGATATGCCGTAGAAAGGCACATAGGCCGAATAATACTTAAGTTTCCCAATATTTTCTTTATGAATATAAATTGTTTTCTTTTTGCCAGCTAACTGATTGTATGCGAGCGGATTCATCCTGTCAGACAACAATCCTTCACTAAAAATCTGCGGCCTTGAAGATGATACCAAAAAGCCCTTTGCATCAAAAACATTAATATCTGTGAAAAATATATTTGAAAAATTGATCAAAGAGGTGTTAAGGATCGCCAGTTTTTCGTCGCTTATTGTATCGCTATTTCCTATTTTATTCTGTATTTCAGTAAGTATCGACATTGACTTTTCGCTAAGCAGTTCTATATTTTTATTTTCATTTAAATTCCGAATAAAATAAAAGGTCACAGCGCCTATAATCAGAAAAGAGATGAGAATAATAGACACCATAGCGATTTGCAGCCTGTTTTTAAAGTCGAGACTCAGTTCTTTAAGATTCGGTAGTATTATTTCAAACAAACAAAATATCAGGATAACAACTAAAAACAAGATAAACAGAATGGAAAAAGGTGCAAGGACATCTAAACTGTTTCCATTTTTTTTACTGACCAAAATCATGGAGGATTCGTCTGACTTATAACATAAGTGATTGTATCCATTATTGTTAAAGAAATAAACATCATTTACAAATAATGATTTATCAACATTAAAATCTGTTGAATAATAATACTTTCCATAAGCATCAATTATATTGTTCTTATAATATTTTGCATATGAATAATTCGAGAGATCGGTATTTATGAAAAGTTTTTTATCAATCAGTAATTCAGGATAGCCCAGGCCCTTAGGTATAAACTTTGAGTTCAATTCAATAAACAAATATAACAGCGAAGAATCTATTACAAAATCAAGCCTGGACAAATAATTGTTTCCACCGGTACCATAATCCAGTACGTATAAATTGTGGCATGAAGCAGAATCGCCAAAATTGGTTATCAAATTATCAAAAAATAATTTACAGTTTTGTTTTTCCGTGCCCGATTCAAATAAAAGGCTGTCCTGCGGATTACAGACTGTGATCTGTACCTTATACTTATCCCAATACCCAGAAAAATATTTTTTAGTAAGGTATTCCTTGATTTCATATTCGCTCAGCGGGTATTTGCTGAGTTTTTCTTTTAATACCCCATCACCAATTATTTGTTGCTGAACACCCTTAAAGATGTTTTCAGCGAGGGGGTCTTCGCCAGAAGAAAGCTTGTGGGCAAGCGATATGCGTTTTTCTGTTTCTTTACTTTTATTTGAAATATTAAGAGTGCAATACGTTGCAAACGTAAATATTAACAGATAAGCGATGATTTCATAATAATGAATTTTTATTTCTTTTTTCTTTCGTGAAAGAAAATAAAGTACACCAAATAGTACAAAACATGAAGCCGTAGGATAACAACTTAATAAATCAAACAGGTTGTAAATTACACACAAAATACCATTAAGGATTACGAATATCAGCGCATAAGCAATATTTATCTTCAGGCTTGTGCAAAATTTGAACAACACGACTGCCACTAAAAAGTACGATAATAAAAGTAATGCAATGATGAGCAGGCCAATCAGGCTTAGCCCGTTAATAGTAAATAGCTGGCTTAAATTATATGAAATTGTGGAATCGAGAATCAGTGACTGGACCAGGGAAATGATGTACATAAAAAATACCGACAACAAGGAAATTATTACCAGTATCGTGATGATTTTTTGCCATTTTTTCCTGACAAAAGCAAAATCATAAGGGGCGTTTTTATAAATAGAAACAGAAATGATAAAAAATAATAGTGTATTGATCAGCAGATCGCCCAAAGAAGGCAAAAGTCCGGAAGACGCATAAAAGATAGGGCCAAAAAAATCTGTTTTATAGATACCGTCAGGAAGTTTTAAATAGAAAAATAAGCCCCTGATAACTACCATTGTTGCAATGAACATAAAAACGGACATTGTTTTTCCTATCCTTTTTCTGATGTATAATTTTTTGTAAATTAAACACAGCAGGTACGTTAAAGATAAAAATGCCAGAAAGTATATTATCAAAACCGCAGCCTGTTCTGTATTGGAATAGCTTGCTTTTTCTTCAAAGCTTAAGGAAAAAAGTTTTTGGCCTTCAGAATTTTTTACAAAATCTTCCTGCAAATCATCAGAAATTTCAACACTTTCAATATTTCCCCCTATATCGTGATTAAAATTGTTTTTTAAATAATCGTTTTCGTACTTATAATTATGTTTTATTAGAATTGCCGCACAACATGTCTCTTCATTTTTTTTCTTTTTTATCAGGTAATACCAGCCATTGTCGTTTTTAACAATTTTATTGTCCGGAGAATTTTTATCCAGTAAAACAAAAGCAGGAAATATATTATCGGACCAAAAAACAAGAGAATCGTTTTTATATTTTAAAAAAGTTATTCCCTCCTCTTCGGAAATTTCAAGAATCTTGTTCTTTGAAAATAAATTTTGCGGAAGACTGTGTTTTGAGTCTTCAAAAATTTCGTCAATTATTTTACCCGCGATTTTTTCCTTTCGCTGAATTTGTTTTTCTACTTTTTTTACAAATACATTCTTCTTTGATTGGTCATCAAAAATATTTTCTTTATAAAAAAAGTTCAGTATTACCAGAAACAAAAAAAAGATTGCGATAAAAAAAATACGTTTATTGATATTTTTTTTCATTTTTTTTAAAAAAAATTTTTTTCTACCTTAAAAAACGGCTTAAAATTAATCAATCTGACGCATTTTTTCAATTTCGGCGACCAAGAATATCAGAAAGGGGTGTCAATTCGTTATAAGGGCTTATTTTAAGCCGTTTTTCTTAAAAACATAAATAAGGCTTGAAAATTCGTCATTATTTCTTTTTGCCCACATGTTCGATTTTAAACCGCAATAAAAAGCTTTGATCAGATTCTTTTTTCCGGTTTTATATTTTTCGCTTACGATACTTATATAATATGCATCAAAAACCAAAGGTATTTTTTCAACGAGGCGAAATCCTTTTTTTTCAAAAAGCGCTGTAATCGTTTTTTCAGAAAAATGATAAAGATGCCGGGGCAGGTCATAACCCGCCCAAAATGTTTTATAAACTGATGCATCTTTACTTTGGGGATTTGGAACAGCAATCACGGCGATGCCGTCATCTTTTAATATTCTGTTGAGTTGAAAAACTCTTTCATTAATATCAGAAACATGTTCCAGCACGTGCCACATTGTTATCACATCGTAGTTTTTTTCGCCCAAATCCCGAATGGTTTTTTCATCAAAAACATTTAATTTGTAAGTGTCCGTAGCAAAATTACGGGCGTCTTCATCCGGCTCCACCCCTGTTACGTCCCAGCCTTTTTTCTTAAAAAAATCAAGGAATTCTCCGGTTGCACAACCGATATCAATAATAGATCCTGACTTTCTATATTTTTCAATCAGTTTATACTTTTTTATATGATTTTTCTTCCTTATAACGGCATAAATTTTATCTAAAAAACCTTGCTGTTTTGTTGAATGTGAGATATAATTTTCCGACTTATAATACTTTGAAATCTCAGAAGCAGAAGGCCTGGGGTTTACAAATAACAACCCGCATTTTTCACATTTTACAATTGTAAACCTCTCTTTTGTAAGGAAATGATCCATTGATTCCAGGTAAACTGAAAAAGTAGTATTTCCACACAGATCACAACATTTTATATTTTCCATTTCATTTAGTTTCACGTGAAACATTATCGGCCCAGATACACAAGAAGCACGGTTATATCTGCAGGAGAAACACCGCTAATCCTCGATGCCTGTCCAATGGTACCTGGTTTATGCAAAGATAATTTTTCTCTGCCTTCCATCGACAGGGCTGTAAGTTTTTTATAATTAATATTTTTATTCAAAGTGATGTTTTCGAGCTTAGATATTTTATCGGCGATGTCTTTTTCTTTTTCTATATATGAATTGTATTTTATCTGTATTTCGGCTTCTTCAAAAATTTCCCTGTCGCTTATTTTTTTTTCAATTGTAAAATTTTTCAATTTTTCGACAGCCTGCACCAAAGATAAAATACCTACCTCAGGCCTTAAAAGAACATTATTAATTTTTGTTTTTTGAGTTATTTCCGGTGTGTTTAACGTAACCAAATGTTGATTAATTTCTCCCGGATCTAAAGTTTCTTTTTTAATAAAATCTGCTAATAATTCTATTTTTTTTATTTTTTTCCGGAACTTTTTCATTTGGTCATCGGAAATCAGTCCGAGATTATGCCCGAATTTGGTCAGGCGTATATCTGCATTATCCTGGCGCAGCAAGATACGGTATTCAGCTCTTGAGGTAAACATTCTGTATGGCTCATCGATACTTTTTGTGATAAGGTCATCGATCAGCACTCCGATGTAAGCCTCCGATCTTTTGAGAATAAATTCAGGTTTATTATTAATCTTATTATAAGCATTTATGCCTGCCATCAAACCTTGCGCGGCAGCTTCTTCATAGCCCGTTGTTCCATTAATTTGGCCTGTGAAGTAGAGATTCTCAACGAGTTTTGTTTCAAGAGAATAATTTAACTGATCCGGTGGAAAATAATCATACTCTATGGCATATCCTGGTTTAAATATTTTAGCCTTTTCAAACCCTTTGATTTTTCTGAGAGCATCTAATTGTACCTTTTCGGGCAGGGATGATGAAAAACCGTTCAGATAATATTCTACTGTATTCCAGCCCTCCGGTTCAAGAAAAAGCTGATGACGGTTCTTATCTGAAAAACGAACAATTTTATCTTCGATGGAAGGACAATATCTGGGTCCTTTTCCTTTTATCCTGCCTTTAAAAAGTGGCGATTTTTCAAATCCGGAACTCAGAATTCCGTGCACCTCTTCATTCGTATAAGCCAGAAAACAACTTTTTTGATTTTTAAGAAATGCGGTACCGGTGTAAGAAAATTTCCCCGGATTTTCATCGCCTTTTTGCTCAATTAATTTATTAAAATTTACAGTTCTGCCATCTACCCTGACCGGGGTTCCTGTCTTCAATCTGTTCTTCCGGAAACCAGCCTTTTCCAAGGAATCGCTTAATCCCATGGAGGCCTTTTCGCCCATTCTCCCGCCAGAAAAATTTTTTTCTCCAATATGAATCAATCCGTTCAAAAAAGTTCCCGAAGAAAGGATAACTGCTTTGGAAAAAATTTTTATTCCAAGCAGTGTTTCCACTCCTGTTACCTTTCCATTTTTTATTAATATCCCTTTGACTTCATCCTGCCAGAAATCGAGATTGTCAGTTTTTTCAAGGGTTTGCCTCCATTTTTCAGAAAACAGCATACGGTCACATTGCGCCCTGGGGCTCCACATGGCAGGCCCTTTTGATCTGTTCAGCATACGAAACTGTATCATTGATTCATCGGTGACGATCCCGGTTTTTCCGCCCAGGGCATCAATTTCACGGACGATCTGGCCTTTTGCCACCCCTCCAATGGAAGGGTTACACGACATCTGGGCGATCATGTCCATATTCATGGTGATCAATAAAACCGAAGCGCCCATTTTTGCAGCCGCAGCAGAAGCCTCGCATCCTGCATGACCTCCCCCAACTATTATAATATCATACTTTTTTAAAAACATAGCGACGTTTCACGTGAAACACACATTTAAAACACAGACAATCAAATATTTACGGCTCAATTGGATGGTAGGCTTCTATAATTAGATTTTTGATATAAACCGGATTTTTCCCCCTATGCCAGATATAAGCCTGTAAAGTGTCCTCTACGTCTCTTACTTCCGGGGTCAAATAATCCACCGAGAAATCCTGCCAAAGTCCTTTTTTCCCATCTTCATATTTTAATTCTTTCGTAAAATACTGATAACATTGTTTTTCATGAAGAAATGTAACAACAATAAGTGGGTTAGGCTCATTATATGCTTCCGGCAGCAAAAACCGGGTTCGTACTTTAATCCACGCATAATACTCTCCGGTTACATTTTTATATTTAACATACACCCCCGGAGAATACATACTTACGCTGTCCATCATAAGGCAATAACTACTTGTATCTTTTATATCTTTTACCAGATTTGCAGGCTCTGAAGGATCTACATGAGAAAAATCAAAATACCCAAGAAACGTCTTGCTGAACTGATTTGGATTTGGCATTGTTTCGTTCATGTTAAACCCCCTATTTACCAAAAGAAGGCTTTCTGCACCCTCTGGTATCCGGGTCTTTCCAAAAATGGCCCCATAATATTTACCTGTCATATTATACCCCTTCAATATGCCATTATAAAATTGCCAATATTGAAATAAATTCAATAGGACCAAGAATGTAAAAATGAGATATAATAGTACTTTCTTAAATGAGTTCAAACTATTTATCCATTCAATTAAAAATCCCAAAGGCAATGCCAGCAAAACATATGATGATACTATCGCCCTCTGGCTATAACATCCGCCCGCATACCACCAACACGACCAACTAGAAACAATATACAGGCTTACTATAAAATAAATAAGGACCGGAAAGAACAAATCCTTACGTTTTTTATATAAGGGTATAAATCCTAAAATAGAAAGTATTGCTAAGGGGGTATATATCAGCCAGCCTTTCCTGAAACTCAGAAGAAAATCCCCTATATGCGGACTCAGCCAATCAAAGCCTTCATTGGGATTTAAATAACTATAAAAAATATAACTACCCGTTTGTCGTTTCCAATAATAAAACTGCGGCAAAAGAACAATAACAAAACAAATTATTCCTAACACTATCTGAATTTTATGCTCATTGATTAATTTGAACTTATCAAATAATGATTTTTTATCATATACTCCCCAAAAAACAGGCACAAGTATACATACTCCCTCTGTAGGGCGCACCAGCATTATCATTCCCATAGTAAGCCCCATCAGCACCATATAGCGTTTTTTGGGCGTTTCGTGCCATTTAATTGCGAACCAGACCGCAGCTGCAAAAAGAGAAAATAAAAAACTATGGGGAGCCAAATTACCGCCAGTTGCCTGATGAATGTAATTTGTCCCCAAAACAGTCAATATCAATAGCAATGATGTTGTCTTATCATTAAAATACTTTAATAATATTTTTCTAAAGAAATAAAGGCCTATTATTGTATATACTAATCCGCCTATTGCTAAGCCATATTGATAAGGCATTGAAAAACCATCAACAGGAAAACCTGAAATTTTTGCTACTAAACCCGACATTAAAAAAAATGGCATATACATGACGGCCATTCCCATTGAGTACTTAATAACCCATTGTCCATTTGGCGCAATGTATGCCTGATACAGAGTTTCGGTGGTATGATATTTTTGTATTATTTCATTTAACCATGCCTGATTTACAAGGTCGAGGTCGTGATAGATAAATTTAGAAGGCAAGTATAAATAATATCCGAAAACATCCCAAGTCAAAACATTATCCGGCGGATATACAAATCTCAGGATTACAATGACAACAAATAATGCCATCAGCACAACAAAAGACAACCCTGCTTTTTTAGGCATGCTTTCTATCATTTTTTTTATGAATAATATCACCTAATTTAGACAAATAGAAATCTTCCCTTTCAGTCATTTTTATCTTTTCTTTTTCTGTTATATCGTTATATCCCAGCAAATGAAGTACCCCATGAACCATAACACGAAATAACTCATCCTGTTTTTTCTGATGATATTTTACAGCATTTTCCTTCACCCTTTCGACACTGATAAAAACATCTCCTTTTATTGACTTTTTTTCAGAATAATCAAAGGTTATCACGTCCGTAAGTGTTTCCTTTTTTAAAAAATCATAGTTGAGCGATAACAAATAATTATCGTCACAAAAAATGAAATTAATTTCAATACACGTAGTGTTTTTGTTTTCTTTTCGAATAGTTTTCGACAACCAATCTCTGGTTGATTTTCTGGGGAAACGGGGCGCTGATATGTTTACAGTAAAAAAGTCAATATTAAAATCGGGCATTATGGCTTAGTTGTTTTTTTCGAATATATTCTTTTTTACTTTAAAATAATCTTCTATATGCTTTTTCCTATTAATAAAAACTTCCTTGTTAATTGAGGTGATATTAAAAACCAGCCTGACCTTGCTACCGTTTTCCAAAAACCGGACTTCATCGGCAAGAGTCCTGATAAGGTAAATTCCTGTCCCTTTTTTCTCGGGGTTCCCCTCGGCATCTGTAGCATCGGGAATGGAATCGAAATCGAAGCCCTGCCCTTCGTCTTCAATAGTAAAATCGATACCTTTTTGCGAAAAATCGAATTGTATGGTTACGTATTTTTCCTTATCATTATGGTTCCCGTGAATCATAGCATTTTCAACGGCTTCGGTTACAGCAACCATGATATTTCCGAAATATGAATCATTCAGATTATAATAATCACAGATATCTTCTATGAATTTTTCTACCTCCAGAATTTGGTGCGGATCAGATTTTATTTTTAACGTATGCTTTTTCATCAATCTTCAAATTTATAAAAATACTCATTGGTTTTATACTTAAAAAACGGCGTTAAAGTTACAGGAATTGTTTTTAATAATTCAAGTTCTTTCGATTTTAATCTGTTATACTCAAAAAACTGATTAGGGTTACTATAATTTTTCTCAATTGCTTCATTTGATTTTCTTTTTTCGTCCAGTTCCCTTTCTTTTTCGGCTTTTTCAGATTCCAATAAGCGTGTTAAAATTTCCTGCTGTCGTTTCAGTGTCTCATTATTGATAATTTTATTTACCAGGTCGGTTTCGGTCTGTTCCATTTTTTTCATCATGTCGCTAATCTCTCCGGCATTTCCCACGCCTTCTTTTTTCTGATCATCGCCATACTGCTGTAACATTTTACGGATGGCCTCCTGCTGGGCAGCCAGGCGTGCCAGTTGTTCGCTCATGGATTGCTGTCCGTTTTGCCCTGGTTTTTGGCCATTTTCAAGTTGTTTTTTCAACCCCTCCATTTGTTTGTTGAGCTGATCCTGCATTTGTTTCATGGTCGATGCGGAGGGTTTTCCATTACCCGGTTTACTGCACTTGCCTCCTTTTTTATTGCACGATTTGCTTGACATCGATTGCATTTGTTGCTGCATTTGTTCCAGAGATTCTGCAAGAAGAAGCGCCAGGTTGTTTACAGATGTCATCACAAATTGCTGCCATTTTTGTGTTTGGGGAATATTTCTGTCGTGTAAGGCATCCAAAATTTTTACGACATTCGCATTGATGGCCGAAATTTCCTTATTGACAATAGGCTCTATGATGCTTTGTCTTTTACTCAATGCAAATAAGGAGTCTTCTATCATTTTCAGATCATCTTTCAGCTCTTTTTGCTTGTCCATTATTTTCAGGTACTTCGGGTCGTTAATATTCGTTGTTTTAAGCCTGTCGATAAGTCCCTCCTGGCTGAATGATACCTTTATCAGGTTTTCGAGCAACTGACGGAGCGCCTGAGCGTCTTCGGCGAGTTCTTCTGCTTGCATCTCTTCCTGCATTTTTTGCAGGTCATTAGCAAGGCTTTCCATCTGGTCGCCGGCGCTTTTCTGAGATTTTGAGGCATTTTTGCGTTTATTATTTTCCAGATTGCTTTTACTGTTATTTAATTCTTCCTGTATTGAGTTTTGTTTTTCATCTGTATTTTCAAGTTTTTTCGGGTCTTCCAGCTCGCTGTTCAATTTCTCCATGTCTTTCAATTCCTGCTTTACCTGTTCAAAATCATCATTTATCTTTTTTTGCTGGTCAAGTAAATCCTGCTGATCCTTTTTTTCGTCGGTGGTTTTTTCTGAAAGATTTTTTTGCTCTTCGGCCAGCTTTTGAAGTTTTTCAATGGCTTCGGTCATTTTTTTCTCCAACTCCAGTTGTTTGAACAGTTCCAGGTTTCTGTCCAGCTCTTTTTCGAGGTCTTTATTGCTCATTTTTATTTTATCGAGCATCTCATTAACCTTTGTTTTATCAAGTTTGTCGAGCATTTCCTGCAATTGTTTGAAAAGCTCTTTCATCTCATCCGTCATAATTTTGTTAAAAAGCTCTTCAAGTTGTTTTTGCTTTTCAATTATGTTGCTGTCGGGCATTTTAAACTGTTGTTCCGAAATATTGTTCTCGTGCAACTGTTCTTTTATGTCTTCGACATTTTCCTGAAGCTGTTGCTGTTTGAAAAGCAGGTCTTCGATCTGTTTGCGTTCCTGCCAGTTCAGATTTTTTTTGTCAAGCATTTTCTGGCTGATATCATCGGCTTGTTTTTGAAGCAGGCTGATATCTTTCATGGTCTGATCTATTTTATTTTTCAGATCTTCATTATTTTTTTCTGATTGTTTTTCTAATTCATCTTCCGTTGGTATCTTAAAAACCATTTTAGATGAGCGGGTAGCCTTGCTCCCACCCACACCATCATTATCCCAAATCTCAAAGTAATATTCAATCTGGTCGCCAGGTTCGGCCTCCAGCGATGAAACATCAAAATAGTGATAGAACTCGCCCTGGTTCATAAGTTTGTTTATAGGAATACTGTTGGTTATTTCTTCAATATTATTATCATCATTTTTTAGTTTCCGGTATTTAAAAAGGAGCTTATTAAAACCGTAATCGTCCTTGATAGATCCTTTAAAATACAGATGGCTGTAATAGACAGAGTCGCGGTATTCTTTTACGTCTATAGTCGGGTAAGCATCGGGAACAACATTTATCGAATAGGTCAACGAGTCGTTATTCTTTATAAAATTATTTTGCGGGATCACCGTATAATTTTGTGATGTTAAAAAGTTACGGCTGCATAAAAAGATCTCATCTCTGACGGGATCAAGCAACAAGGTTTTATCAACAAATTTCAGTACTAATTTTTTGGTGTCTTTGGTTTTTAATTTCCAGCAGATGTTGGTGCCGGCAGGAACAGAAAGATCGCCTGAGTTTTGTATTGATTCATCCTTTTTTCCGGTATAGGCCGGGTAATTCAACTGCACTTCAAAATCAAGTATGATGGGTTTGGGAATCACCTTGAGTTTATAATCTTTTGACCGGAATTCATCGGCTTTTAAATAAAAGACAAGATCTTTCTGAATATTTTTAAATGTATAATTAAATAATACCACATTTTCCTTTGTCAACTTGTATTCATTTCCATTATACACTACAAATAATTCGTTTGGAATATCGTCGCCGGTAAGTTTTACATTTAACAGAAAATCCTGTTGCTGTATCGCTTCAAGATTTTTATTCAATACATTAAATTTAAAAGGAGCCTGTTTCTCAAAAAAGGAAGTATAATTATAATACCGTTTCGTTGGTTCTGTAACAACAGCTGGGGACGCAATAAGAATCACCAGCAAAATAATAGCGGGAGGCAACAAAAACTTCAGGAATTTTTTATTAATTTTAAAATCTATCGCGGTATCAAAATGAACCGGGGATAATTTTTTAATTTTTTGTTCAATACTTGCATTTATTAACTCAATGCTTGTGGCATCGTTATCAGAAATTTGTTTCAGTTGCAGCGTATTCAACAATTGATCTTTTACTTCAGAAAAGTGCTCCCCGATGATACGGGCGGCCTGTTCATAGGAGATGATACGCCCGATTTTAAAAAGGCGGGATAGGGGAATAATAATTAGTTTGGATATAACCAGGACATTTATCAACAAATATGAATAAAACAAAACGGTGCGGACCGTTGAATTAAAATATGCAAAATACTCCAGAAGAGTCAGCGCCAGAAAGAGTGCCAGTGATAAAGACAAAAAAAGTATCAGTCCTTTCAGAATTTGGTTCTTGTAATATTTTCTGATAAAACGATCAAGTTTTTCTAAAAGAGAAAAATATGCATTGCTCATTTTTAATAATAAATATGTACTAACGTTTTTTGAAGGGATATATTTTTATTCATGCAAAGTTACAAATTTTTAGGCTTTTTTTTAATTCTTGTAAACGCTTTAATTTATGTAAATTATCTATAATCTCTTTAAAATAATCTAAAAAAATTTGTTTTTAACGATTATATATTGTAATATTGATGCCAAATTTAATATCAACCAAAAAAAAACCTTATGAGAAAATTTACATTGTTAATTGTAATTCTGTTATTTACGGGATTACAAGTGGCTTTTGCCCAACAAAAGACCATTACGGGCAAGGTAACCAGCAAAGACGATGGGACGACTTTGCCGGGTGTTACCGTTGTAGTTAAAGGAACAACCATAGGTACGGTCACTGATATAAATGGAAAATACACTATCCTGGTTCCGCCCAAATATGATGTGATTGTATTTTCATTTGTAGGGATGAAATCCCAGGAAGTAAAAGTAACCGCAAGTTCCACAATTGATATTGTTATGGAATCCGATATCATGAACATTGAGGGCGTTGTTGTAACTGCGCTGGGGATCCCCAGAGAAAAGAAATCACTGGGTTATTCCACACAGGAAGTAAAAGGCGACCAGGTATCGGTGGTGAAAACCGATAATTTTATCAATGCGCTTTCAGGAAAAGTTTCCGGGGTACAGATAAAGAAGACCACCAATATGGGAGGTTCCACGAATGTTCTTCTGCGTGGAAGCAAATCGTTAACCGGAGAAAACCAGACACTATTTGTTGTAGACGGTGTGCCTGTGAACAACAGTAATTTCAACACTTCCTCACAATCACAGGGCGGTATTGGATACGACTTTGGGAATATGGCATCAGACATAAATCCTGATGATATAGAGTCTATCAACGTACTGAAAGGTGCTGCGGCAACGGCTTTGTATGGTTCGCGTGCAGCGGGCGGTGTTATTATGATCACGACCAAAAAAGGCGGTGCCAGCGGCACCGGCGGCGTTGAAGTAAAAAAGAAAGGTATTGGTATCACTATAAATTCAGGTGTTACCATGGGTTTCGTTGATAAAAGCACCTTCCCGAAATATCAGAAGGAATATGGCGCAGGATACGGTGACTATTGGACAGAAACAGATTTTGACGGCGACGGAGTTCCTGAAATATGGTCAAATGTCATTGATGACGCATCTTATGGGCCGGCTTTTGACCCTGATCTCCTGGTTTATCAATGGAATGCTGTAGATCCGGAATCACCCTATTATTTTACACAAACTCCGTGGGTGGCTGCCGAAAACGGACCAATTACCTTTTTCGAAAAACCGTTGACCTTCACGAATTCTGTTTCTCTTGAAAATTCAAGTAATAAAGGTTCATATCGTTTATCCTATACCAACTATACACAAAAAGGCCTTATGCCCAACAGTAAGCTGAATAAAGACAATGTACTGTTGAACGGGGCGTGGAATGTTTCCGACAAACTGACTGTTTCCGGCTCTGCCAATTATACAAGCACAAGGGCACTGGGACGTAACTCAACCGGTTATAGCGACAATCTTGTTACCTCATTCCGCCAGTGGATGGAAACAAATGTTGATATTCAGCAACAAAGAGAAATGTATGAACTGACCGGAAGAAATATTACCTGGAACTATGCTGACCCCACCGATCCCCAGCCAATTTATTGGGATAATTATTACTGGACACGTTATCAGAACTATGAAAATGATAACAGAAACCGCTTTTTAGGTTATATGGCTGTCGATTATAAAGTGCTTAAATGGTTGAGCCTGTTCGGACGTTTTTCTGCAGATACTTACAATGAATTGCAGGAAGAAAGAAGAGCTGTAGGAAGTATCGCCACACCGTTTGGTATCGGAACTGGTAGTGACGGCAGTTTGGGCCGGGCCGAACAAAAATCGGGGTACCTTAGAAGGGATATTACCTTTAGTGAGTACAATTTTGACCTTATGGGTAATGTCAATAAAGATTTTGGACAAAACTGGAACTTAAAAGGCATTGTAGGATTAAACGTCAGGAGAACAAATTACAACCGGCTTATCTCTGCCACAAATGGCGGACTTGCTGTGCCGGGGCTGTATTCACTTCAGAACAGCGTAGGTCCATTGCCTCTTTCCAAAGAACTTGCATCAAAGGTTGGGGTGAATGGTATTTATGCAAGCGCTTCATTAGGGTATAAGAGTATCATTTATCTTGATGGAACCATCAGGCGCGACCATTCCTCGACATTACCTATAGAACATAGTGTATATTATTATCCTTCCGTAGCCACCAGCTTTGTATTTTCTAATCTGATTCCCGAAAACAAAGTTCTGTCGTATGGTAAAATCCGCGTAAACTATGCTATGGTAGGGAACAGCGCCAGTTTCGACCAGTTGACGGATAACTATAACATCGTCACTCCTATGAATGCTCCTATTACCTCTGTTGCCGGAACAAAGAAAAACAGTGACCTGTTACCGGAAAAAACAAGAAGTTTTGAAACCGGTTTGGAGATGTTTTTCTTCGGCAGGCGTATTGGTTTTGACGTTGCATATTACAATAGTAATACTTCAAACCAGATACTGCCGTTGGCTGTTTCGACTTCTACGGGTTATACTTATAAAATAATCAACGCAGGCCAGATCGAAAATAAAGGAGTAGAGCTTTCATTGATGGCCACACCCGTAAAAGGAAAAAAATTCCAGTGGAATATCACCCTCAACTGGGCTAAAAACTGGAACAAGGTTTTATCTTTAGCTGAAGGTGTTGAAAACCTGCAATTAGGTTCATACCAGGGCGGGATCACCGTTAATGCAAGAGTAGGACAGCCTTACGGAGTAATCTGCGGAACTGACTATGTTACTGTAAATGGCAACCCTGTCGGTGAATCAGACAGTGCACGTTGTATTAATCCCGCTAACGGAAGATATTACAAAACAGCCACCTCAGACAATGTTCTCGGCAATGTTAATCCCGACTGGACCGGCGGTATATTAAATTCACTTACTTATGGCAACTGGAATTTCAGCTTCCTCATCGATGTTTCAAAAGGTGGCGAAATCTTTTCATTGGATATGTATTATGGCTTAGCTACCGGTTTGTATGAAGAAACTGCCGGCCTTAACGACCTTGGAAACCCTGTAAGAGACCCGATCGTTTGGGTAGATCCTGCCGATCACAGCTTAGGTTATGCTTCTAACAGCGGCGGTGTTATCAATGAGGGCGTAAATCCTGATGGCTCTGAAAATGTTACCAGAATCAACGCCGGAGCTTATGGCGCCTTTGGATACGTAAGAAATCCTGATAAGGCCTTTGTTTATGACGCCACCTTTGTTAAACTCAGAGAGGTTTCTTTATCTTATAACTTACCCACCAAGTGGTTTCAGAAAAGTTTTATCACCGGTTTAGCTTTATCCGCAGTGGCATCGAACCCATGGATCATCTACAAGAAACTTCCTTATGCTGATCCTGAATCAGGATTGGGCGCGGGAAATTTACAGGGTTATTCAGTTGGCTCATTGCCGGCAACCCGTGATTTTAGTTTTAATGTTAAATTAACCTTCTAAATAATAAAACTATGAAAAAGATATTAGCATTATTACTCGTTCTTCTGATATTTACAGCTTGTAATAAACTGGAAGACCTGAACCAAAACATAAAAGATCCTGCTGATGTAACTGGTGAGTCATTGTTCACCGGGGCGCAGAAAAATCTTGTCGACCAGGTGACTGGTACCAATGTTAACCTCAATATTTACAGGTTGATCATGCAATACTGGACAGAAGTTACCTATGTAGATGAAAGTAATTATGATCTGGTAACCCGCAGTATTCCTGATAATCATTGGGATATTCTTTACCGTGACGTTTTAAAAGATTTTGATGAATCGGCCAAAATTATCGGAGAAACTACGTATGGCGGCGATCCTAGTCCAAAAGTAAAAAGCAACAAGCTGGCTATTATTGAAATCATGTCTGTTTATACATGGAGCGTGCTTGTTGAAACATTTGGAGACATCCCGTATTCAGAAGCTTTGGATATAGAAATTCCTTCTCCTAAGTACGATGACGGGCTTACTATATACAAAAACCTGCTCGAACGCCTGAATACTGCCATTACCAATCTCGATCCTACCTGGGGCAGTTTTGGTGATGCGGACAATATTTATCAAGGTGATGTAGCTCAGTGGCTAAAATTTGCCAATTCGCTAAAACTTAAAATGGGATTGGTTCTTGCCGATGCTGATCCGGGATTGGCTCAATCAACCGTTATGAGCGCCTCATCAAATGTATTATTATCAAATGCAGATAATGCACGTTTTATCTACCTGTCTTCAGCACCCAACCAGAATCCTGTTTATGAAGATTTAGTTGCAAGCGGAAGACATGATTTTGTTCCGACAAGCAATTTCATTGATTTTATGAATACATTGACAGACCCGAGGAGGCCTTTTTATTTTACTTTAGCTCCTGACACAAATACTTATATAGGCGGCCCGAATGGTGTGGTTTCCAGCTATGGAGATTATTCGCATGTGGCAGACGCCATGCAAGAGCCTACTTTCGAAGCTTTAATTATGGATTATGCTGAAGTTGAATTTTTATTGGCAGAAGCCGCAGAAAGAGGCTGGGGGTCAGGTGCTGAAACTCATTACAATAATGGCATTACTGCATCCATTGAATACTGGGGCGGAACTTCTGCTGATGTGACTACTTACCTTGCCAATCCTGCTGTTGCTTATGCTACTGCCGGAACTACCTGGCAGGAAAAAATCGGGAACCAGATGTGGATCGCTATGTACAACCGTGGTTTCGAAGCCTGGACCTACTGGAGAAAATACGACTTTCCTGTATTGGTAGCACCTGATGATGCACTATCCGATGTTCCTGTCAGATTTACTTATCCTATTGCCGAACAAACATTGAACGGCAACAGTTACAGCGCTGCTTCTGCCGCTATTGGCGGCGATGATGTAGCCACAAAACTTTTCTGGGATAAGTATTAACATTTTATACTGTTTGAAATAACAGTAGATTGATAAAGGGGCTTCCGGTTGGAAGCCTCTTTTTTTTTTACAATATACTTATAAATCAATTTTTTTGATAAGAATAAAACCTCTAACTTTGCCGAAATTTTATAAAACAATCATATGACACAAAAGAAAAATAAGGTGGTTACAAAAGAGGATGTGGTTGTAAAGTTTGTGGGCGACTCCGGTGACGGAATGCAACTTACGGGCAACCTCTTTTCAGACACTGCCGCACTGGAAGGCAATGATCTTGCTAATTTCCCGGACTACCCTGCCGAAATCAGGGGGCCTCACAACACCGTTGCCGGTGTATCCGGTTTTCAGGTACACATCGGTAAAAAAGTTTACAGTTCCGGCGACTTATGCGATGTGCTGGTTGCCATGAATCCTGCATCATTAAAGGCCAATCTGAAATGGGCCAAAAAAGGCGGTACCATTATCACCGATCTTGATGCTTATGACGAAAAAGCTATTGAAAAATCAGGCTACAAAAGCAATCCGCTGGAAGATAATACCCTTCAGGGTTACAATTTGATCAAAGCACCTATTGCCACACTGACAAAAGATGCTTTAAAAGATCTTGGCCTTGATGTTAAAACTGCTGAAAAATCGAGGAATATGTTTGCCCTGGGCATGATGTATTTCATGTTTAACTGGGATCAAAAAATTGCCTTCGATTTTTTTGCAAAAAAATTCAAGAAAAAACCCGAACTGATACAATCCAATAAACTGGCGCTTCAGGCCGGTTATAATTATGCCGAAACCGTTGAAGCCATTAGCGTGACTTATAGCATACCTTCCGCAACATTAGAAAAAGGCAGGTATCGCAATCTTTCAGGAAACGTGGCCACAGCATGGGGTTTTCTGGCCGCTTCCGAACGTTCGGGCAGGCCATTGTTTCTTGGTTCTTATCCTATTACGCCTGCTACTGAGATCCTGATGGAACTTGCCAAACACAAATCCCTCGGGGCAAAAGTTTTTCAGGCTGAGGACGAAATTGCCGGAATTTGTTCGGCTATAGGCGCCAGTTTTGCCGGAGCCATGGCTTTGACGACTACATCCGGCCCGGGCCTATCATTAAAAAGTGAAGCTATCGGTTTGGCGGTCATGACCGAATTACCCTTAGTAATTGTCGACGTGCAGCGTGGCGGCCCATCAACCGGATTACCGACAAAATCAGAACAATCTGACCTTATGCAGGCGCTTTACGGAAGAAATGGCGAATGTCCTGTATTAATTATTGCAGCACAGTCTCCATCGGATTGTTTTATTTCTGCATATGAAGCTGCAAAACTTTCGATGGAACACATGACTCCTGCTATTTTGCTCACCGACGGATATATCGGCCAGGGTTCTGAACTGTTTAAGATTCCTAAGGTTGCTGATCTTCCAAAAATCACGCCTCCGATCGCTGCACCAAACGATATGGATTATAAACCATTTAAAAGAGATCCGAAGACCCTTGTCAGAAAATGGGCTTTGCCGGGAACAGAAGGCTTACGGCATAGGGTAGGGGGCCTGGAAAAAGAAAATATCAGCGGAAATGTCAGCATGAGTCCTGAAAATCATCAACTGATGACAGATCTGCGCTACAATAAAGTAATGAAAATAGCCGACAATTTGCCGGAGCAGCAGGTTTTCGGAGCCGATGAAAATGAATTACTGGTGGTAAGCTGGGGCGGCACCTACGGGGCTGTGCACACTGCTGTTGAAGAGATGATCAATGAAAATATGCCGGTCAGTCATGCTCATTTCAGATATATCATGCCCTTACCTAAAAATACTGAAAAACTTTTGGGCAAATACAAAAAGATCGTGGTTCCCGAGCTTAATTCAGGACAGTTTGTCAATTATCTCAGGATGACTTTTCCTCAATACAAATATAGCCAGTTTAACAAGGTACAGGGGCTACCCTTTAATGTTTCCGAACTGAAAGATGCGTTTAACAAAATAATAAAGGAGAAATAAACTATGGAAGAAAATTTAACAGTTGACAGATCAAGAGTTCCTTTAGGAAAAGAGGACTTTGTTAGCGACCAGATGGTTAAATGGTGCCCGGGTTGTGGCGACCATGCAATATTATCTTCTTTAGCCAATGTGTTTCCAAAGATCGGTTACAGAAAAGAGAATTTCTGCGTAGTTTCCGGTATAGGCTGTTCTTCACGTTTTCCATATTATGTGAATACGTATGGTTTTCATGGAATTCACGGAAGGGCCAATGCCATTGCCACGGGTGTGAAAATAGCCAATCCGCATCTTAGTGTATGGGTGGCCACAGGCGACGGCGATTCGATGGCTATCGGAGGCAACCATTTCATCCATATCATCCGGAGAAATGTGGATATCAATATCATGTTATTCAACAACCAGATATACGGCCTTACCAAGGGACAATATTCTCCGACATCGCCGATGGGAAGCGTTACCAAGACCTCTCCGCAGGGAACCATCGAACATCCTTTCAACCCCGGAGAACTGGTTTTGGGCGCCCAGGGTACGTTCTTTGCAAGAGCCGTGGATACCAACCCCAAATTGATGACGGAAATCATGTTTGAAGCCGCTAAACACGACGGCACATCTGTTGTCGAGATTTTACAAAACTGTGTGATCTTTAATGAAGGCTGCCACACCACGATTACCTCTAAAGAATCCAGAGACGATAACCAGATCATACTCAAAAACGGAGAACCGATGATATTCGGCAAAAATAAAGAGAAAGGCATCGTTCTGAAACCTCATGGCCTGGCAGTGGTAACGCTCGGGCAAGATGGCATTACCGAACAGGATCTGCTGGTTCACGACCAATATTCTCAGGACCCCGGTATCCATCTGATGCTTGCCAAGATGGCGCCACCTTATTTTCCCATTGCTTTAGGGGTGATACGTTCGGCATTATTCTTCACTTATGACGACCTGGTAGAAGAACAGATAAACAGATCCAAGGCAAATACTACCATTAAAAACGTAGATGATCTGCTCAACAGCGGAGATACCTGGGAAATAAAATAAATTTCCACCTCATAAAAAATCCGGCCTTTTCAGCGCCGGATTTTTTTTGGCTTTTCTTCAAAACTTAACTGGTGAAGCTCCAGCGCGGTAAGAAAAGAATTCATCTCTTTTATCTTACTCATGTCCACAAAAAATACGGTCAGAATATTGTTTATTTTTTTTAATCCGGCGATGAGTTCTTCGGTTCTTTTAGCTGAAAATACACCCTTAATGATCAATAAATAATCGGCTTCAGGAATTTTTTCGAGCAGGGGGATATTGTTATTTTTATTGGAAAGCAGGTAGATATTATTGCGGTTATCATTGTCGTTGAAATAAAAGAAAGAATATTTTTCATCGGTATCATTTTTTCCGTTAAAAGAAAAATCATCCATTTTTGAAAAATTGCTGTTCAGCACTTTGTTTGTGTACCAACAAAGCTTATACTCCTTGAGATGACTGCAAATACCAATGATGCGGTATTCATTAGTCAGGTCGTATAAAAATGATATTTTTTTATCATTTTTTTTCATTTAATTCCTTTTTTATCTTTCCATAATCTATTGAAAGTCTTTTCCTTTATCACAGGAAGTTCTCTTCGGGGGCCCCAGCTATGTTTCATGAACATTCGTATCGCTATGTTCTTGAGCTTAGAATTCGGCTTGTCGATGATCCAGCGTTTCAGCATCATGGTGCGCCAGCCAAACTGAAATATCGTATCAGATAAAGCATACATTTTCTGATTCACCGTATCTCTTCTGTTGTACAATAGCAGCTTGTGTAATTTAATACCTGCCGGACACACTTCGGTGCATTTACCGCAGAGAGAAGAAGAAAAACTCAGATGTTTATAATCTTTCAATCCCCTCATATAGGGTGTAATAACAGCGCCTATGGGGCCGCTGTAAACTGTTTCGTAGGTATGTCCGCCGATATTCCTGTAAATAGGACAGGCATTCAGGCAGGCACCGCAACGGATACAGGTAAGGGCTGATTTTTGGTGTTTCTGGCTTAAAAGATTGGTGCGGCCGTTATCCAATAGTACTACATACATCTCCTCGGGACCGTCTGTTTCGTTTTCTTTCCGCGGAGATGAAATAATGGAATTGTAAACCGTAATATTTTGTCCCGTACCATGGCTGGCCAGCACAGGCCATATTAAAGCCAGATCTTTAAATGAAGGTATTATTTTATCGATGCCCGCAACGACGATGTGTATCTTAGGAAAAGATACTGACATCAGGGCATTTCCTTCATTTTCGGTAAGTGCTATTGCGCCGATATCGGCAATGATAAAATTAGCCCCGCTTACACCAATATCAGCCGTGGTAAATTTTTCACGCAACACCCCCCTGACATAAGCTGTAAGTTCTTCAGGAGTGCTGCCGGCAGGTGTATTGAATTTTTCATGAAACAGGCGGGCAATATCCTCTTTGGATTTGTGCATGGCCGGAGTTATGATATGGTATGGTTTTTCTCCCGCTACCTGTACAATGTACTCGCCAAGATCGGTTTCAACAGATTCAATATTATTACTCTCTAATTTATGATTCAGCTCTATTTCTTCCGTGGCCATCGACTTGGATTTTACGGCCATTTTAACTTCATTTTTTATAAAGATCTTGAGTATCTCTTCTGCAGCTTCGTTGGCATCAAGGGCCCAAATAACCTTACCTCCGTTTTTTACAAAATTATATTCAAATTCTTTAAGATAATTTTCAAGATTATTAATAGCACGGTGTTTAATAAAGGAAACACGTTGCCGGGCAACTTCCAGATTTGAAAATTGTTCCTTCCCTTTCAGGACAGCTACATTATACTTGGAAATATTATGGTTAATGATTTTCCGGTGGTTTATATCAAATGCTTTTATTTCGGCTTTTTTGATAAAATCTTTATGTTTTTCGTTCATATCAGCTGATAATATTTTTAATTTTATTTATCCTTGTTAAATGTCTCCCACCTTCAAAATTTGTAGCCAGAAACTTCCTTAATATTTTCCAGGCCTTGTGTTTTCTGATGAACCGGGCCGGAAGAGAAATGATATTGGCATCATTGTGCTTACGTGCAAATTTTGCTATTTCCAGCCTCCAGCAGAGAGCAGCCCGTACATTAAGATATTTATTGGCTGTAATAGCAACACCGTTGCCGCTTCCACATATAATTACTGCTTTTTCAATAATTCCTTTATCTATATCGCTGGCAAGGGGATGAATTATATCAGGATAATCAACTTTTTCTTTATCATTACTACCATAATCTTTTACAGTATAGCCCGTTGCAATTAAATTTTTTTTCAGATATTCTTTTAACAAATATCCTGCATGATCACACCCTATTCCTATTATATTTTCCATTTTTGATTGTTAAAAAGTAATTTTATCTGTTTAAAACTAAATATCTGTTTTTTAATCAATTGTTTTTTTCTGTTATTTATAACCTGTTAATACTAAAAAACCTATGTTTTAAACAATTTTGCTGTTAAAAAAAGTTATTTGTTGTTAATAAAATTTTACTGTTTTATTACACTTCAAAAAAAACAAGTTTATCAATAAATATGAACAAGTTTTCAAGGTAAAATTAATCAAATTTTATCAAACAAAAATGTTTTCAATACGCTGTTGATATTTTTTTAATTTTTTAATTTTGAAGAAATTATAAAATAAATATTGTTCTTATCATGTTAATAAGAAATAATAATTGTATTTTGAAAGTGCATTTCAAAATTTTTTAAACACAATTAACAGCCCTTAATAATGATGATAAATTTTTAAAAATATTAATAATATTATTAAAGAAAAAAATAATGTAAAAATAAAACGTCGTAATATTGCAAACATTTTAAAAATATGAACTATCCCAAAGAAATCCTTGCGTTAAAAAAACAGAAGAATGCCGTTATTCTGGCGCATTTTTATCAGATACCGGAGATTCAGGATATAGCAGATTATGTGGAAGATAGTCTTGGCCTTTCTCAAAAAGCTGCAAATACTGAAGCAAATATAATAGTTTTTTGCGGAGTAAAATTTATGGCGGAAACGGCAAAAATTTTAAACCCGGAAAAAAAAGTCCTGTTACCCGACATGAATGCCGGATGCTCTCTGGCAGACTCCTGTACTTATGATGATTTTAAAAAATTTAAAGAAAAATATCCCGATCATGTGGTGGTATCCTATATAAACTGCTCTGCTGAAGTAAAAACCTTGTCGGATATCATTTGTACGTCAGGGAATGCTGTTAAAATAGTAAATTCAATACCTCCCGATAAAAAGATACTATTTGCCCCTGATAAAAACCTTGGCGCCTTTATAAATAAACTCACAGGAAGGAACATGGTTTTATGGGACGGGACATGTAAGGTTCATGATATTTTAAAACAGGAAGAAATTATCCGGTTAAAAATTCAGCATAAGGATGCAAAACTTATTGCACATCCCGAATGTCAGGCAACAATACTTGAAATGGCCGATTTTATTGGTTCTACCGCAGCTATGCTTAAATTCATCGATAATGATGAAAGTAAAAAATATATAGTAGCGACAGAATCGGGCATTATTCATCAAATGAAAAAAATTGCGCCGGAGAAACAATTTATCATTGCATCAAGCGACAAAACGTGCAGTTGCAACGATTGTGAATACATGAAATTAAACACGCTTGAAAAGTTGTATGATTGCCTGAAAAATGAAAAGCCGGAAATCACTCTTGACAGACAAACCATAAAAAAAGCCGGAAAACCATTGTTTAAAATGCTTGAAATATCCGCATTATCAAAATAATGATTATATTTATACGATGAAAAAATTAGTGCAACTTATTTTATTTTTTGTTGTTGGCGGATGTTTTGCCCAGGATACCATTAATAGTAATGGTTATAATATTTTTTATTATGCATCGGGCAAAAAGCAAAGTGAAGGATTTCTTGAGAATGGAAAGCCCAATAAATACTGGAAAAATTACTATGAAAACGGATTGCTTAAATCGGAAGGAAACCGTAAAAACTTTGAGCTGGACAGTGTCTGGAAATTTTATAGCGACTCCGGAAAAATAATTCTTGAAATAAATTATCTGGCAGGCAAAAAAAACGGCATCAGAAAAACCTATCTGAAAAACGAAACGATCGAAGAAATGTTCGTGGATGATGTTAAAAACGGAATAACCTATCATCGCTACGACGACGGAAAAATTAAAATAAAATCCACTTTCATCAACGGCAGGGAAGAAGGTATGACAAAAGAATATTCGCGTGATGGAGTAATTATCACTTTAATAGAATACAGAAAAGGCTTTGTGGTGAACAGTGAAAAGATCAACAGGTACCGGGACGGGTTAAAGCATGGCACCTGGAAAGATTTTTATGATAATGAACTGGTAAAATTTGAGGGAAATTACAGCTACGGCAAAAGAGACGGGTACTTCAAAGAGTTTGACATAAAAGGTAATCTGCTTAAAATAGAAAAATATATAAATGATGAACTGATATATGATGCGCCGGAGCTTGTTAATTATGAGGTAAGAACAGATTATTACAGAAACGGGAAAGTAAAAATTGTTCAAAGTTATAAAGATAATATTCCCGAAGGCATACGAAAAGAATACAGTCAGGATGGAAAAATAAATCAGGCTTATATATACAAAAACGGGATCATTGTTGGCCAGGGCATCGTCGATGAACAGGGAATGAGACAAGGCCCATGGAAGGAATTTTATGAAACCGGCGAAAAAGCAGGGGAGGGGCACTATTTAAATAATTTGAGGCAGGGCGAATGGAAATTTTATTTTAAAGACGGTTCGGTTGAGCAGATTGGAAAATATGATCAGAAGGGAAGACCGGAAGGAAAATGGAAGTGGTATTTTGAATCGGGAAATTTGAGGAAAGAAGATAATTTTAAAAACGGTGTTTTCAATGGAAACCATGTCGAACTCAGTGATTCGGGAAAAGTCATTATTAAAGGCGAATACCTTGATGGAGAAGAGGAGGGCGAATGGTTTTATGAGGTGGGAGACGAAAAAGAAATAGGTTCTTATGTGGCCGGAAAGCGTGAAGGTACCTGGAAACATTATACGGACGATGTGCTGAATTTTGAAGGAAGTTATATAGAAGGTAATCCTAATGGTGATTTTGTTTATTTTGGAGAAAACGAAAAAATCAAAGAAAAGGGCAAATATATCATGGGAAAAAAAGAGGGGGACTGGAATATATATGATTCCGAAGGCATCAAAATCATTACCATTCGCTACGAAGATGGAATAGAAATTAGTTTCGATGGAAATAAAATTGATAAAAATTTGGAAAAATAATAATAATTATACTATTTTTATACCGTTTTAAAAATTCATATTATGGCAAAATCAAGAATTTTAATCGTAGAAGACGAAGTAATTGTATCAAAATACATAGAATCATGCTTAACCAATCTGGGGTATGAGATCACAGGTGTTTATACAACGGGAGAAGAAGCTGTTGCAAATGCCGAAGAAAATAATCCCAATCTTATCCTGATGGATATCCGCCTGAGTGGTAAGATGAACGGAACTGAAGCGGCTGTAAAAATTACAGATTTGATGGATGTTCCTATTGTTTTTCTTACTGCCTATACAGACGAAAAAACCATTGAAATGGCGAAAGATTCCGATCCATACGGATATCTTGTCAAGCCGTTCTATGAAAAAGAACTGCAAACCACCATTGAAATGGCGCTGCACAAGCATTCCAAAGTAAAGCAGTTGAAAAAAGAAAGAGATCTGTATTATTCGGTAATCGAAAATAAAAATACTGCCGACAGTATTTATATCAGAACCAACAGCCGCCTGAAAAGGGTTAAATACGAAGAGATCTGCTATGTGGAAGCCTTAAGGGATTATATTACCATTAATACGATTACCGAGAATTATACGGTTAGGATAAATATGAAGGAAATACAAAAATTCTTACCGGAAAGAGATTTTGTAAGGATTCACAAATCTTTCATTGTGCGCATGGACAAAATATTTTCAATTAAATATACCAGCCTGATCGTTGAGCCTTCCATGAAAGATATACCTGTCGGCAATTTTTACCGCAAAGACCTTTACAGCCGCTTAAACATGCTGTAGGAGTTGTTATACAAAAACAAAATCGATCTGTTTTCTTGCTAAAAGGATTTTTTTAACCTTAATTATTACTTTATCACCCAAACGGTATTTTTTATGTGAATACCGTCCGATCACCGTATAATTATCTTCGTCGATAAAATATGCATCGTCATCCATATCACGGATGGAAACCATTCCCTCGCACTTATTTTCGATGATTTCAACATAAATTTCTTTTATGCACAAGAGGAGAAAGAAAGACTTACCCCAACACTCAAAGCCGATGCTCCAGCAAAAACTATAAAGTCAAATCTTGCTTTCGCCCATTTTTTAATTTGTATAATTAAGAATCTTTTTTTATTTTTGTTATATTAAATTCAAATGGTTCATAAAAAATACATTTTAAAATGAGCATACAAATTAAAAAACTCGAACTGATTGAATGG
>DAOQAF010000033.1:0-32923 GCA_035353775.1 Bacteroidales bacterium | reverse complement strand
AATTATCGAATTTATCCGTAAATTTGAGGAAGTTATTTTGAAAGTTTTACTTAGGCAATTTGATATCAAGAAAGATCACTCGCGGGGGGGCATTCTCCCGGTCAGCATATTTTCCTTTGCAAAAAAGATAATCTAAGGCTTCTTCACCGTCAGTAACTGTAAAGATGTCGTTAGCCACGTGATGCTTTTTAAGTGTCCGCAGTGTCAATTCTGCATCCAGAGGATTATCCTCTACAAGTAAAATGTCTATACTGTTTCCGTTCATGATAATTATTTTTTTGAAGGTAATGAAAAAGAAAATTTTGCACCGTTATTAAGTTCGCTTTCTGCCCATACACGGCCACCATGCCTGTTAATGATGCGCTGGACGATAGCCAGGCCCACCCCAGTTCCATAAAATTCATTGATGTTATGAAGCCGCTGGAACACTCCGAATAATTTATCTGCATATTTCATGTCGAAACCGGCGCCATTATCTTTTACAAAGTAAACGATTTCGCCGGAATTTTCATAACAACCGACCTCAATTTCGATGATTTCTTTTTTAGAGGAAAACTTAAATGCATTAGAAATAAGATTTATCCATACCTGTCGTATGAGGTTAGCATCTGCTTCTGCAGACTGAAGGTCGGTCAGGCGAAGATCAACTTTATTGCCTGGATATTGATCCCTTACCTCATCCACAACCTGTTGAGCTATTTGAGTCATATTGGCAGGGCTTGTTTGCATCGGCGACCGGCTGAGCCTCGAAAAAGCCAGCAGGTCATCAATGAGCTGTCCCATCCGTAAGGCTTCACTCTGAATAACGCCACAAACCCGCTGCCCTTCGGCATCAAATTTTTCGTAATAATCTTCGAAGAGAATATTTGTGAAACCGTTGATGGCTCTCAAAGGCGCCCTCAAATCGTGAGATACAGAATAGGCGAAAGCTTCCAGTTCTTTGTTGGCATTTTCAAGTTGCGTTGTACGCAAAGCGACCTTTTCTTCGAGTTCTTCGTTGAGTCTCATGATCTTGTTCTCAATCAGTTTCCGTTCTGAAATATCATACGAAAGAATAAAGACTCCTTCGGGTACAGGCTGAATGCTTAACTCAAACCACCCGACAGAACCGTCGGAGTGCATAAATTCGTTGATCATATGCTGTGCTTTGCGTTCTTTTATGCATTTTTTTATCGCGGGAAACACAGTTGTATTTTCAATGCCCGGATATGCCTCCATCATCGTATGTCCAAGCAGTTCCTCCTTTGTTTTGCGGCCCTGGCTGGCAACAGCGTCGTTGACATAAAGGTAGCGGAAATCGAACCCGATGATCTGGCCTCCTTCCAGCATATTGTCCAGCGTTAAACGGTAGCGTTCTTCGGTCTTTTGCAAGGCTGTTTCAGCCAGTTTGCGTTCTGCCAGCTCGGTCTGTAATTGTTTATTTATTGCATTTAAATCACTGGTGCGTTCCTGGACCCTTTTTTCAAGCTCCTTGTGCGATTTTTTCTTGCTCCTGTATAAACTAAAAATAGTCGCTATCAACGCAACAAAAAGAATGATGATAATCACAAGCCAGGACAGAAAAAACCGCTGACGGGTAAGCACTGTTTGCTGTTCTTCAATAGATTTAGATTTTGATGAAATTTCAGCATCATGTTCTGCTATTTCAATTTCCTGCCGCGCCAGTTCATTTTTCTGATTTTGTAACTGTTGTTTACCTTGTTGCAACTCGGATTTTTGTGTTGTCAATTGGCGCGATTGCTGATCATATATCTTTTGCTGTAACAGAATCTTTTTTATTTGCCCCTGAAGTTCATTTTTTTGCTGATCGATCAGTTGGGACTGTCCCTCAAGAGTTTTTTTGTGTTGCAGCAATTCCCATGTTTGAACTTTGATGCTGTCTTTTGTTGATTTGAGCTCCATCGACCTGATTTCAAGGTTTTTTTCAAGCATGTCGAGGTTATTGTTCAGGGTGTTAATTTGGTTCTGAAGGTTCCGCATTTTTTGCTGTTCTTCATAAAAAAGCGCCTGTACATCCACATCAGTACCTCCCAGCAGGATCATATCCGGCATGACTGTAAGATTATGATTGCTGATATTGACCTTATTAATTTTAAATTTTAGTGAGCCTTCCTGTGAATCGTAGAAATTGATCATGATGATGCGCTCGTCTTGATAACTATCGCTCACTAACAGAATGTTTTCCCCTTCGATCTTATCGTAGATCTTGCCAAGTTTTTCTTCATTTCCTTTTGTAACAAAGATCAGTTGTACATCGTCAAAGTCCTTTAATGACGAAGACGATGAAACCCGTATGGCTTTTTTTCTGATGGTTTTGAATTTCAACGAATTTGTCATCTCATTGATGATACTTTCGTCTTCACCTATGATGAGAAAGTGAAAGTCATTGATATCATCCTCGTTTGGCCACTTAACATTTTGGGCAAACTTATAAATATATGCACTTATGGCTTTGTGGCGGTCTGTTTTCTGGGCATAACAAATATTATTCTGTCCGAACAAACAAACTAACAATATACCCGTGAACAGAATGATTTTTCTCATAAGCAATTAATCCGCTATAAATAATTTAAAAAAAATAAAAGCGGGGTGAATGCTTATTTTTCGCGATAGCATGGCTCTCATACTATAGCATGAGCCCATGAAGAGCCCCGGCCTTTTAAAAATTTGAAATGGAGAATAGCTGAAGATCATGGTTGTCCTTTTTTATTAAAATTGTTCAAAGAATAACCCACCGAAAACATGAATGTGAACTGGGGCTGCCTGTATCTGTCGGGCGCCCTGTTTGACGTATGGTAATATTCGCTGTTCAGCATATTTTTTGCGATTATCTGGACTGTAATACCTTTATAATTTAACAAAGATAGTGTGCCGTCAACCAAAATATAGGGTTTTACATGAAAATCCTTTGTAGAATTAATATATTGGGGGTTTTGCCTTTTCCCATAATAATTTGCGCGAAGGTTTATTTTTATGTGGTCATTAAAAGAATAGGTAAAGCTCGCATTGGCAGTATGCATGCTTATTTCCGGCACCATCAGGCCATATTCGTCAATGCTGTAGGAAAACGTATAATTTAATGAAGTTTTGAATTTCTCGAAGTCGAGCCTGAGAAACAATTCAGCGCCGGAGATGTCAATTTTTCCCTTATTTATCCATCTGTAATTATCACCCGGGCCGTCTTTGGTAATGGCGTGAAACAGTTGATTTCTGTACCCTACAATATCGATCTTGATTTTGTCGATAAATGACATGGTAACTGCAAATTCAATTGATTTCATCTTTTCGGGAAGCAGAGATGAATTGCCCTGTCCATCATAATAATCCCATGGTTTGGGCGCCCTGAAAGCCTCGGCATAAGATATCCGTATAATTTGTTTTCGAAAGTGATAACTTAATCCCGCGCGCGGCGTAAATACCTGATCGTAAATACTGCTTTGGTCAAAACGAATTCCCCCGGATAAATAAAAGTTTTTGAAGATAACAAATCTCGGTTCGGCAAAAACACTCAGAAGGTAATTATTGAGCATGTTTGGCTTGGGAGGCCTTGGCGGCCTGTTTTCCGGAGAGTCACTGTACGACATGGATGCCTTTTCTGAAAGCCGTTCAAACTCAAATACCAGGCCGCCGGTGAGTGAGAAAAATTTCTTTGGATTATAATTTATAACACTTTCCAATCCTGTTAAATTGTTGGGGCGATAGTAACCGACCTGGGCGGTATCAACCACATAATAAACAGAATTGCCAAGAACGGTTGCATTTCGATTGTACAAAACAGCAGACAAACTGAGTTTTTCGGAAAATTGTTTAGTATATTTCAGGTAATTATTAATAAATTGAATATTCCACGAAGTTCCGTGGTCATTGTATATGGTGCCAATCGATTTTGTATTGGTGGTAGTTGTCGGTTGTTTGAACAGATAATTAGTCCCCAATGTGAATTCTTTATAACGAATTTTCACATCAAAAGAATAATCGTTTTCAAAATTATCCATCTGGTCTGTCCAGTTATAGTCGCCGGCCTCTCTTTTCAGGTCGGCCTTTTCAGATCTTTTAAACATGCCGGATACCCGCACGCCAAAAGTTTTCTTTTTATTAGCATAGCCATAACTCACATCCCCGGCAGTCGTTTTAAAGTTGCCGATAAGGGCATTGATCCCCGTTTGTGTTTCAAGTGCGTCTTTGGTTATGATGTTGATAACACCGGATATGGCATTTGTACCGTATGCAACAGATGCAGGGCCATATATAACTTCTATCCGTTCTACATTCGACAGGTTATATTGGGCTCCGCCGTAAAAACCTCCGGAATTGAGCTCGTTTATCTGTACCCCGTCAATTAATATTAGTGTCAGGTTGTTTTGGTTGGGTATTCCGCGCTGAAAAACATAACTGTTCAAGCCAAGGGTATTTCTGAATTGAAATCCCGGTAAGTCCGACAAGGCTTCTTCAAGTGTGAAATATCCGTTTTCCTTGATGTTCGCCGCTGTAATAATGTAAATAGTGGAGGGAATTTCTCTGATGTCTTGAGGCGCCTTGGATGCCGATGAAATTTTTAGCTGGGATAATTGCGACAGGTTCATATCGTAAATGTCGACACTGTCGTTTTGAGAAAAGGCTTTGTTAGTAAAAAGAGCCAGGAAAAACAACAGGCAAAACAGGATGTGCTTATTTACATAAATATTTCTATTGATTACTTCTGGTTTCATATAAAATACGCTATAAGATACCCGTATTGCGTTGCAATATACAAAATAATTTGAGCTATTTTAACATTGTGAAAATATTTTTAAATATTAAGATAATTAATATTATTAACAAAACAGAAACATTGCAAACGAACTTAAAAAAAACAATGACGTGTGGTCAAATATCTGCTATAAAGAAAATTAGACTTTTTCTTTTTTTTGAAATATAAATTTCAAATTATCAGATTGTAATCAATAAAGTTTTTTTTGAATGAAAAAGAATCTGAAAACCGAAAAATTATAGGGCATCTCTATTAACCTTGATCGGGCGCCTCTAAAAACAAAAAAGTTCGAGGCAGTCGAAGTTCTTAAAACCGCAATTTACTAAGCGTACATGCCTGTGCTGAGCTTGCCGAACGCAAGGATTTGAAGAACGAAGACGAACGAAGAAATTTGAAGTTTTTAGAGGTGCCCTATAATTTGTTTTCCAGGCATGGAATTATGGCATTTTTCCAGGAAGAAAAATCACCCCCGATAATATGCATACGTGCTTCTTTTACCAGCCACAGATAGAAAGCAAGATTGTGCTGGCTGGCGATCATGGCGCCTAATATTTCGTTCGATACGAACAGATGCCTGAGGTAGGCCTTGCTGTAATTCGTATCAACGAAGGAATAGCCGACTTCGTCAACAGGTGAAAAATCGTTTTTCCATTTTTCGTTGCGGATGTTGATGCGTCCGTTTTTCGTGAATAGCCAGCCATTGCGTCCGTTACGTGTTGGCATCACGCAGTCGAACATATCCACGCCCAGCGCGATAGATTCGATGATATTTGCCGGGGTTCCCACACCCATCAGATAGCGGGGTTTGTCTGCGGGTAAAATAGAACAGACCTGCCCGGTAATTTCATACATGACCGCGGCCGGTTCGCCTACCGAAAGCCCGCCGATAGCATTACCGTTCATGTTATAAGAAGATATTGTCTCTGCGGAGATTTTACGCAGGTCGCTGAATGTGCTTCCCTGTACGATAGGGAAAAGAGACTGTTCGTAACCATAAAGGCCTTCGGTTTCGTTGAAGCGCTGCACACAGCGGCCAAGCCATTTATGAGTCATTTCCATGGATTTTTTCGCATACTTGTATTCGCAGGGGAAAGGAGTGCATTCGTCGAAGGCCATCATAATGTCTGCACCTATCCGGCGTTGTATATCCATATTGTTTTCAGGCGTAAAAACATGCTTCGATCCGTCAATATGTGATTGAAAAACCACGCCGTCTTCTTTTATCTTTCTTATCGTTTTCAGCGAATATACCTGATAGCCTCCACTGTCGGTCAGTATGGGCTTGTTCCATCCGTTGAATTTATGAAGGCCGCCTGCATCCTGCAGAATCTCCAGGCCGGGGCGCAGGTACAAATGATAGGTATTGCCTAAAATAATCTGTGCCTTGATGTCTTCATTCAGATCCTTCTGATGAATGGCTTTGACACTTCCGGCCGTGCCAACGGGCATAAAAATCGGCGTTTCAATGATGCCGTGAGCGGTTTCTACAATACCGGCACGTGCTGATGAAGCCTTATCTGTGGCAGTCAATGTAAATTTCATATTACAAAGGTAATTTTTTTATACGTTCTTGTTATCCTATAGACGGGTTACGGTTAAATCTTTTTTTGAGGTGCTGACATTTAAAAATATACTTCTTTGAAAAAATCAAATTGCCCGTTAGGGCATAAATATCCATAGAAAATAAATAAGCTCTGAAATTTTTTCCCGTAGGCCTGCCTGCCGCAGGCAGGGAATTAACGCCAGAATGATTCCTTAAAAAATCAGGGTTATTCAATTGGCTTAAAAATGTATTGTTCATTATTTTGAATATGATGTCCTTTAAGAAAATCGAGATAATACTGCCTGAATGTCATAATCTTATGCAAATGACGGCATGACATGCGTGTGCGAGGCTTGTGGCGCAATCACCTTGTAAATCATATCAATATTAGGTATATGTCCTACGGACAATAATTTATTCTTGCTATGATCATTCTATTGACATTTAAGCCCTACGGGCTATGAAATATAAGATTTAGAAATAAATCAAAAGCACTTTTTTCAGGATAATAACTTTGCTGGCACCTCAAAAAAAGATTTAACCCGGTTCCGGTTTACTCAGAAATAAACAAAAAGTATGTGTATAAGTTTTTGAACAGACGAAATCTATAAAAAGATAAAGAATTATTTTTGCATCATATTGGTGTTTTATGTTCTTAGATAAGATTATTCCGGATCCGTTTCATCTATACCTGTACATTGCCTTTCTCAGTCTTTTTCTCATACAGATGATTTATTTCTGGGGCGTGTTTTCCAGGTTTGCATTCAGTCGTAAAAAAAAAGGTTCTGAAAAATGTTTACCTGTTTCAGTTGTCATCTGTGCCCGCAACGAATATTATAATCTTGAAAAAAACCTTCCTTTAATTCTTGAACAACAGTATCCGGATTTCGAGGTTATTGTCGTCAACGATGAGTCGGATGATGATACCAACGACCTGCTTTGCGATCTGGCGATAAAATATTCCAGGCTGGTTGTATTGAAAACACAGAAAAATAAAAATTGTTTCCCCGGGAAAAAGTTTTCACTTTCCCTGGGAATAAAATCTGCGCATAACGAAATCGTTCTTTTGACCGATGCCGATTGCGCACCGAAAAGCCCGGACTGGATCAGGGAGATGCAGGCTCCGTTTTCGAACCCGAAAACACAGATCGTTTTGGGTTATGGCGGGTATGCCCGGAAAAAGGGACTCCTGAACAAGCTCATCAGGTTCGATACGGTGTCTATCGCAATGCAATATTTTTCGATGGCCAAATCAGGGATGCCTTACATGGGTGTCGGCAGAAATCTTGCCTACCGCAAAAGCCTGTTTCTTCAGTCAAGGGGATTTGTCAGTCATTATAATATAAGTTCAGGTGATGACGACCTGTTCATCAATCAAAATGCCACACGGAGGAATACAGCCGTAGTGTTTTCGCCACAAAGCCACACGATGTCTGAACCCAAAACCGACCATGGTTCATGGGTGTTTCAGAAAAAAAGGCATATGACTACCGGCAAATATTACCGGTGGTGGCATAAAATCGTACTGACTTTATTTCCGCTAACAACCCTGGCTTTTTATGCCTTAGCGATATTCATAATTGTGTTCAATATCAATTTATATAATATTTTTATTGTATCTTCGTTTTTATTATTGCGTTTGTTTAGCCAGTTATTGATTGTTAAAAAAGCAATGAATAAATTGCAGGAAAAGAATTTATTATTATTTTCGCCTTTTTTTGAGGTATACCTCATCATTTTCAATGTATTGATGATGATATCCAATTCCGGAAAACAGCAAAGCAGATGGAAATAAACACCAACCTTACCGACAAGGCTCAACGAGATTGCAGACTGGTGCAGCTTGCCATCAGCAATGGCGACCAGAAAGCCTATGCGGAGCTGATGGGCTATTATAAGGATGCTATTTATTTTCTGCTGCTAAAAATGACCAACAACCCCGATGATGCCGACGACCTGACCATCGAAGCTTTTGGCAAAGCCTTTAAAAAACTCGATCAGTACACCCCCGATTATGCCTTTAGCACCTGGTTGTTTAAAATTGCCTCCAATAACTGTATAGATTTTATCCGACGTAAAAAAATGGAAATGCTGTCCATTAATAAAACTATTGTTGATGATGAAGGCACCGACATGTCGCAGATGTTACCCTCGCATACCCTCGATCCTGAAGAAAAAATGATAGAACGGCAAAAAATTATGATGATGCGCGAAGTGGTCGAAAAACTAAAACCCAACTACCGCCGCCTGGTGCAGTTGCGTTATTTCGATGAATACTCCTACGAAGAAATTGCACAAGAAATGGCAATCCCTATCGGCACTGTAAAGGCACAGTTGTTCAGAGCGAGAGAGTTTCTGTACAACATTATGAAGAACGCTGAAGGGTCGATTTAGTCCTTTAATCAATAACGCCGCTTTAGCGGATCTGTATTTGTTTTCTGACTTTGGATAAGGGAAACTGTTGGTTTTTTGACCTGAAAGATTCAGTACTGTTTTCGATGTACTTAGCAACACCGAAGGTGTATGATGTTTATAACCACGTATGAAATACCTGGGAAAAAGAGATGTGAAAAAATATCTCCAAAGGAGTTGAACATTTAAAACTTTTTTCTCATCAGCTTCAATCTCAAGTTCCTTTATCAATTCAAAATAATCTTCCATTTATATTCAATCCTTTCAGGATTGGGTTACTATATCTTTGTAAAACCGTGCACTGCGTGCCGGTTATTCATATTTGACCCTTCGGGTCTTAATTTCTGCTCTATTCGTAAATATTAGTTCATACTGTATTCATTCGAAATTCTTTGCTTTTTTTGAACACCGAAGGTGTTTAATGTTTATAACCACGTATGAAATACGTGGGACAAAAGAGATATGGAAAAACAACTCCAAAGGAGTTGAATTTCTAAAACAAATATTTCTCATCAAATTCAATCCCATGTTCCTTAAGCAATTCAAGATATTCATCGTAAAAAGTTATTATCCTGTGATGCTCATTCTGGTTCCTTACATATTCTATAAGCCTGTCCTTTTCTTTTATGGAGTATGTAAAAGCGCCATATCCGGTTTGCCACCCGTTAAAGTTTGGGAATATTTTGTTAGTTTTTATCCAATCGGAACTTGCAAGTTTAATGTCTTTGATAAGTCCTGCCAATGCTACAGTTGGATGTAAGTGCGTTACAATATGCAGATGGTCCGCAATGCCATTGATACGGTACAGATGGCATTTTTGATTTTTCAGGATACCTGCAATATATTTAAAAAGTTCTTCCCGTTTGTTTTCATCAGATAGGGTTTTTTCACGCGACCATGTTGAGAAAACTAATTGATACAGTATTTGTGTGTACGTGCTCATGATATTGATTTTATTCAATCCTTTCAGGATTGGGTTACTATATCTTTGTAAAACCGGGCACGCAGTGCCCGGTTATCCATATTTGACCCTTCGGGTCTTAATTTCTGCTCTATTCGTAAATATTAGTTCATACTGTATTCATTCGAAATTCTTTGCTTTTTTTGAACACCGAAGGTGTTTAATGTTTATAACCACGTATGAAATACGTGGGACAAAAGAGATATGGAAAAACAACTCCAAAGGAGTTGAATTTCTAAAACAAATATTTCTCATCAAATTCAATCCCATGTTCCTTAAGCAATTCAAGATATTCATCGTAAAAAGTTATTATCCTGTGATGCTCATTCTGGTTCCTTACATATTCTATAAGCCTGTCCTTTTCTTTTATGGAGTATGTAAAAGCGCCATATCCGGTTTGCCACCCGTTAAAGTTTGGGAATATTTTGTTAGTTTTTATCCAATCGGAACTTGCAAGTTTAATGTCTTTGATAAGTCCTGCCAATGCTACAGTTGGATGTAAGTGCGTTACAATATGCAGATGGTCCGCAATGCCATTGATACGGTACAGATGGCATTTTTGATTTTTCAGGATACCTGCAATATATTTAAAAAGTTCTTCCCGTTTGTTTTCATCAGATAGGGTTTTTTCACGCGACCATGTTGAGAAAACTAATTGATACAGTATTTGTGTGTACGTGCTCATGATATTGATTTTATTCAATCCTTTCAGGATTGGGTTACTATATCTTTGTAAAACCGGGCACGCAGTGCCCGGTTATCCATATTTGACCCTTCGGGTCTCATCTTCTGCATCTCTTGTAGGCCTTAGTTTAATTTTAATTCATTTGAAATATTTTGTTTGTAACACCGAAGGTGTTTATGTGAATAATCACGTATGAAATACGTGGGAAAAAAGAGATATGGGAAAACAACTCTGAAGGAGTTGAACATGATTTATTTTCAATATTCATGTTGACTATTTTATTACAATTAGTATTTTAATTCCAAAGGTATAAAAATTTTAAGAATAACTTTCTTCTCCAAATTCAAATTCCTAGTTGTTCGTTGTTTGTAAGAACGAAGCTGTTATTCATTGTAAAAACATCATTAAACCGATCCGGCAATTATTCTGGTAATTTCCACAAACTCTTCTACCCCAAGCTGTTCAGCCCTTTTGTCGAAAATGGATCCAGAGAGTTTCAGGTTTTCGCTACTAAACGAACTCAAGGCATTTCTTAATGTTTTACGCCTTTGGTTGAATGCCGTTTTCACAACCCGGACAAAGAGTTTTTCATCGCAGTTCAAAGATTCTACTTCATTTCGCCGGAGCCTGATCACTGCCGACTGTATTTTTGGCGGTGGATAAAACACATGCGCGCTTACCGTAAAAAGATATTCGATATCATAAAAAGCCTGAAGCAAAACGCTTAGAATGCCATATTGTTTTGACCCCGGAGGCGATGCAATGCGCTGGGCCACTTCTTTCTGAAACATACCTACCACTTCAGGTATCATCTCCCGGTTTTCCAAAACCCTGAAAAGTATCTGGGTCGAAATGTTGTACGGGAAATTTCCGATGATAGCAAAAGGCTTGTCAAACCTGCTGTTTATGTCAAAATTCAGAAAGTCGCCGTAAATAATATTTTTGTTTTGTTCCGGATATTTTTCGGTCAAAAAACCATAAGCATCCCTGTCTATCTCGATGAGCGTGGTCTGAAAATGTTTGGATTCAAAAAGGTATTTTGTCAGCACACCGGTGCCGGGGCCGATCTCAAGTACCTGTTTGTAGTTTTTATGCAGTGTTAGGCTTTCACAGATCTTCAGCGCGATATTTTCGTCTTGCAGAAAATGCTGTCCCAGATGTTTTTTTGGAAGGACGAAGGCCATTTCAGTTTATTTTATCTCCCCTGAGAAGGCGGTAGTGTCTGCGGGCATCCACAACGTATATGCTGCCCGGGTAATCGGTCAGTATCCGTTCAAAAAATTCCATCGCCCGTGGATAATTTTTGAAAATATTCTCATTAAGCTCACCGAGTTTGAAAAGTGCATCGTCGGCAAGAATATCTTCCTGATAGAAGTTGGTAAGTTTTACCAGTAGGGTATCAGCTTCGGCATATCTGCCCTGATGTATACGTATCTGTGCCTTCTTGTAAAGTACCTCGTCGAAAAGAGGGTGGTATAATCCAAGCATATTAATGGAATCAAGGGTTTTATATGCCTGGTCGTCTTTGTTTTGAAAAAGGAGTAATTCTGCACGGGCATATAATCTCAGGCCGTTTGTGGTGCTGTCTTCATCAAAGTTGTCGCTGATTAGCAGCGAGAGTTCCATGGCATCGTTGGCGATGAGCTTGGATGTGGCGGCTTTAAGGATATCCAGTTGTGCTTTGGCGTAGTCAAATTCGTTGATATAAAAATATAGCCTGGCGTTGCGGAATTTGGCTTCAAACCCTACGACGTCATTTTTAAAGGCTTTTTCCACCTGAGAATATAACAGGCTGGCCTCCCATACATCACCCGTGAGAAGAAGGATGTCGGCAAGTTCTGTTTTGCACTGGGCGATAAGTTCTGCCGATACGGCTTTGTAAAGAATTGCCTTTTGCAGCAGGTCTATGGCCTGGGGCGATTTATTCATATAAAAAGCCTGCAGATGTGCCAGGTTTTTAATAAGCTGCAACGCATAATTATTTTCATTGTTTTTGCCGATCAGGTCGTAATATTCTTTTTCCAGCAGCTCAAGTTCCTGTGGGTCGATGTTAGGGGTATAGGTAACTTTCAGGTATTTGGTGTTCAGTTTCTCAACCAGCGATGACTGGAAATATGGCGAAAAAGCATCTTTCGAACTTAAAATATAATCATAGCAACTTATGGCGTCGTCGTAGAAACCATTTGAAACGGCGATCTTCGCCAGCTCATACGGCCGTTGACCGTCCTCGCCGAAGCGCTTGTCGATAGCTTTCGCCTGGATAATAGCCGCGCCAAATTCTTTTTCCTGAATAAAATACCAAAGCAAAAGCAGGGGATAAGACTTTATATCAGGCTCTTTTTTGATGCGTTGAAGCAGGGCCGTTTTAAAAAGATTATTCCTGATATTTTCGGGATCGTTTATCAACAGATCCTGTAGTTGCGACTGCACCTGGTCCAGCGAATTGGGGTAGCTCTTCGCGTAATCAAGGAATTGGTTCAGCGCGGAACTGAAATCATTTTTTTTTAGATAGATCTCAGCAAGTTCAAGGTTGAAATTGTAGGTATTTTTTAAAAGTTTTTGTCCCTGTTCATAGGTTTTTATGGCATAATCGGGCTGATTGCGCAGCATAAAAGCATTGGCGATGGTAATGATCTGGTCGTTGTCGGCATTCAGCGATTTGATCGTATTCTCAAATTGTTTTTTTGCTTTTTCGGGTTCATTTTCTAACTCATAAATATAGCCAAGATCTACAAGGAGTGCAAAATTTCCGGGATTTTTCCTGATGACCTTAGCGGTAAATTTTTCGGCTTTATTATAATCTTTCAGTTCTATCAGGCAGTTCAGATAATAATCATAAATAAAAGGTGTTGGCGCTTTATTATAAATTTCTTCGAATAAAATGACAGCTTTATCAAACTCCTTATTTTGGAAATATTGTATGGCAAGCTGTTCGTTTGTGTTAGGCTGGGCGTTGCTATGAAGCTGTATGGCCAGCACCCCCAAAAAGACAATAGCAAGCCGGACAAAAAGCTTTTGCATGAATGGTCTGTCTGTTTTTTTGTGCCCGGCCAACATTATAATTTGTTTTATTTTTCTGAGGGTTTGTCCTTAGGATATGTTGCTGCCAGTTTTAGCAGGTAAGGCTGAATGGTATCAAAATTCTGATACTGGTACAAAACACTTTTTACCTGACCATTAATTCGATAAGCCAGATCATTTACCGAATGTGCCTCTATAGTAAAATAACTCCTGAATTCACTATCATCCAACAATTTTTTATCTACATCATGTCTCAGGTTTTCCAGTTGTTCCCTGGAAGTGTTCAAGTCATTCCGGAATGATTTGTAATTTTTGAGCATGTTTTTGAATGGTTTACGGACATTCTGATACTCACACAGATATTTCCAGTTTTCCTCATTGCGATATTTCTGGTAATGGGTGGCAACCAATTTGTTGGTAGCCTGGTATGCCTGGTATTTTTTTGTTACAGTGTCTATGTTGATTTTATTCAGATGCTGGCTTGCTGTATCTAACACCGTGATGAGGCTGTCAATTTTTGCAATTTGTTTTTCCTTTTCGGCGTTTTTGCAGGAAGAAAAAGCCACTATTGCAATGATCGCAAGGGATAAGAAATATCTTCGTAACATTTTTTGTTTTTTAGTTTATGATTTCAAATCCTGTATATTTGGTCAGTGCCGCGGGGATTTTAATACCATCGGCTGTCTGGTTGTTTTCTAACAGGGCTGCTACAATTCTTGGTAACGCTAAAGCACTGCCGTTTAGTGTATGTGCGAAACTAATTTTCCCGTCTTTGTTTTTAAAACGCAGCTTCATCCGGTTTGCCTGAAAACTTTCGAAGTTGGAAACAGAACTGACTTCGAGCCATCTTTTTTGTGCTGCGGAATAAACTTCAAAATCATAGGTCATGGCGGAGGTAAAACTGATGTCGCCTCCGCAAAGTTTCAGTATCCTGAAAGGCAGTTCGAGCTGTCTCAGCAATCCAGCCACGTGATCGCACATTTCCCTGAGAGTTTCATATGATTTATCAGGATGTTGTATCTGCACGATTTCAACCTTATCAAACTGATGCAGGCGGTTCAGCCCGCGGACATCTTTGCCGTATGAGCCGGCCTCCCTGCGGAAACAAGCGGAGTAAGCGGCATTTTTTAACGGCAGGTCGCTCTCTTTGAGTATCATATCCCTGAAAAGGTTTGTTACCGGCACTTCCGCGGTGGGTATCAGGTACAGCTTGTCTTCGGTGGCATAATACATCTGTCCGTCTTTGTCGGGAAGTTGTCCTGTGCCAAAAGCGGAGGCCTCGTTCACCATCAGTGGCGGCTCGATCTCGGTGTAACCCGCATTGACGGCTGCATCAAGGAAAAACTGTACCAATGCCCGTTGAAGGCGGGCGCCCTTGCCGGTATACACCGGAAATCCCGCACCGGTTATTTTGTTTCCCAGTTCAAAATCAATAAGCTTATATTTCGAGGCAAGGTCCCAGTGAGGGACTGCATCTTCGGCTAAAGGAGGAATATCGCCTTCGGTATGTACGATCTCATTATCTTCTGCTGTTTTTCCGGGTTTAATGGATGGGTGAGGGGTATTGGGCAACTGGAGCAGCAGTCCGGTCAGCTTTTCTTCGGTGGTTTTTAGATTGTCTTCCAGATCTTTAACTGTTTTTTTTGTCTCAAGAGATTTCTCTTTCAACAGGTTAGCTTCCTGATGTTTGCCGTTTTTGAAAAGTTCTCCGGTTTCTTTTGCGAGTTTGTTGAGTTCGGCAAGGAGGTCGTCCATTTGTTTCTGCGTGCTTCTGCGTTCGTCGTCACAGGCCAGAATTTCCGCGACAAGTTGTGAAGCATCAAAATTCTTTATTGCCAGGGCCTTTATTATATTTTCGGCATCGTTCCTGAGGCTGCTGATTTGTATCATATTTGGTTTTTTTACAAAAATAAATTTTCTTTATGAATAAAAAAAAATCTCCGATCACAAAAGCAACCGGAGATATCTCTTAATAAAATACTTTTTATTAGTTTTTTTCGGTGTCTTGTTTTTCTAAAGGAATAACCGAAACATAAGAACGGTCGTTTCTTTTCTTTTTGAACTCAACAATACCATCTGTCATTGCAAATAGGGTATGGTCTGTGCCGATGCCTACATTCAGGCCGGGATTATGAACTGTGCCTCTCTGGCGGACAATAATATTTCCGGAAGTGGCAAGCTGACCTCCATATATTTTTACTCCTAATCGTTTGCTGTGTGATTCGCGCCCGTTGGTCGAACTACCAGCACCTTTTTTGTGTGCCATATCTGTTAATTTTTAATTATTAGCGAAATTAAACAAGAATATCTTCGATCTGTATTTTGGTCATATATTGTCTGTGGCCATTGGATTTCTGATATCCTTTTCTTCTTCTCTTTTTAAAAACGATCACTTTGTCGCTTTTCATATGCGACAGTATTTTTGCACTGATGCTGGCTCCTTCAACATTTGGGGTTCCAACTTTTACTGTTCCGGAGTTGTCAACGAGCAGTACTTTATCAAAAGTAACAGCAGATCCTTCTTCTCCCGGGAGGCGGTGAACAAAAACTTCCTGTTCTTTTTCAACCTTGTATTGTTGTCCAGCGATATCAACTATTGCGTACATTATAAATAAATTTATGTTTTTTAAAATGGACTGCAAAGATATACAAAGTTTTATTACCAAATACGTTCAAAGAATTTTTTTTTCAATAAAATTTTCAAATTAATTTGTTGAACTGAAAAAAATATATACCTTTGCACTCCCTAAAAAAAGATTAGCAATGAAAAGAACATTTCAGCCATCGCAACGCAAAAGAAAAAACACACACGGGTTCCGTAAAAAAATGGAATCAGCAAACGGACGCAGGGTTTTGGCAAACCGCAGAGCAGAAGGAAGGCATAAATTAACCGTTTCTGACGAAAAACAGCACAAAAAGTAAATTTATATAAATTCATAGTAATTTAATAAAAACATTTAATTTTGAGGAGATAATTGAGTTTGTCTCCTCAATTTTTTTTTAATATAGTGCTCATGGGCTTTTTTTCCTGGTTTGTAATTGTAATAGTAATTGGCTGGTTATTTTTTATTTATGTTTTTCCGTTCCTTCTGAAGCGCTACCTGAAAAGGATCTCCAAAAGATTTGAAAATCAGGCACAACAAGCATCGAAACCCGAAAAAAAAGACGGATCTGTGAGCATTGATTATATACCGGAAGAACTCCAGAAAAATGACAAAGAAGCACCTGGAGACTACGTGGATTTTGAAGAAATCGAAAAAAAATAAAATACCTATGAAAAATTTTGATTACAAGAAAATTATACCGTATGCAGTTGCCATTGCAGTGTTCGTTTGTATCGTCCTCATCTATTTCAGTCCCCTGCTCGACGGCAAACAGCTATACCAGAGCGATATTGTCAATTATAAAGGTTCCGCTCAGGAAATAAAGGATTTCCGGAATGCAACCGGTGACGAAGCCCTCTGGACCAACTCCATGTTCGGTGGGATGCCGGCCTTCCAGATCGATGTTTCTTTTAAAACCAATATTGCAAAGGTTTTCAACAATATATTTAAACTCTGGCTTCCGCATCCTGCCAGTATTTTATTTGTGCTCCTCATTTGTTTTTTTATTTTGCTGGTCACCTTGAAAGCCGACCCATGGCTGGCTATGGTCGGGGCTATTGCTTTCGCCTTTTCATCATACTTTTTTCTCACGATCGCTGTGGGGCATAATGCAAAAACCCTCGCTATAGCATATATGCCCGCCGTATTATCCGGTATCCTCATGGCATACAGAGGCAGGTATCTGCTGGGTGCAGCGATCACCATGCTGTTTCTCGCCATCGAAATATCGGTGAACCATGTTCAGATGACCTATTATTTTATGATGATCGTTGGATTTGTTGTATTGTTTGAATTTATTTATGCTATCATCAAAAAAAGCATTCCGAATTTTCTGAAAGCTTCCGCATTTCTAATTGTGGCGGCTGGAATTTCAGTTATTCCCAATATTTCAAACCTGTGGACATCGTCAGAATACATGGAGGAAACCATACGAGGCAAGCCGGAGCTCACTTCCAACAGCGAGGTCAGATCTTCCGGACTGGATAAAGACTATATTACACAGTGGAGCTATGGAGTAGGAGAGACATTTTCGTTAATGATACCGAATGTAAAGGGTGGGGGCGATGCGATGATCGGCGAATCAAAATCCGCGCTGGATAATGTGGACAGGAATTTGCGCAAAGAAATCGCCAAACAGAATCATTACTGGGGCAATATGCCTTTTACTGCAGGGCCTGTATACGCCGGCGCTTTTATCTGTTTTCTTTTTGTCCTCGGGCTTTTTATTGTGAAAGGAAAGCTGAAATGGGCGTTGTTTGGCGTTACGGTGCTTGCCATATTATTGTCTTGGGGGCATAATTTCATGCCGCTCACCGATTTTTTCATTGATTATGTACCTTTTTATAGCAAATTCAGGGCTGTGTCCTCTATATTAATTATTGTGGAGTTGACAATTCCTTTGCTGGCCATACTTGCCCTGAAAGAAATTGCCGATAATCCGAAACTGGTCAAAGAACAGAAAAAGTTTTTCTTTATTGCACTTGGGTTGACAGCCGGGCTGACACTGCTTTTCGTTGTGATGCCCAAAACGTTTTTTGATTTTATTAAAAATACCGAAACGGCACAATTTGATGAATATGTGAAACAAGGCGCAAACCAGAATCAGATTGATCAATTCATAAGTAATCTGGAAATTGCACGCATTTCGATTTTCAGGATGTCGTGCCTGCGTACCCTGGCGTTTATATTGATTGGCGCCGGGATGCTCTGGGCTTATGCTTCGGTAAAAAAGATGAGCAAATATATTTTATATGCCGGTGTTGCCGTGTTGATACTTATTGATATGGTTCCCGTAGATAAAAAATATCTTAATAATGATAATTTTATTGCTAAGAATAAAAATGAGAATCCATTCACCCCGTCAAATGCCGACCAGGCAATACTGGCAGACACCACCGCCTCATACCGGGTGCTGAACCTTACGGTAGGTAATTTCACTACCGATGGCTCAACTTCCTATTATCATAAATCGATAGGCGGCTACCACGCGGCCAAACTCCGCCGTTACCAGGATCTGATAGAACACCGCCTGGTGAAAGAGCACGACCGGCTGATAAAAACCCTGCAGGCAGGTGCGCCGGATTCCGTATTGACAGCAACTTTGTACGGCCTTACCTCCCTGAATATGCTGAATACAAAATATTACATTTATAATCCCGAGGCACGGCCACTGAGGAACCCTGCCGCATTGGGCAACGCGTGGTTTGTAGAAAATGTGAAGATGGTTGCCAATGCCGATGAGGAAATCAAGGCCATCGAAAACTTTATCCCGGCAACCACCGCTGTCGTCGACAAACGCTTCGAAAAGGAAATAAGCACCTTTAAGGGAGAAAAAAATCCGGCATCGACCATAGTCCTTTCAGATTATAAGCCCAACCATCTGACCTATGAAGTAAAAAATCTGACCGCCAACCAGCTTGCTGTATTTTCCGAAATCTATTATGATAAAGGCTGGAATGCTTATATAGACGGGAAAGAAACACCTTATTTTCGCGCGAACTATGTGCTGCGCGCCATGGTTGTACCGGCAGGCGAACATAAAATTGAGTTTAAATTTGAACCCAAATCGTATTTTACCGGAGAAAAAGTTTCGTTAGCCGGCTCTGTCTTATTTGTGCTGATCGTTGTTGCTGCCCTGTTTTTTGAATACCGCAGAAAAAAGAAAACACCCATTGAGCCCCAGGCAAAAAATGAGGAAATACCTGTGATACCCTTGACAAGTAAGGGGAAACAGAATGTTGTCCCCAAAAGAAAATAAAAGGTGCAACCCGAACCACAGCAAAACAGCATGATCGTTGTTGTCGATTACGGTATGGGAAATATTGGCTCAATTGTCAATATGATAAAAAAAGCCGGGGGAGAGAGTATGGTTTCTTCCGATATTAAAATTATTGGTGATGCAAAAAAACTAATAATCCCTGGCGTGGGCTCTTTTGATAATGGGATGAGAAACCTTCACGACTTAGGATTGATCGATGTCCTGTGTAAAAAAGTACTGGTAGAAAAGATTCCGATCCTGGGCATATGCCTGGGTATGCAGCTTTTTGCAAAAAGCAGCGAAGAAGGGGTTTTGCCGGGTCTGGGATGGGTAGATGCTGCATGTAAAAAATTCCATTTCACGGGTCAAAATCAGAAACTACGCATTCCGCATATGGGCTGGAACGAAGTTAACATCAAAAAGAAAGATGGGATTTTCAGGAATATGTATGACGACGCTTCATTCTACTTTGTACATTCGTATCATGTGGAGTGCAGCAACGCAGAAGATGTTGCTGCTACGACAGGCTATGGTTTTGAGTTTACCTCAAGCCTGCAGCATCAGAATATTTTTGCAACGCAATTTCATCCCGAGAAAAGCCATAAATACGGGCTGCTGGTCATGAAAAATTTTGTGGAGGGCTGCCATGCTTAAGATACGTGTTATACCATGCCTCCTGCTGAAAAATGATGGACTTGTCAAATCTGTTAAGTTTAAGGCTCCGACTTACGTTGGCGATCCTATCAATGCTGTTAAAATTTTCAACGATAAAGAAGTTGACGAACTGCTTTTTATTGATATTGAAGCTACAAAAAAAGGCCGGGAACCCAATTATGACCTGATCGCGCGTATCAGTGGCGAGGCATTTATGCCTTTCGGCTATGGCGGTGGCATAACCACGGTGGCGCAGGTAAAAAAACTTGCCAGGCTCGGAGTCGAAAAAGTTTCGCTCAATGCCTGTGCGCGGAAAAATCCGGATATCATCACACAGGCAGCAGAAGTAGCCGGTTCGTCAAGTGTGGTGGCCTCCATAGATGTCAAAAAAGATCTGTTTGGCCGATATCGTGTTTATGATTATACGCAGCAAAAAACAACTTCTTTGGATCCCGTGGAGTTTGCACAACTCATGGAAAACAAAGGTGCCGGTGAAATTTTCCTCAATTCTGTTGATCGCGACGGGACATTTTTAGGATATGATACTGAGCTTATTAAAAAAGTATCGCAGGCGGTTACGGTGCCGGTGATAGCCTCAGGGGGTGCCGGCAGTATAGGGCATTTTGCCGATGCTGTTAAAAGCGGGGCTTCCGCTGTGGCTGCAGGCAGTTTCTTTATTTTTTACGGGCCACACAGGGCTGTGCTGATTACCTATCCGGAAAAAAGTGCGCTGAAAGAGATTTTTAAATAAGGGATGGCGCATGCCGCTTACTTTTTCGATTTTATCATATTTTTTACTTTTAAAAATACCTTATCAGCCAAATCGTTGGCATCATCGGAAACTTTCAGAAAATAGCAGACTACAGCATAAACGAGGATGATGGGTACCGAAACCATTAAAATCTGCAATATCGGGTTGTGGAGCTTTGGGAATAGATAGGATACAAAAACCAGCACAACAAGGAGCAAAATCACTTTTAATGTGTTGAAGGTAAACGGTTGTATTTTCCATTTTTTGTAGATAAAAACAAATTTAAAAATATTGTAAAGTACAATAGATATCAAAACGGATAGACAGGCGCCGTAGATATTGAGGACGGGAATCAGTATCAGGTTGAGGATTATGGTAAGTATTCCTATGGCAAACAACAGTACCAGGTTGAATTTGTAGTGTTTGTGCGAATTCATCAGTATTTCGGTATTCACGCCTGTGGCGGCATCAATAAAGCGGGCCAGGCCAATAAAAAGCGCCACATATTTACCCGCGATGTATACCGAACTGTTGGGGATAAGAGAAAAAATGGCTTCAATATTTACCCAGATTACCAGAAAGATCAGTCCTGCAACGATAGCCTGGTTTATAGAAGTTTTTTTGTAAATTTCGTTGATTTTGTCAATGTCGTTGTTTTTCCATGCATCGGCAATTATTGGTACGGAAATCTGGGCAATGGCTTTACGTGGCACTTCAATTACATTGCCCAGGAGGTAAGAGATGGAGTACACCCCGGCAAAGTACAATCCCGACAGGGAGCTGAGCATGATAACATCCATACGGGCCACGGCAAAGGCGCCCAGACTACCGAAAAATACAAAGATTCCGTAAGTAACCATCTGTTTCCGTAGTTCAGGAGTTACGAAGCCGAAATCGGGCTTGAAATGTAAAGTGTGCATGGATCGCAGATACAAAATCAGCACTATCAGCGATAGGCCATAAGAAAGAACATAAAAATTGATAAAAGTCTTAAAGCTGATTAGTTGCGACAACAGCAGCAAAATAATGAGCAGGTACATAAACTTATTCAGCACTTCCCTTAACAGGTTGGGGACAACTATCCTGTATTGCAGGCTGCTGTATGTTTCAAAGATCTGGGAATACATCACGATAAAAATCAGTGGGATAAAATAGTAATAGTAGTCTACAATGAGCGGTGATTTTTGTATAAAAAACCCGGCAAACTGTTCGTGGAAAATCAGCAACAACGACCCCAGCACCAGAAACCCCAGCGCAGGTATTGATATCATATAAAAAAGAAAACCGTTGTCTTTTTTGCTTTTATCCCTGAAATAGCTGTAAAACTTTGTGGCTACACTCCAGATTCCCAGTTGGGCCAGCATGGCAAACATATAGCTGCCGTCGTACAATACACGGGTAAGGCCAATCTGTTCGGGCGATAAAATAAGCGGCGAGAGCAGCAAAAGGTTTATATAACCCAGCATCATGCCACAGTAGATCACGATAGTGCTTTTTATGCTTTGCCTTTTTATTATGCCCACTTTGCTGCTGGTTTTTGCGCAAATTTAAAGTAAAGTTTTACACTCCATAAAAAAATACATTAAAAGACGAATATTTTCTCAACGGATTTTGGCCGGTATTATTTTATTTTTTTCGTAAAGATAATGTTGGCATTGAGTTGCCGGGGCAGCATATAAAATAAGTATATCCCAAATTCAGCATTAGAATATTCCTTATGCGTAGCATTAGAAAATTATTGATGTAATTGTTTGAAATTAACCAATATACAATGTCATTTTTAATGCTGAATCGACAAAGTAAATGTAATTCCCGACAGAAAAAAATGTCGGGAAACATTTACTAAATCGGGATTAACCCAACTAAAGCATTAGTTCGCAAACTCCTAATGCTTAATTTGGGTATATGAAACATGATTCGGCGGCAAATAAAAATTTATCAATACTTTTGCAAAAAAAATATTTAAATGAGATACGCCATTATCACCCCGGTTTTTAATGAAGAGAAGAGTGTGAAAAACTTGCTGGACTCGGTGGTCAATCAGACACTCAAGCCCGGGCAGTGGGTGATTTATGATGATGGTTCTAAAGATAATACGGCTGCAATTATCAATGAGTACGTGAGTAAATACCCGTGGATAAAACTTGTACAGAACACGGCAAAAAAGAAACACATGGCCGGCTCGAATATCGCGCGGATCTTTAACAATTGCTACAGAAATTATGTGGATGCCGGCATGGATTTTATTGTAAAACTTGATGCCGATCTGACTTTTGAGCCTGATTATTTTGAATCCATTGCACGGCATTTCAGCGAAAACAAAAAGCTGGCAGTCTGCGGAGGTGTTTGCCTGGTTGAAAAAAACGGCGAATGGAACCTCGAAAAGATCACCAACAAGGACCATGTCCGTGGTGCTATAAAAGCATACCGAAAAGAGTTTCTTGATCTGATCGGCGGGCTGAAAGAAATTGACGGCTGGGATGCTGTGGATGAAATGCTGGCAAAATTTCACAACTATACGATACTTGCCGACCTCAATCTGAAAGTGCTGCATCACCGGCCTACCGACAACAAGACCGGCCATCTGAAAGCCCATAAAATGACCGGCCGCGGGTGCTATTATGAGGGTTTTAACTTTTGGGTGGCCTGTATTTCCTGTTCCAAAAGGATTATGTACAAACCCATGCTCATCGGGCCTTTTGTGGCCATCGGCACATATATCCTGATGTTTTTTGGAAAAGAAAAACCGGTGGTTACTAAGGAAGAAGCCCGTTTTATCAATAAGCTTGTCTTTAAAAATGCCATGAAAAAAGTTTTCGGATGATCGACAATAAAAAATATTACGAGCAATATCAATGGGATGTTATTGATGAAGAAGGGCTTTCCGGAAAGATCAGCAAATTTTTTGAAACAATTCCTGACGATGTTACTTCTATAATAGATATCGGTTGCGGCAATGGTATCATCACCAACGAACTTGGGAAAAAATTCACTGTTTTGGGCGTCGACCGAAGCGCCAATGCTCTTGCGCATGTAAAAACCGAAAAATTGCAGGCGTCCTCAGCCAATATCCCGTTGCCTGATGTTTCGTATGATATGGTGCTTTCAAGTGAAATGATCGAGCATCTTGATGAAGAGACGCTGCAGAAAACGGTAAACGAAATAAAAAGATTATCGAAAAAATACATTTTTATCACGGTTCCCAACGGCGAAAACCTAAATAAATTCCAGCTACATTGCCCCGAATGCGGAAAAAATTATAACCATTCCTATCATCTGCATAGCTTTACTTTAGAAAAACTTAAGGATCTTTTTTCAGGATATAAAGTTGAAAAAGCTTTTTATTATGGAACTCCGGTACGCAGATATAATAATGTATTGGCCAAATTAAAAATGAAGATATGCCCTCCGGCTTCCTGGTTTCCTTATTTTGCAAAAAAAACAAAAGATGAAAAGACCATGTGCCCATTTTGCGAGCACGAATTTGTTCATAATTACAGGTTCAATCTTTTGGCATTTCTCATCGATGCTTTCAATATGGTCATTTCCCGTAAAGTTCCTTACTGGATCTTTGTTTTATTCCAGAAATAATTGAGGTCAGATAGCTTCTGAATTACCGTGTAATTATAGGCGTAAAAAATCAGTATTTGATAAATTTCGCCGCTTTTATTCCGGTCTCCGTATATACTTTTATAAAATACAAGCCTTTCGGATAATTCAGGACATTCAGGCTGATATTTCTTGTATTTTTATAATTTTCAGATAAGAGTTTCTTTCCTGAAATATCAAAAATCTCAATTTGTTGAATGGCGTTCGATTCGATATTAATAATCTCTGTTGCCGGATCAGGATAAACCTGAAATTGGACGGACACTGAATTATTTTCTTTGACCCCAACACTTATTGTAAATTCCCACAAATCAGTATTAAAATTGGTGATATTTGATATTCCAAAACCACAGTAACCCGTGTTAGCAATGGTAAAACCTGTAAGGTCATCTCTATATCCGCCTGTAAAATCACCAATCCAGTTCCAATTGTCACTATTATAATTGTATTGCCAAACATCTTTTTTCAATTGCCCTGCATATCCACCCACGACATAACCATCATCACCAACATAAAAACTTGCCGGGGAATAAAGACCGCCGCCCGGGAAATCAGCTTTTTGAATCCATGTATCTGTTGAAGCGGTATATAGCCATAGGTCATCACAAAGTACAGAGCCGGTGGTAATGCCTAATCCAAAGAAAAACCTGTCCTTGCTTCTGAAACTGGCGCCATGTATTCTTGTGCTGCCCGGAAAACTTGTTTTTTGTGTCCATGAGTCTGTGGCCGGCTCATACATCCACCAGATGTTTTGTTGATTTTGATTAACATCTAAACCAATTCCAACATATATTTTATTATCTATGGTATAGCTAATTGCTCCGCCCAAAGCGCCAAATGGCAGGTTGGTTTTTTGTGTCCATGAATCGGTGGCCGGGTTATAAGACCAAAAATCACCTAAGACGGTGTTATTTCCGGCTCCGCCATTCCAATGTACCCCACCCATCATATAGGCAATCCCGTTCACAACCTCAATATTGGTTCTTCTTCTGGATGTGCCGGGCATATTTGCTTTTTGAGACCATGTGTCAGTTAACTTATCATAAGCCCACATATCCTGAAAATTAAGGACACCATTGCCTGTGCCGCTGCAAACATAAGCTTTGTTGCCAATTACAAAACTAACCGCCCCATAGCGACCCGGTGCAGGCAAACTTGCTTTTTGTGTCCATCCGTAAACTTGCGCAAAGAGAGGCGCTGTGAATAGTAGATAGGATATGCAAAATATTGTAATATTTTTCACAATAATAGGTTTATCAGACAAAAATACTTTTTTTTTAATGATATTGCATTCTTGAATAAAAGTAATTTTAATTAAATATCTGATTTCTTCACCCCAAATACTCCAAGCGCTTTATAGATCTTAAAGAAAAGTTTGTAATAAAACGAGTTGAAATAAGAAGGATAATCGTGAAATGATTTTACAGGGGCGTTCATGATCTTATCATAGGATTCTCGGGTAAGATTGAATTTGCTGATCACATATTCTTCTTCCGAACGGGCCATTTCATCGCTGATGGCGGGAACCTTCATTTCTTCGAGGGCGGCTTCACGTGTAATCTGTCCTGCCATGATCAGGCTCGACAAATGCGCCCTTCTTTTGTCGAAGCCAAATTTTTGAGGAAGGATGTGCGACTGATAAAAATGTGTGTAGATAGATTCGTGATGCTTGCCGCCATAATCTTCCCAGCCCAGTTCATTGATGAGGATCTTTTTTGCCTCCTCTTTGTCATAATTTATATAATTCAGGATACTGATATATTTGATCTTGCGGAGAACAATATAGTAGAATAGCCGCAGGATGCCATAATGCGGAAAAGTTGTCAGCCGGGCGGTGCCGAATTTCTTTTGCAGTGATTTGATATATTTCCAGTCGCTGTGGCCTTGTGACCATGCTTTAGGGAGTATAGATTCAGAAGTAATGTTTGTTCCAGCCAGTATGTATTTCACATGATGTTTTGCAGCAATTTTATATAGAAGCGCGGTGATGGCGTGGTCGGAAGGCACTTCGGAGTCGGGTGTGGAAGCTTTCAGAAATGAAAGCTGCAGATCTTTGAATTCTTCCCAGTCAATAACATGAGTGTAAAGGTCTATATCAAGTTTTTTAAGGGTTTTTTCAATATTGGTTACCGCAATTCTCGAATTCCAACCGTTGTCTAAGTGAACGGCCAGCGGGTTAAGCCCGTTTTTCTTTACTAAATATGCGGCATAAGTGCTGTCGACGCCACCGCTGACACCAATGATGCAATCGTATTTTTTATTTTTTCCTAAAGTCTTAATTTTTTCAGCCAGGGCTTTCAGGCTTTTTTCTTTTTCTTCCATACTCAACGAGATAGGAGGCCTGTTAAGCATTTTAAGCGCCTGTGAACAGTGGTTGCAAGTCCCGTTTTCATCAAAAATGATCTCCGGGTCAGAGGTATCCATGATACAACGCCGGCAAATTTTATATTCTGTCATTATACTTGATTTTATTAGCTCTGTAACAGAAGCGATTTAAAAGATGTGTAAAAATAGTAAAAGGCAAAATTAAAACAATTTTCAAGGGAAGGATGTTAATATTTTTGCATGTCTTAAATCCTGTTTTTTGTCTGTTTTACTTTTTTGACATTTGAATGGTTCACCAGAAATACGCCCAGCAGGATCAGTGCGATCCAAAACAGGTACACCGGTTCAAAAGCTTCCCCGTCGGCTATGCCCCATATGATGGCTACTACGGGCAACAAATAGGTGATAGATGCGGCAAACAACACCCCGGAAGTTTTGATCAGTGTATTGTGGAGAATGACAGCTATTCCCGATCCGAAAACCCCGAGTATGGCTATATATCCCAAGCCTTCTAATGCTCCGGGTTGTGTTGTCAGTAGGGGTACAAAGTCCGTGAAAAGGAACAACACGATTAAAGCCGGGATGCCAATGATCAGGAAAGCGAAAGCCGTGATGGTGACCGAATCGGTATTTTCCAGGTGTTTTTTTACAACATTAAGATTGATCGCGTATAGCACCGTGGCTACCATGATGTAAATGCCATAACTGAAATTAAAATCCAGGGTTTTGTTTCCGCTGATGCTCATCAGGCCGATAGTCCCGGCCAGTCCGATAAAAACGCCCGTGATGTTTATCCATTTTGCCTTGTAACTGAAAAAAAGCAGCCCGACCACGAGGGCGAATAATGGTGTAAGTGAATTGAGCACACCGGCAAGCGAACTGTCGATGCCGGTCTGTGCCTTTGCAAAAAGAAATGCAGGGATACCGTTGCCGATAATACCCACAATTGAAATATACCAGAGTTTTTTCCGGTCAACTTTTTTGATGGAGCGAATAACAAAAGGGATAAGAAAAATACATGCGATGCTGATACGTAGCAGGGCAAGCTGTGTATGTGAATAATGTTCCAGGCCGCGTTTCATCAGGATGAACGAACTTCCCCATGTCAGCACGAGTATCAGTAAAATTCCCCAGCCAATCAAGGTAGTCCCGGAGCGTTTTTTAATCATTTTTGAAAATTCTTCATCTTATTTACCAACCAGCTTATAGTACAAAGCTGTGAAAAATCCCGTGTATTCTTATGATTCTATGTGTTACTAATACCGCGATCTATTTCTTTACAGGGTACCCTCTTTTCTTAGACATTTCCTCAAGCCTTTTCTGGAATCCGGAGACTTTCAAGGGTTTTTTCCTGTTTTCCTGAATACGTGCATGTATCTTTTCTTCGTTGACAAACTTTCTGAACAGGAACATCTGTGCGAAAGTGATCAGGTTGGCCAACAGGTAATAATAACTCAATCCGGAGGCAAAGTCGTTGAAAAACCCAAGGAACATCACCGGCATGGCATACATGATGAATTTCATTCCGGGCTGGGAGGTGGTGCCCATCATCTGGTTATTGAGCTTGGTATATAAAATGGTGGAAATGGTCATCAGCAGGCAGAACAAGCTGACGTGGTCGCCGTAAAACGGAATGCTGAATCCTCCGGGGAAGTTCCATATGGAATCATACGACGACAAATCCTCGGCCCACAGAAAAGGTTGCTGCCGCAGTTCGATAGATGCCGGGAAAAACCTGAACATTGCAATAAGTATTGGCATTTGAAGCAGCATAGGTACACAGCCGGCCATGGGGTTGATACCTGCTTTTTTGTATAAAGCCATAGTTGCCTGCTGCTTTTTCATGGCATCTTCCTTTTTGGGAAATTTTTGTCCTATCTCGTCCACCTCGGGTTTCAGCACCCTCATGCGTGCCGAGGATAAGTAGGTTTTATAAGCAATAGGGAATAAAACTATTTTGAGTAAGATGGTCAGTATCAGGATGATGATTCCGTAATTTATCCCATAGGTTTCCAGCCAGTTGAATACGGGAATAACGGCGGCCCTGTTTATCCAGTGCAGCAGGAAAAATCCCCAGCCCAGCGGTATCTGGCGTTCCATATCAAGATCGTAGGCGTTCAGGATCTTGTACTTGTTAGGCCCGAAATATACCGACATCGGGATATTTTGTTCAGGCCCTTTCTCATAGGGAAAGGTAATTGCAGCCGTTAATGTTTTCAGGTAGCCGGGGAAAAGAGTGTCTTTTTGTTTCACTGTTTCAACTGAGGCTTCTTTAAAACTTTCTTTGGAGATGATGGTGGCAGAAAAAAACTGTTGTTTGAACGATACCCATTTGATGTTGGCAAGTTTATCTTTTTTATCATCTTTATTTTCTTTCAGATAATCAACTTTGTCTTCTTTGGGTTTAAAATATATATTCGTATTTATCAGTTCGTTTTTGGCGCTTTTTTCCTGCTGTTTCAGGTCTAGTCGCCAGTCGAAAGCAATATAGGTGCTGTTGTCATCGATAACATCCTGCATATTCTCAATATTGATGTTAAATCCCATCATGTAGTTATCGGCCCTGAGCGTATAAAGGTACTCGATGTATTTTGAGGTGTTTTTCAAGGTGTCGGAAGCGTTGGGGTAAAGGCGAAGAGCAAAACTCACAGAGTCTTTGCCTTTGATAACAATAGAATCTTTGCCCGCAAAGCGTTTGTCGGCACAGTAAGGCTCGAAATACAGTCCGCTGGTATTAATGTCTTTGTAGCCCGACAGAAAAGTCATAGCGTAGTTTGAAGTGTCCGTATCAAAAAGGATCAGTGGCTTGCCGTCGAAAGTTTTATACGTCTTCAACTCTACATAAGAAATACCGCCGCCACGGGATGAAATTTTAATTTTTACAAGTGAATCCTCAAGAATAAAATGCTTGTTCTGGCCGATGGCAGAAGCTGAGAATTTTCCATATCTTTTATTTGTTTCATTTATGGTGTCCTTACTGGTTCCGGCGATGGTATCATTAACCTGAGCCTTGCTAATGCTGTCCTGTTCAATTTTTTGAATGCTGTCTGCTTTTGCCTTGGCAATGGAGTCTTTGTGTTGCTGCAGGTTCTTTTGTGCCCATTCGGTAGAGTCTTTCTTGAATTTTGCAAGCCGTTCTTCTTTCGATGGTGCGGTAAGCAGGCTGTAGCCGATAAGAATACCAAAAATCAGCAGTACTCCTACTATTGTATTAATTGTGCCCTTATTCATGTTTTAGATCGCTTAAATTGAGGTGCAAAGATAAAGAAAAAATAATCGCTTTTCGTACAATAATAATAAATGAGACCAAACACTCACCCGGCACAAATTTTAATCTTTGTCCGCGAATTATCTTTTTTCGTCTTCATTTTTTATGAGTGTTAATATGGTGTTAATGGTGTTTTTGCTTTTGAAAAGTATCCGCCGATTTCTTATATTTGCGAAAAATATAATTTTTTAATCATTTATTTTTAATCCCATGAATATACTAAAATCTTTTTTATCACTGGCTTTGGTCGTGCTGGTATTGAACAGCTTTGCCCAGGTTGAAATTAAACTGAACGCAACAAAGAGCGAATTCAGGATTTTAGAGAGCAGCCCATACAAAATCAAAGCAAGAACTACCGTTGACAGGATAAAAACCCTGCAGGTTTCTACTGTCGAAGGCAATTTTATTGAACTTGGATTAAGCGGCTTCTCGGTAAAATACGATGCAGGTAAACCCAAGCTCCCTGTTTACAGCAAACTGATAGAGATCCCTTACGGTGCGGAAGTTCAGGTAAATATTATCAGCTATAATGAACAGAATATTGAATTGTCTAGGACAGGCATCGCTCAAAAGATCATTCCTTCACAGCCTTCGGTATCCAAAAGTGCCGACCCTGCTGAAATACCTTTTTATTACGACAGGGCTTTTTACCAGACCAATGCTTTTACACAGGCTGAGATGGTTACTGTGGAAACGGCTGGTGTCATGCGCGGGGTTCAGCTCGGAAACCTTACGGTGTCGCCATTACGTTATAATCCTGTTACCAATGTGCTGAAAGTATACAACGACCTGGTCTTTGAAGTAATTTTCAAACATCCCGATATTGCTCTTACCGAGCAGATGAAAGAAAAATACTATTCGCCCTTTTTTGAAACATCCCTGAATACCATGATCAACCATACAGCGCCGGCAACAAAAGATGTGATTTCCAAATATCCCATCAAATATGTCATCATCTCGCTGTCGTCTTTCGAATCCGCTTTAAAACCCTTTATTTACTGGAAACGACAGAAGGGCTTTACAGTTATTGAAAAGTATTATACTTCAGCACCAACTGCAGCAACGGTAAAGACTTATATCCAGGGACTTTATGATGCCGGCACTTCCAACGATCCTGCACCCACCTTTATCCTGCTGGTAGGGGATGTTGCTCAAATACCAACCTATGATGACAACTCATCAATAGGAACACATAAAACGGATCTATATTACTTTACTATGGACGGCACAAGCGACAATATCCCGGATATTTATTACGGACGTTTCAGTGCTACAACCACCACACATGTGACTAACCAGGTAAACAAAACCCTGCAGTATGAAAAATACACGATGCCGAAAAAAACCTATATGGACACGGTTGTGATGGTTGCAGGAGAAGATGGATCCAATGATGCAACATACGGAAACGGACAGATTAACTATGGTACGTCAAATTATTTTAATGCGGCGCATGGAATATATTCCTATACGGTCATCCATCCGAATAATACTGAAACAATTGCCGGGGCTAATATGAGGGCTGTGTTGTACAAAGGAGTGGGCTTTGCCAATTATACAGCACATTGTGGCTCAGCGGGATGGTCAGAGCCGGGTTTTTCAACAACGCAGATTGCCAGCATGTATAATGCCGACAAGTATGGCTTGATAGTGGGAAACTGTTGTCAGTCCAACACTTTTAATGATACCGAATGTTTTGGGGAGGCCATGTTAAGAGCATATCCCAACAAGGGAGCGGTCGGTTACATTGGTGGGTCGGATTATTCTTATTGGAATGAAGATTATTATTGGGGCGTTGGGGCACGTAGCAGCATCAGCGCCAACCCGACATATAGTGCGAGCGCCCTGGGGGCATACGACTGTATGTTCCACGATCATGGTGAGCCAAAGACTTCCTGGTATTATACCAATGATCAGATGAGATATGCCGGATTACTTGCTGTTCAGGCCAGCGGCAGCAGCGCTGCCTATAAGTTGTACTACTGGGAAATTTATCACCTGATGGGAGATCCCTCAGTGATGACTTATTTTTCTGTTCCTGATTCCATGCCTGTAGCGTATACCAATCCACAAAATGTCGGCATCACTTCGCTGGTAGTAAATACCGTTGAAGATGCCTATGTGGCGGTATCACATGCCGGTGTGCTGCTCGATGCTGAACTGGCCCCTGTCGGAGGTGTTACGACTTTAAATTTTGCAGCGATTACTCAACCCGACACTTTGGATGTTGTGGTGACCAAGCAAAATAAGCAGCCCTATATCGGAACCCTGATCGTGAATGCCGCCAGTATTCCGTTGGATGCCGAGCTGGTAAGCATCAATAATCCTACAGGAACCTATTCCTGTACGGGGATCAACGTGGTACCGCAGGTTACGGTGCGTAACGCCGGCACAACCACCCTCACCAGTTTCAGGATAACCTATCAGATTACCGGAGGCAGTCAGCAGATTTATAACTGGTCGGGCAGCCTGGCCAGCTATCAGACCGTCAACATCGACCTTCAGGCAGTATCCATCCCTGCCGGAACCAGCAGCTTTACCGCAACTACTTCGCTGCCTAACGGCGTTGCCGACCAGAACACGGCAAACGATAGCAAGACTAAAGGTATCACTGCAAGCAACCTGCCCATCAGTGCCGATTTCAGTGCTTCGGCAACCACTTCTTGTGATGCACCCCTCTCTGTCAGTTTTACCAACAACAGCACCAATACCACTACCTATTTATGGGATTTCGGCGATGGTTCTACCAGCACGGAAGCTAACCCAACCCATAGTTATTTGGCACTCGGAAATTATAACGTTATTCTCACGGCATCGGCAGGAGTTTGCGGAACTGATACAGAAACAAAAGCCGCATACATTAAAGTCGGCGCAGACCTGCCCGTGGGTTATGACGAATCCCGCTGCGGCCCGGGAAGTGTCACTCTTAGCGCGACAGGTGCAGGAACGATGAATTGGTACAATGCCATTAGCGGCGGCACTTCTCTTGCTACAGGGCCATCCTATACGACACCTTCCCTTGCTAGTACCACAAATTATTATGTTGATCAAACTATTGTTTCTCCGCTGGAATATGTGGGTA
>DAOQAF010000032.1:0-34327 GCA_035353775.1 Bacteroidales bacterium | reverse complement strand
CAAAGAACTCCTGAATTATGGTAAAATTGCCGCCTAATTTTTTAACGGACTATTGAATATTAATGACATTCAAGAGTTGAAAAGGATTTTGAACAGCATGAAAAATAACGAAGAACAAGTTTTAAAGTTAATTTCCAAATTAGAAAATAAGGAATAAAAAATGGACTTTCAGGATAACCGGCCAAATCCCGACGAGCTTTTAGCTTCTTTGATTAATGAAGAGAAAAAAAGTAACCGTGGAAAGCTGAAAATTTTTTTTGGCATGTGCGCTGGTGTCGGGAAAACGTATACTATGCTTGAAGTTGCCCGTGCTGAAAAATTAAAAGGCATAGATATTGTCGCCGGGTATGTTGAAACGCACAACCGTACCGAGACTGAAGAATTAGCAAAAAGTTTTGAATGGATCCCGCGTAAAACATTCGAATACAAAGGTACAACCGTTCATGAAATAGATCTGGATGCCATCATTGCCCGTAAGCCTGATATTGTACTGGTTGATGAATTGGCGCATACCAACGCTCCGGGTAGCCGGCATGCAAAACGCTACCATGATGTTCTGGAAATTCTTGAAAACGGTATCAGTGTTTACACGACCTTAAATGTGCAACACCTCGAAAGCCGTTCCGATACCGTGACTCAGATTACCGGTGTCGTTGTCAGGGAAACAGTTCCCGATGAAATTTTTGAAAATGCTGATGAAGTAGAGCTGATTGACATCACTACCGAAGAATTATTTCAAAGGCTTTCCGAAGGAAAAGTGTACACTTACGAAAGATCAAAAGAAGCCATCGAGCATTTTTTCCGTAAAGGAAATATAACGGCATTACGCGAAATGGCATTGCGTATTGTTGCCGACAGGGTCGACAGGCAGCTCCACGATTATATGCAGTACAAGCGTATCCGCGGTCCGTGGAAATCCGGTCTGAGGTTTTTGGTGGCTATAGATTATCATCAGCATTCAACAAAACTATTACGCTGGGCTAAAAATCTTTCATACTCTATGGGGGCGACCATTCAGGCTGTTTATGTGGAAACATTACGCAAACTTTCTGTAAAGGAACAGCAACAACTTGATAAGAATTTTAAACTGGCAAAGCAATTAGGAATCAAATTCCGGATTATCACAAATTTTGATATCGTTAAAGCGATCATTGATTTTGCCCAGAAAGAAAATGTAACCCATATTATGGTTGGCAAGCCACGTGTCCGCAACATTTTTTCGATGCTCCGGCTGGGAAATTTTGTAAACAGGCTTATCAGGTACAGCGGAAACATTGATGTTTATATCCTTGGTTCAGATAATCAGGCAAAGGACCATTTCAGGAAAAAAGTTTCTATCCCTTCATTTACTTCTAATATCCGTCAATATTTTATTACCTCGGTTTTGGTTATTTTAACAACGTTAATTTGTTATGTTTTTAATGAATTTATCGGATATCAGGTTGTCTCCTTTATTTTATTGTTTTTGGTTTCCATTCTCGCCCTTTTTTATGGTACGGGCCCTATTTTAATCGCTGCTTCATTAAGCGCCTTTATTTGGGACTACTTTTTTATTCCACCGCATTTTACTATGCATATCGGAAAACCGGAGGATATGCTCATGCTCTTTATGTTTTTCATCATTGCATTGATCAATGGTATTTTAACCTCCAGAGTCCGTGGTCAGGAGAAAAAGACCCGGATACGTGAAGAGCGGACTGAAGCGCTTTACCAGTTGACCAAAGAGCTTGCCACGAAGTCTGGACTTGATGAGGTAACAAAAATAGCCGTGAGATATATTCAGAAATATTTCAGTATAGATTGTGTTATAATTCTTAAAAATGACATAAACCAACTGAATGATCGGGCTCAGAACGAAACGAAATCGATGCTTTCTGAAAATGAATTAAGTATCGCTGCATGGGTTTTTAAACATTCATCAAAAGCCGGAAAGTATACGGATACTTTGCCATCCACTGATTTTACTTTTTATCCGTTGACTGGAAATGTGAACAACATGGGGATTATTGCGGTTAAACTTCCCAGGCCATTTACACAAGGCGAAGAACAGTTCTGGGAGGCATTTATTTCTCAGATCTCGGGAAAATTCGAACGGGAATTTTTACGTGATACTGCCAGTAAAGCATATGTTTTGAATGAATCGGATAAACTTTATAAAACACTTTTTAATTCAATCTCTCATGAGTTGCGCATTCCTGTTACCACTATCATGGGCGCTTCTGATACGCTTTTATCTCAGGAATATCCGGACGAGACAAAAATGAAATTGTACTCCGAAATTAGTACTGCTTCCGTTAGACTCAACCGTCTTATCGAAAACCTGCTTAATATGTCACGCCTCGAGTCAGGTCAAATAACTCCACATATGGATTGGTGCGATGTTCACGACCTGGTAAATAAGATATCGGAAACACTAGAGCAGGAATTAAAGCCTTTTAAACTGGAAGTTATCATTCCTGCTGACATGCCATTGGTGTATATCGATTTTGGGCTTATGGAGCAGGTTTTGCACAATCTTGTATTAAATGCAACACAAAATGTACCCGCTAAAAGCAATATCAGGGTAAAGTTCTTTTATGACAATGGTTTGCTTATGATTCAGGTAATGGACAGAGGAAAGGGATTTCCCGAATCCGACTTGTCATCCGTCTTTAATAAATTTTATCGCGGCAAAGATGCAAAAGCAGGAGGGACAGGCCTGGGATTATCCATCGTAAAGGGCTTCGTTGAAGCTCATAAAGGTATTGTAATTGCCGGAAACAGGGAAAATGGCGGTGCGATATTTACAATTAAAATTCCGGTTAAAATTTCCGAAATGAACCAATTTAACAAATCAGGCGATTAAATGGCAAACGAGGTTAACATTCTCATTATCGATGACGAAGTTCAGATACTCCGCTTGCTCGAAATAACACTTTCGGCAAATGGGTATAAAATTTCCGAAGCATCTACTGGCAAAGAAGGGCTTACACTGGCCGCCACAGGCCATCCCGGTTTAATTATACTTGATTTGGGTTTGCCCGATTCCGATGGTATAGAAATTCTGAAAAAACTTCGCGAATGGTACAAGAAACCCATTATTATTCTGTCAGTCCGTAATGCTGAAGATGAAATTGTAAAAGCCCTGGACAATGGAGCCAATGATTACATTACCAAACCTTTTCATTCGGGCGAACTCATGGCACGCATCAGAGCTGCCATAAGGCAGGGTGAGGGTAATGCAGATGCCCCCATACTTGAATTTGGCAATTTAAATATCGATTTAGCAAACCATATAGTTCGCAAAAATAACCAGATCATAAAACTCACTTCGACCGAATTTTCGCTTTTAGCGCTTCTCGCAAAAAACGAAGGACGGGTATTAACCCATCAGTTCATTTTAAAAGAAGTCTGGGGTATGGGATACATCGAACAAACCCAATACCTGCGGGTGTTCATGGCACAATTGCGCAAAAAGGTTGAAGACGATCCGGCCAAACCCAAATTTCTCAACACAGAATCAGGAATAGGTTATCGGTTCGGGATGTAGCGCTTGTAAAATATTTTTTATTTTTGAAAACCGCCCTGGTTTGATTGAAGTTCCCCCCTTAGCCGATAAATATAAACAGGCTATGCCTGTCATGACCTCAATATTCGGGATGCAGCATAACAAAAAAAGCCGCCTTTTCAGGTGGCTTTTTTCGTGATCATGCTGGGATTCGAACCCAGGACCCCTGCCTTAAAAGGGCAATGCTCTACCAGCTGAGCTACATAATCATTTTTTGAGGGTGCAAAATTACGCTCTTTTTTTTAATTTGCAAATTTATTAATGATAAAAAGTGAACAAATGATGTAAGTACCTGCTTTTCAACTATTATGTGTTTCTTTTTTTAAAAAAATATAGGTTCTGAAAATACCGGATCAGATAATGGATACAAATGTTAATTATTGTATCTTTGCAAACTCAAAAAAAGATCATGTTCACGCTTTTTGTCAAAGAAGTCAATAGTTTTCTCAGCTCACTGATAGGATATATCGTTATTATCGTTTTTTTGGCGATAAACAGTTTGTTTTTATGGGTTTTTAACAATGACCTCAACATACTGAACTTTGGCTATGCCTCTCTTGACGGCCTGTTTATGGTGGCGCCTTTTGTATTTTTGTTTCTGATACCTGCCATCACCATGCGTTCTTTTGCCGATGAAAAAAAATCCGGTACCATCGAATTGCTGCTGACCAAGCCGCTGAGCGACCTGCAGATCATACTTGCCAAATATTTTGCCGGACTGCTGCTCGTGTTTTTTTCGCTGCTGCCGACCCTGATTTACTTCATATCGGTTTACTGGCTGGGTTTGCCTATAGGTAATATGGATGTGGGCGCTACCTGGGGGTCTTATATAGGCCTTTTGTTGTTAGGGTCTGCTTTTGTCGCTATCGGGCTTTTCTGCTCATCACTTACCGACAAGCAGGTGCTCGCCTTTGTACTCGCAGTATTTTTATGCGGATTTCTTTATGTCGGGTTTGATTTTATTTATTCGCTCGACCTTTTTGGCAAGATCGATCTTTTTATCAAGTCGATCGGGATGAATGCACATTATATCTCACTGAGCAGGGGAGTCGTTGATACCCGGGACATCATATATTTTGTAAGTATTATAGTTTTGTTCGTCCTGTTGACGAAAATCTCTGTTGAAAAACGTAAATGGTAAATCCGCAAAAGTATGGGCAAACGCAAGAACAGGGTCAAGAGCAATAATATGATGCAACTCATCATCAGCCTGCTGATATTGCTGTTCATTAATATCATTTCTTATTATGTTTTTACACGGATTGACCTTACCGCAGAAAAACGCTATACCTTGTCGGAATCCACAAAAAAATACCTGAAACAGATTGATGATGTGGTTTATTTTCAGGTTTATCTCGAAGGTGAGTTCCCTGCAGGTTTCAAGCGGCTCAGGTCTGAAACCAAAGAAATGCTCGATGAATTCAGGGCTTACAACGACAATATTCAGTATTCATTCATCAACCCTTCGGAAGGCGACAACAAGAAAAAGATACAGGACACCTACCAACAGCTTGTAAATAAAGGCATACAGCCCACTAATATCAAAGTAAAAACAGCCGACGGCAGTTCCCAGCAATGGATATTTCCGGGAGCTTTGGTAAGATACAAACAAAAAGAAGTGGCGGTTCAGTTATTTACCAATCAGTTGGGCACCCCGTCCGACCAGGTACTGAATAATTCAGTACAGAATCTTGAGTATAGCCTGATCAATGCCATCCGCAAACTATTGATAAAACAAAAACCACGCATTGCTTTTACCAGGGGGCACGGTGAAATTGAAAACCTACGGCTGGCTGATATGCTATTCACCTTATCCGATTATTATGATGTCGACACCGTGAATATCGACGGAAAAATAAACAGCCTGATGGTTCGCGGAACAAAAGATAAACCCCTGCTGAACAAATACAAGGCACTGATCATTGCCCAGCCCGACAGCGCTTTCAATGAAAAAGACAAATATTTTATTGACCAGTTCGTGATGCACGGCGGCAGGATATTGTGGCTGTTAGATCCGGTGATCGTAAGTATGGACAGTCTTCAGAGATCGAATGAAACCATTGGTTTTGCTATAGACCGCAACCTCGACGACATGCTTTTTCAATACGGGGTACGTATCAATACCAACCTGCTGCTCGATTTAAACGCGGTTCCCATACCTGCCGTGACAGGCCAGTACGGAGGACAGCCCAAAGTTGAACTGTTGCCCTGGTATTATTTCCCCTTGATTGTGCCGGCTTCTAAGCATCCGGTCGTCAGCAATCTGAACGCCATAAAAATGGAATTTGTGAGCAGCATCGACACCGTCGGCGGTAAAGGCATTAAAAAAACGGTGTTGCTGTCAAGCTCGAAATACTCGAAAGTGGTGAATACACCGGCACGCATTTCACTCGACATACTGCAATCTGAACCGGATGAAAGGCAATATAATAAATCGAACATACCCGTTGCAGTGCTGCTCGAGGGGGTTTTTCAATCTGTTTATGTAAACAGGCTGGCACCCGAAGTGGTTAATAACGTCAGCAGTTTTGATTTTAAAGAAAAAAGCCCTGAAACAAAAATGATCGTGATCTCCGATGGTGACGTCATAAAAAATCAGTTAGACAAAAAGACCGGAAAGCCGTTCCCGCTCGGCTATGACCAATATACTGGCGAAACCTTCGGAAACAAAGATTTTATTATGAATTGCATCGACTACCTTTGTGATGATTCCGGAATAATTTCTGTGCGTTCACGCGAAGTTAAAATGAGGGTGCTCGATCCCAAAAAAGTAAATAATTCCGGCACAAAACTTTTTTTACAATTGATAAATACAATAGGCCCCGTTCTTCTAATCCTGATCTTTGGCATCATACAGCTTATTGTGAGAAAGGTCCGTTATACAAAAAAATAAAGTTTCTGATATGAAAAAGAACCGGGTAGCAATAATATTGTTAATAGCTTTAGCACTCATAACAATCTTTTTGTTAGTATATAAAAACCGCACCAACACCCTTGACGATAAGTTCAGTAGTTTTGCAGTGATGGATACCTCCAGCATCACTAAAGTTTTTTTAGCCGATAAGGATAATAACACAGTAACCCTGGCCAAAATATGCCCCGGCAAATGGAGAATAAACGACGAATTTAATGCTTCAAAGGACGCCATTGATATGCTGCTGAAAACAATTATGAGTGTCGATGTTATGGAGCCGGTATCCAAAGCCGGATCGCCCGAGGTGATCAAATTGCTGGCATCCAGTTCGGTGAAAGTCGAGATATATCAGAAGGTATATCGTATCAACCTGTTTGACAAGATAAAACTATTTCCTCATGAAAAGATCACCAAAACCTATTATGTCGGTTGTGCCACACAGAATAATTTAGGAACATACATGCTGATAGAGGGCTCGGAAGTGCCCTATATCACACATATTTTGGGGTTTAACGGTTTTCTTACGTCAAGGTACAGCACCCTGGTCAAGGATTGGCGCGACCATTGTATTTTCAGCCTGAAGTATAACCAGATAAAATCTGTAAGTATACAGATCACCGATAATCCGCAAAACTCTTTTAAAGCTGTTAAAAAATCTCCGAGAGATTTTGAAATAACTACATTGAACGACAATAAGCAGGTGAATAATTACGATACCCTGAAGATCATGGAACTCTTTTCTGCTTTTGAAGATGTTCGCTTCGAAACACTGATCAATGATATGGACAAGTTAAAAAAAGATTCCGTCCTGACTTCGAAGCCATATATCATTATCACAGTCGAAGAAACTGACGGGAAAATACATCAAGTGGCCACGTTCTTACGATTAGCTCCTCCCGATGACATCGATCAGGAAGGCCGGCCTGTGATCTGGGACCGCGACCGTCTGTACGCCCTGATAAACGACAAAAAAGACATGGCGATCATACAGTTTTATGTATTTAGCACGATATTCAAACCCTTGGATTACTATTCAAGTGTTCAGCCAGAAGTTCAATAAGTTTGTTTAAAATTAAAAATTTTTAAAACAATCATTTTTTTTTATATTTTTGTGGGTTAGTAAATAATAATTATTGATAATAAAGTAAAATTATAACGCTTATGAAATTTATTGTATCGACGTCAGTACTATTAAAGAACCTTCAGGCTATGAGCGGCGTTCTTACCTCAAGCAATACACTTCCGATACTGGATAACTTCCTGTTCGACCTTACGGATGAAAAACTCCGTATCACTGCTTCTGATCTTGAAACCACCATGACTGTTGTGATACCTGTCAGCAAAGCCATTGATAACGGTATAATTGCAGTTCCCGCCCGTTACCTGATCGATATTTTGAAAACATTTCCTGATGTTCCGATGTCATTTAATATCAACAACGAGACATTTCAAATAGAAATTTCTGCCGGTGACGGTAAATACAAACTTACCGGGTTTAACGGTGATGTTTTTCCGCAGTCACCTGTCGTGGATAACAGCATTAGCATTTCCCTGAATTCCCAAACCCTGGCCAACGCTTTTAATAAGACCTTATTTGCTACGGGTAACGATGATATGCGCATTGTGATGACCGGCGTTTTTTGCCAGATGTCCGATAAAGACATCACCTTTGTTGCTACAGATGCTCATAAACTCGTGAGGTATCGCCGCACAGATACGAATGCCAGTGAAGGGGGCTCATTTATCTTACCAAAGAAACCATTGAATCTTATTAAGAATATTCTCAGCGCCCTCGACGTCCCTGTAAAAATTGAATATAACAGCACCAACGTACTTTTTGAATTTGAAAATATCCTGATGATCTGCCGGCTGATTGATGGTAAATATCCGAACTACGAAGCTGTCATTCCGGCAAATAACAACAAAAAACTCACGATCAACCGTCAGCAGATAATGACCTCAATCAAGCGGGTTTCTATATTTTCAAACCAGCTTACACGCCAGATCCGTTTTACGATCAGCGGGCAGGAACTAATGATGTCTGCCGAAGATGCTGAATTAGCTAACGAAGCAAAAGAAAGACTGAGTTGCAATTATGCTGGAGAAGATATCGAGATCGGTTTCAATTCAAAGTTTATCCTTGAAATGATCAATAATATCGATTCTGAAGAGATATGTATTGAGATGTCAGCGGCCAACCGTGCGGCACTCATTTTTCCGGTAACTAAAAACGAAGGTGAAGACATACTGATGCTGGTGATGCCGGTAATGCTGAACCAGTAAATAAAATAAAACTGTATTTGAAAAGAGGCTGTTTCAAAAGTCCTTTGTGTGCCTTTGTGCATCCCTTTGAGTTACTTCGTGGTAAATATAAGTAGTTGAACCACAAAGGATCACTAAGTACACACTAAGGCACACTAAGGTTAGATACTCGTAAATATTGACTTTTAAAACAGCCTCTTTTTTATTGCATCAGAAGTTCATCAGAAATGATTAATTGGTAAGCAATGGATGAAACAGGAATTAATAAGGAACTGGAAGCCCTGGTAAATCTTATTGATGAACCCGATGAACTTTTTTATAAGCAGATTCGCGACCGCATACTCATTTACGGAAAAGCGGCTATTCCATACCTTGAAAGCGCCTGGGAGAATAACCTTCAACCCCTTGCACAAAAGCGTATAGAGGTCTTATTGCACAAAATACAGTTCGAAACCTTATGCGAAGAACTTAACAACTGGTACAGCCTTGGCGGTATCAATCTCCTGATGGGGTACATGCTGGTGAGCAAATATCAGTATCCGGGCCTTGATGAGCAGAAAATAAAAAAAGAACTGGAAAGAATAAAACAGGATATATGGCTGGAACTGAATTCCGGCCTGACCGCATTTGAAAAGGCGCGGATTGTAAATAATATTTTTTTCACAGAGAATAAATTTGAAGCTGAAAAGATAGAATATATCACACCGCTCCATTACTATTTGAACAATGTTATAGAATCTCGTAAAGGAACTCATTTATCATTAGGGATCATTTATCTGATCATTTCAGGCCAAGCCGAATTACCAGTATTTGGTGTGGATCTGCCGGAACATTTTCTGCTTGCCTATATGGACACGCATACCTGTATGCCCGGAACGGCTGTCTCAGAAGCTAAAGTACTTTTTTATATCGACCCTTTCAACAACGGGGTTTTTTACAGGCACAATGTAATTGATACTTTCCTGAAACAGCGTAATATCGAACCTAAGGATACTTTTTACAGGCCTTGTTCAAATATTGTCATCATCAGGAGATTATTGCTGGAGTTATTTGAAACGTACAAAGCCTCCGGAAACACCGTAAAGTCAGGCGAGATCGAGGTGCTGCTTAAAGTATTAAAATGATATAAAAAAAGCTCCTTTCGGAGCTTTTTTATTAATTGAGGGTGTCTCAAAACATTCTTTAAATGATTTTCACCGCCTTCTTTCACCCCTTCCCTAAAGGGTGAAAGTCGCTGAAAATCAGCCATCCGCCTTTTGGTGGAACGGGGTAATGATGATTTTCAGCAAAGGCTATTTTTGAGACAGCCTCTTTATTAATTGAATGATAATATCGATTTTTTGATGATGGCCACCGCTTCGTGAATCTGCTCTTCGGTAATAACCAAAGGCGGTGCAAAGCGGATGATATGCCCGTGGGTGGGTTTTGCCAGCAGGCCGTTATCCCGCATCTTCAGGCAGACATCCCATGCTTCTTTGCCGTTCCTGGGTTTAATGATCACAGCATTCAGCAAGCCCTTACCACGTACCAGTTCTATCATATCCGAATCAATCTTTCTGATTTCGTCGCGGAATATTTTGCCAAGCTTTTCGGCGCGTTCGCAGAGGTTTTCATCTTTAACAACCTGCAGGGCTGCAACAGCAATTTTAGCTGCCATGGGATTTCCGCCGAATGTAGAACCGTGTTCACCGGGTTTTATGGTCAGCATGATATCATCATTGGCAAGTACGGCAGAGATCGGGAAAACGCCGCCGGATAAGGCTTTACCAAGAATGAGAATGTCAGCTTTTACATTTTCGTGGTCGCAGCACAGCATTTTACCCGTGCGGGCAATACCGGTCTGTACTTCATCGGCGATGAACAATACGTTTTTAGCTTTACATAGCGCGTAAGCTTTGGCAAGATAACCTTCGTCCGGTACAAAAACTCCGGCTTCGCCCTGTATAGGTTCTACGAGAAACCCTGCAATATTAGGATCTTCCAGCGCTTTTTCCAGAGCGGCCAGATCATTATAAGGTATCTTTATGAAACCAGGTGTAAACGGGCCGAAATCTTTAGTAGCATCGGGATCGGTGGACATGGAAACAATAGTAATAGTCCTGCCATGGAAATTGTTCTCGCAACAAATAATTTTGGCTTGGTTTTCAGGAATGCCTTTTACCTTGTAAGCCCATTTGCGGCATAGCTTCAGGGCGGTTTCGTCGCCTTCGGCCCCGGAATTCATCGGCAAAACTTTATCGTATCCGAAAAATTCGGTCACGTATTTTTCATAAGGGCCTAAGCAATCGTTGTAAAAAGCACGCGAAGTCAGCGTGAGGGTTTTGGCCTGTTCTATCATGGCATTGATGATCTTCGGGTGGCAGTGTCCCTGGTTAACGGCAGAATAAGCAGAAAGAAAATCGAAATATTTTTTTCCTTCCACATCCCATACGAAAACGCCTTCGCCTTTGCTTAAAACTACTGGCAGGGGATGGTAATTGTGTGCGCCGTGCTTATCTTCCAAATCCATAATCGCTTGTGAAGCGGTGTTTGTTTTTAATGTGTCTTCCATATATTTTTAGTTTTAAAGGATTGTAATCTTTGGCAAATATAGTAAATTAGCCTGTTCAAAAACGAGTATGTGGCTAAAATTCTTTTATTTAAATAAATCCGCATCATGTATCAGTTTGAAGCACAACTGAAAAAAGGTATAAATTCTCAGGGGTGGACATATGTGGATATTCCGTCTTCTGTGAGTAATAAATTAAAAAAGAAAGGCCGGATAAAGGTTTGCGGAACTATCGGTCAGGAGAATTTTCGCACTTCCATTTTACCTAAAGGCGATGGTACTCATTATTTATTTGTCAGCCAGCCCTTGTTGAAAAAGATTGGAAAAATGGCCGGAGACGATGTACAGGTAAAATTTGAGGAAGATACGAAGCCGCGGACAGTAGATGTTTCCGAGGATATGATGGATGCGATTTCGTTAAGTCCCAAAGCATTAGCAACATTTATCAAATTCTCCTATTCTCACAAAAAAGAACTGACAGAATGGATAAACGATGCCAAAAAAGCCGAAACAAGAGAACGTAGGATTGTGAAATTGGTGCTGATGCTCGAAAACTACCGAAAACCCGGAAAATGAAGAAATATTTATTCATCATATTGATGTTTTGTACAAGCTTTGCTTTCGGGCAGGTTAGCAATCCTTTTTATCAATCCGTGGTGAGTAATGTGTCCTACGACAGCATTCTATGCCATCTTCAGCATTTTCAGAGCCTGGGTGTTAAATCTCCGGGCAGTTCTGCATTGCTGAATACTAGGAACTGGCTTGTCTCAAAATACCAGTCGTTCGGATATACGAGTATTGTTCAGGATAATTTTACTTACCAGAGCAATACCATGACAAATATTGTCGTAACCAAAACCGGTACACTATATCCAAATACTTTTCTTATTGTTTCCGGGCATTACGATACAAAAAACGGAACGGGCACCAATGATAACGGCTCCGGGGTTTCCATCATTCTTGAAGTTGCCCGTCTGCTTGCGAATATCAGTACAAATTATTCTGTAAAATTCATCAATTTCAGTGGCGAAGAATCCGGTTTTCGCGGCAGCAGCCATTATGCCGATGATATTGTCCAGGCGCAGGGTCTGGACATCCTTCTTGTTTTCAACATTGATGAGGTGGGCGGAGTTGCCGGAATGGCCAATAATACCATCCGGTGCGAGAGCGACCAGTCGTCTTCTTTCCCTTCTGTCTCAACGAATAATGCAGCTTCTGCTGCTTATACTGACACGCTGGTAACATTAACACAGTTGTATTCAGGCCTGAACACGGTTATTACCAATGCCTATGGCTCGGATTATATGCCCTTTGAATACAACGGCGAGATTATCACGGGCTATTATGAGGATAATGAATCATCTGTGGTGCATACTTCCAATGATAACCTTGCGCACCTTGACACATCCTATGTCTATCAGATCGCCAAAGCCGCCACAGGCTCAACGCTGTATTTTGCCGGCGCTTATGATAACACAACTGAATTTACTCAACGTAGGGCAGACAACGATTTTCTCATTTACCCGAATCCGGTTACTGATGAAATAATAATCAGGAATACCTCTGAAAGCACGGAAACTATTCAAATTTTTGATATGAAGGGGTGCTTTATCATGGTTTTTCAGGTTCCCGGAAAGTCTGAAAATTCAGTTGATTTGTCTCAACTGCCTGCCGGGCTGTATATTTTTGAAATCTCTGATGGGCAAGGGGATGCCGTGGGGAGAAGGATGGTTTCGAAGATGTAATCATTCTTCTGTCCTTAGTAATCATTGTAAAAGACCTTTATTATCCGACAAATTAATTCATAACTATTATTTTCCCGGTCTTTATTTTCTTGTCGTTGATATCATAAACTGAAAATAAATAAAAACCATTGCTTAATTCGTTCAGGTATATTCTTTCGGTTTTTGTGCCGCTGCTAAGCTTTACAATTTTTCTTTTTGCGCCTAAAATATCATAAAGGGTCAAATACGCATCAGAGCTGAGCTCGTAATTAACCAGTAAATCTCCGTGTGCAGGGTTTGGATAAATATTAAAAAAAGGTTCATCAGGTGTCGAAGGATTATCACATGCAGTAAAAGGCGCTCCGGGCGAACCTTCTACACATCCGCAAAACCAGCTTTGTGGGTCACCGGGATCGGAGGCATCGGTCTTTAATTCAAGAGTTCTTCCATAACCATCGGCACATCCGGGCCAGGGAACAGAATCACCATAAGCTACTTGTACCACCGGGTTGTTGTAATTATCAAAAAGGGTAAGCCGTTCACCGGAATTTCTAAAATTAAAATCTAAGAAACCAAAAGGATGTATGGCCGGAAAACGGGAGGTAAACTTTGCAGAGTCGCAGGAAAGAACCATGTATTCATGCTGCTGAATGACAGTACCCATAGGGAACACAAACTTGTGATAAAAATTGTCATCCCGGAAATACCAGTCGGAAATATCCACTGATGATGCCCCATAATTATGCAACTCTATCCAGTCGCCGGCATTTTTTATAGAGTCCGAATGATAATTTATTTCGCTGAAAGTGAGGTTCAAAGGTTGGGCATTCCCTGAAAAAACAGCAACAAATGTGTCGTCATTTGCTATATTCAGTGTTATTGACCGGTTCGTATCTCCTGAAGGTAAGGATATATTAGCCTGCCAGTTTAAAAAGGTGAATCCCGGATTGGGGATCGCGGTTATCTTTACCGGGTTGCTGTCAAAATAAACCCCGGTCCACGGCAAAGATTCTGGATATATGGTGCTGATCTTTATTTTTCCTGCTCCGGCAGGATACGCATCAAGCGTAACATCTACCTGCCCGTTCAATGTGAAAAGATCCTGAATGTAATTTCTTGCATAAAACGGACGGTTGTTTGCAAATTCAACCACCGTGTCGATCTGGCCATGCCATTCGGCCATGGACGTGACGCCATATCCGCTGCCCACCCATCTCGACAGCGCCCTGGGCATTTCAGCAGCGATAGAATCCCTCATTCCATATATCATGGTGTTCATATTATCCGGACGATAGATGGTGTTTATCAGGTCGGCATAGCGGTTAATAAAATAGGACTTAAACTCACTATTTTCAAGTATCTTCTTTAGCATCGCGGAATGATCATTAGTCAGGGTCGTATTTACGGCATCCCAAAGTTTGTCCCGTTGATAATTGCATCTGATCCAACTCCAGTTAAATCCCAGCGATATATCAAGATCCCATAACAGATACCGCCATTTTGCGGTGGGTTTGCGCTCGCGCCATAACTTGATGTTATTGATGCAGTATCCTATCCAGTCATCATTGATATAATAGGTTTCTGCAATAAAATAATCCGCATAATTTTTAATATCAAGCATTGATTTTACCACCCCATAATTGGCAGGTATGGAAATATCATTGTTGACAATGAAATTATACATATTCGTGTAGGCATCCATAGTCCCTTCTTCTGCCAATACGGGTGTATTATAATTATTTCTGACAATATCAATACTGTCGTCATCAATTCCCCGGTTGTCCTCAACAAAATTCTTGTCGGGCTTTTCCCTGATATTATAAATGCCCCAGTATTTCCCGTTGATAAAAGTTATACAGGGCCTGTAGGCGCTAAAATCCAGGTTCGTGTTGCGGACCAGTCTTTGCATCAGGGCATCCCTGAAATAAGTATAAAACCAGTCGTTTCCTGAGTTCCTGAGAAGAAAACTGGAATAAGACGTAAGCTCCTTATCGGGAAACAACTGGTAATTGATAAAAGAACTATCCATCTGGTTATTCGTGGTTATCCGGAAACTTTTTTGATCGAAGCTGCTTGAATACCCGCCATGGATCCTCATCGTTGCGTCAAGTTCAAAATGCTGATTCCCCATAGGTGCAAAACACTCCACATGACAATCCTTTTTCCAGTCCTGTGAGTAGTTGGTATATATGCCTGTAGTGCCCCACAGATTTGTTGAATCCGAACTGAGAGAAATGGTAGTGAGGGCGGTGTTTTCGTTGATTAAATAGGTATTGGTAGCCGTATTGCCGGGTAGGAACCCCGAAGGGCCAAAACATTTTGCCCTCAGGACTGTTGTGGCGTCAACCGCTATAGGTGTCGTGTATAAAGGATCGGAGATATTCGGAATGTTTCCGTTTTTCGTGTAATGTATTTCCGTACCCGCTATTGATGCGGTAATTCCTACATTTTGTGTCCCGGAATAAAAACCCGGGGCAAGGGTAAACACCGGCTTCGGGGCATATCCTGTATAGCAGGTACTTCCATTATTGCTTTGGCCCGGAGTTGGACTATTGGTAATGCACCATGAAGACGAACCATCGGGAATTCTTGCGAGAGAGTTGCTGATGGCAATGTAGCCGCTGAATTTTTGATCGGCGGTTATGCCCACAGGGGTTGTCAATACAACGTTTTCACCAGATACCTCAAGTTGAAAATTGGTATGCAGGACAATACTTCCCGAATCAGTAAACCATAATGGCGGGGGACTAAAAAACACCGAGTTGTCGGTGATCCCAAAACTTAAAAACGGAATAGCAGACATATCTGTGGATGCGGAATCGACATTGTGAACCTGTATTGCAAGGGTATTGTTTCCGGATACAAGAAGGTTTTTTAATAATGCTTGATCAATAGTAAAATTTTCAGGGTTTCCGCCCGTGTACATGTGTGCTTCATGAGTTGTTGTTGCAAGAGAATTATAAGCAGGCGGGCTGCCATTGACATATCGGCGGGCAATCTCAACACCATTGAGGTAAGCAACAAATCCGTCATCATAATCAAGGCTAAAAATGGCTGTGCTGATCTTTGAAGAATCTGCGATGTTAAATACTTTTCGTATATATACTGAAATAGTTCCGACAGCGATCATGGTGCTGTCATCGTTGTCGCCATATCCAAAACCGCCTTTTCCCAAAGGCCAGCTGCTGTCGTCAAAATTTGTTTCTTTCCAAGTGGCCGGAGGCTCAGATATTCCAGGAAAATACCTCCAGTAATCATCAGAAAATACGGCTGTTTCCCAGTGGTCAATTATTATTTTACGGTCTTTTCCGGAAGCAAATAGTAAAAGGTGATCATTAGGCTGGATCAAGACGTAGGGGAATGTCCATTTAAAGGGATCAGAATAATCATCGGATAAACCATAATTATTTAAATTTACAGCAGTAGGCCCCGCGTTATACAATTCGATCCAATCCTGGCATTTACCATCTTCATCTGTAATTGTGTTCGTATCGACCGCTTGTATTTCGTTAATAAGTACTTGGGCAGAAAGGTTGTACGAAAAAATAATAAGTACAAAAACAAGCAGTTTTATATGTTTCATGACTGGTTTTTAGGTTATATCATGTAAAATTATGCTTTTTTTTCTTTTTATCCCAATATTTATGATATATTTTAATATTTTAATTTAATACAACTAAAAATAGCACCCAAACGAACTTAAATGCGGGATAGCAGGAGATACAGTTTCGCTTAAGGCCGGGAATACACTTTTTGATATATCAGCCTGGTGAAATCTTTCATCTGCTGCGAAACGGGCGTTCCGTTATGCATAGTAGCGGGGCTTTTTCGGGGCTGCCTGGCGATCTCACCCAATACACGGATGAATATATCTACATCCTCTTCACTATTCTCAATGCCTAGACTGACCCTCACGAGGCCGGGCAGCGTGAGCTTATAGAACAGCCTCAGGATCACTCCCTGCAATTGTTCCAAAAAAGAATTAATCTTAAGCAGGTGTTTGATCAGCAGATGGGCGCAATGGCAACCGTACCGGACACCGATCCCGGCCCGTACAGCCAGTTCTTTGGCTATGACATCGGGCATGAGGCCTTTCAGGCTAAAAACAATCACGCCTCCCCGTTGGATGAACTGTGGTGAGTCAGGTTCTTTTATCCCGTAAATAGTGATTCCCTTTATTTGAGCCAATCCGTGCAATGTCCGCCCGGTCAGAGCCTGTTCCTCTTCCTGTATAAGGTCAAGGCCGATACGCTGCAAAAGTACCAGGGCCTTACCAAGAGCTGCAATACCTGCTGCGTTTTCTTCGCCGGATAACCGGATCAGCTCCATTTCAGCAGGGCTGAATTTTAGTAAGCCTTTTCTAACTACCAGTGCCCCGCTGCCGAATGGCGCATAAACCTTGTGGGCGGAGAAAGCCAGGTAGTCGATGCCGTATCGTTCCATCTCAACTTTCCGGTGTGCAACCATTTGAGCTGCATCCACGAGTAGCCTTGCCCCGTATTGGTGAACAATACGGCTGATCTCCGCTAAATTATTGTATACACCGAGGACATTCGAAGCTCCGCTTACAGCCACAAGTTTTATTCGTTTATTTCCGTGCAGGCCTTTCTGGTTGTATTCGGACAAGAGGGTTTCAAGCTCGTTCAGGTTCACAAAACCTTCCCGGTCTATCTGCAGCCGGATCAGCGATAAACGGGGAGTGTAACGCCATGGCAATTCATTGGAGTTATGTTCGAGGAGCGTGTTGATTACCACGGTTTCGGAATCCTGATCGGATTCATTACTCATACTTTTGGCCGTCAGGTTGATGGCTTCCGTGGTATTTGAAGTGAAGATCACATCATAGGATTCCAGAGGAGCGCCCAGTATTCCTGCGCATATAGTTCTGACCTCATGCACGATCTCTTGTTGTATCTGCGTGGGCTGTCGCCAAGCCTGGCAGAAAGTTTTCCATATGGGGGTGAAAGCAGGAGTGCTGGCCGCATTGTCCAGGTTGACATAGGGCTTGGCGCCTTCAGCGGTGGGGACAAGAACATTCTTGCCTATAAGGGTCTTCCTGAGTTCATCCAATAGTTTTTTTCCGGTGTATCCCTCCAGTTCATCGTGGTAGAGAATTTCGGAGGCAGTTGTTTTTTCTGCCGTGGCATCCCGGAAGGCCTTATTTCCGAAATGCCTGATCAGAAACAGCGCCTTGACAAACGCGATGATGTTGACGATGGCAGGTGTGCCGGCCTCGAACTTGTCAGGTGTACCGGCCCATACGACCACAGAGGGAGAGACAAGTCGCGCCGTTCCTCCACCGGTTTGCAAAGGAACGTGTTTGGGCAGCGCTTTCCTGTGAACAGCCAATGCTCTTATACCTAATGACAGGCCTATATCCTGGCTTGACAAACAATGATAACTTTCCGGCTCTAATTGTGCATTAAGTGCTTCTGCTCTTCCGGGCGTGCAAAAGATAACCACATATTTTCTTTTGTCCAGATTCAGATATTCCAGTACAATGTTTCTGGCCTGCTCAAATAAATACGTGGACGCCATCGAGTAGTGCCCGCTGCCACGGTGGACATTCGAATAAGTCTCCAGCGCTGCATACACTCCGCGTTCGAGTTCTGTAAATGCCGCTGCTGATTTGTTATTTTCAGGATCAGTTTTTTCTTCTCCCGGTACAGAAAAATTGCAGGAGTCTGTTATTTTGTGCATACGATAAGGAATCTTGTATCAAAAATAGCACTAAATTTTCTGATAATAACCTATTTCTGTTTTTTATGAAAATTAACCGGATCAAGGCTCGAATGCAGACTCTGATTTGCCTCCCTGGAATTTGTTTCGCAACGCCGGTTTACGCTAAATGCCTGATTTACCGTAGCATATTGTACCTTCAAGTCTAAGCCCTGTTCTGCCCAGGTGGATTAGAATTTGGCCATAGGCCTTTAGTTCCATTAAAACAGATCTTCGATCTCCGAATACCAGTGGCGTATCGCATGATCGATCTTCTTGTCCTGTATGGTTTTGATGATTTCTCTGAGCCTCTGCTCATTCAGGCCGTACTTTGTAATGATGCCGTCAATGAAAGATTGTTCAACCTTATCAAAATCTTCATCAGCAAACAGGGCGGAGGCTAACCAGAAATGAACAAGCTCCATTTTTAGGGCATCAGGCTTCAATGCAGCTATAGCTTTTTGAAGATCTATGTGCTTAATGTCTTCTTCGTCAATTCCTAATCCTCGTGAACGCCTTTTAAAGTCAGATTTTTCTTCTTCAGAATAGGTTCCGTCGGCATTATAAATTTCAAGTATAATTCTGAACAGGTTTTCTCTGTCGGATTTAGCCCATTTGAGAATTTTGAATTTATCAACCCATTCGTCTAAGTAATTATGGATATTCATTTTGTAAAAATTAATTGTAATATAATTAAGAATTCAAAAGTAATCAATAATAATTTATTCGATGATAAATTTACCTTGTCCTGTAATTTTATTCTCATTTCGCAATTGAAAAAGGTACAATCCGCTTGTCCACTTATTGTTATTTACATTTACCATTTCTGCTTTGATGTGCTCGATTTTTTTTATTAATCTGCCTCTTGCATCATAAATTGTCAGAAGATGTTCTTCGTTTTTTGGATTTGGAAACTGTATGGTCAAAGAGCCGTTTGCCGGATTTGGAAATACATTTACAGAAGTCGTTACCTTGGTATTAAATTCTTCAGCGGATATCGGAGAACCATCACAAAGGGATGACTGGCGGCGGATATCGCGCTGAAACATCAGCCAGTCGGGACCGGCCCCCATTCCTATAGAAAGCGAATAGCCTCTTCCGTAATTGTTCTGGAAACCGGGGTATTTGGCATCACCGCCAACAATGAAGAGGTCGAGGGTGTCATCATTATCAAAATCGGCTATGACCGGGGCATGATCAAAATCCAGTGTGTCGCCGAAATGAGCCGCAAGGTCAATAGACCAGATTGGTAAGCCGGTGGTACCTTTCAGTGCAATAACCTGGCCCTCGCTGGTTCCGAAAACTGCATCAGGTTTGTTGTCGTTGTCTACATCAGAAAGTGCAGCGCCCCTGAATGCCGTGGCATAAGCGGGTATTGAGTACTCCCAGAACAGGGTGCTGTCGTGCCTGAGCGCTATCATTTTGTACCAGGTACAGTAAACCACTTCGCAATTTCCGTCATCATCAAGATCGGCAATGGAAGCCGGTGCTCCGATGTAGTAACCGGGAGAGTGAGTAAAAGTCCAGTATTCACTTCCGTTTTCCCCGTTCAGGGCGAATAGTTTACCGCTGTAGTCGCCTATGACAAGTTCCGGTTTATTATCTTTGTCAAGATCGGCAACGGCAGTACCGTGATAAATGACATCATCAACAGTATGTTTCCATAACAATGTATGATTGTCGCCTCTGTAGGCGTATACATAATTTGTGTCGTTGGAGAAAGCCCAGGAAGCTACCACAAAATCAAGTTGTCCGTCCTCGTTAAGGTCAACAATGGTAGGAGCAGTCTGTATCCAGGAGTTCGTGTTAACCGCTATCTCCCATGCAACGGTGCCATTTTCAGCATTGATACAGATCACATACCCTCCGAATTCCCCATGAAGGATTTCAGGTTTGCCATCGTTGTCAATATCGGCTATAGTAGGAGGGGAGTCGCTGCCGCGTGTGGGCGTCTGCCATTTTATGGCTCCGGTGGCTCCGTTAAAGCAGAATGTGGTCGCATTACAGGAACTGGGCACAACCACGTCGAGTGTGTCGTCGTTATCAACATCGTAGATTATCGGCGCCACATCATTACAACCTTCTGCACCGGCAGGGTGGGTATTGAATTTCCATAGCAGGCTGCCGTCTTCGGCGTTCAGGGCATACACCGAGCTGTCGTTACGGTAACAGCCGAAAACCAGCTCGAGTTTGCCATCTTTGTCAATATCCCCGGCGGCTGTCTGCCCGAAAGAAGCATCATGAGTATCATACCACCATTTGATGGTAGGTGTTTGAGCGTTCAGATTAACTGTAAAAAGTATAGCACAAGTTACAGTAAGAATGATGATTACGTTTTTATGAAATAAAGATTCGTTTTTCATATTTTAATTTATTTTTTAAATAAGGATATAGCTAAAATGCACTTGATATTTACCTGTCCATCTTTTCGCCAATGATTTTAATTTCTTTTAAATGAGTTCTGTAAGCGGTAGTTTCCGGTTTTATTTATTAAATTCCTTTTCGATAAGCTGAACGGTCAATTCAACACCATTTACATTTTGAAGCCTTTGTGAAATTTCAACAGCATTTTTCTTATAGGTATCATTTGCAACACAGGCTGTAATAGCCGAAGAAATTGCTTCTGCCGTCATTTTTTTAAAATCACAGGTAATGGGCCCTAATCCTAATTTCGCAATCTGATCGCGGTTTTCAAACTGATCAGCCATAAAAGGAAATGCCGCCTGGGGAACGCCAGCCCTCGCCACTGCAGCCATGGTGCCGGTCCCGCCGTGATAAATGACAGCGGCCAATCTTGGGAACAGCAATTCAAAAGGCATTTCATCAACAAAAATAATATCACGTGTGTCAAGTACAGGCAATTCGGCCCACCCTTTTGAAACGATCAGCCGCTGCCCGGTGGTATCACGTACCTGCTCAAACATAGCCGTGTACTTTTCAGGGTTCGTGATTGGATTGCTGCCAAACCCAATATATACAGGAGGTTTACCTGAATTAAGAAAATCTTCAAACTGAGCCGGTAAGCCGTTTTTTGTGGGCAGCAGCATAAACCCGGTCTGAGTAAATGCAAAAGCCACCCCGTCACGGGCGGCATTTAATTCCTTGTCGCAGGCAATAATAACATTTTCACCCAGCCAATGTTGCCAGACGTCTTTGATCGGCGGCAGCCCGTATTTTGACCGGTTTTTATTAATAAAACCTTTCACCATCAGGTTCATTATCTTTCTGCCGAAGCCAAACATCATACGGTTTTTAAGGGGGTCATCCTTTGTTGTGCCCAATAAAACCGGGTAGAAAGCCACGAGCCGGTAAGGTACCTTTAAAATGTCTGCCGCAGTCTGAACGCCTGCCACTATTCCTGCTGCCAGGACCAGATCCACCCCTTTGATCTTTTCGTGTAAAAGGTTTATCTGATCTCCGATGATTTTCTTTCCTTCGGCCGGAGAAATTTTTACAGCAAAGCCACCTTTTTGTTTTTCAGGATTTTCCTTAAATTTTTTCTTGATTTCGGGCCCGAATGTAACAAACGGACAATCATATGAGGTAACAAGTTGTTCGTTTTCAGGGGGGGCACAAATAACGACTTCGTGTCCTTTTTTCATTAGTCCTGTGGCTAATGCAAGCATCGGCTGGACATCGCCTCTTGTTCCAAAAATTACCAACGCAATTTTCATAGGCGGGGGATTTTTTTCAAATCATTATAAACACACTTCTTTTTTTAATTAATACCCTAACAAAGATAAGGTTTTATCTTTCTGAAAACAAACATTTTCTGAAGTTTATCAATAATGTCGTAGCCCCCCTTGAAGTTCACACTCCGGCCAGCCTGGAATTTGGCCTTTGAATTTTTGGAATTTGGTCCGCCGCGGCGGATTGAAATTTGGGCCTTTTACCTGAGGTCTATCACTTCAACGCCTGGGTGGTCGGCAGTTTTAAAAGTGAACTTGCTGTCAGGGATCGTTTTATTGGTGACAAATTTTGTTACAGAATAGGTATACGTATGTGTGCCGTTCTTGTCATAGATGATGGCATTGACAACCTGTTTCTTGAGTTTGTTGATTTCGAGGCGGACTTTATAAAATGATTTTGCTTTGATAGGGGTGAGGTCAATGACCTGATATATTATCGAACCGCGTGTTTCTTCTTTGATGAATTTTGGAGTGTAGCTTTTATCGTAATCAGTGAGTAATTTTACCGGGTTAAGAGACTGGTCGTTGTTGGGATCGTCGACATTTATCTGTACCTCGTTATTTTCTTTCAGGTATGTCCAGACGGTTTGTCCGTCGCAAATTACTTCCTGTCCCGAATAATCTGTCCAGTATTTCTCACCTTTCATACAGGCCATGCCGGTCTTCGTATCCTTGACTTTTTTCGCCGTATTTTCAATGGTGAAAGTAAATGCAATTTCGATGGTGGAGTATGATTTTGTTTGCTGAGAAACCCCATCCAGTATGGCTTTTGCTTTTGAATTATCCTGTGCGTTTAAGAAGACTGCTGAACTTAGCAGTAATGCGGAGATGATGAGTTTTTTCATGGCTGTCAATTGTTGTCGTGGAAGCTATTCAAAAACTGTTCCAAAGCTTGCATGTCCTGAAATCTTACTTCACGAGCCTTGCTGCCTTCGAAAGGCCCGACGATGCCTGCAGCTTCCAACTGGTCGATGATACGGCCTGCGCGGTTATATCCAAGTTTGAGTTTCCGCTGTAACAGCGATGTGGATCCATGCTGATGCGTAACAATGACTCTGGCCGCTTCATCGAACATTTCGTCACGATCTGAGCTGTCGAGGTTTTTGACATTTTCATTTTCTTCATCAGCACATTCGGGTAGTGCATATATTTCAGGGAAAGCACGTTGTTGCCCGATAAAATCCGTAAGGACCTCTACTTCCGGTGAATCAATAAAAGCACATTGCAACCTGACCATTTCGTTGCCGGTTGACAAAAGCATATCACCGCGTCCGACAAGCTGGTCGGCGCCGCCGGTATCGAGGATGGTGCGTGAGTCGATCTTTGAAATAACACGGTAAGCCAGACGGGCCGGGAAATTGGCCTTGATAGTACCTGTAATGACATTGACTGAAGGACGCTGAGTGGCCACAATAAGGTGAATGCCAATAGCACGGGCAAGTTGCGCCAGACGGGTAATGGGAGCTTCGACCTCTTTTCCTGCGGTCATGATCAGGTCGGCAAATTCATCAACGATTACGACAATATAGGGCATAAAATCATGTCCGTCGGTAGGGAGGAGTTTACGGGCAATGAATTTTGTGTTGTATTCTTTAATATTCCTGACATTGGCAAGTTTTAACAGGTCGTAACGCGATTCCATCAGTATGCAGAGAGAATTGAGCGTGCGTACAACCTTGCGGACATCGGTAATGATGGCTTCTTCAGCATCAGGGAGTGCGGCAAGGTAATGCCGTTCGATCTTGGAAAAGAGTGTCAGCTCAACTTTTTTAGGGTCAACCAAAACAAATTTTAATTCGGAAGGGTGTTTTTTGTAAAGCAGGGAGGCAATGATGGCATTCAGCCCGACCGATTTTCCTTGCCCTGTGGCTCCGGCCATCAGCAGGTGGGGCATTTTTGCAAGGTCGGTAACATAACTGGTATTCGAAATGGTTTTTCCCAAAGCGATCGGCAGGTCGAAGGTATTGTTCTGAAATTTCTCTGATGCGAGGATGGAGCGCATCGAAACGATTTTGGGATTCTGGTTAGGAACCTCGATACCGATAGTGCCTTTACCGGGCATAGGAGCGATGATGCGGATTCCGAGCGCCGATAAACTCAGTGCAATGTCGTCTTCGAGATTTTTTATTTTTGATATCCGGATACCGGGGGAGGGTACTATTTCATAAAGAGTTACCGTAGGGCCAATGGTGGCATTTATTTTATCGATCTGAATAGAATAATTATTCAGCGTTGTCAGGATGCGGTTTTTATTGGCTTCCAGTTCTTCGTTTTGTACCGAAATATTCCCTGTATCGTATTCTCTCAGCAGGTCCAGGCCGGGAAACTGGTATGACCCCAATTCAAGCCGCGGATCGTAGGGTGTGTCGATGGTAAAGTGTTCTTTTTCTTCTTCGTCTTCTTCCTCTTTAATATTATTTACCAATACTGGTTCAGTTATTTCTTCAGAAGGAGTGATCGTAAAAGGGATATTGACTTCATCGATGACTTTTTCCTTTGCAGTGAAATTATTAACCAGTTCGATAGGCTTTTCTTCTTCTGTCACAGGCTTTTTAGTCAGTTCAAACTCAATTTCTTCCTCTTCGGGATCATTTTCAACCTTCATAAATTCATTTTTGGAGGAGGTTTTTTCCGGTTCGCCTATTTCTTCATCAACAGGAACAGCAACTTCTTCTTTTGGCTTTTTCCTGAATAATTTGTGGATGTTGTATTCGATGATCAAAAAACTAACGATCAGGAAGAACAATAAAATGCCTGTGCCGATCTTTCCGATGATGCTTTTTAGCCAGAGGTTGATCTGGTAACCGAATGCCCCTCCAAGAATCAAAGTCTTTTCATCGGGCATGATAAAAGAGAGGGTAACTGATAGCCAGATTAATCCAAAGATCATGTATGTTGTGCTTTTCGAAACCGGGAAAAGACGAATGTTGAGAAACATTTTTGTCCCGATTACAAACAGCCAGGCAATAAATAAATAGGAAGCAACGCCAAACCATTTTTTAATGAACAAATAGGAAAAAACAGCTCCGATTTTCCCCATCCAGTTCTCAGACTGCAGGCTGTTATCGGTGATAACCCGCCACACGGAATTATGAAAGATATTGTCGTCAGCTTTCCAGGTAAAAAGATATGATGAAAATGCTATCAGCAGAAAAAATGCAAAAAGTAAAAAGAAAAGGCCCGTAACCTTTTGAAATTTTTCACTTTTAATGGTTTCAATAACACCGCTTGCCCCTTTTGCATTACTTTTTTCTTTTTTTAATTTGCTGGGCTTTTCTTTTTTTGAAGGTTCCTTTTTAGAGGGTGAGCTATTGTTTTCCTCCGGAACGTTTTCTTCTTTAAAAGTATTTTTTGAAAAAGTTTGTTCTTTGCGCGGCATCTTTTAGTGGCTTATACAAAAAATAAAATCCCCTGATTGTCGCCAGAGGATTTTATTAATTGGTTAATTTTTTTTATTCTCCTCCTTTTAATTGATTCATGATCTCCACTTTTTGTTCAGGAGAAAGTTCAATATAATCAGCAGGAATCAGTAAGTCGGTATCTTTTACTTTGCCTTTTTTAACTTCTGTGGCTGTGGTGGTGATGATCCATCCATCGGGAGTTTTAACCGAAGATTCCAATGGAACTCCTTTTAATTTATTAAAACTATCACCAAAATTAAGCGCTTCCCCACCAAGCTCTTCGGTATAATATACAGTAGAAGTATAAGATTCGCCGTCTTTGGTTACAGTATATTCGGCTTTTTTACAGGTATAACCGGCAATGGTTTTAGTTTCATCTTTATAGGTAATGACCGGTTCCCCGTTTTCAGACAAGGAAGTATTGATTTCTTCAGTGCTTTCCTTGTAATACATTTTTTGGCCCATTGCATCAATAAGTGTTGTCCTTGTTTTAGCATCTCCATCTGTGATGACATCGAAGATAATCCCTCCGGCATCTGTGGTTGTTTTTTGTTTGTTTTCATAGATGGCCATTGACTGAGACTTTGGCAACTGGGCAGCAGTGGCCGGGTCAATGGTTCCGGAATAACTTACTGAATAAAGGATGATTCCCTTGAATTTCTTTTGCGCAAAACTGTTCATGCCGCATATAAGTGAAATGGACATGATGATTACAAATGCACTGATTGATTTTTTCATGATTATGATTTTTTTAAGATTTTCAACGTGTTTGCAAATATGATACCAATTATTTTATTGCAAAAGTATCTGTTTAGAATTATGTATGTTTGGATAGCTGATAAAAGTTATCAATAAAGTAATTAACAGGCTGGGGACTAACAAAAATGACAACATTACATATAACCTAATATTTTCATCATTGATTTGTGGCTTTGTTCTTTGGCAAAAAGCCTGGGGTACACTTCGCCGTCTTCGTCTTTTTCAAGAAGGATGTGTTTTGGTGCAGGGGTAAGGCAATGTTGGATTCCGCCGTAACCGCTTATTGATTCCTGGTAGGCGCCGGTATGGAACAGTCCTATATAAAGCGGCTGGTCGTCTTCGTATTTTGGAAGGAATACTGCGTTAGCATGTGCTTCAGCATTGTAGAAATCATGGCTATCGCATGTTAGTCCGCCCAGGTGGACGCGTTCATATTCCCTGTCCCAATGATTTACGGCAAGCAGGACAAAGCGCTGATTGATGGCCCAGGTATCAGGCAAAGTGGTCATAAAGGAACTGTCAATCATGTCCCATAACTCGCGGTCATTCTGTCTTTTTTGTCCAAGTATAGAGTATATAACAGCACCGCTTTCACCCACCGTATATGATCCGAATTCAGTAAAAATGTTGGGCTCGATCACATTATTCTGCTGACAGATGTTCTTTATCTGCAAAATAATTTCTTCAGCCATGTATTCATAATCGTAATCAAATGCGAGAGAATTTTTTACGGGGAACCCACCGCCGATATTCAAAGAGTCGAGGTCTTTGCAGATCTTTTTCAGTTCGCAATATACGTTGACGCACTTGGCTAACTCACTCCAGTAATATGCATTGTCTCTGATTCCTGTATTAATGAAAAAATGCAACATTTTTAATTCAAATTTTGGATTGTTCCTGATATTTGCCTTATAGAAATCGATAATATCATTATAACGGATACCCAGACGCGATGTGTAAAAATCAAAACGCGGTTCTTCTTCTGAAGCAATACGGATACCCAGCTTGCATTTCTTTTTAGTAAGAGCGGCTACATGATCAAATTCTTTTTTATTGTCGAGAACCGGTATCGTATTGACAAATCCGCTGTTTATCAATCTGCATATCTCTTCGATATACCCCTGTTTCTTAAATCCGTTACAAATTATATAGATTTCCTTATCAATCTTTTTTTCTTCGTATAAGCTGTCGATGATACTGATATCAAACTCGGATGACGTTTCAAGATGGATGTCGTTTTTTAATGCTTCATGCAAAATAAATTGAAAATGTGAGCTTTTTGTACAATAAGCATAATTGTATTCACCCTGGTAATCTGCTTTAGCAATAGCCACGTTAAACAGTTTCTTTGCTTTTTGTATTTGCGAAGTAATCTTAGGCAAATAGGAAATTCTCAAGGGGGTTCCATACTGTTTTATCAGGTCTGTAAGGCATACCCCGTTGAAATAGAGTTCGTTTTCTTCCACTTTAAATTCATCCTGGGGGAAATCAAATGTCTGCTGAATAAGATCGATGTATTTTGTTTTCATTTTAATAGTAAGTTGATTACATTAATAAAAAAAATTAAAAGTAATTGATACGGATTGCAATTTTTATGCAAAAGTAAGTATTTTAAATAAAAGTAATCATTATTGACCGGCAAAAATATTTTTTTAAGGTTCAATGCATTGTTATATCACGTTACTTAAGGAGTGAACACAAGAAAAATTTTCCTTTTTCTCGAACCCGGAGGGTTCGCATATCTGTAAAACTAATTTTCCACAGTTTGTTCGACTCCAGCCGGAGTCGCATATCTTTTGCATTATTTCGTTCTACAAACATATCACCCCTTACGGAACTTATTTATTTGTGAGTAGCTTTATTACCAATATTATGCTCCTAATGGAGCAATCCTATTTGGATTGAATATTGGCAGATAATTAGTTATACGAAGGTTATTAGGTTTCGTAGGAACGTAATATTTTTCTCCGGACAGTAGTGAAAGTAATTTTTTTTATCAATTTACATTTTTATCAATGCAAATGCCCATCAGAAGATTTCTTTTGGCAAAATTTTGTTAACTATTATGTAGCAAAGAAATTTTTTATAAAAAATAAATTATACTCTTTTTTACAACCAAATAGTATTATATTTGTATTAAAAAAAGTTATGAGAATTGCTAGAATCAGTGAGATTAAACAATCTCAAAAACAGGTTGAAGTTGATCTTAGCCTGCTTGATCCTGTTATTGAAAAATATAAAAACGTTAAAGGTAATATGATACCTATCCTGCAGCATACCCAGGATCTTTATGGTTTTGTGCCTAAGGATGCTTTTGTAAAAATATCGAGAGAGACCGGGCTGAAATTAAGTGATATGTATGGTGTTGCCACATTTTATGCACAATTCAGGCTGAATCCGGTAGGAAAGCATATCATAAAAGTATGTCATGGGACTGCCTGTCATGTTCAGAATGCGAATAAAATTACAGATGCGTTGCAGGAAGCGCTGGGTGTAAAAGATGGTGAGACAACAGAAGACAATTTATTTACCCTTGAATCTGTTGCTTGTCTTGGCTGCTGCTCGCTTGCCCCGGTCATGATGATCGGTACCGAAACATATGGAAAGCTTACAGGCAGTGAATCTGTCAAGATCGTAAAAGAAATAAAAATTAAAGAATTAAATTAATAGCCAAAACATATATATATGGCACAAACAAAAGTAATTGTTGGGCTGGGAAGTTGCGGCGTCGCTGCAGGAGCCGTCAAAACTTATGATAAACTGGAAAGTTTGAAGAAAGTTGATCATTTATCTTTTGATCTGAAAAAGACCAGTTGTGTAGGTATGTGTTTCAGGGAGCCGCTTGTGGAAGTGATTGACGAAACCGGTTCTTATCTTTATGGAAATGTTGATGAAACAAAAGTCGTTGAGATAGTTGAAAAGCATATTAAAAACAATGAACCGGTAAAAGAGTTTGTTGTTCGTTCTGATATCTTTGATACACCTGACGATTATTTTTTCAGGAACCAGGTAAAAATTACCTTGCGTAATTGCGGAATGATCGATCCTGAAAACATTGATGATTATGAAGCGCGGGATGGTTATAAATCAATTAAAAAGATACTGGCAGAGAAGATAAGCAACGAAGACGTTATAAAAACCATGATTGATTCGGGATTGCGCGGCAGGGGCGGCGGAGGGTTCCCGACAGGCATGAAATGGAAATTTGCGTATAATAACAAATCCGACCAAAAATATATCATCTGCAATGCTGACGAAGGTGACCCCGGAGCTTTTATGGACCGTTCGGTGCTGGAAGGAGACCCTCACTCCGTTTTGGAAGGAATGATCATCGGAGCATACACCATTCAGGCAACTTCAGGCGTTATTTACTGCCGCGCTGAATATCCGCTAGCTATCAAACGGCTGAACATCGCTTTGGGCCAGGCCCGTGAAAGAGGATACCTTGGTAAAAATATTTTTGGCGTCGAAGGCTTTGATTTTGATATATATATTAAAGAAGGCGCCGGGGCTTTTGTTTGCGGTGAAGAAACAGCCCTGATTGCGTCTGTTGAAGGAAAACGAGGCATGCCCCGGAAACGCCCGCCCTTTCCGGCAGAAGCAGGTTTGTGGGGAAAACCGACCAATATCAATAACGTAGAAACCTTTGCCAACGTCCCCTGGATAATTTTACACGGTGCTGATGCATACAAGCAATACGGAACCGAAAAGAGCAAAGGCACCAAAGTGTTTGCCCTTGCCGGAAAGATCAACAATTCGGGTTTGGTAGAAGTTCCCATGGGCATCACTATCAATGATGTGATCTTTAAGCTTGGCGGGGGGATACCCGGTAATAAAAAATTCAAGGCTGTTCAGCTTGGCGGGCCTTCGGGAGGCTGCATACCCGAATATCTGGGACATACGATTGTTGACTATGACTCCGTGAATGCTACAGGAGCCATCATGGGTTCGGGCGGCATGGTGGTCATGGATGAAACTACCTGCATGGTTGATATTGCCCGGTTTTTTCTGAATTTTACCCAGAATGAGTCCTGCGGCAAATGTACTTTTTGCCGGATCGGGACCAAGCGCATGCTCGAGATACTCACCAGGATCACGGAAGGCCAGGGCAGGGAAGGAGATATTGAAAGGCTTGAAGAGCTTGCCTACCAGATCAAAGACAACTCACTCTGCGGGCTTGGGCAAACGGCCCCTAATCCTGTGCTTACTACATTAAAATATTTCCGTAACGAATATGAAGCGCATATCCGCGATAAAAAATGCCCGGCAAAGGCTTGCAAACAGTTACTTACTTATGTGATTGATAAGGAAAAGTGCACCGGTTGCATGGTTTGCGCAAAAAAATGTCCGATAGGAGCTATTGACGGTGAAAAAAAACAGGCACATTTTATTCGTGAAGCCGATTGTATCAAATGCGGAGATTGTTACAGCCGGTGCAAGTTTGATGCAATAAATCTATATTAATTAAACAACGTTTGCTAATAATATAAAGAACCATGAGTGAAAAACTTAATATTATTCTGAATGGTAAAAATGTTACCGGATATAAAGGTGAAACCATTCTTGATTTATCGGAACGACTTGGTGTTGAAATACCTACTTTATGTAATGATCACCGGCTGGAGCCATATACTTCCTGCTATATATGTGTTGTAGAAGTACAGGGAATGCGGGGTTTGCAGCCTGCCTGTTCCACCTTTATCGGGGAAGGCATGCGTATCGATACGCAGAACACGAAGATTTTCAGGGCACGCAAAACAGCCCTTGACCTGCTTTTAAGCAATCACTATGCTGATTGTCTCGGGCCATGTAAGCAGGAGTGTCCTGCAGGTGTGGATGTGCAGGGATATATCGGCCTGATCGAAAAAGGAAAATACAGCGATGCTGTTGCATTGATCAAGGAAACCAATCCTTTGCCTGCTATCTGCGGACGGGTTTGTGTAAGGCCCTGCGAAGTAGCTTGTCGCAGAAACCTCCTGGATGAGAATCATGGCGTGGGTATTGATTACTTAAAACGTTTTGCTTCTGATTTTGATCTTAGTTCGGAAAATAAGTACAGACCCAAATTAAAATCTTCCACGGGTAAAAAAATTGCTGTAGTCGGGGCAGGGCCCGGCGGCCTTTCTGCTGCTTTTTTTCTTCAGAAAGAAGGGCATCAGGTGGATATTTTCGAAGCGCACCCTAAGGCGGGAGGCTGGCTCAGGTATGGCATTCCCGAATACCGCCTGCCTAATGATATCCTTCAGAAAGAAGTAGATAACATCACCGAGATGGGTGTAAATATCTTTTATAATCAAAAGTTAGGTGAAAACCTTAGTTATAAAGCCCTCAAGTATAAATATGATGCCATAATACTGGCTGTGGGCTCCCAGGCGGGAACTACCATTGGCTGTGAAGGCGATGATGCGGGCAATGTTTTCAGCGGGGTGGATTTTCTGAAAACCATGGACCTGAGCGGCCAGAAATATGACTTTTCCGGAAAAACAGTGGGCGTGATCGGCGGCGGGAACACGGCAATGGACTGTTGCCGGACTGCCATGCGTTTCGGCGCTGAAAAAGTATATATTATTTATCGCCGCACTGAAAAGGAAATGCCGGCCAACCCGATCGAAATTCATGAGTCAAAATTAGAAGGCGTGGAATATTTGTTTTTGACGGCTCCGATGAAAGTAAATAAAGATGAAAAAGGAAATATTACGTCTATCAGTTGCATTAAGATGGAGCTTGGTGAGCCTGATGCCTCAGGAAGAAGAAGGCCTGTACCTGTGCAGGGTTCCGAATTCGATGTAAAAATGGATTACGCCCTGGCAGCGATCGGACAGAAAACGATTGTCGGATTTTTGCAGGATATTAATTCCAATACGGACATCGGAGAGCTGAAATTAACCAAATGGGGTGATATTGAAGCTGATCCGCTGACCTTGCAGACCGGCATCAAAAGAATTTTTGCCTGTGGCGACGGCGTAACCGGACCGGCTACGATTATACAAGCGGTGGCCCAGGCAAAGATAGCAGCCCGCAGTTGTAATCAGTATCTTGCAGGAGAACCTATCATACCTGTGAAGAAAGAATTTTTGAGCAAGCGGGATAATTTCAAAAAACAGGTAAGCGCTGACTATATTTCTAAATATGAAAAACAGTTGCGCCACGAAATGCCTACACTGAACCCGGATGACAGGCGTAATTTCAATGAAGTAGAACTTGGGTACGAAGGCGAAGCTGTTGCCCTCGAAGAAACTCAGCGCTGCTTTGAATGCGGATGTTCCGCCGTATATGACTGCAAACTGAAAAAATATGCCACAGAATATGATGCCGAACAGAATAAGTTTAAAGGCGATTTTGTCGAATACAACGTGGATTTCAGGCATCCATATATTGAAATAGATAATAATAAATGCATACTTTGTTCACGTTGTGTCAGGATATGTAAGAATGTGGTAGGCGCCAACGCCTTAGGTCTTGTGAACAGGGGATTCAAGACTTTTGTAGCTCCAAGTATGGGCGATGAGCTACAGGATACCCAATGCGAATCATGCGGTATGTGTATTTCAACCTGTCCTACAGGCGCGATAACAGAAAATGTTCCTTTCAAACCCGGGCCGTTCAAAACGGAATCCTTTGAAACTATTTGTAATTATTGCTCTTTAGGATGCTCCATAGAGGTGCAACATAAAAACTGTTATGCAGTAAAAGTTGAAGGAGTCAAAGGTACGGTCAATACATCAGGAAATATTTGCCGTTATGCGCGGTTTGGGTATAAATATTATAATAATAAAAGCCGCCTGACAAAGCCTTTACTGAAGGTATCGGGACAATTTAGGGAAATAGATTTTGAGCAGGCATACAGCATAATCGAAGAAAAAATAAAAAGTGTGCAAGCGGCTGAAAATGCTTTTTTTGCAGGCGCACGCCTTACCAACGAAGAAATGTTTCTGATTCAGAAACTGGCCAGGAAAGGTGTTTCTGTCAATAATATTAGCAGTTTTCATTACCTGGGCAAGGAAGAAGGTTTGAGGAAAATGGCTGAAAAAAATGTTCCCTTTGATGAGCTTAGGCAGGCCTCAAAAATATGGCTGTTAGGGTCGGAAATTAGCCGCGATAATGCTGTTTTGGGATTTATAATTAATCAACAACGCCTGAAAAACAAAACACCATTGGTTAATATTTCTGTCAGTGCCCAAAGCGCCATGAGGCATAAAGTTGATGAAACCATTCTGATCAAAGATTATCATTCTTTTGTTCGCGCGGTAAATCATTTCCTTGTCAAATCCGGTAAACAGAATATGATGTTCATCAATGATAACTGCACCGGCTTTGAAAAGTTCAGACAGGAGTTGATGAACGAAGATTATCCGGCACTGGTAACCAGGGCTTGCGGTGATGCATCGCTGATTGAGGCTTTTGGCGACAGTTTTAATGAACAAATGAATGCCGTGCTGATAATTTCTGAAAAAGAACTAAGCGATGCTGCCTGTGCCGAAGTGAGAAATCTGGCTTTATTAACCGGCAAATTGGGTAAAAATTCCAGCGGAATAATTTGTTTAAAAGAAAAAAACAATGCTCAAGGCTTGTTTGATATGGGTATAAGTCCGAAATACGGCGTGGGCGATGTATCCATTGATACGCCTGAATATCAGTCACGCATAAAAGAAAAATGGCAACTGGCGAAGATGCCTGATACGCCGGCGGAAAATATTTTGGAACTACTGAAACAGCACAAGCTGAAGAATATTTTTGTTTTTGGCGAAGACCCTGTGGGTTGTGC
>DAOQAF010000031.1:0-35312 GCA_035353775.1 Bacteroidales bacterium | reverse complement strand
GGAACCCTCGCAGGTTCAACGGTTTTCAAGACCGCCGCAATCGACCACTCTGCCATCTCTCCGCGACAAAAGTACAGATATTTTTTATTTCCAAAGAAGTTTTTTTTATTTAGGCGGTTTTTTTATCAAAAAAAATACATCACACAGCTAACAATACATTTACACGAAGTGCTTTTAAGAATCAACAAATCTGTGTTATTGTGATTTAAGTATTTTGAAATACTTGATGCTTTCTGAGTTGCTTAGTCTCATTGTATATATGCCACTGGATAATGCTGAAATGTTCAAGAAAATCCCGCTGGTCAGTTGGTCCAATTGTTCATAAAATACAGGGGTTCCCGCAACGGAAAATATTTCTATACTGACATTGCCTGGTATTTCCCTTCCGGGCACAATGGCAATTTTATCCTTTACAGGGTTGGGATAAACGAATAAACCGGCAAAAACATTGTCTACGATCATGCTGGAAAGCGGAGCAAGCGCTACATTAACCGTGCTTGCCTGCCCGTTGACAAGCACTATGTTATTGATGGTTTTTGATATGTAGCCGGGCGCAGAATAGGTAATGTTGTAAGTACCGGCATTCATGTATTTATGGTAGTTGCCAACAGGTAAAGCAGAATAAACTTGTGAACTATCGTCAACCTGGTCATAGTTATTTACCCACACTTTTGCCCTGATTGGCTGTCCGTTGGACGAATCGGTAATGATGCCACGGACGCCGTAAAGCGATTCCTGTATATAATTGATCAATGAGCTATAGTTGGTATTCCACATGCCCTGCAAATTCTGGGTTTGTGTAGTCTTATTTACATCCAGTTCTATGGTGGTTTCCCTGCATTGTTTATAAAAATTCATATAGTCCATTCGTCCGCCTGTAATCTCGTACCAGTCGCCACCTTCAGTAACACCATCAGGATAAGTTTCAGTCATATATGAACTGTTCACTATTCTTGCAGTAGCAACATAATCGGTACAAACTCTTTCCCACCAGGCAGCATCCGCATTAGGATTTTCAGATGTAGTCCAGGTGTCCCATGGATAATTCATCAGTTCGGCGCCGCCATGAAAATTGGCCGACATATTGAAATGGTGATTATCGGCAAAAGCCATGAAAGCGTTTGTTTCAGGCTGGATCGGATAATTGAAAAAATCACCGCTGTTTGAGGGATCGCCTATCAGCGGATCAATATAATTCCGGTTAAGATCTTTAAAATTTTTATTATATCTCATGGAATACGCAATAGTACTGCCGGCTGGGTTCGACTGATAATAGGTGCCATCAGGGTTGGCCAGGGGGCATATCCAGATTTCAGCATTGTTGACAAGATTAGTGATTTGCGTTATTGATCCATAGTTGGCCAGTAAATAATTGATCAGGCGAAGCATGAGGTAATAGCCTGTCGTTTCGTCGCCATGCATGGACGATGTATATAAAAATTGCGGTTCGTTTTCAGCCGTGTTTACATTGTCGGATATTTTGGCGACAAGAATTTTATAATTGCCGGAAGGTGTAGGTGATAAAATTGTGTCTATATCGCATAAGGCAGGAAAGTTGCTGGCAAAATTTGCCATCATTTGTTCGTAAACACTGTAAGTAGGATAACGATCCCAGTTGGCCATCTGTGCCACCGTGGTGGCCATGGTCAGGGCTTTGGGGATGGATTTCGGGATGATCTCGTAAGGAATATTTCTAGTGAGGAATTCCTGAAATTCTTCGTTGTTGGCATAAGCACGAACTTCATAACCTTGTCCGTAGGGCATTTCTTTAACATGATCAATGGACATAATATGGGTGAGGTCTTTGTTTATCTGTGCTTTGGTGTCTACATTAAATTTAATAACAATCTCCCCGCGGCTCTGTATTATCTGTTTGGCTTGCTTTAACTGTTCTGTGTTGAAATTTTGTGCAGCAATGCTGCCAGTGAAGATAATAAAAAATATAAAAAATATATATTTGTTCATACGTATTTGAAATATTGCATAAAGGTACAAAAAATTATGGTTTTATCGGCGAGAGAACTCCATTTATTGATGGCGTTTTTGTAAAACATTATATATCACAAGGAAAGATGATTATTACTAATCATTGTCTTCGCGATTCCTATTGGTTGAACATTATTCGGGAATAATTCTACCTTTTACCTGTTTCGCCTTATCAGCTTTAATACCTGATAATGTGTCTTGTCCGATCCTGTAAATTCCAGTTTAAACGTGTACATACCGGCCGGCAAATTTTCAGGTGCAAAATTCACAGTATGTTTTCCGCCGGGCTGTGTTTCATTTACAAGCTCACTTACCTCTTCTCCTATTGCATTGAATGTCTTTAGAACGACTGTCCCGTTTTCGGGTAAATAGTATGCTATGCTTGCTTCATTATTAAAGGGATTCGGATATCCGGTAAACTCAAATTCATCATTTGTATTGTTTTGGATGATGACTTTTGGTGTTATCAGATAGGCATCCGTAGGCTCATTGCCATACTGATTTCCTATGACTCCTGTTCCCGTCAATAAAAATTCGGGGGCTACATTCTTAAATTCATGTTTCGGAATAAATCCCAGCATGATCAGGGTATCTCCGGCATCCACATCATAATAATCTGCTGTGGCAAAAACAACCCTGATGATGCCGTTATCTTCTGTAACAAGAAGATCATTTTCATCTGCAATTATTTCTTCCAGCGTAGGATTGATCTTCAAAGCGGAAATCTTTCCGTTTGTGCCCGGCATGTATGCATTTACGGGAACGAAGTCATCATAAGGATAGCTCAACTCCAGTCCTAATGCAGCGAAATCAGCTGTTTTTGCGCTGATCCTCAAGGGGACTTCAAAGTAGGATTGGCCTGCGGCTGTCATTGATTCCCCGGAAGTAACAATAAATTCATCTTTCGGTAATGATTTTGCCATACTCCAGGTTAATGTTGAATCTTTGTACTTGGTACTTGAAGCGTCATAATCGCCGTAGCAGATAGTTTTCAGGGTGATATTTAAGTTGGTGCCGGAAACGGTAATACCTGTATCAAGTGCCACCCAGTTTCCTTTGGGGAAGTTCCTCGCGGGATCGTAGGGCAACCCGATTTTCGAACTGATTCTTGCAAGGTCAATAACATTAATTGTACTATTATTGTCTACGTTCACTGCTTTCTTATATTTTGCAGAAAAATTTCTGGAAGGGTCACTCAAAGTATCATGGCCTACATAGTATTTTAGAATAGCTAAGTCAATAGCATTTATATCATTACACGATTGCATGGTGTCGACCGTATATTTATCATACGACAACGTGTAATTACCATTTGCAATATTCGTTAACTGATACACGCCAAGAGCATTACTGGTATCTCTTGCAACTTCGGTTCCTGATGCCTGATTTTTTAATATCACAATAACACTACCGATATTGTATTTTACCGAATTATACGTTGGTATGTTAGGTGCGGGGCTGCCTGCAACGGCTTTGCCCAGATAGCGGGTTTTACCGCTGATGGTATATCCGCTGCCGGCAACGATAGTCACATTATGGTAAATGGTGTCGGAACAACTGCCGTTGGTGGCGATGAGTCTCACACTGTATGTGCCGCTGGCGGCATAGGTGTGTACCGGATGCTGTTGTGTGCTGGTGCCGCCGTCGCCGAAATTCCACTGATAGGATGTGGCATCGGCAGAAGTATTGGTGAACGTGGCTGTATTTGAATTTACCGAACTGCTGAATCCTGCTGCTGGTAATGTAAGGATGGTGGCTGTAACCGGCACACGCGAGCTTATACAACCTCCAGGCGTTTCAATTTCCCAGTCGTAATAATAATAGTAACGGGGACTTCCGGCATTGGTTCCGGTTATTGAAATTTTTCCCGCAAGTGAATAAGGAAAGGAAATGCCGCTGTCATCCCGGTACATGTTAGGGTTTGAGGTTCCGCATGATAAGCGCATATCGGTTCCTACGGGCACATTGAAGTTCAGCGTGATCCTGCTTTCTCCGGCAGGAACACTAATCGTTGCGGACTGTAGTAATGTGCCGGAGCTGTTCCTTAGCTCGATAATCCTGTCTTTAGCATCTCCTGCATATACTTTTACGGATTTTAAAACTACCGGAGTATAACAGCTAAAAATTAAATAGTAGGAGTTATTTGTGTGCAATGCAGCGCTGGTTTCTTTATTGATTTTTCCAACGTATTCGTTTGGTAATGTTGTTGAATTGGAAACATAATATGTAGTCGTGCTTGAGAGTGTAGGGGAGTAAGAATTTCCAGTGTTTACAAGGTTGCCGCCGCTGGCCGCATCGTACCAATTCAGCGTGCCCGAACCGGATGCTGACAATCCTACGGTTCCTGCACCACATGATGAGCCACCGGTGGTGGTCGGTGCTGCTGCCATATTAATCGTGATGTAATTGGTCATTACCAGCGAGTCTTTTCCTTTGCAGTTCAGTGCCCTGAGTTTTACTGTATAGGTTCCGCTCGCCGTGTAGGAATGGGTTGGGCTCACATCGCTGGAAGTTGTGCCGTCGCCAAAAAACCAAACAAAACTGGTAGAACCGATAGAAGTGTTAGTAAACTGAACAGTGCCTGAACAGTTGTCGGTAATGATTCCTGTAAACTGGGCATCTGGGATGGCCAGGGCAAGGGAAACATTTACCACGGTGGCACTGCCGTTGGTAACAGAAATACCTGTAATAGTTTTTGAAGTATAACCCGGAGCAGAAAATGTAAGACTATAAGTTCCGGTATTCACATATTTATGGTAATTTCCCACAGGTAAGGCAGAGTATACATGCGAACTGTCGTTTGCCTGGTCGTAGCTGTTTGCAAAAACCTTAGCCCTGACAGGCTGGCCGGTGCATGAATCGGTGATTACACCCCGTATACCGTAGAGCGATTCCTGAATATAATTTAACATGGACTGGTAATTTTCATTCCATTTGTTGCTGAAGTCTTCTACGGGAGTAATATAATCAACATCTACTTCTAATGTAACCTCTCTGCATTTTTTATAATAATTCATGTAATCCTGCCTTCCGCCGGTGATCACGTACCAGTCTCCACCTTCGGTAACACCATCGGCATATTCGTCCGTCATAAATGAGGTATTAAATAATCTTGCTGTGGTAACATAATTGGTGCAGACTCTTTCCCACCATGCCGCATCCGCATTTGGGTTTCCTGTGGTGGTCCATGTATCCCAGGGATAATTCATGAGTTCAGTACCACCGTGAAAATTACCGGCCATGTTGAAATGATGATTATTGGCAAAAGCCATGAATGCCTGGGTTTCGGCCTGCCAGGCATTACCATCCGGGTTTTGTCCGGCTCTTGGGTCCGGATAATTGCGGTTCAAATCAACTCCTGCGAGATTTGCTCTTCTGCCATTGGCAACGGTTGATCCGGCAGGCGATGAATTATAATAAGTTCCATCTGGGTTTGCCAGTGGGCATATCCAGATTTCAGCTCCGTTGACAAGATTAGTAACCTGCGAAATTGTCCCGTAGTTGGTCAATAAGTAGTCAATCATACGAAGGGTAAGAAAAAAACCTGCTGTTTCGTTGCCGTGCATCGAGGACGAATATAAGAATTGCGGCTCGTTTTCAGCGGTATGTACGTTATCCGAAATCTTTGCTACCAGTATTTTGTAATTTCCTGATGGGGTTGTAGAAAGAATAGTATCAATATCACATAAAGCAGGATAATTAGTAGCAAAATTTGCCATCATTTGTTCGTAAACACTGTAGGTGGGGTATCTGTTCCAGCTTGCCATCTGTGCCACGGTGGTTGCCATGGTGATAGCTTTTGGTTGTGCCAATGGAATAATTTCATACGAAATATTCCTTGTGAGAAAATTTAAAAACTCTTGTTGGTTGGCATATGCTCTGACTTCATATCCCTGCCCGTTGGGTAGTTCTTTTACATTGTCAATAGAAATGATATTTGTGAGGTCTTCGTTTATTTGTGCCTTGGTGGCCACATTAAATTTTACGATAATTTCCCCGCGTGACTGAAGTATTTGAGAGGCCTGCTGGAGTTTTTCTGTTTCAATGTTCTGTGCCGCCAGGTGGCCGCTTAAAATAATTGAAAATAAAAAGAGGATATATTTTTTCATACGTCTTTGAAATTTTGGCGAAAGTTACGAAATTATGGAGATTCATCAGGTGAATTAACGAAAAATTAACTATTTGGTCGTTTCCGTAATAATTAGTGTTTGTCCATAAAGTCAGAGTTTGAACCAGAATGTTAGAATTCGAGGCTCTCGAAGTTTTGAAAATCAAGGAGTCCGCCACGGCGGATGACTGTTTTCAAAACAAGAATAACGATGAAGTCGGACATTATGGGCAAACTTTAATTCCAGGCTGGTATTAAATCCGGAAAACCTGAGAAATATCATTTTTTTTCGGCAAACATGGCAATGTTGAGCATCATCTGGTCGATAAGCACCTGGATTTCCGGTATTTTTTCTATGGAGATCATCAGGTCGAAAAATTCTTTGTTTTTTTCTGAGAATAAACCAACTTTTAGTTTTGCTTTTGATAAAGCGGTAACGTAGGTCAGGGAAGGATTATTAGTGGTATCGGTATTTAAAAGGATATCGAAATCTTTTTCTATAAAATCGTTGATTTTTTCGCCCGAAGGTTTATAAAACCAGTTAATATTTCTTTTCGTGATATAATCAAACATCAGCCTTGGATAACAATAGTGAGGCGGGTCTTTGAGGTTGATCCAGCCCAGAGTGCGGACTTCTTTTTTATCGTTTTGCAACTGGCCGGCGAAACGGGTAATAACAAGGTAATCCTTCTCTTCGCCCACATTATAAATGATGCCAATGCTTTTTGCATCCGAAGGATGTATGATCTTTTTGCTTCTGATCAGTTTGGGAAACTTGTTCTTTATTTCTGCATTCCAGAAATATTTCCGGATGGATTCAAGCATATTGTTTTGTTTTTGCTGTTTTAAACATATTTGTGCTTTTTATACATCTCAAATCCCGACTTCATCAACAGGGTAATTGCATCAAAGATTTCTTTATCGTATTTTTTTATATGAAAGCACGATTTTCCGGTCTGCAGTTTTTTAAGAGCATCGGGTACTTCATTCAGCAATTCAGGAAAAATGTACATCGGCATGAAATAAAAACCGGTGTATTTGGGTTTTAGTATGACACTGCCAAAATAAATCTCTTTGTAACGGCGGCCATTAAGTTCTACCTCCTTGTGTGAATACAGGTCATATCTTTCTTTGCTGTCCATCATCACACTCAGAGGAGGCACGTATTTCTGAAACATGAACTTAATCCTGTCGAAGTTTTCCTGTTGTTCCATTGTCTGTTATTTTTTCATGTAAGCCTTTGTTATCTTGCAGATATACATACGGTGGTAATCTTTCAGTGGGTAATTTTCATCAATGTCGCTGATGATAAAATGTGCTGGTTTGATATCATCGTAATATAATTTTGTGCACTCCAGCACCAGGCGGGCTTCTTCAAAAGCGATGGCGCCGCTGGTGGTTTCCACAGGCGTAAGCCCTTTGATGTCCATTTTATTTATATCTCTGCCGGATTTGCTGCCGCATGTCTGAAGAATCCGGCGGTATTCCTCGCTGAAAAAAGTGATGGTGAGATGATGGTATTTCTCTGCAAATTTATAGGTATGGCGTTGCGGCCGGATGAAAAGAAATGCCACCGGATGGTGCCATAATATCCCCATACCGCCCCACGAGGCGGTCATCATGTTGTAATTGCCTGTAACGCCAGCCGTTATCAGCATCCAGTCTTTGTCGAGCAACCTGAAAACATTTTCGTTTAACTCAAAGATATCGACAGGTTCAAATGTTGGTTTCATTTTAGTATGGAATCTAAATTTTTGTAAAAGTAAAAAAATTATATTTGTGAATTATTAAAAAACCGGATTGGTACAAACAAATATTTCATACCACTAATGCAGATCACTTTTCTCGGGACAGGCACTTCACAGGGAGTTCCGGTCATCACATGTACCTGTGAAACATGCTTGTCGGAAGACCCCCGTGATAAACGGCTGAGGTCGTCCATATTGATCGAAACCGGCGAACTGACACTGATCATCGATACCGGCCCTGATTTCCGCCAGCAGATGCTGCGCGAAAATGTTAAAAAACTGGATGCTGTTATTTTTACCCACGAGCATAAAGACCATATTGCCGGCCTCGATGATATCAGGGCGTACAATTTTATGCAAAAATGCGCCATGGATGTTTATGCGCGGGCTTCGGTTCATCGTGCTATTAAAAAAGAGTTTAATTATGCGTTCAAAGAAAAAAAATACCCGGGTATCCCGCAGATCATCCAGCACACAATTACTAATGCACCGTTTAACATTAAAGGTTTGGAAATAGTACCCGTGGAAGCAAAACACTATTTTTTAAAAATCTTTGGGTATCGTATAGGCAATTTTGCATACCTCACAGATGCCAGCGATATCAGCGCCAAAGAAAAGAAAAAGCTGCGCGGCCTTGATGTGTTGGTGATTAATGCCTTGCGGACAAAAAAACATTATTCTCATTTTAATCTCGAACAGGCATTATATTTGATTAAAGAACTGGAACCTGAAAAAGCATACCTGACACACATAAGCCACTATATGGGAAAACACGAAGATACCGGGAAATTATTGCCTGAAAATGTGCAGTTTTCTTTTGATGGGTTGAAAATTAGCGTATAAAATACTATTTTTGTAAAAAATATTTTTGGTTGATGAGAACGTCTCAGTTTGTGCTCCTTTTTGTACTGTTTTTTTTGCAGTTTTCTTCGTACGGACAGTTCAATCCAAATATTTTAAATGATACGAACACGCCTGTTATTCCTGGCAGTAAACCCGTTCCTCCCAATTTGCTGTTACCCAAAATTGATTCGGCAATAAACAGAAGTTTGTTAAACCACGGGTTGCCCGTACAACCCAACCCTTTTACTGCTGCCGGTGATTCTATGACTGTTTTTGATTCGCTGCATGGCAAACTGAATGTTTTTGTTAAAAATATCAATAAAATTATTGGAACCCTTAATGTGGCGATTTTTAACAGTTACACAAGTTTTCTTAATAACGGACCGGTATACAGAGGCGCTATTATTCCCGTTAACGCGCAAAATATGATGATACCATTCGATTCTATTCCCAAGGGTATTTATTCCGTTGCCGTTTTTCATGACGAAGATATAAACGGTTACCTGAACAAAAACCAATTGAATATTCCATTGGAGGGCTATGGCTTTTCAAATAATGTGTTGACCAATATGGGCCCCCCGAATTACAGCCAGATTAAGTTTCCTTATTCCGGAAAAAACAAAAACATAACCATTTATATGACGTACTTTAAATTCCCGAAATAGTGGCAGCAGCAGCGATTGCTCTATCGTCTGCACTGCCTTAATGAAACAAATTTACGATTTCGGATTTGCCGGACGCTTAAAAAAATTTAAATAAATAACAATGACAGAAGAAAAAATTACTTATGTAGACTTTGCTACCATGGAGCGTTTTATGGCTGATGTACTGGTCAAAAGCGGTGTTCCTGAAGATGACGCAAAGATATGTGCTGAAGTGCTCATTACTGCTGATAAATTCGGAATCGATTCGCATGGCTTTAACCGCCTGAAACCTATTTATTACGACCGGATAAAAGACGGCATCCTTAACCCGGTAACTCAGTTTGAAATCGTTCGCGAAAGTCCTGCCACGGCGGTTGTCGATGGCCATAACGGGATGGGGCATGTGATAGCCAAACGTTCGATGCAGATCGCTATCGACAAAGCAAAAAAATATGGAATGGGCATGGTGGCTGTCCGTAATTCAACCCATTACGGTATAGCCGGTTATTATGCGCTGATGGCTGCCAAAGAAAATATGATAGGTGTTACCGGCACCAACGCCCGCCCCTCTATTGCACCGACTTTCGGTGTTGAAAATATGCTGGGCACAAATCCTCTCACATTTGCTATGCCTACCGATGAGGATTTTCCTTTTATGCTCGATTGCGCCACTTCGGTAAGCCAGCGTGGAAAAATTGAGTTATATGCACGCAAAGGCAAAGACCTGCCCAAAGGCTGGGTCATTGATGATAACGGAGAATCAAAAACCAATGCAGCCGAAGTGCTTGACGACCTGATCGCAGGAAAAGCTGCCCTGGCGCCGCTCGGAGGTATTGGCGAGGATACGGCAGGATATAAAGGATATGGCTATGCCACCGTGGTGGAAATACTCTCCGCGGCACTTCAGAGTGGCAGTTATTTAAAAATGCTGCTCGGAATGAAAGACGGAAAAAAAATTCCCTATCCCCTCGGCCATTTTTTCATTGCTATGGATATCAGTGCATTTACTGACCCTGAAGACTTTAAACATATCACCGGCGAAATATTACGCGAACTGCGTGCATCGAGAAAAATGCCCGGGCAGGAACGCATTTTTACTGCGGGTGAGAAAGAATACCTCGTATGGCTCGACCGCAAAGACAAAGGTGTTCCGATCAACGAATCCTTGCAGAAAGATATTATAAAACTGATGGAAGAACTGAAAATACCAGGCTACCAATTTCCGTTCTGATAAACCCAGATTACGCAATAGGAACGTAGTGAACTATTGAGTAGCGCACAGGATTGTGGGTTGAATCTGCCCGTCCCGCACACGAAGTGTCGGGGGGTAATCCCGACTTAGTAAATGTTCCTGGCAATTGTTAACTGCCGGGGGCCTGTCCCGTACACGAACCTGTCCCGCCCTAAAGGCCGGGAGTGTCAGGATTACATTTACTTTGTCGATTCCGCATTAAAAATTCAAATTGTAAGTTATTTAAAAACAGTTAATTATACTTAATTATTCCGAATGCTACGCATTAGAAAATTCTTAATGCGGAATTTGAGATAAATAATTTTTTATTTGTAAAAAAATATTTTTTAACTTTACCAAAAAATCACACTATGAAAAAAATAAGCTTTTTGATGATCTTTGCCGGATTGTTTTTTCTGGCAAATATTTGCAACGCTCAGGTAAATAATGCAAAACCCGCTTTGCTCGATGGCGCTAACGCTACGATCAGCGGACTGAGCAACGGAGCAATTACAGCACAGCAACTGACGGAAAATGAGATAATCATCAGCAAACAGGGTTATAAGATTACCAGTTTTACATTGAGGCTTACGATCAATGGCGAAACTTACCCCTTGGTAAATAAGGAAAGTAACAAACTTTCAGGCAGACAGGCTTTTCTCGTCAGTAAGAAAGTTCCCGGCGATCAGGTTTTTATCGAAGAAATAATTTGTAAAGATGCCGATGGAAATGAATTTTCGCTTCCTTCCATGGCTTTTACTATAAAATAATTTCAGATTTTGTATCAGGGCAAACTTATCTCCGGCCTCAGACGGTAGTTTTGCATAAATTTCCTGATGCCTTTTATGTCGAGTGTTTTTGGAGTATCTTCTTTAAAGGCAGGTACTATTTCACGTAATTTATCGTAAATATATTTTGTATATCCCGACATCCTGTCCTGAAATTTCAGATAATCAATAGCTTGTATCAGTGTGATTAGTTCAATGGCCAGCACATCATACGTATTGCTGATAACTCTTTTTGTTATCAGCGCCGAATTGGTGCCCATGCTTACAATATCCTGATTGTCGTTGTTGCAAGAAATGCTGTGCACATAATTGGGAAACGACAGTGTTTGATTTTCGGCAACGCTTGATGTAGCGGTAAACTGTACGCCCTGCATGCCAAAATTCAATCCCAGGGTGCCAAGGTTAACAAAAGGAGGGAGGAGGTCGTTGAGTTTGGGATTCAGTAAATAATTCAGTTGGCGTTCGGCAAGCATCGAAAGTTTGGTCATAACGATCTTGATCTTGTCCATTTCGAGAGAGACATAATCACCGTGGAAGTTACCGCCATGGAAAATGTTTTCGTTTTCGACGTCAACAATCGGGTTGTCGTTTACCGAATTAAATTCATGGATCAGGATTTCTTCACTGTTCACCAGTGTATCGTAAACAGGCCCGAGAATCTGAGGAACACAGCGCAATGAATAATACTCCTGAACCTTATCAGCGAGAATGTCTTCTTTAAACTCTCGTCCGTAAAGGTGATCCTGGCGTTTACGTATCAGCTTGCTGTCTTTGAGTATATTACGCATATATCCGGCAATAATTTCCTGCCCTTTATGTCTTTTTACTACGTTCAGCTCATGTGAAAAATGATCGTCATAGGACCCAACAATTTCATTGATTACAGAGGATGCAAATACCGACCAGTTGAGAAGGTTATACGCATTCATCTGGTTGATGACGCCTATACCGGTCATAACGGAAGTGCCGTTGATCAGCGACAGGCCTTCTCTTATATGAATGGAAATAGGCTTGATATTTTCAGCGGCAAATACTTCAGCCGTTGGTGTAATTTTTCCCTTATACCATACTTCGCCCTCGCCGATAAGCGTCAGGGCAAGGTGGGCCAGTTGCACCAGGTCGCCGCTGGAGCCAACACCGCCATGCTCAGGAATAACGGCAGAAATATTTTTATTGATGAGCAATGTGAGCAGTTCTACTACTTCGGGATGTATGCCGGAATATGCCCGGAGCTGGGTATTCAGGCGTGACAACATCGCTGCTTTGGCAAATTTGTCGGGCAGGGGATCGCCGCAACCTGCACAATGGCCTCGTATGGCATTGTATTGAAGTTGTACCTGATTTTCTTTTTCAATTTTATAGGGAGCCATAGGGCCCAAGCCTGTGTTGATGCCATATATGACCTTGTCTTTGCTGAATTCTGCAAGAAAATTATGGCAATTGCTCACTCTTTCGACAGATTCGCCGCTGAGTTCTATTTCTGCTTTGTGAAACAGTATCTGGTATATTTCTTCGAGTGTGAGATCGTGTGAACCTAATGTTATCATGTTCTGATTTTATTTATTAATAATCTGTAGGGTCGTCGTTTAAAAAAACGGCTGCAAATTTCGTAAAAATATGCTTACAATATTTTTTAATCGTATAAATTATTCTGTTTGGGAACATTGTAGATATAGAAATTTCTTGATAAAAACCTTTTGTTGAGGTTATTAGAATTATTAAAGTTTTTATAAACCAATATTGATTAGAACTTGTTTTTACTTTATGTAGTTTTATGTACTAATTCAGCCCAGTGATGCATAATATGGAAGCAGTGGAAGCACCCGCTTAAACCGTACTTTAACTTTAGATCTGCGGGGAAATAAAAACTATTATTATCTTTGCCTTAACTATATAACGAATGGACAAAGAGAGCGCAAAAATACGTATTGCAGAGCTTACCGAAGAAATAAACCTTCACAATTACAGGTATTATTCACTTTCGGATCCTGCCATTTCCGATTACGATTTTGATATGTTGCTGGAGGAACTGATAAAGCTCGAAAAAGAATTTCCGGAGTTTGCCCTGCCCGATTCGCCCACCAAACGTGTGGGAGGGGATATCACAAAAAGCTTTCGTCAGGTGGTTCATAAAAATCCCATGTTATCTTTGGGTAATACCTATTCGGAAGGAGACCTGACAGAATTTGACCAGCGCGTTCGCAAGTTGTTGCCCGGTGAAGACGTGGAATATGTATGCGAGCTGAAATACGATGGTGTAGCTATCGGGCTGACCTACGACAACGGCTCTCTGAAATATGCGGTAACCCGTGGCGACGGCATTCAGGGCGATGATGTTACTGCCAATGTCAGAACCATAAAAAGCATTCCCTTGAGGTTGTTTGGCAGCGATTTTCCTGCTGAATTTGAGATACGCGGTGAGATCGTAATGCCCCGCTCCGAATTTGAACGATTAAATGAAGAACGCCTCGAGATCGGAGATCAGCCGTTTGCAAATCCGCGCAATGCCGCATCCGGGAGCCTGAAAATGCAGGATTCTTCCGAAGTGTCAAAACGTTCCCTTGATTGTTATCTATATTATCTGATAGGTGAAAACCTCCCGTATGAGAGTCATTATGAAAACCTGATGAAGATACGCGACTGGGGCTTTAAAGCCCCCATGTATATCGCCAAGTGTAAGACCATTGATGATATTTTCGAATTTATTAATTATTGGGACAAAGCCCGTGATGAGCTTTCTATCGACATCGACGGAATCGTTATTAAAGTAAATGCTCATGATCAGCAAAAACGGCTTGGCTTTACGGCAAAATCTCCCCGCTGGGCTATTGCCTATAAATTTAAAGCCAAACAGGCGCTCACACGTCTGATCTCTGTTGATTTTCAGGTGGGGCGCACCGGCGCGGTAACCCCTGTGGCCAATCTTGAGCCTGTCCAGCTTGCAGGCACTGTGGTAAAGCGTGCCTCATTGCATAATGCCGACATCATCAAAAAACTCGATGTCCGTATCGGAGATATGGTATTTGTGGAAAAAGGCGGAGAGATCATTCCTAAAATAGTTGATGTGGACAGGTTGCGCCGCGATCCGGCCAGCGCGGAACTTCAGTTTATTACCCAATGTCCTGAATGCGGCAGCAAACTGGAACGCGTGGAAGGCGAAGCAGCGCATTACTGCCCCAACGAAAGCGGCTGCCCGCCTCAGATAAAGGGCAAAATTGAACATTTTATCAGCCGCAAAGCCATGAATATAGACAGTCTGGGTGAAGGGAAAGTCGAATTGCTTTTTGATAAAGGATTGATAAAGGATATTTCTGATATATATTCATTGAAAGACAAAAAGCAGCAATTAAGTGGTCTTGAAAAAGTATTTAATGAGGAAAGCAATGTTGATGAAATTGATAGTGCAAAGGTATTTTATGCTTTTAAGATTGCAAATCTTTCTATAGAATCAGCCAGAATAATTTTGCAACATTATAATTATTCAATTACGAGTATTTATCATGCGAAAAAAACGGATTTAGTAAATCTTGATAATCTATACGCAAATAAAAAGGACAGAGTCGCTGAAATAGATAGAATAATTAAATATTTTAATTCGCCTCAAAATATTCATTTACTATCAAGATTTGAAAACATATCATTTAATGAGTTCGTCAAGACAAAAGATATATATTATCTTTTAGGAATAAATAATAAAGTGCTTATTGATAATATATTACAATGTTTTCCAAATATATTTAAATTTACAAATGCTTCAAATTCTTTTTTAAAAGAAAAGGGATTTTCAGAAAACGATATCGATTTAATAAATACAATTAAATCCGAGAAAAAGCAAGTTCTTGCTGGGCTGAATACAATTAGAGTAATTAAATTTGAAGAAAAAACTGTTGATAACGCGCTAAAAGGAATTGAGGATTCAAAATCAATCCCGTTTAGTAAAGTATTATTTGCTATTGGTATAAGATATGTGGGAGAAGTTGCTGCTAAACAAATTGCCAACGCATTACATAATATTGATAATATTATTAATTCTTCATTTGATGAATTAAAAACTATAGAGGGAGTAGGAGAGAAAATTGCCCTTAGTATTAGATCTTTTTTTGATAAACATGAAAATGTAATATTGATAGAAAAGTTACGGCAATATGGCGTTAAAATGCACATTGACAATTTAGAATTAAAAATATCGGATAAGTTACTCGGAAAAAGGATAGTAGTTAGCGGTAACTTTGGGACACCGGAAAAAAGGAAAGAAATTGAAAAGTTAATAGAGTCACATGGAGGTAAGTTAAATAATTCGGTATCGTCTAAAACTAGTTTTATAATAGGTGGCGAAAATATGGGTCCGGAAAAATTAAAAAAGGCACAACAGCTTCGAATCCCAGTATATGATATTGATTATTTTTATAAAATAATAGGCTAATATGAATTATACAGCAATCGATATTGAGACAGCAACACCAAATCTTTGGAGTATTTGCCAAATAGGAATAGTAAAAGTTGAAAATTTTGAGATTATTGAAACAAAATTGATAAATATCAAACCCCCTGAAAATACGTATTCATATTATAATTCCTTAATTCATGGGATGAATTGTAAAGATACTGAATGTGAATTGTGTTTTAACGAACATTGGAATGATATAAATCAATTTCTTGAAGGGCAGCTTGTTATTGCTCATAATGTGAGTTTTGATATAAATTCAATACATCAGGCCTTAGAATATTATAAACTTCCCCGACCTCAATTTAATACATTTTGTACTTATAAGGCTACTGGTCATCGATTAATCGATATTTGCAATTCATATGGAATTGATATTGTTCATCATAATGCATTATCTGACGCGATTGCATGTGCAAAAATCTACCATTTGATTTGTAAAGGTGAATTTGATAGCTCAAAAGTTTATAGGTCAGAAAATAATGATTATAAATATTCTAATCATGAAAAAATTAGTAGTCAATTTTTAAAACCAAATTTCGAAGTACAAGATATTGAAAATCCTTTTTTTAAGAAAAAAGTAGTTATTACAGGTGTTTATAAGAATCTTTCACGTAATGCTATTGCCGAAATATTAAAAAATAAAGGGGCTGATATTGATACAAGTGTGACTCCAAAAACTTCATTTTTAATTTCTGGTAATGAACCAGGCCCTTCAAAAATAAAAAAGGCGATTGAATTTAATGTTACCGTTATCTCTGAAGAAGAGTTTTATTCAATGATCAACTGATAAATCTTATTTTTGCTTAATAATTATTTGACATGAAAATAGAACATTGCATCAACGAATCCATAGAAGTAAAAAAGCGCATGCTTGAGGATCTTGATCTTATTGACGCCATCAATAAAATAAGCCTGAAAGCTGCGGAGATACTCAAAAACAAGGGGCGTATCCTGCTTTGCGGTAACGGCGGCAGTGCAGCCGATGCCCAGCATATTGCTGCGGAACTTTCCGGGCGTTTTGCGTTTGACAGGGAGCCGCTGGATGCCGAGGCCCTGCACGTGAATACTTCTTACATGACAGCCGTGGCAAACGATTATTCATACAACGAGGTATATGCACGTCTGGTCAAAGCCAAAGGCAGGGCGGGGGATATGCTGGTTGCCATCTCCACATCCGGCAATTCTCAGAATATCATCAATGCTGTTGAAGTAGCAAAGGCAATGGATATGGTTACCGTCGGACTTACAGGCGAAAGTGGCGGAAAAATGAAGGATCTGGTCGGATACCTGATTAATGTTCCGTCAAATAAGACACCGCGTATTCAGGAAGCACACATCCTGGTCGGGCATATTTTTTGTCAGGCGATCGAAGAAGAAATTTTTAAATCAAGATAAAGTAAATAGAACACGTATTCCATTTTGCAATCTCTAATAATAATTCATTAATGTTCCCTTTAATCTCCCATCCTCAATCCTGGACCTTGTTTCTCGACCGTGATGGCGTTATCAACAAAAAGCTTCCTGATAATTATGTGAAATCCTGGGAAGAATTTGAATTTCTGCCCCACGTTAAAGAATCTTTGGCTCTAATGAGGACGTTTTTCGGGCGTGTGATCATTATTTCCAATCAGCAGGGTATAGGCAAAGGTATCATGGATGAAGCTGATCTGAATGATATTCACCGCAAAATGTGTGATGAGATCGCGCTATATGGTGGTTTTATTGATAGAATTTATTTCTGTCCCGATCTGGCAGAAAGGAATAGCCAAAACCGCAAACCTGCCACAGGCATGGCGCTGCAGGCAAAAAAAGATTTTCCTGACATAGAATTCCACCATGCTGTTATGGTGGGTGATGCATTAAGCGATATGGAATTTGCCGCAAAACTTGGCATGGTTGCTGTCTACATTGGTGACGATAAACAGATCATTCAAAATAATAAACACAAGATTGATTACGTTTTTAATAATCTAAAAGAATTTTCAGATTTTATATATGAAAACAACCATAAATAAAAGATCAGCTTTTCTCATTTTTTTCTTCGTAATATGTGGTTTAGTGAGTGCCCAGCCTGTTAATAAAACCGATACCCTTGGCCGCAAACAGGGTTATTGGAAAAAATATGTTAAAGATACCCTGAAATACGAAGGTGCCTTCATCAACGATAAACCAACGGGAGAATTCAAATATTACTATCCTAACGGGAAAATTAAGGCTGTTACCGCCTATTCCGACAGCGGAAGCAAAGCCCAAACCATCATGTATTTCAATAACGGGACTAAAAACGCAGAAGGATTATATATTGATAAAAAGAAGGAAGGACTTTGGGTTTATTACGGCATCAACGGAATAAAGATATCTGAAGAGAATTATAAAACCGGGATCAAAGAAGGTACCTGGAAATATTTTTATGATAATGGAAAAATAAACCGGATCGAAAATTATAAAAACAACATGCTGGAAGGTGAAGCTATGGACTTTTACGCGGACAGCATCCTTAAACTGAAATGCTCTTATCAGAACGGTAAACTAAACGGAAAGTACCAGTATTTTTATGATTCGGGCAAGATACTTTTCACGGGCGTATATAAAAATGATTTTCAGGAGGGCGTGTGGATGTTTTTTGATGAAAACAGCCTTGGCAACCGCAAACTGACCTATAATAAGGGGCAACGTGTTAAAGAAGAAATACTGGTAAAGGACAATGGGCCGGGTACGTGGGTGGTTGTTGATGATGTCGCTTATTGTTTTTCTGAAAATAAAGAGGTTCACATAAAGAAAAACTCCGGAGAAGAGATTATTACCACAACTCCGTTGGATGACCTGGAAAAACGACTGGACCAGTTTAATTTTTTCAGGATCAGTCCCGATTTTTTAATTTCAAGATGGTCTTTAAAAAACAGAAAAGCATTTACGAAAGAGAATCCGGTATTGGTTCTCAATCCGGAATGCGGGAAATTGGTAAAGGTTAATCCCGATAAAATTGAGGGATTCATGTCGTGGGCTTCTTTGATGAAATATGAATGATATGCCTAAAAAAGAAAGGGTGTTGCTCGCGATGAGCGGAGGGGTTGATAGCTCTGTGGCTGCGATACTTTTGCAGGAACAGGGTTATGAACTTGTGGGCGTGACCATGAAAGTATGGGACTATGAATCTGCAGGAGGCATAGTCACGGAAAGCGGATGCTGCAACCTCGACGCGATAAACGATGCGCGCAAAGTGGCTGTTGACCTTGGATTTCCTCATTTTGTGCTGGATCTAAGGAAGGAATTTGAAGAAAAGATCATCAGCAATTTTATCAGTGAATATCTGGCTGCCCGTACACCCAATCCCTGCGTGCTCTGCAATAAGCTGATGAAATGGGAAGACCTGCTTCAGAAGGCCGATGAGCTGGATTGCCGGTATATTGCTACCGGACATTATGCACGTATAGGATTTGAGAACGACAGGTATTTTCTTCGCAAAGGGCTTGACGACACTAAAGATCAGACCTATGTGCTATGGGGCTTAAGCCAGAGGCACCTCAGCCGCACCATTTTTCCTTTAGGCTCGTACGATAAAAAAGATATTAAAATACTGGCCGCAAAACACGGACTATCCAGGATCGCCGAAAAAAGCGAAAGCTATGAAATATGTTTCATTCCGGATAACGATTACAGGGGCTTTCTGAAAAGGCGTATCGAAGGGCTGGAAGCTAAGGTTGAAGGCGGCGATTTTCTTGATAAAGACGGAAAAATTCTGGGTAAGCATCACGGGTATCCTTTTTATACCATCGGGCAGCGCAAAGGCCTGGAAGTGGCTGTTGGCCACCCACTTTATGTTAAAGCAATCAGTGCGGAAAAAAATACGGTGGTGCTGACCGAACGGGAAAACCTGATGACCACAGAATTATATGCCTATCAGATCAATCTTATGAAATACCCGGAGCTTTCAGAAATGAAAAATATTATCAGCCGCATACGTTATAAAGATAAAGGCATGTTAAGCGCTGTGAAAATACAGGATAGTATGGCACATGTAGTATTTGAAAATCCTGTTGCTGCTGTTACCCCGGGTCAGTCTGTTGTTTTTTATGAAGGTGATGATGTGATCGGTGGAGGGATCATTAAATGAAAATTTGTATTATTTTGAACTTGTTGTTCAGAACATACGGCAATTTTTTATTAACTTCGCATAAAGTTTCTTTATGAAGTATTTCAAGTGTTTGGTTGTCATCATTCTGGTTACGGCATTGTTTTCTTCCTGCAAAAAGGAAACAGGCGAACTGATAGATATGGGATATAAATATTTTCCTGCAAATACCGGGCATTGGGTGATCTATAATGTGGACTCCATCAGTTATAATGATTTCACCGGTAATGTTGACATCTTTCATTTCCAGATCAAAGAATTAGTCGAATCTGTTTTTACGGATAATTCGGGAAGAACAAGCCAGCGGATTGAACGTTATATCAGATCTGCCGATACTGTTGCATGGACGATCAGGGATGTATGGTATCAGACACTGACACCTTCCTGTGCGGAACGTGTAGAAGAAAACATACGTTTGATCAAACTGATATTTCCGGTTGCAGCATATCATGAATGGGACGGGAATACTTTTAATACGCTCGGCGAACAGACCTATAAATACCAGGATGTTCACACCCCAAAAACCCTAAACAATATTTATCTTGATTCCACGGTTACGGTACTGCAAAAAAGCCTGTATACCCTTATCAGCGAAGACTTTCAACAGGAAGTGTATGCGGCTCATATAGGTATGGTTTATAAAAAATGTGTTGCATTGGAAAAACAACCTACCGGTGCTGTCATTGGCGGCATTGACTATTCATACACTCTTCAATCTTACGGAAATTAAAAAAAATGAAAAAGCACTTTCTATTAATAGCGTTATGTTTGATCTTTATCTCCTCTGAAGCGCAGGAGTATGTTGTCTCTAAATACAGGGTTACCTTCACGGATAAAAATAATTCGCCCTATACTATTGAAAATCCCTCACAGTATCTGTCTGAAAGAGCCATAGAAAGGCGTACGCGTCAGAATATTCAGATACAGCCTAACGATATCCCTGTTAATTCATGGTACATCGACAGCGTAAGAAATACCGGGGCAGAAGTATATACGGTTTCCCGCTGGTTTAACTGTGTCACGATCCGGACAACAGATACCGCTGTGTTGTCAAAGATCCGGGCCTTGCCATTTGTAGCAGATATTGATTCTTTAGCCGAGTCTTCGCTGAAAAAGGGCGTGAAAATGAAAAAAAGAAGAGATACGATGGAAGGTAGCCTGAGCGAAAGCCTTGATCTGTCTGTGAATAAATTCAGCGTGGAAAATCTAATGCAACCCTTATCAATGTTGAGCACAAGCAAATATGATTACGGAAACGGCTATAACCAGGCACACATGATAGGTACTGATTTTCTCCACAATCAGGATTTCTGCGGACAGGGTATGGTAATCTCCATTTTGGATGCCGGCTTTTTTGATGTCGATTCCATCTCCGTTTTTGACAGCCTTTGGCATAATAATCAGATCTTAGGTACTAGGGACTTTGTCCAACCCGGTGGCGATGTCTTTTCGCGAAGCACCCATGGGATGATGGTATTGTCGATCATAGGTGCCAATGTCCCCGGAAACCTGGTGGGCACTGCTCCTAAAGCAAAATTCTGGCTGCTGCGTTCTGAAGATGCAGATAGTGAATATCCTGTGGAAGAAGATAACTGGGTAGCGGCTGCAGAGTTTGCCGACAGTGTGGGGTCAGACGTCATAAATTCCTCTCTTGGATATACGGATTTCTATAATCCGGAATGGGATTACACTTATGCAGACATGAACGGTAGTGTCGCGAGGTCTTCACTGGGTGCGGAGATTGCTTCCAGCAAAGGTATACTGGTCTGCAACAGTGCCGGTAATTCAGGAAATGAGGAATGGCATTATATAGGCGCTCCAGCGGACGCAAAAAATATCCTGACGGTAGGGGCTGTTGACAAAAATACTAAGGTTGCAGATTTTAGTTCACGGGGGCCTTCATCAGATGGCCGGATAAAACCCTCGGTCTGTACGTTGGGCGAAGGTACTTTTGTGTCGTCGGTTTCCGGAAGTATCATGTCGGGCAATGGAACCTCATTTTCTTCGCCTGTTTTGGCCGGATCCGTCGCCTGTTTGTGGCAGGCAAACCCATCGAAAAACAACCTGAAAATTATGGAAGCCGTCATTGCCTCTTCCAGCAGATTTCTGAGTCCTGATGGAGATTATGGTTATGGCATTCCCAATCTTGCTGTCGCTAACATTATTCTTAAAGGCGATGCAATACATAATTTCGATAAGGAAAATGCCATGACAATTTTTCCCAACCCGTTTACTGACGCGTTTCAGATAGTTTTTTATTCGAATGATACCTCTGCGGTGGATGTTCAGCTTGTTGATCTGTCAGGGAAAATAGTTTATGAAAGGGCAGATATTGCCAGAAATCAGGGTTGTAACAATATTTATATCAACTTTGCCGACGAACTGGCAAAAGGATATTATATGCTTAAAGTGGTTTCGGAAAAAAATACCTTTACTTCGAAAATAATGAAACTGCAATAGACCCAATGCTTCATCAAAAAATGCTGCAAAAAAAAGAGGCTGAATTTCAGCCTCTTTTTTTATTTTGAAAATTATTTTCTTCGATTCCCATAACCGGGAACTCCCGATGTATTGCGCTTATTTTTGATGATATAATTTTTATTGATGGGGATAATATTTTTCTTTAATTTTTTCTGATAAGGCGAGTGATACCTTTTCGATATGGCAGAACGTCTGCGTTTGATCATCCTTTTGTAACGGTAATGCCTGTTGCATGAATCAAATGCAATCTCAGCTATAAAAACCGCCAGCAATATTATGTACCATTTTTTTAAGAACTTCATAACTCAATATATCTTTTTTTCAACAAAATATGCGACAGTAAAACTAATAAATATTTTTAACAAAAAAACAAAAAAATATCAGTTTGGGATTAATACGTTTTATACTGTTTGTTTTAACTTTAAGTTACAAAAGAAAAACATTTTTTTAAATAAAATTCAATTTTTTTAAAAAAAATAATAACAATTTTATTAATAACGTATAAATCAGGATAAAAATATTATTAAGATCAAATTTTATTTGACCAACAGATAATATTTCACGTACTAATTCATTTTTTTTAATATTTTTGGACAATTACAAAATACAATCCATGAAAAAAATTACTATTGTAGTTGTTTTGATGTTCTTTGCATGCATATATTCTCGTCCGGTTCTGGGCCAATTATCGGATACTTTAATGATCGGACCTGTACTTTCCGATGATTTTGCTTCATTTTCTGACGCGGTAGCCGCCCTGAACTCACAAGGCATCAGCGGAAATGTGGTTTTTCTGGTTAGGCCCGGCACCTATACAGAGCGGATATCAATAAACCAGATAACAGGCGCTGGACCTGCGGCATCAGTTGTTTTTCAGCCCCTGAATGGTGACAGCACTTCCGTCAGGCTGCAATTTCCATCTTCGTCTTCTTCAGCTAATAATTATGTTATACAATTGAACGGTGCAGATTATATTACCTTTGACAAACTGACCATTAAAAGAACTGACACGCTTAAATATTGTAAGGTGATTGATTTTTATGGCAGTGCACGAAAAAATACCTTTTCAAACTGCATTATTGAAGGCAATGCGAATTCAGGCAATACTCAAATGAACAGCGCTGTTATTTGTACAAATAATTCAGGTTTTAAAGCTTATACCACCTTTCAGAATAACATTGTAAAAAATGGTTCATACGGCCTTTATTTTTCAGGGATGAGCAGTACGGCGCCTGATTCCAGTATTTTGATCAGAAATAATAAATTTATAAACCAGAGCCTGGCGGGTGTCCAAATAGTGTGGCACCGTTATGCCTATGTGGAAGGGAATGAGGTTACAACCAACACCACGAACATTTATTACACCGGGATGTATTTTCAAAACTCCAACGATACCATGCGGATATTGAATAACAAAATAATTCTTTCTATGGGTGATGGTTTGAGTTTGATTAGTTGTAATGAGACGATCATAGCAAATGTTTTAATCGCAAATAATTTTATTTCTATCGGAGGGAATAGCAATGCCCACGGAATATATATTGTGAACAGCAAAAATCTTTACATTTTGCATAATAGTATTAATATTCATAATACACAGGCTATTCAGGGGGCATGTGTTCACATCAACGGAAGCAATACGGCAAACCTATTTATTAAAAATAATGTTTTTAAAAATGGACTACCAGGCCAGGGCTATACATATTATGTTGCCGGAACTGCAAGCACACCCATTGCACAAGCTGATTATAATGCCTTGTTCATCAATAGCGGGACATTTATCGCTTATTGGAAAACGGCAGGTGTTACTACATTGACCAATTGGCGTTCTTTGACATCATTAGACAGCAATTCCTTTATAGCAAATCCCGGCTTTATTTCTGATACCGATCTTCATGCAGGCAGCAACCTGATCAACGGCACCGGGACAGCAACACTGACACCATTTGTCATTAAGTACGATATCGATGGTGATCTGCGAAACCCGACCACACCTGATATCGGAGCCGATGAGTTTGGTGTTGATGATTTGGGCGTATGTTTGATTGAACTACCCTCATCAGGCGGATATTGTGCGGGTAACGCCTTCAATGTACGAGTACACATAAAAAATTATGGATTATATCCTTATACCGGTGAGATTGCCATGTTTTATCAAATAGGCGCCTTGCCGCCTGTAACGGATACCGTACATGCTGCTTCAATAGCGCCAGGCGATTCGCTGGTGTTCATATTTTTAAACAGCGACAGCCTGTCAACTTCGGGAAATTATAAATTTCTGGCAGGAACCGACCTTGTGGAAGATAATGATCACAGCAATGATACCACAAGCCGGATGGTTGAGGTAACGACCTTTCCGGTGGCAGGTTTTACTTATTTGGTCAACGATCTTGATATTAATTTTACTAATACTTCAACCAACGCTTCGACGTATAACTGGAATTTTGATGATGGCAATTTTTCAGGCGATACTAACCCTGTGCATACCTACGCGGGCGATGGAAGTTATACCGTAACACTGCACGCCAACAATGCCTGTGGTATGGATTCTTTTTCAGAGAATATAACTGTTGTGGGAATTTATGAATTATCGGACAAATATGGGTTCAGTTTTTACCCTAATCCGGTGACAGAAGAATTGAAAATTATTTTAGAAAATAATTCAATAAATGTCAGGTCTGTCTGTATTTATTCAGGTGCAGGTAATCTGATCCGTAAAATCGGTTTTGAGGAGCAGAATAATATGTCCATTGATATGTCAATTTTGCCCGAAGCGATCTATTTTATCTCTGTTCAGGCCGGCGATAAAATATTTTATCAAAAAGTGCTGAAAATAAAATAGATGAAATAATTACTGAACTTTGACAGATGCTTTTGTTAAAAAAAACTTTGCCAGTTTTCAGAAAATCGTATTTTTGTAATTGTAAAAATTAGTCTTGCATAACCTGTAAATATTAGCTTTACTGAGTTATGGAAAGTTTTTGAGGGGTTTGAGCAAAAATGATCAATAAATTATTAATAAACATAGCCATTGGTATTCTCGGTGTTGTTTTCGTCTGTTTTCCGCTTTATTCGCAGGAGAACGGCGAAACCTTCGAAATCATGGAGAGCGTGAACGACAGTATTGATCTTCGTTCGAATTTTTATGACGACACCGATTCACTGTCAGAATATTTTCCGGCCAGTGAGCTTTATGAGTCATGGGATAATAATGGAATATATTATCCCCATGTTGATTTTTCGAAAAAAACCGATACGACGGTACTCATATTGTCTGACAATGTTACTAATTTTTATGCGCCCCCCGTAAAAGGTAGGATTAACTCAGAGTATGGTTACCGGCGCAGGCGTTTTCATTATGGCATTGATCTGGACCTGGATATCGGTGACAGTGTGAAATCTGCTTTTGACGGCATGGTGAGGATAGCGAAATACCACAGGGGCTATGGAAATGTTGCCGTTGTCAGGCATTTTAACGGACTTGAAACGGTTTACGGACATTTGTCGGGTTTCAGGGTAAGGGAAAACCAGGTGGTAAAGGCAGGCGAACTTCTTGGCTATGGCGGCAGCACGGGCCGTTCCACAGGGCCGCACCTCCACTTTGAAGTCCGCTATCTTGGCACCCCCATGAATCCGAAAAAGATCATTGATTTCGAAAAATTCAAACTTTTGAGCGATACCTTGTTTGTTACAAACAGAACTTTTGATAAATCACGAAGTACCACCTATGCCCATAAATCAACTTCTTCAGGGAAATCTTCTTATACAAGCAAGGGAAATTATCATTATGTGAAAAAGGGCGACACGCTAGGGCATATTGCAGGAAAATACGGAACCTCGGTTTCTGCCTTGTGTAAGCTGAACCGGCTTACAGCCAAAAGTATTCTCCAGATCGGCCAGAAAATACGCATACGCTGATTTAAGAGCACTTATAAAAACTTCAAATTTCTTCGTTTGTCTTCGTTCTTCTAATCCTTTCGTCCGGCAGGCCCTGTACAGGCGTGTACGCTCTATACTGCGGTTTTCTGAACTTTGCCTGCCTCGAACTTTTTGTTTTTAGAGGTGCCTGAACAAGGTTAATTGGAGATGCACTTTACAACATCCCCTTTTTGACAACTATTTTATTTCTGTCGCTTGTTTCCCGCAAAAATGACTATATTTGTCTGCGAAATGGTGCCCGTAAAAAATGTTTTTTACGGTAAAGGGAATCAGGTGGAAATCCTGAACAGTACCCGCTGCTGTAAGTCCTACCTAAACTTTTTGGCATTCTTTGTCACTGTCCCGCCTTGGCGGGATGGGAAGACGCCTGAAAGGGGACAAGTCAGAAAACCTGCCGTTTCATAATCAGATTATTTAAAGCTTTCGGGGAAAAAAGCTTGAATGGATAAGTTTCAACCTATTATCTGTTTTTTTTCCTGAGCGCTTTAACTTATCCGAAGAATTAAAGTAATTGTATCGTGAAAAAAAACAGGTTTGTTATTTTCTTTATGTTACTTGCCGGTACTGCCGTAGGGCAGAAAAGCCTTACGGATTCTGTTTATTCGTTAGGTGCTGTGGAAGTGGCAACAGACCGTTTTTCTAATACTTTATGCGGGGTTAAGGCTGATAAGATAGATTCTGTTTCCATGAAGGTTTTTTCAGGGAGCAATCTGAGCCAGCTACTTATGCAAAATTCCTCAGTTTATATCAAATCCAATGGTATCGAGGGATTGAGCTCCGTATCGGTAAGAGGCACGGGTACTTCACATACGGCGGTACTTTGGAACGGCTTCAATATTCAGAATCCTATGAACGGAGGCATGGATTTTTCGTTGATACCCGTGAATTTTATGAATAAAATTTCGGTTCAGTATAATGGCATGGCCGCTTTGTATGGAGGAGGCGCATTAGGAGGCGCCATTCATCTTTCCAATGAACCCGTGTACGACAAAGGGCTGGATGTGGCCATCGGCGCATCTTATGGGAGTTTTGCCAACTATTCGGTAAATTTTAAATTAGGAATCAGCAGGAAAAAAGGCGCCTTAACAGTCAGGGCATTTTACCAGCAAGGTAAAAATGATTTCCCATTCATTAATAGTGCAAAATATGGTTCACCAAGGATCCGGCAGACAAATGCTGAAACGGTCAGTTATGGTGTTATGCATGATAAGGCATTTAAAATAAATGAGCGAAATCAAGTAACTTTCCGCTTGTGGATGCAGGAAAGCAAAAGGCAGATACCCCCTTTGATGACACAGGATTTTAGCAGTGTCAGGCAAAAAGATGAATTTTTTCGCCCGGCCCTGGAATGGGAAAATAAAGGAAAAAAATATAAATTATTTGTTCGTACCGCTGTGCTTATCGATGAATATAAATATGAGGAGCCAGACAAGCTTATAAATTCAGCCAGCGGTACCACAGCATCAGTATCGGAAAGTGAACTATATTTTAAATTGTTCCCTTACCATACCATGAATGTTGGTTTGCACTATAAATATACATCAGGATACTGCGATTATTATACTCAAAAACATTCCCAGCAGGAAATTTCGGCTTTTGTTTCCTATACGGCAACAAGCAAAACCGATAAGTGGAAGTTAAACCTCGCATTGCGGGAGGAGTACAGCAATAATGGTTTTGTGCCGGTATTGCCATCATTTGCGATGGATATCCGTTTGTACAAAGATTTATTACTGTATCTAAACTTCAGCAGAAATTACCGTATTCCTACTTTGAACGATCTGTACTGGTATCCCGGAGGGAATACCGAACTTAAACCCGAAAACGGATATGCTGAAGAATTAGGAATAAAACAACAGATGGCCTGGAATAAAACCCGGTTTGATTATACTGTTTCCGGATTTAACAACAATACGCAGAACTGGATCATCTGGCTGCCAGAATCAACGTACTGGTCGCCGAAGAATATACAGGCCGTGTGGAGCAGGGGTGCGGAAATCAATTTAAAGGTTAATACGGAGGTAAGAAATGTCAATCTTATCTTTTCCGGGAAAGCGGCCTATGTCAAAGCCACAGTTCAAAAAAGCAATAACGAAAGCGCCATCGGGCATCAGATGATATACACCCCTGTATGGATCGCCAATACCGGCATTGACGTGATCTTTAAAACATTTAATTTCAACTTTAATGTGGAGTACAATTCCAGACGGTACACCTCTCATGATAATTCAGATTTTCTGGATTCTTATTTTATCGGGAATTTTTTCGCTTCAAAAGATTTTCATTATAAAAATTTCATTTGTAATGTATTTTTCCAGATCAATAATATCTGGAACCAGACATACCAATCTGTTGCATGGCAAGCTATGCCAGGCTTTAATTTCAGAACAGGATTAACCGTAAATTTTAACCACCCTATAAAAAGAAAAATTTAAAAGAATGAAAAAAATTATTGATTTCTTAGGCACGTTGGCTGTTATAACAGCTTTTATTTTGACAGGCCACCTCAAAGCACAAACGGTTTCAGATATTGAAGACCTGACTCTTCCGGCAGATTCTTTCTGGAATGGCGCCGACTCAAGTGGCTTTTTTTTAAGCGGAAATGCTGCATTTACAAATAAATTTACTGATTGGGGTGGTGGTATTACCTCGTGGAACGGATTTGCATATTCAAATAAACGCGACACCACAACACAAAGTTATACCAATGAATATAGTGCGATTACTGGCTTAGGATATGACTCCTCGGATAAGTATGCTGTATGTTACGTGAGCGCCTACGATCCCCTGCCGCGTATCAGACTGAATGGTATTGCCAAAGGCGACACGGTCAGCGGGTTTTATATCACCAATTCTGCCTATGGCTATCTGACGATGAAAAATGGCGGTACTCCGGCAAAAAAATTCGGCGGCGTTACCGGTGCTGACCCGGATTGGTTTGCCTTGGCTGTGTACGCATATAAAGACGGAAATAAAAAAACCGACAGTGTCTTGTTTTATCTTGCTGATTACAGGTTTGCCTCATCGGCGCAGGATTATATCGTCAAAGACTGGCAATGGGTTGATTTAACTTCTTTGGGAATGGCTGACAGCCTGGAGTTTAAATTGTTCTCATCTGATACCGCCGGAGGGTTCGGGATCAACAACCCGACCTATTTCTGCATGGATAACTTAATTACGAATCACAACAGTTTTGTGGGAGTCAGGGAGAATTTGCCGGAAAAAATAGCTGTTTATCCTAACCCCGCAGAGGATTGGATTATTATTAAACCAAATGATATAAATTCGCGTATTCGTATTTATGATGTTAAAGGAAATTGTATAACACTTGAGAACTCCTGCAATTCTTTGGTTGATCTTAGTGGTTGGGCATCTGGTATTTATATTATTGAAGTGAGTGGCAATAATTCGTTATTTTATTCCAAATTTGTCAAAAAATAAAATGAGAGTATTTTTTGTTAGTATTATTTTATTTGCTTTTTCTTCCCAGTTTGTAAAAGGACAATTTCCGCCATCTGCCGGACAAGCAGGTACAACGGCCATTTATAAAGACAGTTCTGTATTTGTGGCCTGGGCTAATGGCTGTGAGGTTACCCGGGGCTGGCAAAATATTGCCGATACAACCTTAGGAAAAGCCGATGTGGGCGATAGCTCTGTGGCTCTCGGTGCAGCAGGAGCTAACGGCGTGGTAAGTCTTGGCGATGGAGGCATCGCTGTGGTAACTTTTAACCTGCCTATTGTTAATGGTGAATCCTGGGATTTTGCAGTTTTTGAGAATTCCTTTTCTGATCATTTTCTTGAACTTGCTTTTGTGGAGGTGAGTTCCGATGGGAAAAATTATATCCGCTTTCCGTCCACCTCACTGACAGATACGCTGACACAGTTAGGCGCATTTGATGAACTGATGGATGCAACAAAGATCAATAACCTGGCAGGAAAATACCGTGCCTTGTATGGAACTCCTTTTGATCTGCAGGATCTTGCTGCTGTTTCATCTCTTGATCTGAATCATATTACCCATGTGAGAATCATTGATGTGGTTGGCTCGCTCGATCCTGACTATGCGTCCTACGATGCGTTTAATCATAAGATCAATGATCCGTGGCCTACACCTTTTAATTCATCCGGTTTTGACCTCGACGCGGTTGGAGTGATTCACCAGCAGCCTGCAGCAATTTCTGAAAATAAAGAAGAAAGTGAAATCACGGTTTATCCAAACCCGGTCTGCAATATATTGTATGTTTCATCAGCCCGGCCAAATAAATTGATGAATGTATCATTGATGAACCTTGAAGGCACGATCCTGAAAGAAACCGCTGTCGTAGATCCTGTTGAATCACTTGATATCACTGATATTCCATCGGGTTTGTATATTTTAAAAATCTGCAATGATAACCAGATTCTTTACAAAAAGATCTTAAAAAACTAATATGAGAAAAGTATTTTTTCTTCTGAACGCTTGTGTTTTCATGGTATCATTGCTTGTTTCCTGCAAAAAAGAGACACCTCCGGATGATAATGATATTGATATAACTACCAGCCATGGTGTCTTTATCGTGAACGAAGGAAATTTTCAATGGAGTAATGCTTCCGTTACCTATTACAATTTTTCCAATAACGATTACAAAGAAGATATTTTTAAGGATGTGAATAACCGTCCGCTTGGTGATGTGGCGCAATCTGTTCGTATCCATAATGGAAAAGCCTACATCGTTGTTAATAATTCGAATAAGATCGAAATTGTGAATCTTAGTGATTTTGCTTCCTGTGGCGTGATCAGTGGACTGGTCTCACCGCGTTATTTTTTGCCTGTCGATGCCTCAAAGGCCTATGTGAGTGATCTGTACAGTAATAATATCAGTATTATTGATCTGAATAACAATACCATAACCGGCACCATACCTTGTCATGGAAGTACTGAAGAAATGCTTTTAACGGACACTTTGGTTGTTGTCACAAATACCCGCACAGACAAGGTGTATTTTATAAATACGATCACTGATGATATTACAGACAGCATCCAGGTTGGCTTTGCCTCAAATTCGCTTCATCTGGATAAAAACGGCAGGTTGTGGGTGATGTGTGCAGGTGACGTCAGTAATAGTATTAACGCTTCTCTTTACCGGATTGATGTAGCGCAAAAGCTGGTTGAGCAGACATTTCAGCTAAGTACTCCCTTGAATATCTGGGATAAAATGGGGATGAATTTGGGAAAAGACACCATTTATTATATGTGCAACGGTATTTATCGTATGCCGGTATCAGCGGCTGCTTTGCCCGGAGAAGTTTTTATTCCGCAGGGGAGCAGCATTTTTCACGGGTTGGCGGTCAATCCGGTAAATAACACCCTGTTTGTTGCCGATGCCGTGGATTACGTGCAGAAAGGGAAAGTAAATTATTATTCATCCGGCGGAACCCTGCTGGGAAGCATTAATACAGGAATTATTCCAGTAGATTTTTATTTTTACTAAACCCTGATTTGTCATGAGGCATGAAATAGACTCATGATAAATGATAAGGCTAAAGCCGGTCTAAAAATACGATCCCGTTGAGGTGGTCAATTTCATGCTGAAAAATTATGGCTGTAAAATTGTTCCCGCTATATCCTTCGATCAACTCGGTGTGATGGCTGCGATCGGGCAGGTCGTATTCAACCACAACTGCAGAGTAACGGTGGGATGCGCCCGTGGTGTCGGGAATGGAAAGGCACCCATCATGGAGAAATATGATTGGTTTGTTCGAATACAAAATGATTTTTGGATTCAGATAACATTCAAATGGCTGTCCGGCCTTGTCAAGGCGCTGAACCCAGATAATATTTCTGTTGATGCCTATCTGCGGAGCTGCAAGGCCTACACCATTGGGTTCAGCAAAAAGGCTTAGTTTCATTCTGTTGATCAGATAATTCAAAGTAGCCGTGTCGTTAAAATTTACATTGATGCATTGTTTGCGTAATATCAGTGAATCAGCTTGTATAAAATAATTCATGATACGCATGGTTGAATCACTACTGTTGCTGTAAATAAGCGCTTTTTCAGCATCAGTAAATGCCAGCTCGTCTGTCAGAACAACATCCGGTTCGTCTTTTTTGCATTGGGTGAAAACCATGATACTGCTGAAAAACAGCAGGGATAAAAGAAGTTTTGATCTGACTTTCATAATTATTAAGTTTATCGTATTTGCAAATTTAATAAGAAATTTTTTATACGCTGAAATTGTTGAATGAATATCAATGGCTTGAAGAATAATCCTTCTCTGAGATCACATTTTTCCTCAAAGTTGCTCAGTAACCTTTTACATCCTCGATTGACTTAATATAGAATGCTTTGTTGATGATTTTATTATAGTTTACCCATGTCCATCTGGGTTCTTCCCAACAGGGCTGTTTATAATAAAACCCTGATATACGTATATTAAAAAAAGAAAAGACCACCAGCAGGAACATTATTGATGTTATCAGAATGGCTTTTTTCCGGACAAAGATTTTCGAAAACACAAATGCAATGGGAATGGCAAACAGCGGATAATATTCAATCAGGCTTCTGTACCCGAATGAACAGGCAAAAGAATAGGTCCACCAGCTTGAATTGAGGTAGAGAATGATCAGGAAAATGATCAGGATACCCAGCGCATGATGGATTTTTTTAAACAGAGTCCAGAATAAACCAATGAAGAAAAAGATAAAGAAAGGGGTATAGACCATCCAGCCGCTTTCAATACCAAACAAAACTTTGAATATTTTTGGATTGGCCAGATATTTAAACGTTTCACGATTTCCCTCACCATCAACATAACCATATAAGGTCAGTTTACCTGCAGCATAAGACCAGTAAATAATCTGCGGGACATAAAATAATATTCCGATCAGTATGATGATTAAAAAATATTTGTATTTTGAAAGGATAAACCTCAGCCTTTCTTTTAATAAACGAAAAGAATAGACATCATAAAACAAAAACAATAAAGCATAAAGAATATTGGTAGGTCTTATCAAAACTGCTAGTGCTAAAGGTATTCCGCACGCTAACGTATTTTTTATTTTAGGGTTTTTCATAAAAAAATCAAGACGGTACAAAAAGAGGGCGAGTGCGAAAAACGAAAAGCCATGCGACATGCCGGGCTGACAAAACGTATAATAATAAAGATTGGTGGCGAAAAATATAGCAATGACGCTAATGAATGAAGGTATTTGATCGAATTTTCGCCTCAGTGTTTTATATAGGAATAACAAGCCTAAAAATACATAAACCGTAACAGAAATCAGTACCGAAACACTGTAGGGAAATGAATATCCTTTGGCAGGAAGGTCATTGTATATGCTGTACAAATGGGCGCCTAAGAAAAAAGGCAGTTGAAGAAGGGCCACGCCCATGGTATATTTATTCAGACTATTGCCGTTTGGCAAACGGACAGCATAATTAATGTGTGCCAAATCCTTATAAATAAAGGTATAAGGAAGATAATCGTAATACCCGTTTGCATCCGAATAGATCATCACGTCGTATTTGACAGGAATATTATTAACGGCAAAGAGACTTAATAAAATAAAAGAAATCCCCAGTATCAGCACAGAAAATTTATTCAGGATTTTTTTCTTGAATCCCGGTAAAGACAGACCCTTTGTTGATGTTTCTTCCATATGTTTTTTTTAGGATATACTCAATAGTGCTTTGTGATTTCGATAAAACTCAGTGGCAGGAACAAGATCTTTTGCAAAAGAGTTTTAAATCAGGGCATAACCGGCATAATAAACAATTGAAGGTTATTTAATTTATTAATTTAATTTTGTATGATTGCTGCAAATTTATCAAATAATTAAATCAAAATACAATGGGAGCAAAAATTGAATGTCGCTGGCTCGAAAACATGGCTTTTGAAACAGAAGTCGATGGTCATACATTAATAATGGATGCCGGTGAATCGTCAGGGGGTGATGATCTTGGCCCAAGGCCAAAAGCCTTAACACTGGTTTCCTTAGCCGGATGTACAGGTATGGACGTTATATCTATCCTGAAAAAAATGAATGTGAACCCCGATGAGTTTCATATTTCCGTGGAGGGAGAACTCACAAAAGAACATCCGAGGTATTACGAAAAAATAATGGTTTCATATCATTTTAAAGGGAAAAACCTGCCTGAAGACAAATTGGCGAGAGCCGTTGAACTATCTCAGGAAAAATATTGCGGCGTAAGCGCCTTGCTTCGCAAAGGAACTGAAGTAGATTATGAAATCAAAATTGAAAAATAACCCTGATGGCCTTTTAAAGAAAGGCCTGATCGGAAAGAATCTTTTCTTTTCTGCTTGTAAATTCATCGTACAATTCTGCAAATTCACTTAATATCATCGCTGTCGCCCCCCAGACGGTCAATCCCATTATATCATAGTAGGAAGTTTCGAATTCAGCCCCGTTTTTTATCCGGATCATTTTTGATTTGATATTTTTACGCCCGGAAAATTCATTTATTTCAACGGTGAGTATCTTTTTTACTTCATGTTTATCCGGGATTAATTCGCCGATATCATTGCAATAGCCTATAAATGGTTTTACCCTGTAATTACTTGGCGGGATATAAAGATCGGTGAGGCTGCCAATGATATTGATTTTTGTGCGGTCTATACCTATTTCTTCTTCAGTTTCGCGGAGCGCTGTATTTTCAAGAGACAGGTCTTTATCTTCATAGCCGCCTCCTGGAAACGAAACCTGTGCACTATGGACGCCATTATATTCAGGGCGCTGAATAAGGACGGTAAATATCTTACTGTTTTTTTCGAATAAAGGTATCAGCACACTGCTTTTTCGGGCGTTTACGGGTATCGGTTCAAATTCAGGTAAACGAACCGATGGTATCATTCTGAAATGAGCACGTTTGCCGGGCAGCTCTTTTAAAAGTCTCCCTTTAAGGAAATAAGTAAAGGCGGGTTCTAAAAATTAATTTTTTCAATAATTGATTATAAAAATACTTGA
>DAOQAF010000030.1:0-35447 GCA_035353775.1 Bacteroidales bacterium | reverse complement strand
TCATTAGTCAGGAGTCATTAGTCAGGAGTCATTAGTCATTTAGTCAGGAGTCAGGAGTCAGGAGTCAGGAGTCAGGAGTCATTAGTCAGGAGTTAGGAGTCCGCCGCGGCGGAGGAGTCAGGAGTCAGGCAGATTGGAGATTGTACCTTGCCTCAAGACATTGTGACAAATATATAAAAAAGAAAAAGCCGCCTAAAAAGGACGGCTTTTTCTTTTAAAAATCCCAAAATCATCCTTTATAAAACGGGAACTTCACGACTTTAGCCTTAATAAGCTTTTCGCGGATTTTTATGAAAATCTCAGTATCAACTTTTGAAAAAGCGGTTTGAACATAACCCATACCAATGTTTATTTGCAGTGATGGCGCCATGGTTCCAGAGGTAACCTCGCCGATTTTATTTCCGTCAGCATCGCAAATTTCATAATAATGACGCGGAATACCCCGGTCGATCATTTCAAAACCAACAAGCTTACGGCTTACGCCTTCGGTTTTATGTTTCAGGTTGTATTCTTTATCAATAAAATTCTTCTCATCGGTAAATTTAGTTATCCAGCCCAGGCCTGCTTCGATAGGCGAGGTAGTATCGTTGATATCGTTGCCATACAGACAGAATCCCATTTCGAGGCGCAAGGTATCGCGTGCTGCCAGGCCGATAGGTTTTATCCCGAATTCTTTACCGGCTTCCATCACGGCATTCCACATCACTTCAGCATATTTGTTAGGGAAATAGATTTCGCAACCACCCGAGCCGGTGTAACCGGTTGTAGAGAAAAGCACGTCATCAATACCTGCAAACTTCAACACTTTAAAAGTATAATATTCCATATCGGTGACCGTGGTTTCGGTCAGTTTCTGCATGGCTTTCAGCGCCAGCGGCCCCTGTATGGCGAGTTGGGAAGTCTCATCAGAAGCATTGGTCAGTTTTACACCCAGGTTGTTGTTTTTATTTACCCATGCCCAGTCTTTGTCGATGTTGGCGGCATTAACTACCAGTAAATATTTTTCAGCATTGAAACGGTAAACCAGCAGATCATCTACTATGCCTCCTTTTCCGTTAGGATAACAGGAATACTGGACTTTTCCGTCCCATAGTTTTGATGCATCGTTTGATGTCACATACTGAACGAAATCAAGAGCTTTAGGGCCTTCCACCCAAAACTCACCCATATGAGAAACATCAAAAACGCCTAATTTTTTTCGGACATTTTCGTGTTCAATAATTAAACCTTCATACTGAATGGGCATATAAAAACCGGCAAACTCAACCATTTTTGCTCCGGCAGCCTCATGAATCTTACAAAATGCTGTACTTTTCATTGTGATTTTATTTTAAAAAAATTTATAAATATGTTATTTTTATCTTGTATTCATCGTTCGGTAAAAAATATCTATCCTGAAAGAAATAAATATGACAGGGCAAATTTATAAATAATAACTAATGAATAACAGAACTTTTTCGGATGTAATATTTTGCGGCTATTAGTTGGAGGCAGATTTATTTTTATCTTTGGCATCTGATTAACAATAAATAAAATGATCTTTTCGAAGCTAAATATTCCCCGCTGGCTGATACTGCTGATCGACATTTGTATTTGCGCTTTTTCAGTGGTGCTGGCGTACATGCTGCGTTTCAACTTCCACGTTCCGGCAACTGATGCCCACGATCTGCCTTATGTGCTTTCTTATATTGCCGGCATCAGAATTATTACTTTTTTTATTGCAAAAACCTATACGGGCATCATCCAATACACCAGCACGGGCGATGCCGTACGCATTGTCGTTGTGACCACCATCGGGTCTGTATTATTTGTACTTACCGATCTCGTCTCCTATTTTTTTATCAATGGCATAAATTTCATCCCTTATTCTATTATCATCATCGATTTTCTCACCACCACCTTCATCCTTATCGCGTTCCGCATCCTGGTAAAGATTACCTATATGGAAATGCATAATCCTTCACGTAACAAGACCAATGTGCTGATATACGGCGCAGGAGAAAGCGGTCTCATCTCCAAACGTTCGCTTGACCGCGACGCAGGAACCAAGTATAAAGTTTTAGGATTTATTGACGATGACCCCAAAAAAATCGGGATGAAAATTGAGGATATCCCGATTTACGGCCCCGACAAATTAGAAAAACTTCTTGAGGACAACACCATTGAACACCTGATCATTTCGATCCAAAATATTAAAGCCTCGAAGAAACAGGAGATTATTGAAAAGTGTATGGCCTACAACACCAAGGTGCTGAGTGTGCCTCCGGTAAGTAAATGGATAAACGGGGAACTCAGTTTTAAACAGATAAAAAAGATCAATATCGAAGACCTACTCGAACGAGACGAAATAAAACTTGATGAAGAAAAAGTCAGGCGCGAACTGTTGGATAAGTGCATACTGGTTACCGGCGCTGCAGGTTCGATAGGCAGTGAAATTGTGAGACAGGTTGTTCGTTTTTCGCCCAAAAAGATCATACTGGTTGACCAGGCCGAATCGCCCATGTATTTTCTCGAACTGGAATTAAACGAAAAATTTCCTAAGGCAAATATTGAGGTCATTATCTGCGACATCAACCATGAGGTAAGGATGCGGAAGATCATGGAGACTTTTTTACCTCAGATCATCTACCATGCTGCGGCATACAAGCATGTACCCATGATGGAAAACAATCCCGTGGAAGCTGTAATGACCAATGTTCTCGGGACAAAAGCCATCGCCGACCTGGCCATAGAATTTAAAGCCGAAAAATTTGTGATGGTTTCCACGGACAAGGCTGTAAACCCTACAAGTATCATGGGTGCGACAAAACGAATTGCAGAAATTTACACGCAATCGCTGAACAGGAAAAACCTCACACGTTTTATCACCACGCGTTTCGGAAACGTGCTTGGCTCTAACGGGTCCGTGATACCATTATTCCGCGAACAGATTGAGAAAGGCGGCCCGGTAACCATCACCGACCCGGAGGTAACACGTTTTTTTATGACTATACCCGAAGCATGCCAACTGGTGCTCGAAGCCGGCACCATGGGCCACGGCGGAGAAATATTTATTTTCGATATGGGCAAGTCGGTAAAGATCCTTGACCTGGCCAAGAAGATGATAAAACTCTCCAGGCTTGAGCTGGGAAGAGATATACAGATAAAATACACCGGCCTGCGCCCCGGCGAAAAACTTTACGAAGAGTTGCTCAATAATAAGGAAAATACATTGCCGACCTATCATCCGCAAATCATGATCGCCAAAGTGGCCGAAAGTGATTTTGACCTGATCTCAAAACAGGTACAGGAGCTGGACAGCCTGCTTGCCGGGCACGACAACATTCAGCTAGTAAAAAAAATGAAAGAAATTGTTGCGGAGTTTAAAAGCAAGAATTCGGTGTATGCAAAACTGGATGAGTGATGTTTATGTCGCCGCATTGCAGCTATATTTTCTTTTTCCACACTAATCCTTCAGCACCTTATTCACCAGGTCGGCGGCATCCTGCAGTTTGATGGCAGAAAATACTTTCAACCCGGATTTATCAATAATTTCTTTGGCTTCTTCGGCGTTGGTGCCCTGCAAGCGTATGATTACCGGAACTTTTATCTCGCCTATGCTTTTGTAGGCATCTACAATGCCGTTGGCCACCCTGTCGCAGCGCACGATGCCTCCGAAAATATTCACTAATATGGCCTTCACGTTGGAATCGTCAAGAATGATGCGGAAAGCCTCCTCCACCCGTTTGGCATTAGCTGATCCGCCAACATCCAGAAAATTGGCAGGCGAGCCGCCGCTGAGTTTAATAATATCCATGGTGGCCATGGCTAAACCCGCGCCATTAACCATACAGCCGACGTTACCATCCAGCTTGATGAAATTCAGCCCATATTCTCCTGCTTTCACCTCGGTGGGATTTTCTTCGGATATGTCGCGCATATTGGCAATGACACAATGGCGGAACAACGCACTGTTGTCAGCCACCATTTTAGCGTCGGCAGCAAAGATCTTATTATCGGAGGTTTTTATCACCGGGTTAATTTCGAGCAACGACAAATCACACTTGATATAGGCTTTATATAGGCACATTAAAAAAGGTTGTATGTTTTTGTAGGCATCACCTTCAAGGCCAAGGTTAAAAGCAATACGGCGGCATTGAAAGGGCTGCAGGCCAACACCGGGATGTATTTCCTCCCTGAAGATCTGACCGGGGGTTTCTTCGGCTACTTTTTCGATGTCCATACCGCCGCGGGGCGAATACATCAAGACATTCCTGCCCGTCTGCCTATTCACAAGCATACTGATATAAAACTCTTTTATGGGGTTCGGTCCGTCATAATAGATATTCTGTTCAATTAGCACTTTATGCACCTTCTTGCCTTCGGCTTTGGTTTGCGGCGTCACCAGCTTCATGCCGATGATCTGCCCGGCATAGTCGAACACCTCCTGAAAACCGCTTGCAATTTTTACCCCTCCGCCTTTACCGCGTCCTCCGGCATGTATCTGCGCCTTGACAGCGAATTTTTCAGAGCCGGTACTGGCATGTATCATCTGCGCAGCATTTTTTGCTTCTTCAGGCGTACCGGCTACAATGCCTTCAGGAACATTGACCTTAAAGGTTCTCAGCAGATCTTTTGCCTGATATTCATGTAAATTCATATTTTATTTTTTATACTGACTAATTCACCATTGATTTTTAATTAATTATCCAGGTGCAGGTCGCGACGAACTCTTTGCCGTTCTTTGAGCCAATAGAATTAATAACTATTGACCACAAAATATCAAAATTTCTACACGATAGTTCTCGACGATTGAAAATTAATCAGGTAATATCGTTACCAAAAATAAGGAAAAAATCCTACAAATGAAATAATTTCTTAAAAAAGAATAAATCAGGCTAAAAAAACGCAACAATCATACTCCTTTTAGTATTAAATTTTTATTTTCGCATTGATGAACAGCATGTATAAAATATTATGGCCCTCACTGATATTATTATTGTTTTATTCATCAGCAATTTTTGCTCAGAAAAAAACAGCTCATGCCACAAGGCTTTCTACCGTTCCTAAGGTTGACGGGGTTTTAGACGATGCCTGCTGGGCGGTATGTGATTCTGTGGATGATTTCACTCAATACATCCCGGTCTATGATGTCAGGCCATCACAACGCACCGTTGTCCGCATCGCTTATGATGATGAGGCCATTTATGTCGGGGCCATGATGTACGACACGGCACCAGACAGCATTTTCAGGGAAGTCGGTACCCGTGATGACGAACTTAATGCCGATAAATTTGCCATACAGTTCGACACATACAACATGCAGACGGATGCCTATACTTTTGCGGTCTGGGCATCGGGGACGCAGGCCGACTGGCGGCAAAACGACGAAACATACAATGCCGTCTGGCAAAGCGCTACAAAAATAATTGATAAAGGCTGGGTTTGTGAGATGAAAATTTCTTATTCCGCCTTACGCTTTCCAAAAATCAAGGAGCAAAACTGGGGAATGCAGATCTTCAGGGGTATCCGAAGGCACCGTGAAACCGACCAGTGGGCCCTGGAAATCAAAGGCAATGCCAATTACCTGAAAGACTGGGGAATCCTGCAAGGGATCAAAGAAGTAAATCCTTCGCTGAGATTGTCCGTCACTCCTTTCATTTCGCTTTATGGCGACCATTATCCCTACAACGAAAAAGGCAAAAGCAATTTTTCATATTCTTTCAGCGGTGGGCTGGATCTGAAATACGGGATCAACGAAAGTTTTACGCTGGATGTAACCCTGCTGCCCGACTTCAGCCAGGTTCAATCAGATTATCAGGTTAAAAATATAACCGCTTTTGAAACGGTTTATGAAGAATACCGCCCGTTTTTCACTGAAGCCATAGACCTTTTCAAGGAAGGAGACCTGTTTTATTCCCGAAGGATCGGCCGGCTACCCTTAGGCTTTTACAGTGTTTATGATTCGGTAGCAGAGGGTGAAATCATCAAAAAAAATCCCGGCCAGGCAAAATTAATTAATGCGATAAAACTCTCCGGCCGGAATAAAAAAGGAACCGCTGTGGGGGTGTTTAACGCCATCACCAACAATATGTATGCAACCCTTGAAGATTCAACAGGAAACACCCGGAAAATACTCACCGAGCCTCTGACGAATTACAATATTCTTGTCCTTGATCAGATTATAAAAAATAATTCTAAAATCTATTTCGTGAACACCAATGTGATTCGGGATAAAAAATACGATGACGCCAATGTTTCGCTGCTCGGGCTGACGCTGAACGACAAAAAAAATATGTACCAGTTTGCAGGATCAGCCGCATTAAGCATGAAATTTCATAAAAATGATACCTTGGTAAAGAAAATTACAAACACGCTGGGTTATCAATATGCGGTGTCGTTCGGGAAAGTCAGCGGAAAATTTCAGTTCAGCATATACCGCAATGAGATGAACGATACCTGGGACCCCAATGACCTGGGTTTGGTATTACAAAATAACAGAACCACTACAGGCGCTACCTTCAAATACAATATCTACGAACCTTTCTGGAAGCTGCGTGACATGACGAATACGCTGAATATTTACCATACGGAAAACTTTCTTGCCAAACGGGTGGAGGAATTTCAGTTTGAATACACCGGATTTGTAACAACCAGAAAGTATTTGAGCATTTGGGCAAAACTCACCGTAAGCCCGTTGCCGGTGAATGTTTTTGCAGACACCCGCACCCCTGGTAGGTTTTTTATCATCGACAACTGGTATTATGCTTCGTTGGGAATTTCATCAGACTACAGAAAAAAATTCGCACTGGACATGGGCGTTGATTTCTGGCAGGAAATAAAAGGTGACGGAGTTTATTATGGTATTACAGTTAATCCCATTGTCAAGCCTTCCAACAAGTTTACCTTTGATATTGCCAGTAAATACGAAGGCAGTTATAATGATATCGGCTTTGTTTACAAAGATGACATCGGGAACATCATCATAGGCAAAAGAGATATTATAACCGTGCAAAACCAGTTTGAAGGCCGGTATATGTTCAGGAATAATCTGGCGCTGAGCCTGCTCGTCAGGCATTATTGGTCAAAAGGCATTTACGAACAGCATTACAAACTCGATTTTGATGGCAATCTGATTACCGACCCTCTGCTAACTATTGACCAGAACTATAATTTTAATTTCAACGCATTTAATATTGACCTGTTGTTTTACTGGGAATTTTCGCCCGGCAGCAGCCTGAACATCACTTACAAAAACAATATTCTCAAAGAAGGCAGCCAGATTGTTCCTTCGTATTTTAAAAATTTTGGCAACATATTCGCTGAAAAACAACTAAATTCGCTTTCCGTTAAGGTGATTTATTACCTCGATTACCAACAGGTAAAAGGCTGGGGTAATAAGAAAAAACAGAAAAAAAAATCAGATGATTAAAGCAAAGAACATTCAAAAAACATACGGGACACTGAACGTATTAAAAGGTATCGATATCGAAATCGCCAAAGGTGAGATTGTTGCCATTTCCGGCGCTTCGGGAGCAGGTAAAACCACTTTGCTGCATATCATTGGAACACTCGATAAGCCCGATAACGGCACCGTAGAAATTAATGGCCATCTCATCTCAGGATTGAACGAAAAAAAACTTTCCGCATTCCGTAACCGCCATATCGGATTTGTTTTTCAGTTCCATCATTTGCTGCCCGAATTCACAGCCCTTGAAAATGTGTGCATCCCTGCCTTTATCGCCCATACTTCTAAAAAGGAAGCCGAGCGTAAAGCAAAAGAAATTCTTGATTATTTATGGTTGGGCGAACGCCTGTCGCACAAGCCCGCACAATTGTCGGGAGGCGAGGCGCAGCGGGTGGCTGTAGCCCGTGCGCTTATCAACAACCCGGATGTTATTCTTGCCGATGAGCCTTCGGGCAACCTCGACTCTGAAAACGCAAAAGAACTTCATAAACTATTTTTTACACTCAGGGAAAAATTCAACCAGACCTTCGTCATTGTTACTCATAATGCCGAATTTGCGGGCATGTCGGACCGCTTGTTGCACATGAAAGACGGCATGATAGAGAAATATTACCGAGCGGAAAAATAACATCAATATGCCTTATCAGACTAGTTGATATTTCAATTTGGCATAAAAAGCAAAAACTTTTCCATTCAGATACTATCGAATTCTTACTTTTTTAGTGAGTTTAATTGCTGATGGCCGGCGCTTTATAAAGATATGCCTTATCTTCAACCTGATCTACAAAAAATTCAGCAAGGTCAGCTCTTGAGATACTAATACGATGATTGACCTTACCGTAATAACCGGCAATAACTTTTCCTGTTCCGGGCTTATTGGTAAGCATGCCCAGCCTGATGAGCGTCCAGTCGAGCCCTGATTCTCTTACAATACTGCCTATTCGCCTTATTTCAAGATATGCGCCGGGGATAATCATTTTCACGATCTTCACCAGAAGCCGGAACTTAAACACGGACTTATCATTCTCGTCATCCACGCTTGCAGTGCCCATGGCGACCAGCCTGCGTACATCGTGTTTCTTCATGGCATTGATGATATGCTGAGTGCCATCACTAAGCTCTGTAGTCTTTACATTGCTGCTGGGCCCGAGTATGCTTACAACTGCATGAACGCCATTGACGGCGCTTTCAATAGCCGCCACATCGTGAAGAGTCCCTTTAACGATCACTAAATTTTTATCCTGAAATCTTATTTTTGATGGGTCGCGGGCATAAGCCACTACTTCATACCCTTTGGACAGCGCAGATTTTATAATGAGCTGGCCCGATGGGCCTGTGGAGCCGAATACAGCTATCTTCATAATTTTTTTATTTGTAAACCGGAAAATAGACCGGATGCTTCTCGTTATACTTCAACAAAAAATGATGGATCATTTTTCGTTTTTGCTTAGTTTTCTGAAGCTCCTGATAAAGCTCTTCATCATGGATTTTTAAAAAATCGCAGAAATCTTTGTAGTTAAAATGAAATGTTTCTCCTGTCTCAAAGTCGAGTAGAAATTCCGAATAATCATTTGATGAGCCTACATAGGCTATAGGCTCGGTTGAGAAGTACATGTCGCCCATCCTATTTTTGCTGAAGGCAATGTAATGCGATAAAGCCCCGACCAAAAACATGCGGTAATAATATCCTGAATAACCCTGATACATATATAATATTCCATTTTTGCTATATCCAAAACACTCGTCAATCACACAAGTTTTTTTGCTCCCGATAGAATCCGGACAAGGATATTTTAATTTCATGCTTCCTTCCTCGCCGTAGAGATTATCTTTTACCACTTCAAATACCGGGAGGGAAGGTTTGTTGTCCTTAAACTCTTTAAAAGTCTGATAAATCCCGTCATTAAATTTAAAATCGCGGGTATACTTTACCATGACGGTATCGCTTTGGGCATATCCAAAAGCAGGACAAAAAAATAACAATAAAATGATGTAAAACGCGATGGGAAACAGCGCTTTTCTTTGGTTACATATAGTTCCCGAAAGAGTATACAGAGAATTCACACCCGTAATTTTCAACAAATTTACAATAAAATCAAATACCGGTTCGTGAAAAACCACGCCTGAACATCAACTGGTCGAAATTTACACTGTAAACAAATTCAGCAAGAACATTACCGTTATCGAAACGGTATGTAGTGCGGATTCCCATGCTAAGCGGCGCCAGAAAACGTAAAAGATGAAAATCGGCAAGTACAGCAATACCGGCAGAACTCAGCGTGTAATGATGATCATATTTATCCGTGACAAACGCATGGTCGTAATAGAAGGATGCCCTGAAACGCTTGATATAAAGCAATGAGCCGATGCTCCAATCGGGATAGAACAAAGGCATCTCGTAGGCTGACCTGATCGTGAAAGTCCTCTTATATCCGCTGCTGTCGTACCCTTGCGGCAAGGAGACCACATCATTGAAAATATAATCTTTGGCCAGGTTTTGCTGGTACCCTCCATACACATTCAGGCTATGATGTTTTCCAATACCCGGAAAATAAAAAACACCCTGAATAGCCGTTATGCTGCCGAGTTGTGATCCCCTGAACGGGGTATGGCTGAACGAAAACTCCAGCACCTGTCCCCAGCGCGGATTTATATCCCGCAGGGAAGTTTTTAAAAGATGGTAACCAAAAAAACGGTATCCCAGCGCCTGATAATACCCCGAGAAATCCTCAGAAGGGTAATTGCTTTTCGGTGTTAGTTTGTAAAAAGTAAAGTTTACCTGAGGCTGAACAAAGTTATAATATTTCCCTTTTGAGAGGTCAAACGGGACCTTAAGGCCACCCTGCAGAGTCATAACATCCCATGTTATTGTATCTGATCTGTTGAAACTATATGTAAACTGCAGGTCGATCTGCGGATACCAACCCCGGTAACTGAGCCTGGCATAGATTTGTGATTGAGGCTTGTTCCACTCATGTTCGTAGCCTGCACTCAGATACATGGTGCTCAGAAGGTTTTGCGAAAGCAATTCGACGCCCGGCTTCACAGTGGTGTTATCCGCATTGACAGAGATAGGCCCCCAGCTGTGAATATTGAACAGATTCAAAATTTTAGAATAGCGTTTCACAGAGTACTTTTTTTTATCATTTTCATAGAAATCAATCACCTGCGATCCTGATGTTTTCAGCGATTGATAAAGCTTATCGGAATGGTCGGCAACATTTTCCAGGGGGATCCAATTCGGTGGATCAACGCCGGTTTTTACCGGCCTGAATCCGTCGGCAGTATAATCAGCAAAGAAAAGATCCTGACCGTCGTCAGAAACAAAAGGGTCAGCAGCGCCGTAGGCCGATGAAGTTACCTGGAAGATATTTTTTGTTTGGATGTCTGTGGCGTAAATGTTATTTATTCCCGAATAGGCAGCTACAAAAAACACATAATTTTTATACATCACGGGTTGTGCAATTTCAATAGTTCCCGCGCCGGTCAGATCGCATGATTTCCCGGCGCTGTCGAGCAAGCAAATTCGTTTCCCGAAACGGTTCAGGGCAATGTACACAATTTCCTTACCTGTTTCCGACCAGCATGGAGTCATCAAAAAATCAGACGAATCGGCATCGAAACGCTGCATGATGTTTCCGCTTTTCGCATCTAAAACGATGAGTGCAGACCGGTTGCTCATGCTCTGTTCCACGCACACAACTTTTTTACCCTGCCTGTCAAGCGCCGGGGCAAAATACCGGGAACGGTGTGAAAGCTGGTGAACACGTCGTTTTTTTGCATCATATATTTTTATCACTGAATAGGTGCGGTTTTCCCATCGTGGATCATTGCTCGTTTCTGCCCATACCATCTTATTGTCATGAACACTAAATGAGGTATTGGCATAGGAACCGGGGGTAAACAATTTACGTTCCTTTCCATTGCTGTCAATGTATACAAAGCGGGTGATATCGTTCAATCCTGAACGGACACTTATGATAGCATGATCGCCGTAAGGCCGGGGAAAATTATAACTGGTATAAAGTCTATTTTTTTTTGTCGGGATCATGGTTGCTTCCGAAAGGTTTGTCTTTGTTCTTTGAAAATGCCACAAACTATCCAACTCGTGAAAACAATATTTGTACATTTTAACCTTGCTCATGCCGCTCACTTTCTTAATTCCGTGATTGAACGGAACGACCATGACAGGCAGTTTCCCGGTTTTATTCATGGCTCGCTCCCAGACATCGGAAGAGTAATGCTTTCGGGCTGTAGACACCAGGTGGTAACCAAATTCATACCTGTTTGCCGTAAACGTTTTGTAAGAGCCAAAACAAGCTTTGTTATAATTATAAATACCTTTTTCAATTACCTGTGCCCGTAACTTCATCGTGAACGAAGGTGTCCGTCCCCGCCCGCTGTTGCTAAAAGCTGTTTCGGCGCATACAGCATCACCTTCCACATACCACAGGGGGACAAACGTACCTATCACGCCTGCCGTGATCTGCTGCCCGAACAGGTACGACAACACCTTGGTAAATCCCTGATTGATCTTACTGTACTGAACAACATGCCTGAATTCATGCAGCACCAGTTGGTCGGTCCAGGGCTGTGCATAATCATCCTGTCCCGGACACATGAAAAATTCTATGCGTTTAGGAGCCCAAGGGACTTCGGCATTAGAAATAATTGCCCGGTTATGCAATACTACCGGAATTTTTACGGGTTTAATTTTCATGTCGGCGCTTAATGGCTCATAAACCTTTTCGAAACCGTTGGCGATGTGCTGCGCCTGGCCTTCAATACCTTCGGGAAAGATGATTTTAAAATGTTCGGTTTTTATGATATTCCATTTTACTGAAGCGGGATCCTGCCCCATCTCGTAAAACTGCGACTCTGCTGTAAAAACAACAAAAAGCAAACAAAAAAAAACAATATTTCTGATCTTATTTTTTGGCATAATACAATGCCAAAATTACAAAATGAATCACATGCCGCTGAAAATAAATACAAATCTGCCTATCTCTCAATAATGATCTTCCCGGTTTCAATGATCTTGTTTTTGCTTGAAAGCCTGTAAAAATAAATGCCGTTATGGCAGTCTTGTAAATTGATCCGGAACCTTGTCGCATCCACTTGTTGTGAGTAGACAATCTCTCCAAGTAAATTCATCACCTCCACTGATAAAATTTCCGTTTCTGAGTTTATATAAAAAATTCCGTCACCGGGATTGGGCGAGATTTTGATCAAAGGTGCCGCAACATATTCATTAGTGCCGGGAGTACATGGAAAAGCGCAATAAGTGACCGTCGTATCAATAGAGCCTGTGTTCATATCAATATGTCCTCCGGTTAAATCACAAAAATCAAAGCTGCCGGACATTAATCCGGAATTGTTGGTGTTGTTGACAATGCAAAATTTTCCGGTACCATAAACGGTATCCTGATTTTGCCAGTCATTCATCACTTCCTGCCCTCCATTGTTAGTAAAGATAGCCGGACCGGTTATGGAGTCAGCATTCAGAAAATCATGATTCAGCGCAATAACAGCACCGGAATTATTAAATAAACTTTTACAATTATTAAAATCAGACGATTGGATGACGCCAAGGTTTACTATGGTTTCGAGATTAAGCAGGTTGGTGCTTACAATTTCCCCGGCATTAGTAATGCGTCCGCCGATGCCGTTAAAAAACTGTGAAGCATGGATGCTCCCGGCACTGCTTATCAAAAATGCAGACTGGTTGTACAGGCTGTCGCTATTGAAACTTCCGCTTACTGAAACGGTATCTGCAAAGAATGATACCCTTGCCACATCAAATGACCCAAGTACTGTCAGAAAACCGGTACCTGAGGGATAATTAAGCGTCAATCCTCTCATGCCTGTATTGCCCGTTAATGATGCACCGGACAGAACAGTTATTGACCCGGATGTGTAGGCAAAGTTGGTGTCCAGAATAACATCATGATTAATGATGACCGTATTGCCCGGTATTGGAGGCATTCCGCCCCATGTCAGCGGATTGGTCCAATTACCATCGGCAACAGAAGTTACCGTTTGTGCATTCGCAAGTAAACAAAAAATCACAAAAAAGAGTGCTAAAAATAATTTTTTCATTACTATGGTATTGATGATTATCAGGTTGATAGAACAAATTTAAAAAAGTTCATGTAAAACAAGTAATAAATTTCTAAAAAACTTCTTATTTCTATGTTTTTAATGTATTTTTGTAAAAAACAAACCTATGAAATTTATCATAAAAGTACTGATTACCGCCCTTGCCGTGATGGCGGCCGCTTATTTGCTGGAGCCTCATGTACAGGTGGAAAGTTTCTGGATAAGCATTATCGTAGCTCTGGTATTGGCGCTGCTAAATGCTTTTGTAAGGCCCTTGCTGCTTTTTATCAGTATCCCCGTAACCATATTGACAATGGGCTTGTTTATTTTTGTGATTAATGTGGCAATTATATATATTGCTGCCTATTTTATTGATGGATTTAAGGTGGATGGATTCTGGTGGACCTTGTTGTTCAGCATTATAATTTCATTCTTCAGCAGTATTATGAACAGCATATTAAAAACAGACAGCCCGCAAAAAAATTAATACGGGCTTTGTACCTGAGACATGGATATTTCTGATATCATCAACCATCTGGGCGAAAGCCGCCATGAATATTATGGCGCTGTGGCTCCGCCCGTGATGCGCACCAGCAACTTCTGCTTCAGCAGCGTTGAAGAGATGCGCAACAATATCAACAAAGAATTTGAGGTGCCTTTTTATACCCGCGGCAACAATCCGACCGTCAGTATCCTGCGAAAAAAAATGGCCGCCCTTGAAAAAACCGAAGATGCCCTTATTACTTCCAGCGGCTGTGCAGCCATCAGCACGGCAGTGTTCGGCAACCTTGCCGCCGGCGACCATGCTATTTGTGTCATTAATTGTTATAGCTGGACCTACACCCTCTTCCATGATATTCTGAAAAAGTTCGGAGTGAATGTGAGTTTTATTGACGGCACCCGGATCGAACATTTTAAAAATGCCATCACGCCCCGGACACGCTTGTTCATGCTCGAAAGCCCTACTTCTTTTATGATGGAATTACAGGATTTGAAAGCCATTGCTACGCTGGCAAGGCAGCACGGCATTACCACCGTCATTGACAACAGTTATTCCACTCCGCTATATCAGAACCCGGCAGAACTGGGTATCGACATCGTGTTACATTCGGCATCCAAGTACCTGGGCGGCCACAGCGACCTGATCGCCGGGGTGATTTGCGCATCGGAAAAAATGATACGCAAACTGTTTGCACAGGAATACCTTGCTTTTGGCGGTATCATCACACCCGATAATGCATGGCTGATACTTCGCGGATTAAGAACATTACCCGTGCGAATGAAACAGATCAGCGAATCAACGCAGAAAATAGCGGGTTTTCTCGAAGGCCATCCAAAGGTTGATAAGGTGTTGTGGCCATTTGCAAAAAGTTTCCCTCAGTACGAATTGGCCAGACAGCAGATGAAAGGTGCCGGAGGATTATTTTCTTTTACTCTGAAAACAAAAGAAATGGAAAAAGTGGACGCTTTCTGCAACAGCCTGAAAAGATTTCTCCTGGCATGTTCGTGGGGAGGTTACGAGTCACTGGTTTTCCCGGGTTCTGTCCTGTACAGTTCGATGAACAACAACAAAGAAATTCCTTTTAACCTGATACGGATGTATGTAGGCCTGGAAGAGGCGGAGGTGCTGATAGCAGATATTGAGAAGGGACTGGAACAAGTCTGATACCAGTTGTGAGAAGTTTCCGAACTTCGCCATTAATAATTCGAAGTTTTTCACTACGTTAGGGATTACCAGGTGCAGAGTTGTTGATTCAGCGATGACAATAATATTTCCGGCTCCTTATATTTTAGATTTTTGTTTTAGGATTTGTAAAATATATTTTCTATATTTGGAAATTAATAGCAATTTAACAGAAAAAAGTTCATGTATTCATACGGCTGTTTTGTATTCCTTTAATTCTTTATCCTCAGAGCATGTTTCGAAAGATTATGGCCTCTGATGGCGATTTTCGGCAGAACAGCACACGTTCCTTGATTTTAAAGCATGGCAAAACGGCAATGACCGCCAATGAGGCCGATGCAGTGTATCTTGCGCAGGGATTTCAGGAAAACGACCTGTTGATCCAAATGTTTTATGATAAAGGGATATAAATAATTTAAACAATAATTTAAACAAATAATTCTTATGAAAACAAAATCAGCAATCGTTAAAGTATTAAATCAATGGGTGTTACAGCCTATCTTGATCGCATCATGCCTGTTATTCTCATTTTATGGCTATTCGCAGCAAGGGGTTTCTATCAATAGCAGCGGTACGCCTGCAGATCCTTCAGCCATGCTTGATGTGAGCAGCACATCAAAAGGGTTATTAATCCCGCGGGTATCCTTAACTTCGATTAACGATGTCACAACCATTCCGGGTCCTGCAATTTCATTGATTGTCTATAATACCAATGCTACTATGACCGGCGGGGCTGTTGGCTTTTGGTACTTTAACGGAAGTATCTGGGTTCAGGCATTAGGGCCACAGGGGCCTGCCGGGCCCACGGGTGCGCAGGGATTGCAGGGCACACAGGGACCTACCGGAGCACAAGGATTGCAGGGTATACAGGGACCTACAGGCGCGCAAGGATTGCAGGGTGTACAAGGTAATACCGGCCCGGCAGGGCCGACAGGGGCTCAGGGGGTTCAGGGTATTCAAGGGCCCACAGGAGCACAGGGCGTTCAGGGTGTACAGGGTAATACAGGGCCAACAGGACTTACAGGCACTACCGGAGCCACCGGGCCATTGGTAAGCGGAACCACAGGGCAAACATTGCGTCATGACGGAACCACTTGGGTAGCAAACAGCAAATTATATAATGATGGTGCAAATATTGGCATCGGGACAACATCTCCATCAGCTTTGCTGCAAACCAACGGCACAGGCACAGGTGAAGGCAATGTGTTGTTCACCGGGGAATATAAATCATCCAACCCCGGTGCTGCTCCGGTTTCGGGGGCAGGTACACGATTGATGTGGTACCCCGACATGGCAGCCCTCAGGGCTGGAAATGTGACCGGCGGTAAGTGGGATACCGACAGTATTGGTATAAGCTCCATCGCATTGGGTTATGATACCAAGGCAAATGGCTTTAACACTACAGCGTTAGGCGCCAATACCACTGCTTCCGGAAATGTTGCAACAGCACTGGGCTATGGAACCGTTGCATCAGGAAGCTTTTCCACATCAATGGGAAATCAGACAAAAGCATCCGGAGCTTTTACAACCGCCTTAGGATATGGCTCTGCAGCTCCCGGAGACTATTCTATCGCAATGGGCAGAAGTTCGGTTGCATCAGGATATTATTCAAATGCAATCGGTTATTTTGCAACAGCCTCTGGGAATAACTCTTATGCTATCGGTGATGATATTACGGCATACTCTTACCGTGAATTTGTTATCGGGAGTTGTAACACACAATATACCCCAATCTCTGCGGCAAGCTGGAATCCGGCCGACCGTCTGTTTGTTGTCGGTAATGGAACCAGTTTCGCAGCAAGGAGCGATGCTTTCACCATTTTGAAAAACGGAAATACCGGAATAGGGACTTCAGCACCCGCATCCAAACTTGAGGTGGCAGGCGCCGGTGCATTTACAGGCACGGTATCAGGCGCCAATGCGGTTGATAATGATGAGTTTGTTACCAAAGGGCAGCTCTCATCTCTGACAATGTCAAGCCTTTGGGATACTTCCGGACAACATATTTATAATGCCAATGCAGGTTATGTTGGCATTGGAACAGCAAGCCCTGCGGCTCTTCTGCATGTAAATGATACTGCAACAGGCAATGGCAATGTCTTGTTTACCGGAACGTATAAATTCTCAAACCCCGGCCCTGCGCCGGCATCAGGAAGCGGTACCCGGATGATGTGGTATCCTGATAAAGGCGCATTCAGGGCTGGAGTAGCAGCAGATACACACTGGGATACCGACAGTATCGGCAACTACTCCATCGCTCTGGGAAACAGCCCGATTGCAAAGGGGTTTAATTCGGTTGCCATGGGATGTTATGCCAAGGCGATAGGGCAATTTGCGATGGGTTTCGGCTATAATGCTCATGCCATTGGTGATTATTCAGCGACTTTGGGGAATTTCACCAATGCCTCTGGTTACAGTTCCACAGCGCTGGGCTCCTGGACCGATGCTACGGGAGCTTACTCTACTGCTATGGGCGACCATACTACCGCTTCAGGATTATACTCAACAGCCATGGGTTATTCAACCAGCGCACCTTCGGGATATGAGACAGTTATCGGAAGATATAACACCCTGTACACCCCTTTAAGTACAACGGGATGGAACAGCAGTGACCGTCTTTTTGTGATAGGCAATGGTACAAGCCCTGCCGCAACCGCAAATGCTGTTACTGTGCTGAAAAAAGGCAATACGGGCATCAGGACATCATCACCCACGGCGCTTTTCCAGGTCGGCGACAGCGGCCTGATCATTAAATATACAGGTGAAATACAAACAATAGGGGTAGGAAACGGTCATGTAGCGGCCAACGTCAGAGATTCCGGCGCCGTTGACCTGCAGACATGGAGGGATTCAACCCATCAGGTTGCCTCCGGAAAATATGCTGTCATCGGCGGTGGAAGAAGCAATAGTGCAATATATATTTATTCTACGATTAGCGGAGGATACAAAAACAAAGCCAAAGATACCTATACAACAATAGGTGGAGGTTATGGCAACAAGGCTAGTGGAACTCTGGCAACCGTTGGCGGAGGCGACAATAATGAAGCGAGCGGTGCTGCTGCTGCAATTGGCGGGGGGCGTTTTAATGTGAACTCCGGATATCGCGGAACCATAGCCGGAGGTTATTCAAATAAGGTTTACAATAATTACGGGAGCGTAGGCGGAGGTTATATGAATTTAGATAGCGGTTATGCTGCCACTATCCCCGGCGGATACCTGGTTGTTGCCGGAGGCAGTTATTCTTTTGCTACAGGGTACAGGGCCAAAGCAATTCATCATGGTACGATGGTATTTGGCGATGCAACAAACGCCGACATATCATCAACAGTTGATAATCAGTTTACTATACGTGCATCAGGTGGCACAAGGATATATTCAAATGGAATACTATCAGCAGGTGTCCTGCTTGCTGCCGGCGGCAGTTCGTGGTCGGCAGTATCCGACAGCACACTTAAACAAAACATCCGCCCGGTTGACGGCAATGAAATCCTTGACAAGCTTCAGCAGGTTCCTATAAGCCGCTGGAGTTATAAAGCACAGGATCCTTCCATTGAACATATCGGACCTATGGCGCAGGATTTTTACGCAGCATTCGGCCTCGGCGAAGATAACGAACACATCAACACCCTCGACCCTGACGGTATTGCCCTGGCAGGTGTTCAGCAATTAGCAAAGGATAAAGCCATGCAGCAAAATATTATTAAACAACTCCAGGAGGAGGTTACCTTATTAAAATCCGAAATCAGGGAACTGAGGGTAATCAATGAAGATTTTGAAAAACGTCTTAAAAAACTTGAAGATAGTAAATAGGTTGAAATACCAAGAACCAGGGTCATAGTTTTTTCTGATATGAAGCCCCTGCGGGAATGATCAAAGATTCTCTGTTTCTCACAGCGAAAACCACATGATAAAAAATTTGCAAATAGGTATTTGCCATAGTTTATGTTTTTTGTTTTACCCCTCCGGGGCTTTAAAATTAACATTTTGAATTATAACGTCAATTCTATGAGCTTTTTCACCATAAGGTGAAGATATTTTATCTGTAAAATTTGTTTTTTAAGTCATCCGATGACTACTTCAAAAATTCGTAACTTTGACTGAAGCAAACTTCCTATGTTTTTGAATATCATCAACTGGCTCGAAAGTCATACCTTACCCTGTCTTTACAAGACCTTTTTCGGCATAGAATGCCCGGGTTGCGGGACACAACGGGCACTTATTGACCTGCTGAAAGGCAATATTTTCGAAAGCCTGAAAGCCTGGCCCGCATTGCTGCCCGTGATGTTCATGCTGGTGTATCTCGTGTTGTTTTTACTATTCAAATTCAAAAACGGGCTGAATATTTTAAAGATTGCTTTTATAATTAATGCAGCCATTATTACCATCAATTACATTTATAAATTAACTTTGCACTTATTGTGATCATAATTTCATTCAAATAATACAACAATGGAAGAACTAGAAACAGAACAGACTGAAAGCAAACAACCGGAACAAGAATCCATACAGCAGGAATACAAAAGAGCTGCACTAAGGCAGAAAATGATCCCCCATTCCATTACCGCGATGGTATTCGGAATTGTTTCCATTGCTGTGATGTGCTATTTCGGATGGGTGGCCGCAATTGTGGCTTTGGTATTATATAACAAAGGAATGAAGATCTACAACGAAAACCCGCCCGATTACAAACCTTCTTCGCTCGGAATGATGCGCACGGCAAAGATCTGCGGGATCATCGGTCTGATTGTGTCCATTGTGGTAACGCTGCTATATATCCTTTATATCGTTCTGATCGCCGGCCTTGCAAATTATGCAGGCGGAGATTTTCATTTTTAAACCATGAAAATATTGACTGTCGGACAAATCCGTGAAGCGGATGCTTATACCATAGCCAACGAGCCAATAGCCTCTGTTGATCTCATGGAACGTGCAGCAACAAAATGTTTCAACTGGCTCATGCAGCATCATGGCAGAAATAAAAATTACAAAATATTCTGTGGCACCGGCAACAACGGTGGTGACGGGCTGGTAATCGCCCGCCTGCTTTCCGAAAAAAATGTCGCTGTGGAAACATTCATCGTTCGAATCAGTGAAAAATGTTCAGAAGATTTCACTATCAATCACCAGCGTTTGGCGAAGATCAAAAAAATTAAAATTTCAGACATCATTGCTGACAAAGAAATTCCCGGCATTGATAAAAACGATATTGTGGTTGATGCCATTTTCGGGTCGGGGCTTTCAAAGCCTGTAACTACAGGTATCTCGGCAGAAGTTATTCAAGCCATAAACAAAAGCAAAGCCGCTGTAGTTGCTGTCGATATTCCCTCGGGACTTTTCGGAGAAGACAATTCAAGCAATGATGGAAAGATCATAGAGGCCTCACAGACGCTGACTTTTCAGTTTCCCAAATTATCATTTTTTTATGCAGGCAATGAAAAATATGTTGGAAACTGGCATGTTCTTCCTATTGGTTTGCATCCTGATTTTATTGAAAACGCCCTTGTAAGGAACTACTTTGTTGAAAAAGAAGATGTGAGGGCCATGATCAGGCCACGCAAAAAATTTTCACATAAAGGAAATTTCGGCCATGCCCTTTTGGTATGCGGCTCATTTGGAAAAATCGGCGCAGCAGTGCTGGCTGCACGCGCATGTATCAAATCAGGTGCGGGCTTAGTTACCACGCATATCCCGAAATGCGGTTACGAAATTATGCAAAGCAGCGCGCCTGAAATAATGTGCAGCATTGATAATAACGAACAGCTCATCACCGACTCCATTGATCTGAAACCATATAATGCTGTCGGCATTGGCCCCGGCATTGGCAATGATGAAAAAACGAAGAAAACATTAAAACTGCTTATCCAGAATTGCGGTTGCCCTGTGGTTTTTGATGCCGACGCCATTAACATCCTTGCTGAAAACAAGACTTGGCTTGCCTTTGTCCCGAAAAATTCCATATTTACCCCGCATCCAAAAGAATTTGAACGTCTGGCCGGAAAGAGCGCTAACGAAAATGCAAGACAGAATCTGCAAACGGATTTCTCAAAAAAATATGGCGTATATATTGTCCTGAAAGGCGCCTATACCTGTATCAGCACCCCGGCCGGCGACTGCTATTTTAATTCTACCGGCAACCCGGGCATGGCCACTGCGGGCAGCGGCGACGTTCTTACCGGCATCATCACGGGTTTACTGGCCCAGAGTTATACTTGTTTTGAATCATGCCTGCTCGGAGTATTTGTGCATGGCCTCGCCGGTGACTTATCGGCCAAACGCTACGGATATGAAGCCACCACAGCAGGAGAAATTATTAATATGTTGGGAAAAGCTTTTTTAAAGACAGGAGCATCAATCGATAAATAACTCCCCGATTTCTTTTCTTGTCCTAACCTTTTGTGCCCGTTGCTGAAGCTGATCGGATAATACCCTCGTATCGCCTTCATAGCCTAAGGCAGCTACTGAGATAACGGAATACTCCTCAGAAATTTTAAAATTTTCGCGTGCTTTTTCCTGGCTGAACCCACCCATCTGATGCACAAAAATATTCATTTCAGAAGCCCTGATAATCAAATTCTCAAAAGCCATACCCGTATCATACATGTGAAAATAATTCGGCTTATTATTATGTGAAAAATTTCTTTTTGCCAACACCAGAATCAGCACAGAAGCGGTTTTTGCCCACTCTTTATTGGCATCCACCAGGCAGTCAAAAAGTTTATCATATTTTTCGGGGGCCTCTTTTGTCGTATAAATAAACCTCCAGGGCTGTTCATTGAAGGCCGAAGGAGCCCAGCGCGCCGCATCAAACAAGTGCATGATGATTTCTTCACAAGGTATTTCATCGGTAAAGGCCAGCGGACTGTACCTTTGCTTAATGGCATCAGCTACTTTCATAAATTTTCTATTTTTATTATGCAAAAATACATATTATGACCTGATGAAATAAGTGTTGATTTAAATAAAATATTGCACTTTTTCAAAAACCCGCCTCTCCCCCTCCCCGTCCGGCAAAATCAGCAGAAGCGGACATCATGTGATTACTCATTGGTAACAACAACTCTATTGTCCACTTTTTCGGGTAGCACCAAACATCACCAAATTTTCTGTTTTTCAATTCAGATTTAAAAATTATGTATTTTTGAAAAAAAATCAATTATGAGAAAACTCGTGTTCATTTTAATATCAGTGTTGATCTTTATATCATGCAACAATAATTCCGCCGATAAAGAGGCCAAAGACGAAACAAAAAAAGACACCGTAATAGAAACCGTAATTGTAAAACCTGAAGTTCTGAACGAGCTTGTTTTTAAGCAGAAAGTGTTCGATTATGAAAAGGGAAAAGAATGGAAATATCTTGGGGACAAGCCCTGCATGATCGACTTCTATGCCGACTGGTGCGCGCCATGCAGAAAACTGGCTCCTATCATCGAAGAGCTTGCTAACGAATACCAGGGGAAAATTCAATGCTATAAAATTAATACCGACCACAATCAGAATGTTTCCAGGTATTTTAACGTTTCCAGTATCCCTGCCGTTCTGTTATGCCCTATGAAAGGCCAGCCGCAAATGATTGTAGGTCTTTATCCTAAGCAGGATTACATCAATGCGATCCATCAGGTATTGCTCGATACGGTGAGCAGTAACAAATAAGTCCGAAGCTGAAATATTAACAGAGCTAAAATTCTAAGACCTCATTTCGTTTCGGATCTGCGCTGAATTGACAAATTCTTTATCTATTCTTAGTTTATTTTAAAAGGCCGGACAGAGTACCTTTTTCGTTGACCCTCACTCCTTTTTCGGTCTGATGAACTGTACAGCATTCGTTGTAATCATCATGCTGAAAAACTAACAGGTAATTCCTTTCAGCGGCTTCATTCAGGAACTTTTGTTTCTCATCCAGCGCTAACAGCGGGCGTGTGTCGAAGCTTGCAATATAAGGCAATGTAACATGCGCCGCCGTAGGAATAAAATCCGCCATATAAACCAGCGTCCGATCGTAAATGCGTATTATCGGAACAATCTGCCCGTCGGTATGGCCGCCCACGAGTTTCAAAAAAATATTTTTGGTGAATGGAGTCTCATTTTCGATAAAATTCAGTCTACCGCTTTGCTCCAGGGGCAAAAGGTTTTCCTTTAAGTACGATGCTTTTTCGCGCGGGTTGGGATCATTTGCCCAGGCCCACTGCTGACGTGAACACCATAAGCGTGCATTTTTGAATGTCGCTTCTGTTTCGTTTAGCAAGTTAATCCGGAAGGTGCCTCCGCAATGGTCAAAATGAAGGTGGGTATGCACCACATCGGTAATTTCATCCGGAGAAAAACCATTATCTCTTAAGGAATTCACGAGCTTATCCTCGCCGCTGATAAAAAAGTTATTCCTGAATTTCTGTTCCTGCTTGTTGCCGACACCGGTATCAAAAAGTATTTTCCTGCCGTCTTCTACAACGAGTAGATTCCTCAATGACAGAACCACCATATTGTTTTCGTCGGGCGTGTACAGTTTGCTCCACATTGATTTTGGAACCACCCCAAAAAAGGCGCCGCCGTCAATTTTAAAATTCTCTGCATTAACAAAAAATATCTGCATAATAAGATTTATTTTTCACAAAGGTAAATGTTTCCGTTTTATTCAATAGAATAAACACTATCCGCTTTATCTCCGCTAAAATTGAACTTTAAAAAAGTTCCTCATTTGCAAATCCAAATGCTTAAAATGAAAAATCAGAATTTAATGAACTTTTTGACGATGCTTTCAATGCCACCGGTTATTCTGATAAAATACAATCCTTTTCTTAGACAGGAAATGTCGAGAAGCTGTTTTCTTGTTTCCGAAAGATCACCTGATTTCACAAGATGACCAATTGCATCGTAGATTTCAAAGCGTGAAAAACTGTTAAAGGAGTATTCAAGTGCTACAAACTCCGTAGCCGGGTTGGGATATAAATAAAGGAACTCCGAATTTGTCACATCGGGGTTGTACATGGAAAACTTTTCACCGCATGGAGTGGCATCTTTAATAAAGTAACTGCGAACGCTGTCAATACGTTTATTCATGACAGGTATTGCGGCCTTTGCATTTGAATCTGCAAAATTTCTCCCGAACACAAAGGCAAGGTCAAGTTCCTGTATCGCGCCAGGAAAAAAAGTAAATGGGCCCGAAGAACCAGCGCTTCTGCGATCATAAGGTAAATTGCCCGCCTGTTCTTCGGTCCATGGTTCGGTTCCTCCGGGATCAATCCCCCTCGTACCCCAGTTGCAGGGATCGGTATCGCCGGGAAACATGAAGTAACATGCCGGGCCTGTAGCACTTTGGTCGGGATGACCATTACCCCAGTAATGCATTTGGGCACCTCCGCCCCAAAATCCGCGCATATAATTATAATAATCAACATCGGTAGAAGGACAACCCTCTAATGTACAGGCAAAACACCAATGAGGACCGGAGCTGCTCATACCATGACGTTCGTCATCAATAATCGAATTTCCGAAATTGAAGCCATTCACACCTTCGTCACAATTACCGGCAGGATTATCCAATCCATCCGAATCCAAATATGGGCCGCCTAAAAATGTGATAGCCTGCGCAGGAGGATGGGTGCCATAATCTTGCGGGCGACCGTAACCATCAATATTATCACCGTTATAACAATAAAAACTTCCCCGCTGAACATCGCAGGCAATATAATCATCAGTAGGATCACCTAAACTGAAATCAGTATAAGTTGCAATATATGAATTATGGTAGGAGTTTACAGAACGGTTTTTAATTTTAACGTTCAAAAATACTGTGTTCCACAAAGCAGAATCTGAAGGACAGTCGAAACCATAGAGCATCCCCACCCCTTCAATACCAAGTTTTTTCCCGCCTGTTTCCGAATGCTGTTCCCGATCGTCATTAAAAATAAAAAGGACCGTTTCATCACCTTTTATTAATGGATAATCTCCCGTATAAGGATCATAAATTCCATCGTTATTGTTATCATAAAATGGTGCTAATACAGGAGATTCTCCCTTCATCACATCACCATTTCCGGGCCAGTCGAGTAGGATTTGTGAAGGAGTGTAACCCGGCTGCTGCCAGTGAGCAAGATGGTAGTCAATATCTGACTTGTTAATTTTCCATAACCTTTTGTATTTATCATCATATAAAGAATCATAAGCAGAAGACACCGGCCCTGCCCAGAAATCGCTGCCATTACCATAATACCTTTGTGCTGCAAGATGCAGAGAATCCTGATCATCCAATCCTCCAATCCAGATATTTCCTGAATAAATAGTTGTGGTCATTTTCCCTTTCGGGACTTTAAACCACGGGTATATTTGAATATTTGCGTTAGTAAAGCGTACGCATTCGGCAAAGAAGAACCCATCAGCGTTAACACAGGCTGAGATATTGTTTACCGCTACTGAATCAAAACTTAATGGATTATCAACATCAAACGTAACATGTCCGTATGAACTCATAACGGGATTCCCAAAGTCATGGATTAAATATTTAATTGAGTCATGGCCACCGCGATAACTTGGAAATGCTGAATACTCAATTTCTTGGTTTGGTAATTTCGTCACAACTCCATGTTTTGGCGATGAAACTAAAAATAAAGAAATACTATCGCCATCCACATCAAAATCATTAGCTAAAACATCTACTATCACATGGCCGCGCTTTGTTACAGCATAATCATCCACGGCTGTCGGCGGGTGGTTCTGTGAAAAAACCGGCAGGGAAAGACAAAGAGTAAATAAAAATGGAATGATTTTTTTCATAAAGAAAAATAGAGTCAAGTAGCAAATATATGGAAATAAAATAACTTTTATAATAAATAAGGACAATTTTACTCCCATTTATAAAAAAAGCTACCCCATCGCTGAGGCAGCTTTTTCTGTTTTCAGTCTTATCTTTTATTGGATGATGGTCATTTCATCTATAATATTCTTAGCGCCAGCGTATTTGTCGATAATAAATAATACATAACGGATATCAACACTTATTGTGCGCTGTACAGCCGGCTCATAGGCAATATCGCCGCTCATGGCTTCCCAGTTGCCGTCGAACGCAATCCCTATTAACTGTCCGTCACCGTTAATTACAGGGCTTCCCGAATTTCCCCCCGTAATATCGAGGTTAGCGATAAAGCATACGGGCATTTCGCCGTTTTTACCATAACGTCCGTAATCTTTTGCGTCATAGAGTTGCTTAAGTTTTGCCGGAACAATGAACTCATCATTCGTTGCATCTTCTTTCTCCATCACGCCTTTCAATGTGGTGAAATAATTGTAATGTACCGCATCGGCGGCATCATAATCGAGCACTTTCCCATAGGTCATGCGCATGGTCGAGTTCGCATTGGGATAATAGGTCTTGCCCGGGTTCATCTCTCGCAAACCGGCAACAAACAAACGGCTGCCGTGGTTGATCTTGGATTCGAGTTCGCCCATGGAGCCATAAAGTCCACGGATGCATGTTACCATCGATAAGGTAATTTTAAATCCCGGATCGTTCACGATCACTTTGTAGTTAGGCTTGTCGAGAAATGCCATCAGCCTGGCTTTATCAACAAAAACGGATTTAGAGTAAACTTCGTCAGCCCATTTATTAAAATCACCTTTAAATTTCTTGTCGACTTCATTGGCAAAGATATCAGGCCATTGGTCTTTGGGGACATTGTCGTAATACATTTTTAATAAGGCGACAAAAAGTTTTTTATCTGTTGCTTGATTATAGTCTTTAAAAAACTTTTCTACTTCGGGTTTAAACCCATTTGCCAAGGTAATAATATCCGCGGTGTAGGAGGCTTTTATCGTTTTGTTTTTTTCATCATTCTGCGCTTTCAGTTTCATGTACACCTGAAATGCACCAAATGAAAAATATATAAATTCTGGTCCCTGAAAAACGGATTCTTCCAGATATTTCATGCTCAGATTGTATTTTTCCAGGTCTTTATAACCTTCACCGATCATCTGGAGGGCATTCCCGTATTTTTCTTTGCGGTTGTTGTCTGCATTAACCCATGCTTCAAACTGGCCTTCTATCTGTTGTTTTTTTTCGTAAACATCCAGACGTTTCAAGCCTTTAGTTTGTCCTATGAAATATTTCCAGTAGTTTGCTGATTGTGCATATTTCGAGGCGTATTGCAGTTTTACTTTTGGGTCAGCATCCATGTCTTCTCTCATCAGGTCAAGCTTTTTTGTACGAACGGCCACCGTTGTGGGGTTTGACTGTTCCAGCGCCATCTTCACGCCATAGGAAGTTAAAAAACGGTCGGTAGTACCCGGATAGCCCCAGATCATGGCAAAATCATCTTTTTTCACACCTTTGAGTGAAATCGGTAAATGGTGCTTAGGCTTCAGGGGAATGTTATTTTCAGAATATTCAGCAGGCGAACCATCAGGGGCGGTATATATGCGCAGCATGGAAAAGTCGCCTGTATGGCGCGGCCACATCCAGTTATCCGTATCACCGCCGAATTTTCCGATAGATGATGGCGGGGCGCCTACCAGACGAACGTCTTTATAAATAATGTAAACAAACATATAAAACTCGTTACCATCGTAGAAGCTCTTAACATCAACTTCATACTTGCCTTTTTCGGAAGCTTCCTTTTCCAGTTTCCCTGAAACCTTCTTAATGGCAGCATCCCGTTCGTCTTCAGTCATACCATCTTTCAATTCTGCCAGTACTTTTGAGGTAACATCTTCCATGCGTACGAGGAAAGACGCGGTAACGCCTTCGCTACGAAGCTCTTCTTTCTGACTGAAAGCCCAAAAACCATTGGTCAGGTAATCGTGCTCAACAGAACTCTGCTCCTGGATAGCGTCAAATCCGCAATGGTGGTTGGTAAGCAGGAGACCCTGATCGGAAACCACTTCGGCGGTGCAAAAGTGGCTGGTCGGAGAATTAATATTTCCAAGTCCCACAATGGCATCCTTTAGTGATGCATTATTAACATTGTACAATTCTTCAGCAGTAAGGTGAAGGCCCATTTTCTGCATATCCACATAATTGAGGCGTTCGATGAGCATTGGCAGCCACATGCCTTCATCGGGCGGGTTAGTAGCAAACGCACCGCTTAAAAGTGTGAAGCTGATAAACAGGGAAACAAACAGTTTTTTCATAAGTTTTTGTTTTTAATTATTAATAGTTGAGTTTTTATTTTTCGGTTCGCAAAATTAATCCTTTGAATGATTTTATAGAAGTATTATTTTACTTAATTCAAAAAATCAGTTTAGGACTGCGCATTATTAAAAAAGTTTTGTAAAAAAAAATCTTTTTTTGTTTGCCATTTTGACAAGACACAAAAGGTTTTGTTACAATTTTTTTGTAATACAAAACATAATATTTTTTGAAGACTAATCTGAATTAGCGAAATTCGTTCTTGGATTTTCGATTTATTTTACCACTTAGACACTTAGAAAAATAAAGCAATGGCAATATTGAAATAAATTGAAACCTTGTTTAAACTTTTTTTTTGAAAAATTATTTGGATATTAAAAAATAATGTGTATATTTATGTGCATTATTCATTAATATGTTTCGACTTCCTCAAATATTGTTCGGCTCATATTTTAAAACCCCTGTTTCTCTAGAGAGAGAGCTTTTCAAGAAGTGTATCACATATAGCTTTCACGAATTTCATAATCCATTTATTTATTATTTTCTTTTCAGTTCTTGTATTCCCCCTAATTACAAGAGGTGCTGATATTTCAATTTAATGAACTTAAATTCATGAATAATTAATGAGAAAAAAATAGTATTAACCTTAAAAATGAAAAAATGAAAAAAATTAATTGCTTAAATATCAATTTTTATGTAATAATGAAAAATAATTATATGATTTCCTTGTTTTTAATAATTATTTGTTATATATTTACAAAAAATTTCAATCGTTAATAGTTGTTTAAATTTTATATTTGAATTATTACATATAAAAAATGCCTCCAAGTGGGCTGAAAAATATTGATACTGCGAATAAACAACAAATTTAACCAAACACAAGGAGGCAAGGGCAAAGATACAAAAAAATGCTGAATAACAACACTTTATTTTATAAACCCCGCCACGGTATTTCTAAAATAAATTATGCGCCAAAGTAGCAAAGCCGGACGGCGAAAGTGAAAGGTGATTTGATTTTAATAATTAAAATTTAAATTTATGAAAATTCAGAAATGTTTACAAAAAATATTAATATTACTGGTGTTTCTTATAGCGGCTAATGGGGCGAAAGCACAAACCTTGAACTTCATACTTAGTAAGGATACCATTAATACAAGCGATTTGCTTACAATAACAAATACATCCACAGGATTTAATTCAAATTCAAGGTTTTATTGGGAATTTGAAACATGTGACTTTTATATAAATGATACTACAGTTATTTGTAATACTACTACAACTGGTATAAGTCAAAACATTACCGGTAAATTTTATCATGATTGTTATTGTTTAATAACTTTAAAAGCTCTTGATTCTTTGGGAAATGTAATAACCACCATACCATTCAGTTATAAAACTATTTACGTACAATTATTAAATCAATTAATTTGTGAAACAGTATCGTGTCATGATCCAATGCCATGGAATGCGTGCGAATATATTTGCAATGGGGATTTTGAATGGTATAACCCCCTATGTATTGACGACCAAGGGCAATTATGCATAGCGGAACCATGGCAAATTTCTCATCAAGGTAATATGCCCGGTTCATCGCCAGATTATTTTAATAGTTGTTTCACCGGGCCTTGCCCGGGAGGAGTACCACCTAATGCAATGTGTATGGATGTTCCAGCAAATTATCACAGTCAAAATCAACCATCATGTGGAGGAGGTAATGGATATGCGGGTTTTATAGCAATATCAGGAACAAGCGCAAATGACCAACAAAGAGAATATATACAACAGCCTTTAAAATATTCATTAATACCAGGTAATACTTATCATATAAAAATGTATTTAAGCCATGACGGCCGAAGTGATTTAGCATGCAATAAAATCAAATTGTATTTTTCAAATGGGCAACCGGTTCAAGCGCCATGGGGGCTTTTTCCCAATGTTATCCAAAATCAATTAACAAGCCCGTCAGTACTCATGACCAATCATACTTGGACACAATATTCTGCTGATTTTGTTGCACCTACAGGCACTAATTTAAATTGGGTTTCTATTGGTGTTTTTGACCAATTTTCACAAATAAATATTACAACTGGCAATCATGAAACCTATTATAATACTCATCCCCCTGTTTTTTCGCGTGTTGCGTATTATTTTATTGACAGTATAAGCATTAAATATGCCCCTATAATAACCGCGACAGCTTTCCCAACAAGCATTTGTAATAGCGGTTGCACAAATTTAAGTGCAAGCGGAGCATCAACATATACATGGATGCCTGGAAATTTAACAGGATCAACTGTTAATGTTTGCCCTACAACTACAACAACTTATACTGTTATTGGGACTTCTGCTTCAGGATGTACAGGATCTGCAACAATTACAGTCCAAGTTGTTGCTCCACCTCAAAAGCCAATTATCATAGGAAATCATAATAGCTGCGATACAATTGCAGCCTATTATACGATCAGCAATTTTAATCTAAACAATACTTATTTTTGGAGAATAGGCGATGATAATTACTCAGGCAGTTTTCCACAATATGGATCTTCAATTATTGTTGCATGGAACCCACTTTATACCATTGCAACTGCTGAATATACATGGCTATATGTAGAGGTTACTGATAATAATACAGGATGTACTTCAGAAGACAGTATTAAAATATGGAAATGTTGCCGTAAAAATGAACAAAGCCTGGCATTTAATGATACTATAATCACCAGTGCTGGCATTTTTTCAGTATGGCCGCCCCCAGTGTTTAATGGGAATGTTATCGTAAACCAAAATATTTCTGTAAATAACATAGACTATATTTTAATGGGTCCTGAAGCCAAAATAATAGTTAATCCACAATATACATTTACTATAACCGCTTCAAGCATAGGTGCTGGTTGTGGATATATGTGGGATGGAATTTATGTGACCGACAGCAACGCAAAAGTAATAATACAAAATAACTTGATTATAGCTTCTAATGTTTATGACGCAAAAAATGCCATAGTTTCTGAAAATGGTGGTAAATTTGAATTAAAATATTCAAAATTTTATAACAATTACATTTCGGTGCTGGCAAAAAATAATTTTTGGGGTCCCTATTTATATCCTTTTACAGGGTACCCGCATAAAGGAATTATTAAAGGCTGCACGTTTGCTAACAATGGGACAGGAATGATAGCACCTTACTTAGGGCAAAAAACCAGATACGGCATATATGCTGATAATGCGGACAGACTTACCGTTGGCGACAGCACCTTTGCCGGCAACACCAATACATTTCGCAATTTATATTGCGGTGTTTACAGCAAAAATTCAACTATAAAATTGATAAATAATGATTTCAGAAGAATTAAGAATACCCTCCCCTGTTTCTTCCCATCACCTGAAATATTTACTACCCAATATTGCGAAACAGCGATTTTTAGTATTTATTACAATCCTGATAACTTAGAGCATATCAATGGTTCAGTTTTAACATGCGGAGGTAATTCAACAACAACACGCAATACCTTTGACACCTGTAATATGGCGATATATACATACCAAACTACTACAAAACTCACGAAAAATAAAATTTATAATACAGGAACAGGAATTAAATGCAGGGATGTTCGGAATCCAAGTTATATAACACACAGTATTTTTAAAACAAACACTCCAATAGGGATACAAGTCATCAGAACAGTTCCGTCATATACTAATTTAACTGTGATGTATGATACTATCCTGGATCCCACTTATGGAATCTATTTATCGAATATTAAATCTCATGCAACTGTTGCCACTTTGAAATCCGTAGTTCGCAATAATTATGTTACCTTAAACGGAACAGGATCATTATACGGCATACGTTTGGAAAATTCGAACTATATAAATGCATACTGTAATAAAGTAAAACGCTCGACGCTGGTGCCCGTGGCTGATTCGCTAAAACGAATAGGGATACAACTCGAGCATTGTGCCAATGCCTATATACATGATAATTCGTTTTCAAAACTGAGCTTGGGAATAAAGGGTTCGGGAGACCTTACGAAAGCAAAATTAAAAATGAATAATATAGACAGTTGCTACCACGGTTTTTATTTTGCAACAGCATACAGCGGAAATGGAACCGTGCTGACAGAGCAAGGGACTGCTTATTGGCCTTTTGATAACAAGTTTTCTGAATACCCCGGTAAACCTATTGAATATAGATATGGAGGGGCTTTGCCTGGCTCAATCTCAATTAACTGGTGGTATAAAAATCCTCCTCTTTATTACAAAATTTCCATACCTCCTGGTCATCCATTAAACCAAAGAATTTCACCTCAATTAACAACGGGTAATGACACTGCAGTAAATTGTGGCAGCCAACCACAGGGACTTATGGGGAGCGGAACAAGCGGTTCGGGAATCTCCAATTCATCGGGCACAAGTACGGATGCCCAGGCATTAGATTTTGCATTTAACGAGAGCTATAGTTTCGGCGAAATTAACGAACCGATGAAATACATATTGCAGGACAATGCCTACAGCATACTGAGCAATATGGAGCAGCAGCCAACGCTGGGAAATAGCGCCCTGAGGCAACAATATAGTGCCGTATATTCGCAGATGACAAGCGGAAATATTGGCAAATTCAGCCGGGTGCTTAGTTTGGTTGATGCCGGACAAATAGCCGATGCCAGAAGCGTAAACGCGGGCATTGCCCCGACCAATGATATCGAAAGTAACAAACAGTTTGCATACAGTGTTTATTTCGATTACGTGGTACCGCAACTTGAAATACCCGCTGCCAAGGTTGAACAATTACAGATTATTGCCGATACCCCGCCCTGCATCGGTGGCGGCGGTGTGTATGTGGCACGGGCTATATTGGGATATACCGAACTGGAAACAGTAAATAATAAAAATCTTGCCAGCAATAGTGATGAGATCGAAGGGACTGAAACATCTGGAACCATAGTGATTTATCCCAACCCGACAAGCGATGAGTTGTTTATTTTGTTCGATGGGTATGAAAACGGACAGCATGTTGATGTGGAATTGTATAACATGCTTGGAACTCTGATGCTGAACAAACAAATTGTAAGCAGCACAGAAGCGTTGAATATCAGCACGGAAAAAATACCGGGAGGTTGCTATATATTAATTTTGAAAACTGCAAGCAACGCTTTATACAAAAATCATTTAGTAATAATAAAGTAAAAAAATTAATAATACGGTATAGGGTAGAACTCTTTCCTATACCGTATTATTTTACAATGAGAAAATTATTTCTAATATTATTATTATCCGTATGTAGCAGTAATGTACATTGCCAGCATAATTACGGCGAAAATCTAATACCAAATCCAAGTTTAGATAGCTTTTCTATATGTCCGGATAATGTCTGGCAGATTGATCGTGCCGTGCCATGGACACAACCTTTATGGCGGTCAGCAAGTTCTGTATATAATCAATGTATGTTTGATGATATTACAACCCAAATGGATACAACGTACTGGAGGCATTTTAACTGGCGCTCGCAAGGTATGGCGTGGAATATAATGTGGGCAGATGATAACTGGCGTGTATATATTGAAACACCATTAAAACACCAATTGGAAGCAGGGCAATGTTATTATGGAGAGTTTTATGTGCTGCCATCTTCTTTTTCATATAAAGTGATAGATGCCTTAGGTATGTATTTTTCGGACACATTGGTAAAAGTACTTAATTATACAGTTGTAGGAGGAGATACCTTAAACTGGATTGTACCTATTTATGCTCAACCTCAAATAAGCAACCCTGTTGGCAGGATAATAAAAGATACAGCTAACTGGACAAAAGTGTCGGGTACTTTTGTAGCCAATGGCACCGAAACAGCCATGATAGTTGGCAATTTTATTCCAAGTAACGAAATAAACTGGGAAATATTGAATAATTATCCTTTGCAAAGCTCTAGGTATTTCTTTGATGATTTTGTTTTATGCAAATGCGAAGATACTATACCACCCCAAGAGCCGGAAGCGGTAGTTTATATACCCAATATTTTCTCGCCTAATGGCGATGGGCAAAACGATGTGTTTAGGGTAAGAGGCGAAAATATAGAAACGCTGCACATTGCTGTTTATAACCGCTGGGGCAATATGGTTTTTGAGGGCAGTGAGCCACAGGCAACATGGGACGGCACATACAAAGGTAAGCCCTGTGCGGATGGTGTGTATTATTATATGGTGGAAATAGGTTTTACAGGAGGTAAACAGGAAATGAGAAAGGGGAGCGTTACGCTGGTGCGGTAGCAGGGCAAATTCATGAATTTGCCCTGCTTTTTCAACATATTGTCTATCGGCCTGCCCGTCCGCCAGACGGACGGGCAGTACCACCTGAATGACTCTATCTGGCAGGCCTCGAGCCCGAATATTATTAACCAAACACTGACTTAATGGACAGGCTCTATTTAAAAGAGAATTTTCAAATCATCCTTTTATTGAATCTTTTTTTATTTCTTCCTTCACAGGCTGAGGGCCGATAAGAAGTGTTTCGATTTTTCTTGAAGTATATTTCACATAAATAGTACCGCCCAGATGAGTTCCGTTTTCCAATGGCCGGCTGTTCTCACGCACCAGGTAAATCGTTATTTTGCCGGGTTTGAGATTTTTTAATTCTTCAGGATTTATCTTCATACTGGTGGATCCAACAGCATTGTTATAGACAGACGCTGTGTTAACACTTGAATCTTCTACAAATAAATTGATGGTTTCCCCTGCCTGCAGAGGATAAGTCCATTCCACTGAAAAATCCACATTTTTATCAGCAATCTTAGGGTATTTTATAATTTCGACAGGAATCATCATCGCACGGTTTGTGTATGATTTTTTGTCGCAATCAGTATACATAAAAGTATATATTGGCTTTACACCAGTTTGTTCGGTTACTTCGTAAAACGCACCTGAAAAAATATTTTGTTCATACGGCATTTTTTCCTTTTCAAAAAGGATACCGGCTGGTTTAACAAGAATAAGGGTAGTCCCGTTATGCCCGCCAAAACGGAAAGAAGCAAATGCAGTCAATTGCTTCTCATCCGAATTGTATGCTACTGAATAATACTGGTATATTTCAGATTGCTTCACCGTATCAGAGTTGGC
>DAOQAF010000029.1:0-37127 GCA_035353775.1 Bacteroidales bacterium | reverse complement strand
CGTTAATCGATATTCGATATTATTTGATTAACCCGTGTTCGGCTTAGGCTCTGCCTGTCTTATTATACTGTCTTAAACAATTTCTCAAAAGCTCTTTTAAACATCGAACACTGATTAACGATTTAAGATTTTCCAATGTTTCCTTATGTCTTTCACTTCATAAATCGATATTCGTTAATCGATATTCGATATTATTTGATTAACCCGTGTTCGGCTCAGGCTCTGCCTGTCTTATTATACTGTCTTAAACAATTTCTCAAAAGCTCTTTTAAACATCGAACACTGATTAACGATTTAAGATTTTCCAATGTTTCCTTATGTCTTTCACTTCATAAATCGATATTCGTTAATCGATATTCGATATTATTTGATTAACCCGTGTTCGGCTCAGGCAGCCTGTTTATTGAAACTGTCTTACAAATTAACAATTTCAGGGTTCATCATAAGGGGAACGCTAATGACAGTATTTTTTTTACATCGCCCGGTCGTTTTCGACACGTCCTGTTCGTCCTGGTAAATAATGGTTCTGCCTTTGAATTCGGGACGGCTCAGCCTGACCGCAACAACAACGCACTTGAACAACATTCGGCTTGACCTCCAGCCTAAGCCGTTATTATTCTTACAGGCTTTAAGTCATCTGATAACTAAGAACTACAATCCATTTCAACAATTTCAACTTGGAGAGTCATCTGATGACTGCTAAAAAAAATAATTCAATCACAATCTCTTCTTGTTCAGCTTAGACGGCCTAAGCCGTTTTTATGTTTACAGGCTCTGGCCTGTAGTATATAACTGTCTTCTATATCATCATATGGCAAACGCCCGCGTTTAGTTTGTTTTACTAAAAATACAAATAATGAAACTTGAACTCCCCGATTTTCAACATTGCCCCTTTAAATACAAACCAAAACAAAACATCCTACTGCTTTATAAACCTCTTTACTTCAATCTTATTTTCTGCTTGTGTTTTCACAAAGTACAGGCCTGATGGAAAGATTGAAATATCAATATTCATTTTGCCACCATTTGTGTTCATCCTTTTGATCAGTTGTCCCTGGATATTGAAAATTTCTATCTCCGATCTTAAATTGGTTTCAACAGTAATATGATCATTTGCCGGGTTGGGGTAAATATTGAATTGAGGAAGCTGTTTTGGGTTATCATTAATTCCTGAAATTGAACTTCCACAGGGCGTAAAATCTTTTCGAAAGTAACTTTTAATACTGTCAATTCTCTGATTCATCACAGCTACCGCGGCTAACTCATCCGGATCGGAAAAATCTCTTCCAAAAACAAAAGCGAAATCTATTTCCTGAGTATCACCCGGTTTAAAAGTAAAGGGCCCGGTAGAACCCATTCCCCGCCTGTCATAAGGCAAATTACCGGCCTGTTCCTCAGTCCAGTAAGGCGGATGAGCAACCGGAACTCCCGCGGTACCCCAGTCGCATGGGTCTGTATCGCCAGGAAACTCAAAATTACAGGCAGGGCCTGTAGCTCCGGCGACAGGATGTCCGTTGCCCCAATAGTGCAGATGGACTCCATCTTTCCAAAAACCTCTTAAAAAGTTATAATAATCAGTAGCAGTATGTGGAACAGTTAAAGCGTCATAGCCACCTGTCCCATTTAAGTATAAAAATCCGCTCATACCATGATGCTCATCATCGATAATCCCATTACCGAAATTGAATCCATTCATGCCTTCATCACACAAACCGGCAGGATTATCCATACCATCATCATCCATTTTAGCGCCTGAAAGAAAAACAATTGCCTGGGCAGGCGGATTCGCGCCATAGTCCTGAGGACGGCCAATGCCATCAATACTGTCCCCGTTAAAAACATAAAAAGCGCCTCTTGCAACATCGCAGGCAATATAATCATCAGTGGCTTCTCCTAAATCTGTATCAATGTATAATCCTACAAAAGAACTATCATAAGTTAATGAAGAACGATTGATAATTTTATAATTGAGAAAAATGGTATTCCATAAAGCGGAATCAGCATTACAATAAAAACTATAAGCCATGGCCAGCACTTCTACCCTTAACTTATCACCTTCGCTTTCAGTGTGTGGTTTACGATCGTCATTAAATATAAAAAGAACAGTTTCATCGCCTTTGATCAGGGGAAAGTCACCACCGTAAGGATCATAAATCCCATCGTTGTTCCAGTCTTTGAAAGGAGCTAAAATTGGCGCTTGTCCCAATGCAGTATCACCGTTTCCGGGCCAATTGACCAATGCCTGAGAAGGAATATATCCCGGATCGAAACAATGAGCCAGATGATAATCAATCTCCGACTTTTTTATTTTCCATACCTTATTCCATTTTTCCTGCTCCTGTTCATAGGATGCAGAGTCCATCACAGGCCCCGGGTAAAAATCTTTCCCATTTCCCTGATATAGTTCGGCGGCTACATGTAACTGATCGTTTGTATCTTTCCCTCCTACCCATAAAGCTCCTGAAAATAATGAATTTTTTTTGCTTCCATTAGGAACTTCAAAAATATTTATACTTGCCAAATCCCAGAATAATTGTCCACCAGCATTAAACCTTGCTTTAATATTATTCGCAGATAAAAAATTAAAATTATCATGTATGACACCCTCCAACCAATTATACGATTTCAATTGAGAAGGACTATAGCTTGATATATTCCAGATTATTTTATTCGTATCCGTACAAAGGAAAAATGGATACTTATAAATGAAAGTACCTACCGGACAATTATTATAATCATAAAAATAATCAATTGAATTTATTTTAAAAATACCAGGAGGAGAAAAATTCACAGAAGGCACATAACCCGGCACATATATATAATTATCTTCCACATCTATTGATGGGATATTTATAGAATTATTTGATGATGAAATATAATATAGGTCTGACAGAGGTGTTATCACATGATTACTCATTCTGTATGCCCCAGCCCTGGTACCTATCCATAAATTGTTATTCATATCATTTTTCAGGCAGTTAATATAATTGCTGTTTAAGCCGGAATTTGAAGTATTATAATTTGTGAAAGTATTATTGTATAAACAGGACAGCCCGTTGATTGTTCCGATCCACACGGTATCATTAGCGCCAAACTCAATTGATGTAATGGTGTCACTTGCTATTGCAGAGTTAAGGGTATGAAAATAGTTCCACGCAGAACCATCAAATTTTGTCAGTCCCATATTGGCACCAACCCACAATTGACCATTTTTGTAATTGATGGCATTTACATGGTTATTATTAAGCTGACCGTTAGCTGCATTGTATATGGTCCATGTGGAGACTCCGTCAAACTTTGCAAGTCCGTTCTCCGTGCCGGCATAAATATCATTATTATATACAAACAGGCTGGTCATTTTATTTGAAGGTATCTGCGAATTTGATGTATTATACATGGTCCAGCCGGTACCATCAAACTTTCCTAATCCTATTGAATCGTAGGCCACCCATTTATTGCCCGTAGCATCTATTCCCAAGCCTGATTTAGAGCGCAACTGCAATGCTGTGTATCCGACAGGATCAGGATAAGTGGTAACCCCATCCTGGCTGTAGGTAAATAAATACTGAACTATCAATAATAAAGTAAAGAAGTACTTGGTCATGGTTTTAAAAATAAATAATAATTCATCTTAGATATTTAAAATGAAACTTCTAATTCATAAAGGTAAGCATATTTAAATTATTATCAAGGATAAATAACGAAATATCAGTAAAGGGAACCTCAAAAACTAATTTTCAGATGTTTTTCTTAGGCTTGAGGCTAAGCCGTTTTCATTCTTACAGACTCCTGCTTGTTTTATTAAAATATCTTGATTTTCAATTTTATATTTGACATTTGGTGAACACCAACTTCCAGTTTTTGCTAAAAATAAAGGTAATGAAACTCATATTCCAATTTTCTTTTATGTATCCAATAACCAATCAATTACGTTTTTCTTTTGTATTCCGTCAATTACAGCATTGTCATAATCAAGAGTTAAAAGAAATTTAGGATAATTGTCTTTGATACTTCTAAATGACGAAATTTCACGTTCAAATGTTTTTTCGTCATTAACAGAATAGGCTACCTGAAAATACTCCCGCTCATTATTAGCTTTTTGCAAAATAAAGTCAACTTCTTTGTCTTTGTTTTTGCCCACAAACACCATTCCACCGCGCCGTAAAAGTTCAAAATACACTACATTTTCCAATTTATGCCCTAAATCAGCATCGAATTTATTGGTCGACGTAATATTTTTCAATCCTAAGTCCACAACATAGTACTTTTCATTAGTGGATAATAGCTCCTTTCCTTTTATATCGTACCGGGGAGCGTTGTAAAGAATGTATGATTCAGTGAGATAACCGATTAGCTTTATAACAGTATTATGTGATATTTTCTTGCCGGAGTACATGTTCAGTTGTTCGGCAATATTGGTGGGCGAAACAAGGGAACCCACTGCATCAAACAAAAACTCAATAATCCGTTGTAAATTATTGAAATTTCTCAACTTATGCCGGGTAATAATATCTTTCCCGATAACAGTATCGTAAATAGATTTCAGGTAATCATTGACAAGCCCGGGGGCAGTTTTCGAAATATTGACAGCTTCAGGAAAGGCGCTGCTGTTAAGATATTGCCGAAACAGGCGGTCTGTATTCTTTTCTTCCGGAAATGCAAGCGTATATTCGAGGAAAGAGAACGGATGCAGATTGATCGCAATATAACGTCCTGTTAGCAATGTTGCCAGCTCACCCGAAAGCAAGTAAGCATTAGAGCCCGTTATATATAAATCTACATCTTTCCTTACAAATAAACTATCGACGAGTTTCTCAAAATTCGTTACCAATTGTACTTCGTCAAGAAAAACATAATTTTTTTTATTTCTTTTTGTTTTTGCTAAAATTTCGTCATACAAAGCAGTCCATTCGCAAAAACTGAGGTTTTCGCGTTCCTCAAAATTCATAAAAATGATATTCTCTGAATTAACTCCTGACTCTAACAACTCGTTGCGAAAGGCTTCCAAAAGGGTTGATTTACCGCAGCGCCGCACCCCTGTAATCACTTTGATTAAATCCTGATCGCGCAGCAAACGAAGTTTTTTAAGATATAATTCTCTTGTTATCATGTAATAATTTTTCACAAAGATAATGATTATTGACGAAAAACTACACTTTTGTATAATTTCGTCAATAAGGCCTTATCTCAATTTCAGAACGTTATGCTTAAACCCTCGTTCAGCTTAGGCTCAGCCTGTTTTATTATCCTATACTAAATATGAATAATTAATCAGCAATTCGCTAAAATCATTCAGGCAGGGTTCACTATTTAGACCTGGCAACCGTTTGATCTATTCGACTCCTTACGGAGTCGGTTTTGCTGTTCGATTTATTTTCTACCAATATTTCACTCCTCCGGAGTGCAAAGATTTTTACCCGTTCGCCCGTTCGGCTTAGGCCCTGCCTGTTTAATGAAACAATCTTACAAATCAACAATTTCTGGGTTCATCAATAGGGGAACGCTAATGGCAGTATTTTTTTTACATCGCTCGGTCGTCTTCGGCGCGTCCTGTTCGTCCTGGTAAATAATGGTTCTGCCTTTGAATTCGGGACGGCTCAGCCTGACCGCAACGACAACGTCCTTGAACAACGTTCGGCATAGCCTCCAGCCTAAGCCGTTATTATTCTTACAGGCTTTAAGTCATCTGATGACTAAAAACTACAATCCATTTCAACAATTTCAACTTGGAGAGTCCAGATGACTGCTAAAAAAAAAATTCAATCACAATCTCAGCCTTGTTCAGCTTAGGCGGCCTAAGCCGTTTTTATGTTTACAGGCTCCGGCCTGTGGTATATAACTGTCTTCCATATCATCATATGGCAAACGCCCGCGTTTAGTTTGTTTTACTAAAAATACAAATAGTGAAACTTGAACTCACCTTTCGTATTGTACTCAAGCGTAGGAAATGGAATTTTTATGGCATTGACAGCCAGCAATAAGGTTCTTACCCATTTTTTCTTTGTTTTTACCTGTGCAAGATCCACATCCAAAGATAGGTAAAACTGCCGGTAACGGTCAAAAGTGGGTAAGGCCTCCCCATTTTCGTTAAACTCCGGGTTGGCGGTTCCGCCCAGCATGCCTTCGGCGCCATAGCCTACCGAAAAACACAGCCATTTTGGGATTTTCTGCTGCCTCGGAAATAGTAATCCTGAACTTACCGACAGCCAGTGGGTCTGCCCGTTATAGTCTTTCATAGCTCTTTCGGCAAAGTTATCCCCAAACATTTCAGGGCGGTATTTTGCATAGGTTGTCGGATGATACGAGATTTTAAACTTGATACGCCGGTCTTCCAGAAAAATTGCCTGTGAAACAAAAACGGCCGAACCCAGCACATTAGCCGTCATATCGGCAAGTGAAAAGCCCCAGTGTTCCGAATAGCCGTCGAGTACTTCCAATGCTGTTAAATAGCCTACGCCTACAGCGCCGCCGTACAAGGCAGCTTCCGTTTTTTCAATGCCTGCCCAGCGAAATGAATAATAACCGTATGCTGTAATGATATGGGCAGCTTTGAAATGGCCCAGTTTGTCCATCTGCATCCAATCGCGGCTGTCGTTAAAGGTATGAAAAGCCGAGCGGTCGTATTTCTTATACCACATTTCATTCAGGGCATAAACGGATGAGGCAAACAAAAGCCCATCCACAGAAACTACTGTTGCCAGGCGCTTTTTATTCAGCTCATCCGGAAAACTGAAAAGACGTTTATTCCCGGAATTTATGAGCAGTTTTTCATAGCTGTTGTTCAGACCATTTAAACTCAGCCTAGTGTCAGAAATCCGGATTGAATCAGCATCCTTTAGCTCCGGAACCTGCGGATACAGGCATTTTGACAAAAAAACCAGCGAAAGAATGGAAGCTGCTATGGAGAACTTTTTCAGCAATATCAGGAGTTGATAAAAGGTTTTAACACGGCATGTGTTTCTTCTACAATACGGCTTAGCAGTTCAGGATCATCGGCTTCGGCTAAAAAACGAAGATAAGGCTCGGTATTAGAAGGCCTTACGTTGAACCACCAGTGTTCAAAATCAGCCCGGTAGCCATCAAAATCGTAAAAAGCAGATGGCTTTTCTGATTTAGAGAAATGGGCAAGCAAGGCATCCATCGCTTCTTGTTTTTGCTGTATCTTAAAGTTTACCTCTCCCGAACCGAAATATGAAGAAATATTCTTTATCAATTGTGAAAAAGAAATGCGTTTCGCCTTCATAGCGGCCACCACGTTGAGTACCAGCAGGCAGGCCAGCATCCCGGAATCGGAATAATTGAAATCGCGGAAGTAATAATGCCCGGCAAATTCGCCGCCGTACAAACCCTTTATTTCCTTCAGTTTTGGTGCTGCATAGGCACGTCCCACACGCCACATACTCAGACTATAGCCAAGTTTGGCAATATACTCGCCGACAGCCTTCGAGCTGCGGATATCCTGCAATACCACGCCTTTTTCCTTATCCGTAAAATAATGCGCCAACACAGCAATGATAAGGTCGGGAGAAATAAACTGCCCTTTCTCATCCACAAACATCACACGGTCGGCATCCCCGTCGAATATAATACCCAGGTCGCTTGAATTTTTCAGTACATGTTCCTTAAGAAATTCAACATTTTCGGGCACCAGGGGGTTGGCTTCATGGTTAGGGAAATTTCCGTCGGGTTCAAAAAACAAATACATAGGTTTTTCGCCCAGCAGCCGCTTGATGAACAGTGCCGCCATGCCGTTGGAACAGTCGATGCTCACCTTCAGCCTTGAGATATCGGGAATATATGGTTTGAAAAAATCCATGTACTTATCATGCCGGGCAAAAGGAATGAGTTTCCCTTTTGCTTTTACCGGCACCGGTGTTTCATTTAATACCTGTTGTTCAAGAATATTCAGGCCGCTGTCGAAACCAACGGGAAACGCATTGGTACGCGAAATTTTCATACCGTTGTACTCTTTTGAATTATGCGAGGCCGTAATCTGAACAGATGCATCAAACTTAAATGCAGCCGTAGCCCAATAAACATAAGGTGTTGTTGCCAGTCCGAGGTCGTAAACATCGGCTCCGGCATCGGTGATACCTTTGGTAAGGTATTCGAAAATTTCAGGGGATGAAGTCCGTACATCACGCCCGACAAGAATCTTATCAGCCTTTAACAGTCCCGGCAAAAAAAATCCTATTTTATAAACTTCTGTCTTAGAAAAATCTACATTATAGATCCCACGAATATCATATGCTTTGAATGCTTTCATCAATAAATTTTTTTATAATGGTTCTTTGAGAAATTCCCGGATGTTTTCGAAATATTTGTTTTTATCCTTGGTAAATGTTTCCGAAGCGTTGGCATCTTTGACAATGACCACGGTAGAACGGTTTTTCTGCACTTTACTCAGGGTTTTTATGTCGGCAGGGGAATAAATAAGCTCCTTTTCGCCGGCGATAAACATCACGCCATAGAGCGATGTACCTTTTGATTCGAGGGCATAAAATGGTTCAAGCATGTATTTGTTGAAACCGAGCGGCAACAGCACCTCTTTGCCTGCCAGATCCTTGTAGCTTTTCTTAATACCTTCAAGGGTGGAATAAGGCGAATCCGCGATCACCTGAAATATTTCTTTACGGTTGCAGCCGACGGATATCGACAAACCGGCTCCTACCTCTTTACCCCAAAGGTTCAGCGTCTTCATCTTGGAGTGGTATTTCCGGGCATAATCTATAGCCGCATTCAGGTCTTTCTCAAACTGGGCATAGATGAAAAAATTATTGTTAATGGTAAAGTCTTCACTTTCGCCGTAGCCTCTGTAGTCGTATGTCAGGACGTTATAGCCGAGGGTCACAAAGCTGCTCGCAATCTCGATGAGGTCGCCCATATTGCCGTCGCCGCTTCCGCTGAGGATGATCATTTTAAATGATGGCGTCTGCGGTTTATAAAGCCAGCCTCTCAGGTTGAGGTTATCAGATGTCTGAATGGTCACTTCTTCGTATTCCAGACCGAAATCACCCGGACGGGCAATGTATTCACGTTTGGGATTCAGCGCAAACACTGAAGAAACACACAATACGGTCAGTATTGAAAAAAACAGTTTTCTCATAATAATTTAACGATTAGGGTTTGTAAAATTATAATTTTTAAAGCAAACATCTTCATTTTTTTATCTTCCTGCTGTTAAGTGCGTTATGATATCGTTGTGCATTCTGCGAATGTTGCGCCGATGTAACCGCAAAATTGTGATAGCCCGACAAATCTTCTTTCGCACAGAAATACAGGTAATCGTGTTTTTCGCAATCCAGCACTTTATCCACCACAAAACCGTCGGGCAGGCAGATCGGGCCGGGCGGCAAGCCCGCATATTTATAGGTATTATAAGGCGAATCAAAACGGGTCTGCGCGTTCAACACCCTTTTGATTTTGAAATCGCCGATGGCAAAGATCACGGTAGGGTCGGCCTGCAAAGGCATGCCTATGTTAAGCCTGTTGATATACACTCCTGCCACTCTTGACATCTCATCTTTTTTCTTGGTTTCCTGGTATACAATGGAGGCAAGAATTACCGCTTCATTGGGGCTGAGGCCCAGTGCCGACGCATTGTCCCGGCGGCTCTTATTCCAGAATTTTTCATATTCGTCATGCATTTTTACGAAGAATTTTTCAGCCGGCGTATCCCAGAAAAGTTCATAAGTATTAGGAATAAAAACACACATGACATCATCGGCATTAAGGTCATATTTGCTGAGAAAAGCCATGTCGTTGAGCAGCTTTATCAGAGAGACAGAATCAGCTTCGATAAGTTTAGAGATTCTTGAGACAAACTGATCCTTCGTTCTTATGTTGTTAAAGGTAAGTTTGACAGGCACCTGATTGCCGGAACGCAGCATATTGATGAGTTCGTTGTTGCTCATGTTTTCCTTCAGCAGGTAGCGCCCCGATTTGACATTGAGCGTATAGGACTTATGTTCGCAGAGCCATTCGAACGAATTGGTATCAATAATAATTTTCTGTTCGTACAATATTTTTTTTACATCATCAAAGTTGGAATTCGTCGGAATATAAACGAAAAGTTCTTTCTTGCCGCCCAGGTCGACATTCTTCACATAAATTAATTTGTAATACCGCCAGCCGATGAAACAGCCTGCTATCAGGCAGATGGCCATAAAAACAAGAAAACCCCTTAAAAATTTTTTCCAGAATTTATTTTTCCCCCCGGATTTTTTCTTTTTTTTCACCCTTGTTATGCGTTTTAATTTTTGTTAGCTGCAGGTTAGTCGTTTATAAGTTGCAGCATGTATTCATGTTTCCATGCTTTATTGGAATACCGCCAGTCTTTTTTAAGGCCTATGATCTGAAAACCATGCTTTGTAAACAGTTTCATGCTCGCTTTATTTTCTTCACCAATATTACAGAATAGCTGATGTAATCCTAAAATCCCGAAGCAGTATTCAATCATCGTGCCAAGCGCTGCGGAAGCATAGCCTTTTTTTTGTTCTCCGGCCACGATATATATCCCGATCCCGGCCCTGCGATGAAGCGCGTCGGCCTCGAAAAGTTCGATGCAGCCAATAGCTTTTTTTTCGGGTGTGTCGTTAGATTCAATGATAAGCCTCATCTGGCCTGAAGCATTTAACTCCTGCCCGAGACTCAGCACATACTGTTCGATGGCATATCTTGATACCAGCTCGTAATGCTCTGTAGTCAGCATATTGTCAACATCATTTTCGAGGCGGTAAATGAAATCGATATCTGCAGGTTCTACTGCTCTCAGACGGATGCGTGTATTCTGCATAAATTTATAGTTCTAATTCTCCTTTGAATACAAGCGTGGCAGGGCCTTCGAGCCACACATTGCTATATATTTCATTTTCATTGCTGAAGCTCACTTTTAAATTTCCGCCACGGGTGGTGATCTCAAAACTGTTGGCAGGAATTATAAATGACGCGGCAATAGCCGAAGCCGTCACTCCTGTCCCGCACGATAATGTTTCATCTTCAACCCCGCGTTCATAGGTACGGACATATAACTGAGCCTCTCTGATTTCAACAAAATCGACATTGGTACCCTGCGGAAATAAAGGGCTGTAACGAATTGCCCTGCCCGCTGCCACAACATCAGTTTCATCAGCATGATCAACGAACGTAACATAATGAGGAGAGCCGGTGTCAAGAAAATAATAGCCCTCTCCATGCTGTACCATAGTAACATCGGCCATTTTCAGGCGTACCTGAGAAACATCACCTTCCTTTTTCAGTATTTCAGACTGATGTAAACCGTCAACAGCGCTGAAGGTAATTTTTTCCTTCAGATTCAATTGGTCGTGTGCAAAAGCAGCAATACATCTTCCGCCGTTGCCGCACATGGAGCCTTCTCTGCCGTCGGAATTAAAATAACGCATCGAAAAATCATGTATTTCTGAACCTTCAAGCAATAGCAGCCCGTCGGCGCCGACACCGAAGCGCCGGTGACAAAGCCTGCTGATCACATCTTCAGCGGCATTGAAACTCAGGTTTCTGTTATCAATAATGATAAAGTCATTACCTGCTCCGTGATACTTATGAAAATTACAAATCATAACGAATTCAGCTCTTTTATCAGTGTTTCATTTTTCATCGGATAGAATGATTTGAAATCATCGGTATATTCGATCAGGTAATAGTCCCTGTTGTATTTTATAAAAAGTTCGTTGTTGTACCCTATAATAAAGACATTGTTCACTTCATACAAACCGAAAACGACAAGTTTGTTTTCGTCGAATTTATATCCTTTGTAATTCAGGGGCGACCTCCAAAACTCCGTTTTAATGATCCCTTTAGGTTTGCGTTTTGCCTGGCGCTGATCGGTAAGGATAGAATCAAGTTCGTAGCTGGTGTTCACCTCCGGGACTTCGCCGGATATTTTTATCAGCCGGGTAATGATCAGTTCGTCTTTTGAAATAACAATATCATCATACGAAGAGCCTGATGAACGCGAGACGGTGTCCTTTTGTTCGCTGTTATAAAGTGCAATAAGTTCACTAACGGTGAGCGTTACAGAATCCTTTTTCAGGCTGTCGATAAACGTATCGGGAATTTTAACATTCCCCACCTGGAATTGATTTTTAGATTTTTTTTTGTCCGGTCTGATTGACCTGTCGTATTGATTGGTATCAATACTCACCTCATTCTTATTTCCGCGAAAAAAATCCGAAAAATTATTGTCGTTCAGTTGCCACCAAATAATGCCGCCGCCAACAAAAAAACCGAGCACGATGCCCAGCAGCATATAGATTATTTTGTTGACTTTTAAACTCATGGTGTATTTTTACCTTACTATGCAAATTCATAGCAAAAGTAATACTATTTCATTGATTAATCCAAAATTCCGCATTAGAATATCCTTAATGCGTAAGATTAGAAAATTATTGATGTAGTTGGTTGAAATTTACTAATATACAATGTTGTTTTTATTGCTGAATCGATAAAGTAAATGTAATCCCGACAACGTATGTACGGAACAGGTTCCCGTCAAATAAAAAATTGTCGGGAAACATTTACTAAATCGGGATAAACCCAAAAAAGCATTAGTTCGCAAACTCCTAATGCTTAATTTGGGTTAAGGAATATTACAATCAGCTTTGTGTAATATTTTTTATGAAAAAAATATCCCTGCATTTTTTATTATAAAATTATACTATCATTAAGTTTCAGACGTTTTTATTCAACCCTGTCAAAAAATCTTAGGTATAAAATTTGATAAAAAAAACCGTCTAAAATTCAACCTTATGAAAAAAACCGTTTTAACAATCGTCATTGCTGTAGTATCAAGCCTTGCAACTATTTTTGCTTTCAGGTTTGCCGATAAAAAAAATTATGATGTTGAGACCTATTTCAAAAACCAGCCGCCTGCACAATCTGTCAGTATGTCAGTCGGGAGAGGTGTTACCGGGCCTGATTTTACAGCAGCCGCCGAAAAAACTATTCATGCCGTCGTGCATATTCAAACACAATATTATTACAAAAACTCCTATTACGACCAGTTTTTCGGATATGATCCTTTTTTTAACTTTTTCAACAAGCGTAACTACAGCAACCAGCCTATAATTACCACGGGGTCGGGTGTGCTGGTTTCCGAAAACGGATATATCGTTACTAACAATCATGTAGTGAGCGATGCCAGCAAGATAGAAGTTACTCTTAACGACAAACGAACCTTTACCGCCACCGTGGTCGGCTCTGATGCCGGAACAGATCTGGCGCTGATAAAAATTGATGAAACCAACCTCCCTTATGTAACCTACGGTAATTCCGATGAAGTGAAAATCGGCGAATGGGTGCTTGCTGTCGGCAATCCGTTCAACCTGACATCCACAGTTACCGCCGGTATTGTCAGCGCTAAAGCGAGGGATATTAACATCTGGGGCGACAATTCAACGGTGGAATCTTTCATCCAAACCGATGCAGCCATCAATCCCGGCAACAGCGGCGGCGCACTGGTCAATGTGAACGGCGAGCTTATCGGCATCAATGCGGCCATCGCCAGTAATACAGGCTCATACACCGGTTATTCCTTTGCCATACCTTCAAATATAGTCCGAAAAATTATCTCTGACATTCTTGATTTTGGTGACGTGCAAAGAGCATTCCTCGGCCTTAATTTTACCGATATTGACAGAAAACTTGCTGAAGCACACGACATCAAAGACATGAAAGGCGTATTTGTTGAGTCGGTATATGAAGGAGGGGCTGCCGACAAGGCGGGTATCCAAAAAGGCGACATCATCGTAAAAATTGACGATTCACCGATCACCGGGTCTTCAGAACTCAAGGAAATCATCGTGCGGCACCGCCCGGGAGAAAAAATCAATGTCAGCGTGATCCGCGACAATGAACTAAAACAAATTAACCTCACCCTCGAAAACAGCGAAGGCGGCACTGCCCTGCTGAAATCAGGCGAAGCGGGCAACGGAACGGTACTCGGTGCCACCTTAAAAGATATTACGGATAAAGAAAAAATCGGTCTTGGCCTCCGTTCCGGTGTAAAGATAGTAAAACTGGAAAAAGGCAAACTCGCAAGTGCCGGCATCAGGGAAGGCCTGATCATTACCCGCATTGACAATCAACAGGTTAAGACCACCAATGATGTTGTCAGACTGCTGGAGAACAAAAAAGGCACCGTGCTGATTGAAGGTATTTATACCAACGGTATGCAGGCATATTTTTCGTTCGGATTGTAACAAAACTTTTCTGAACTTCGTTAAAAACCCTGTTCTGCTTTTATAAAATATATTTGGCAGATAAGAGAAATATTCGTAACTTTGTACCCGTTTCCCAACATGGTATTTAAAATGCTGAATACCAATAATTTATTAACTAATCCTGTATAATGAGACAATTAAAAATTACCAAATCAATTACAAACAGGGAAACAGCCTCCCTTGACAAGTATTTACAGGAAATTGGACGCGAAGAGCTTATCACTGCTGATGAAGAAGTAAAACTCGCACAACAGATTAAAGCCGGAAACCAGGAAGCTCTTGAAAAACTTACAAAAGCCAACCTGCGTTTCGTAGTGTCAGTAGCCAAGCAATATCAAAATCAGGGATTAAGCCTTCCCGACCTGATCAATGAAGGAAATTTAGGTTTAATAAAAGCTGCCAAACGTTTTGACGAGACCAGAGGTTTTAAATTTATATCCTATGCCGTATGGTGGATCCGCCAGTCGATCCTGCAGGCGCTTGCCGAGCAATCAAGGATCGTACGTCTTCCTCTGAACCAGGTAGGTTCACTCAACCGTATCTCCAAAGAATTGTCGCGCCTCGAACAGAAGTTTGAACGTCCTCCCCTGCCCGATGAATTAGCTGAGTCCCTTGACATACCTCAGGAAAAAATCAATGCGGTGATGAAGATCTCCACACGTCACGTATCCATGGATGCTCCCCTGGCCCAGGACGAAGAAACCAAATTTATCGATGTGTACATGAGCGAAGACGGTGTTACTACCGATACCAACCTGATGTATGAATCGCTGTCGCGCGAGATCCAGCGTTCCTTATCCACGCTTACCGATAAAGAAAGGGACGTCATCAACCTGTATTTCGGTCTTGGCATGAACCACGGGCTGACACTGGAAGAAATTGCCGCAAAGTTTGACCTGACACGCGAGCGTGTCCGGCAGATCAAAGAAAAAGCCATCCGCAGGCTGAAACACACTTCGCGAAGCAAACTGCTCAAGGCCTACCTTGGCCAGTAAAAAGAACCTGCTAAGACCTTCCCGATGACGGAAGGTTTTTTTTTGCATGATTTTCTCATAAATTAACGGTACGACTCAACGTGTGCCAGTACGCATACAGGTCGCGCTGCCACTATAACAACAACCTGGAATACTAGTCGATATAACGTGCGATAGGTGTGATGCCGCCTTTTACCTTATCCTTAATCTTTACAAGGACTTCTGTATTTAAAGGAAGCAAAATATCGACCCTTGAACCAAATTTGATGAAGCCAAGCTGGTCGGTTTGTTCCACCTGCATTTTCTCTTCTGCATAGCAAACAATACGCCGTGCGACAAACCCGGCAATCTGCCTGACAAGGATAGGCGCCCGGCCTTCGGGTTTGATGATAGTGGTGGTCTGTTCATTCATGTAAGAAGATTTCGGCTTGCGGGCTACAAAATACCTTCCGTAATAGTCTTCGGTTTTTATCACCTCGCCGCTCACGGGGAAAAAGTTAATATGTACATTATTCAGTGACATGAATACTGAAACCTGTATGCGTTTTTCATTAAAATATTTTTCCTCGGCAATCTCTTCAATAGCCACAACAACGCCGTCGGCACCGGAAAGTATCAGGGCGGAGTCTTTAACATAAATACGGGAAGGCACCCGGAAGAAACGGACAATAATCACAAAAAACACTAATGATAAAAACAGCACAATAATATTAAACAGGAAATAATCCTTCAAATAGACGAAAAGTGGAAAGTTTATTAGAATAAGTAAAACCAAGAAAAATAGTATTATTCTTGTACCTTCTTTGTGTAATTTCATAATTAGTTAGCTATAAAAAAATAAATATAAATAAAAACAAATATCGCTGCAAAAAACACCCCGTCGAAACGGTCGAGTATGCCTCCGTGACCGGGCATGATGGTGCCGGAATCTTTGACATTCACACTACGCTTCAAAAGCGATTCGGTGAGATCGCCCAAAGTACCAATCACAACGATGATCACAGAAATGACCGCCCATTGATAAAACATCAGGTCTTTGAAAATCAATGAAAGGACATACGCCGTAAGAATCCCGAAAACTACAGCACCGATGATCCCTTCCCAGGTTTTTCCGGGTGAGATACGCTCGAAAAGCTTGTGTTTGCCGATGGCTGAACCTACCAGATATGCAGCGGTATCGGAGAGCCAGGTAATGATAAAAAAGCCGAGAAGAATATGGGTATTGAACTCACCCCTCATTTGAAAAGGACTATATAAAAAATTCAGCAAAGCCAGAGGGAGAGCAATATAATAAATTCCCAAAAGTGTAAAGGCAATATTCGTAAAAGGCTGGTCGTATTTTCGGTACAGTTCGATGATCAGAATCAGGAACGACAGCGGCAGGTTCAGCAATACAAATTCTAATCCGATAATATTGTGCGCATATAATGAGATACTTAAAAACAAATAAGCTCCAAGAACATATCCGTTGGTGAATTGCGGCTTGACATTTTTCAGCAGAGAAAGTTTATAAAATTCGTGTATACCCAGTAATGATATGATCAGAAAAACAAGCATAAAAGAATAAACGCTCCAGCATATCGAAGCGATCACAATCGTAATAAAAATAAGGCCTGTTATGGTGCGGGTGATGAGTTTTTTCACGAGTTAAAATTCATTATTAATGTTTTTGCTAACATAAGGTCATCGCTGGAAACATACAATTCGAAGTTTCCGATAAGATATACTGAATCCTTTTTATTCACGATGACGGCGTCAATTCCATGTTCTTCGAGCATGCCCCTGATAATTTCTATTTCAAAATTCTTGTCTGTTTCATAAATCAACACCCAATCGTTTTTCATAACTCATTCCTGATCAAAGTCGTCAATTAAGAACAGGTAAAGGTCCCTGGGCCCGTGAGCGCCCATTACGAGCGTTTTTTCGATATCGGCAGTCCTGCTTGGCCCTGAAATTACCGATACCAGTGAAGGGAAGTTCTCTTTGTATTTTTCAGATATCTTAGTAAGTGCTTCCGTCAGATCAGGCACGATCTGCGATGAATAAGCCACCACAATATGAACATCGGGGTAAACAATAAGCCTGCGCCCGGAAGCCTGGGCAGAAGACACCATGATGCTGCCCAGCCTTGCGATCAGGTATTCGCAAAAGGTTATTCCCTGGACAGCTTCGGTAAGTGTTTTGGGATCTTCGCTGAATGGAACTTCCGCCTTAACAAGCAGATCCTTTATCTTTGGTTCAAAACAATGCAGGTTGTTCCATTTATATTCTTTGGCAAACGTGCTGATGCTTTGCACAAACTCACCTTCATCGGCACAATACACAAATTTACCGGCTATGGCGACAAAGGCCTTAGCAAAGGCGACGTCAGCTGTGTCTGCTGATTCCTTAAATACATTTAAAGAAAAATCAATATCCGTATAAGGGCACTCTGCCTGGTTGATACCGGCGTTACGGACATTTTTCAGGACTTTTTCACGTGAACTGTATTCTTCCATATATGCTTGTTCAGAATATATAAATTATTGATTATCTGAATTACTTGTCAGTTCGCTATTCTCATTGCTTTTCTCTTCCTTTTTATCTTCAGCTTGCTCAGTTTCTGACTCCACGGATTCAGGTTTTTGTTCTGCCGGTTCCGGTTTGATTTCATCCTCAGCTTTTCCCCTTCTCATTGTAAATTCAATGTCTTTGGAATCTTCATCAATATGATGGCTGTCAGCAAACTGACGTTTTCCAAAAATATTTTCGACATCTTCACGGAAAATAACTTCTTTTTCGAGCAAAAGTTTTGCAAGAGCCTCTACTTTGGCCTTGTTGTCCGTAATGATCTTCACAGCCCTGGCGTATGCTTTATCAACGATTTTGCCGACTTCTTCGTCGATCGTTTTTGCTGTGGTTTCGCTGTATGGCTTGGTAAGTGCGTATTCCTGCTGGCCTGACGAATCGTAATAGCTGAGGTTCCCAATCTTTTTGTTCAGCCCGTAATAAACCACCATGGCATAGGCTTGTTTTGTCGTTCTTTCCAAGTCGTTGAGCGCTCCCGTGGATATCTTTCCGAAATTCACCTCTTCAGAAGCCCTGCCTCCGAGTATGGCGCACATCTCATCGAGCATCTGTTCAGTAAAGGTGATCTGTCTTTCTTCCGGCAGGTACCAGGCAGCGCCAAGGGCTTTACCACGGGGAATGATGGTAACTTTCACCAACGGGGCAGCATGTTCCACGAGCCAGCTTATGGCCGCATGGCCTGCTTCATGAAAAGCAATAACACTCTTTTCTTCCTGAGAAATGATCTTACTTCGTTTTTCAAGCCCGCCTACGATGCGGTCGATGGCATCAAGGAAATCCTGTTTCCCGATATCTTTCTTTCCCTTACGGGCAGCAATAAGGGCTGATTCATTACAAACATTGGCAATATCCGCACCCGAAAATCCCGGGGTCTGGCGCGAAAGAAAATCAATATCAATTTCGGCAGATAATGTCAGGGATTTCATATGCACTTTGAAGATAGCCTTGCGTTCTTCAAGGTCAGGAAGTTCTACATGTATCTGGCGGTCGAAACGCCCGGCACGCAACAAGGCCCTGTCCAGAATATCTGCACGGTTGGTTGCCGCAAGTATAATAACACCGGCGTTGCTCGAAAATCCATCCATTTCGGTCAGCAACTGATTGAGGGTATTTTCCCGTTCGTCATTGGCGCCTGTCATCGGATTTTTGCCACGTGCCCGGCCGATAGCATCAATTTCATCGATAAAAACTATACAAGGAGCTTTTTCTTTGGCTGTTTTGAACAGGTCGCGGACACGCGAAGCCCCCACACCGACAAACATCTCAACAAAGTCAGAACCCGAGAGTGAGAAGAAAGGCACTTTAGCCTCGCCGGCGACAGCTTTGGCAAGAAGCGTCTTACCTGTTCCCGGAGGACCAACCAGCAAAGCGCCTTTCGGTATTTTACCTCCTAAGGTTGTATATTTTTTGGGGTCTTTCAGAAAATCAACGATTTCCATGATCTCCACTTTGGCTTCTTCCAGGCCCGCCACATCGTTGAATGTGATGGAGCTGCTGGTGTTCTTATCGAAAAGCTGGGCTTTCGATTTTCCCACATTGAAAATCTGTGAGCCGCCTGCACCTTTTCCCATCGACCGCATAATAACCAACCACACGACGATCAGGATCACCGGAAGTAAAATCCATCCTAAAATATCGCTTAACCAGTCTTTACGCGTGTCAGGAATAATATCCACCCCCTGGCGGCTGAGTATCGTCTGTTTTTCCTGGAGTGTCTTTCCAACCGTATCCTGAGCGATGACAGATTTTTCAACATCCCTTACTTTGGTTTCAAAATTCTCGGACGACAGTATCTCAAATTGAAAATGAGGCCCTTTGTTTGTTCCTGCTCCTATGCCTTTTTTAGGAATGAGGCTTTTAAATGCCGTATCGCCGCTTTCAATGGCTTCCTTTTTGATAAATATTTCCGCGGTTTCCTTGTTTACGACAACGATCTTTTCCACTTGCTGATTCCGCAGAAAAGTTTCAAATTTGTTCCATGTAATTTCTTTAGGCCCGCTGCCGCCCCAATTGTAAAAATTCAGGGCAATAAATACGACAGCGAGTATCGCATAAATCCAGTAAAAATTGAATTTCTTCTTTCCCTGATCGGGCCCCTTCAGACTATTCTTAAATTTATTTTGTTGATCGGTCATACAATCTTTTCTCTTAATTAAATACTATCAGCATCTATGTGCTTTATCTCAGCATCTGCCCATAGATTCTCAATCTGGTAAAAGTTACGGTATTTTTCCTGAAAAATATGTGCCACCACATCGAAATAATCGAGCAGTATCCACTCGGCATTCTGAAATCCTTCCCTGTACCGCGGTTTCTGTCCGGTGGTTTTACGCACCATTTCTTCCACCGAGTCAGCGATCGCTTCCACCTGCGCACGCGATGAACCATGGCATATCACAAACTTCGAGAAGAGGGTATTCTGAAAATTCGAAAAGTCAATGCTGACAATGTTTTTAGCTTTTTTTTCTGCCATACCTTTAGCTACAGCGTCTGCAAGTTGGGAATCTTCTGATGTTTTTCTTTTTCTTGGCATTAGTAATTTTTCATAAATTTGCAAATGTACGATTTCTTATTGAATAATTCGAATTATTTATTGTATCAAGTGTCAATAAAAAGACCATTTTTCTTAAAATCATCGCGACATGAAAATAATTCATAAAGACACTCTTGAATCGACCAATGCTTATGCGGAAGAAGAGATCCTGAAAGGCCATATCAACGGGCCCTGCTGTATTGTCGCAAACGCTCAGTCGTCGGGTAAAGGCCGCGGCACCAATAAATGGGAATCGGAAACAGGAAAAAACCTGACATTCAGCGTTGTTTGCTTTCCTGATTTCCTGACGGCAGAAAAACAGTTTTATCTGAATAAAACCATCGCCTTATCGGTGTTTGAACTAGTTTCTGAGCTTGTCTCCGGAAAAAATGTTTCAATAAAATGGCCTAATGACATATATATAGGAGACCAAAAAGTTGCCGGGATGCTTATCCAGACCGCGGTACAAGGCAAACTGATGAAACATGCCCTTATTGGCATAGGCATAAACATAAACCAGAAAGAATTTTCCAAAGACCTCCCCAACCCTACTTCTGTCATATTACATACCCAATCAGAAACCGGCCTTGACCAGGCGCTCAAATGCTACCTGGACATTTTTGAAAACTATTACAAAATGCTGGAAGGCGGACTTATCAAAGAAATCGACAGCAAATACCTTGAGGCATTATACCGTTTCGGGCTGCGCAGCGCTTTTGAATACGAAGGAAAGAAATTTCATGCCTGTATATGCGACGTAAATGAATACGGCTGGCTGCAGCTTGTTACTGATGACGGCATTTTGATTTGCGGGGATATGGATAAGGTGAAGATGATGATAGAAGATTAGGTAAGGCAAGAATCAAAAAAAAAGAAACCACATTGTAAAACTGACAACAGAAAATTAAAACACTAACATTAAAAAAAAACGTATGAAAAAATCTATTTTTATTCTGCTATCATGGTTATTAACAGCATCGGTTGCTGAGGCCCAATGGGCGGTGCTTCAGTCAGGAAGCAACGCAGATCTGTATTCTATCTATTTTACTGATTCGGTTACAGGCTATGCTGCCGGAGAGTCGGGAACAATCATCAAAACTACCGATGGCGGGGATAATTGGACAGTGCTGCCGAGCGGCATCAGTGAGCGATTGTCGTGCATATATTTTACCGATGCCACTAACGGATACGCCGTTTCTGTCGAAGGGAACATTCTGAAAACGGTAAATGCCGGAAATACCTGGACTTTTCAGTCGAGCGGGTCCTTGTACTCGCTGTCGTCGATATTTTTTACCGATGCCAATACAGGATATATCGCAGGAGACGTAAATTCCATCTACAAAACAAGCAATGCGGGCGGCACCTGGACAAAAGTGCTGGACACCATGGGCGGATACCTGAGTTCGCTTTATTTTACGGATGCCAATACAGGCTATGCCGTTGGCGAAACAGGAGTTATCCTGAAGACCAGCAATGCAGGGATAAACTGGGTAAATTTAAACAGCGGGACCACTACCTGGTTCGAATCAGTGAAATTTACCAATGCCTCCACGGGTTATATTTTCGGCCGCAAGGCAAGCATCCTGAAAACAACTGATGCCGGAGCCACCTGGCAACCTTTGGCAGCAGGTATTGACTCCACCTATTCATTATTTTCATGCAGCGTTACCGGCGCTGCCACCCTGTATGCCGCGGGAAATGCCGGCACTATCATCAAAACTACTGATGGCGGAAACAACTGGACAATTCAGCCCAATATTTTCAGCGGCACTAATCTCGCGCTGTTTGCCATACATTTTCCTGCACCCGGCATAGGTTATGCTGCCGGCGGTTTCGGACAGATACTGAAAACCACCAACGGCGGCGCCGGAATGGATGAAGTTGCCAATCATGATCTATTGAGCCTCACTCCCAACCCTGCCAATGATTTTGTGTATGTACAGTTAGAAAAAAGCCTACCCGAAAATTTGGCAATAAACATTTATGATATGTTTGGCCGGTTGGTCAGCAGTACGAACATGAATGAAGCAACTTCATCAGGCCTGATGCAGATAGATATAAGCGAATTAAACAATGGGGTTTATCTTGTCTGTATGACTTCAGGACAAATAAATACCGTGCAAAAATTAATAATTCAGCATTGACAGCGGCCAACAGTTAGCCCAGCAAAGGTGTCAACAGGTTTTCCAGTTGCGACATAATTGATTCGGAATCATTTTTTATGATCGTCCAGTCATCTTCACTGATCAGATAAACACTGTTTTCATAGAGTATATAAAAAATGGCAGAACCTCCCAATTCATTCAGCGTGATGTACCGTGACAAATAACTTGATATTTGCAATGGTTTTAAGACTTTTTCAAAGCGGTATTTGATGGTGTCAATGTCTTCAATAGTTATCTTCTTTTCCGGGTTTGAAAACCTGAGCATAGTCTCAAAAGTTTTGAGATTTTCATTGCCAAAATTTTGTCCAAACGATATTGTCTTTTCCATTATTGAACTATTTAATTTTTGTTTCCGTGTTTACCTTCCCATTTAAGGGTATGAAATTAGTGATTTTTTTATAAACGACATAAAATATCATGGCGGTTTAGCCAATTAATATTTTCAGCATGAATCGTAATGAAAGGTTGACAGAGTTCATAGTACTCTTCGGACAGGCTCAGTATCCGGCAAGGAAGGTTCGTGGCGAAATTATGTTTTTGGACTGGTTACCTGAAAAATAGTAACTGGTGTGCCTGTAGTGAATTTATTGCAAAGTCTTTTTTGCGGGCTGTGATTGAGTTTTTCTGAATTTAATCTTTCACACATCGCACAGAAAATCCATAATTCATGGAACTGCCTTGCTCGCCGATATCGCTGCCATAGGAGCCGATTATCCATTGCCATGCATATGCCCCGCTAAAAGAAGAAGTCCACCATGTACCGGCCTCCCCAAGTTTACTGTAAACTCCGGCATAAGAACGTTCACCTCCCGGAAGGGCTGTAAAGCCTGTTTCATTAGTAGCGCCGATATTAAAATACAGCCAGTGTGTCGTACCCGTTTCTTTAAGTTTCCCACCAGCAACACTATCGCCACCCAAAAAATTGATAAGTGTGTTCCACTCGGCTTCGGTCGGGACATGCCATCCTGCCGGAGCTATTTTGCGGCTGTCGTTAACTGCATGCCAATTATATATGCGGCCAAAGGTAGCCACATAATTTTCATCATTATTATAATTACAGTATGCACCGGTAGTTAATGCTTCCCATTGGCCGGCATCAATAATATTTGGTATGGCGCTGCCATCACAGTAATGAGTAACTTTTAGGTTTTCTTTCATCCATGTTTGTGTCCCGATAGTAACGGTATTGTATACATTACCATCATAATCCGTAACAGTGGTTGATACAGGCGGATCGATATCATCATCCTCCTTTTTACAGGACTGAAAAATCAGCATAAATACGCCGGCAAAAACAAAGGAGTACATCCAAATTTTTGTTTTCATAATTGCCGATTTATTTTTTAAAACTCAGGATTTTCGCAATGTTCCTTCAGTTTTTTTCCTAAGATATCCACAAGGTTTTGCAGTGGGCGCGATGCCATCATGCTGATCATCATCGGCATTTCATGCTCAAACACAAAATCAACAGCAGCTTCATTGTCATTCATCTTTTCAAGCAGGCAGATCAACTCAAATGTAAAAGGGAGCTTTGTGCCGGTTTCAGGTACGATCAGTATTTTGGTATAAGGTACTTTTTCTGTTATTTTCAGAGCCATCTGTCCCATGCCGCTTACTTCGAAACTGCAACTGTCTTCAGTGGATTTCCAGTTCTGAATCTGCTCGGGCATCAGGTCTTTGAAATTGTTAAAGTCAGACAGAAAATTATAGATTTTTTCTATTGAAGATTTAATAAAAACCTTACTACTTTTTATTTGTCCCATCATTTACTCACTTTCCCCATTTATCAGGAGCTTCGCGCCATTCGGCTAAATGCGGAAGATCCGGTTCGTTAATAAAATTACTTTCCACTGCCTGTTCGAGCAGGGCATTATAGTTTGATAAAGTAACCAGCTTGCATTTTGCTTTGGCAAAATTTTCACTTGCCGCCGGGAAACCATAGGTAAAAATGGCTACCATTCCTTTCACGTCGCATCCTGCATCGCGAAGTGCCTCCACCGCCTTCAGGCTGCTGGTTCCTGTAGAGATCAGGTCTTCAACAACAACGACTGACTGCCCTTTTTCCACCACACCTTCGATAAGGTTGGCCAGGCCGTGGTCTTTGGGCGCCGAACGTACGTATACAAAAGGAAGCCCAAGTTCCTGTGCAACGAGCACCCCCTGGGCGATCGCTCCCGTAGCAACACCGGCAATCACATCGGGGACGCCGAATTCTTCCTGGATGAGCGCAGCAAACTGCTGGCGAATATAAGTCCGTATCTTAGGATAAGAAAGGGTTTTGCGGTTATCGCAATAGATTGGGGACTTCCACCCCGAAGCCCATGTAAAAGGTTTTTGCAGATTCAGTTTTATTGCTTTAATTTGCAATAAATATTCAGCAGTTTTTAAGGATGTATCATTATTTTTTTTCATGAGACAAATTTACAAAGTATATATAAACAACAAAGAATTATTTTTCATCAACATCCAAACAACTGTCAGTAAGGATGATACTACAATAATTATTACCGATCCGGAGCCTGATAGCATGGCTAAGGCCGTGTCGGACTTTGTACTTAATGACAATTTACAAAAACTATTTTTTATAACTCAGAATCCCGAAAGCCTTTTCAAAGAATTCAGGAAAAATTATAAGGTCGTAAGAGCTGCCGGTGGCGTAGTTCGTGATAAAGACATGCGCATACTGTTCATTTTCAGAAGAGGAAAATGGGACCTGCCCAAAGGCAAGATTGATGATGAAGAAAGAAGGAAACATGCTGCTTTGCGCGAAGTAAGGGAAGAAACAGGACTAGACAATCTTTTTGTCATCAGAAAAATAGACAAGACCTATCATATTTATTCGGAAAAAAACGAGCATATCCTGAAAAAAACATACTGGTTCGAGATGGCTGCAATAAATTCAGAGCCATTGATCCCTCAGGCCGATGAAGACATCACGGATATCCGCTGGTTCGAGCCAGACAAGCTGGACGAGGTGTTTGCTAATACCTATCCGCTGGTAGCAAACCTGGTGAAAGAAAATTTCTGAAAACCCTCAGGAATATTTTTAACTGTTGTTTTAAATATTATTGTCCGGACAAAACAACTTTAGTAAAATGCACCATCTATCAAACTATGCTCCACCTGGCGGATGAATGTGGCACCGGCAAAAAATGACATGCAGCCAGGTTAAAAAAGAAACCGGCTTTTCAGCCGGCCCCGGTGAATAAATAAGCTGCTATTATAAGAATTTGTAGATAGTGCCGCTGTTGCCATTCTTTACCCAATCAATACGGTATTTGGTCGGGCAGACAGTTCCGTTGACATCAACAGGCTGGTCATTATTGTCGAAACCGGCAGTAAAGGTAGCTTGTTTGTTATCAGAAGGTATCTGATGCACTTTAACGCCGGCACAGGGATCAAAGCCGCATGATTCTTTATGTATGACAGTTTGCGTGATCTGGGTATAGAACTGTTCCCCATGGCGGTTTGTTCCCCAGGCAACAAGGCTGCTGTACCCATCAGCAGAGCCAAAGCCATCAACGCTAACCCAGAGGTTGCCCAACACCCCTGTATAGGTTCTCTGACGGGCAATGGTCCAGGTTCTTGTTGAGTTATCGTCAAAAGTGGCGATGAGCGAGCCATTCACCCTGTGAACAATGGACGTTGCTGTAGTCCCAAGGTCTGAAAGCCTGCCGCCGCTTACATTTGTAAAGATCCTTTTACCGTTGAGTGTCAGTGAAAAGTTGTCAGATACCCTGGTAAAAACAACACCCAGATAGGTTACAGATACCGTGGCACCAGCATCATGCCAATGTGAGTTTATATGTTTTCGGGCTTGGGCCTGCCCTACCCTGTTCCATCTTCCGGAACAGTTCAATCCGTTAAAAGTAATATTGTAAATAATGGTGTCGCCCACTACGGATGAAGAATCAACAGTTACATTACAAGGAAAGATATTAAATGACTTCTGGCCGCCGCCGGAAAGTACATTATTTATATCCTTCATGATCTCATCATCGGCAGCAGCGACTTTGTTTTCATCGGCAATAAGCTGTTGCATCGAATTTGTATCAGGATCCTCGTCTTTTTTGCATGAAGTGAATCCAATGGCAATAACTGCTATCAGCATTGCGCAGAAACTGATTAATTTTTTTGTTTTCATAGCTTTAGATTTTAGGTTGATTTTTTTGTTGCTTTACACTTATTACACATCAACTAATTTTTACCCTGAGGCCATTTGATTTTTTTTAAATAATTTAATAGTCAATGTAAGCAGGCTACTTAAGATATCAGTTGTGCTATCTTTATTCATAATATTTTCCCTACCTAATTATCAACAAAATTAATTTATTATTTTTGGCAAGAAAAATCACATTTATCCACCTTCAAATAAAATGATCCATGAAAAAAAAAATCACTTTTAAGGACCGTTTTCGTTACGCATTTGACAAAACTATGTCGAAAGGAACACCGGCGCTGATCATGTGGCTGGCACTTTTATCTGTATTGTTGGTGTTGGTCATTGCCACCATTTCGGTAATTATTGGAGTGGCCCCTGAAGGAGAAGAAAAAATGGGATTTATCGAAAGTGCCTGGAGAAGCCTGATGCGTACCCTGGACGCGGGAACAATGGGAGGTGATGCCGGGTGGAGTTTTAGAATCCTGATGCTGTTCGTTACTATAGGCGGTATTTTTATTGTTTCGACTTTGATCGGAGTTTTATCCAGCGGAATTGAGGCAAAACTTGAGTATTTGCGGAAAGGCAGAAGTTTTGTAATTGAAAAAAATCATACATTAATAATAGGCTGGTCACCGAAAATATTTACCATCATTTCAGAATTGGTTATTGCCAATGAAAATCAGAAGAAGCCACGTATAGTGATCCTTGCCGACAAAGACAAAGTGGAGATGGAAGATGAAATCAATGATAAGGCGGGGAACCTCAAAAACACCAAGGTTATTTGTCGCAGGGGGATGCCAAACGATATCGGTGATCTGGAAATTGTGAACCCTCATGAATCCAGAAGTATTATCATTCTTGCACCTGAAAGTGAAGATGCTGACTCACAGACCATCAAAACGATACTGGCTATCACCAATAATCCGAACCGAAGAAAAGAACCCTACCATATCGTTGCCGAAATTAAGGAAGAACGTTTCCTCGATCCGGCAAAAATCATAGGAAAAGATGAAGTGGAATTATTACTGATCGATGATTTGATTTCCCGTATCATGGTTCAAACTTGCCGGCAATCAGGCCTCAGCGTTGTTTATGGTGAAATCATGGGCTTTCAAGGCTCTGAAATGTATTTTTGTAATGAACCCGGACTTATTGGAAAAACTTATGGTGAATCGTTGCTATGGTACGAACACAGCGCTGTAGTTGGAATGAAGACTGCTGGAGGTGATGTAATGGTGAATCCGCCTATGGACAAGGTGTTCAAAGAAGGCGACCTGGTAATGGCTATCACGGAAGATGACGACACCCTGATAATTGCAAAACAAAAAGGAACTGTGGATGCTTCCAAAATCCGGGAAACAAAAATTGAAAATACAAATGCAGAAAAGACGCTGATTCTTGGATGGAACCACCGAGGCAAGTCGATCATAAGGGAAATGAATAATTATGTACTGAAAGGTTCGGAAATTACAGTTGTGACCAGCAGTAACGAAGTAGAACCATTTATAAATGAAATAAAAACTGCATATCAAAATATCGATGCAAAACATGTAACAGCTGATACTACAGATAGGTTGGTGTTGGAATCACTTCATCCTGAAAGTTTCGATCACATTATTGTATTGTCCTACATTGATGAAATGGATACACAACGTGCAGATGCCAAAACATTGCTGACCCTGCTCCAATTACGTAATTATTCCGAACAAAAATGCACAGATCTTAGCATAGTCAGCGAAATGATGGATTTACGCAACAGAGAATTAGCGGAAGTAACCAAAGCTGATGACTTTATCGTAAGTGACAAATTGTCGAGCATGTTGTTGGCCCAGATCTCAGAAAACAAATCGATGATGCGGGTTTATAACGATCTGTTTCAGGAAGAAGGCTCGGAAATTTATCTTAAACCAGCTTCCAATTATGTTGAAGTTGGTGTCGCAGTTAATTATCATACTGTTGCTGAATCTGCTGCCCTTAAAAATGAATCAGCCTTCGGATACCGCATTATGGCTGATGCATTTAACCCGGCAAATACTTACGGAGTGAAAATAAACCCCGATAAATCAGAAATGATCACTTTTGCTGATGGAGATCGCATTATCGTGATGGCTGAAAATTGATGATTCTGTAGCAAAAAGCTTAAATTTTCCGAAACTGATTTCATCCCTGTTACAGGTGAATGCAAAAAAACGCAATTCAGAAAGCAACAGCAGGTGCTTTAAAAAATCCAGAGTCAATAAGAACAAAAGAAAGCTGCGTAAAATAAGCTAAAAATCACTATTTCATAGAAAGCATTGCCTTGTATTATTGAACCACTAATGAATCGGTGATCACGTCGCAGGCAGCAAAAAAGCCGAGGGCACCATTGCTGATATTCGTGGGGATGTTTGCCGGTGCGGAATCAAAAAGGCCGCCTTTCCAGTTGGTCTCGGAAATCATAGCCCGGATAAACTCCACATACCCGGGTGTCAATGAGTATTTGCGCTCAACTATTTTTGTACCGGCCGGGAATTGAATTTTTTCTATCTCAGGAGCAAACACCTCGCTTACATCCAGTGTCGGGAGGCTATAATAAAAAAGCCGTGCTGTGCATGAAGCCGAATCTTCACTTAAAAAACCCGGCACCTGCGACCAGTCAAGAAGAACCTCATACATGGCGGGGTGTGCCGCATTGTATGCATTAGCCACCCATGTAATATGAAATAATCCACTGCCAGCGATTTTCGAGTAGTGCAGCCTTACCAAAGTGTTGACAGGCACCATCCGTGTTTTGGCAGAGTATGTGACCCCATCTGCTGAGATAAGCAAGGTATAGTCTACGCCCGGTCGTGCACGAAAATTATTTTTGGTAAGATACACTCCCGGTCTTACGAAATCCTCAATAAGAAACCAAATGGAATCAGCATCGCTGATAATGACGCTGGCACCGGATACTGCCTGTGGCATTGCGTTTAATTCATTTACTGTTCGTGTCAGGGTAACGGCATGGCTTTTGACTTCATTGGTGATCATTCCATCAACAACAAGATACGAAGTTTCCAAACCCTGGGCCGGCCAGTCAGTTTGTTTCTCGCAGGCAGCACATATCAGAAGTACGGTATATAAAAAAACTTTTTTCATCAGAACCTGAATTTATAACTTATAGAAGGTATTATCCCTGATACAGAAATTGTAGTGGGAACAAGCTCGTATCCTTTGCTGTTATCAGCGGGAACAATAAAATTGCCATTATCATCGATCTTGTTAAAATTGACACAAAAAGGATTTTTCCTTGCATACGCATTGTAAAGAGTTATACTCAGGCTATGCTGGTATTTTCTGAAAGGCTTATTCAGCCTGAAGCCCACAGATACATCGAGCCGGTGGTAATCGGGCAGCCTGCTGTTGTTCTTTGAACCATATAACGGTACCGAGTAACCATTGTAATAATAAAATGCCACCGGGGTAGTGACCGGGTTGCCCTTAAGAAACATCCAGTTTGCTGAGAAGAAGAAACGGTTTTCTGTATCAAAAGAAATATTGACGTAAATATTATGCGGACTGTCGTAATTGGCCGGAAATTCCTCATCATTATTTATTCCCGGGATCACCTTGAACGAACGCGAATACGTATATCCTATCCAGCCCGTAAGTTTTCCCTCAGATTTTCTTATCATCAGCTCTACCCCGTATGCCCTGCCTTTGCCAAAACGCAGTTCACCTTCAATAAGCGGATTAAAAAGCATATTTGCATGGTCTTTATAATCGATTGTATTATGAAACCACTTATAATATCCATCAACCGACAATATGACCTTTGATCCAAACAGGTTCCTGAAGAAGCTTAACCCGATATGATCAGTTTTCTGCGGCTTTATACTCGGCCCACTGGGAACCCAGACTTCAAGAGATGTGAAAGGTCCAACCGAATTAGTCAGCACTTGCATAAACTGGCTTGTCCTCGAATAGTACAATTTCAGCGCATTTTTTTTCGTGATGGTGTATTGCAGGCTGAATCGGGGTTCAGGACTCAGGTAAGTGCTGTAAGTCTTGCTTTTGGCAACAAAAGTTGTATCGTACACCTCGTTTAATGTATTAAATGAATAGAATGTTGTCGGGCCAATGTCTTGCCATACAGGTAAACGCACGCCATAGTTCAGTGTGAACTTCTCTCCTATTTGCTGTTCATTGCTCAGGTATATATCATATTCCAGCGATGAATACCGTGAAATCACCGGAGCATGTTCCTGCATATCAGGATTGGTAAAACTTACATTACCCGGATTGAATGTACGATAACTTATTGAAATACCGGCTCGCAAGGTATTTTCAGGATTCAGAAAATATGAAAAATCCGTTTTAAATGTCAGATCCATGATGGCCGATTTCCAGTAATTTTTTTCTTCACGCGATAGGTACAAAAAATAATTATAGCGGCTGTAATACGCGGTGGTATTAGAAAAAATCCGGTTGTTAAAAATATGATTCCAGCGGAAGGTCCCAAGCAAATTGTTCCAGGTTATTCCAAAGGTGTTAAACGAAGACTGATTTATCCGGCTATACACATCCTGCCCGCCATAAAAAGAGAGAAAAAAACGGTTGTTCTCGTTTGCTTTGAAATTTATCTTGGCATTCACATCAAAAAAACTCATTTTTAAATTCTTGTTCAATTTGAGCACATAAGGAATCCAGCCAAGGGTAGATTTTCGGGCGGAAACATAAAACGAGCATTTGTCCTTTTTTATCGGAGCTTCTAAAGATAAATATGAAGTATATGGGCCAATACTTCCCGCAAATCCGAATTTCTTCATATTCCCTTCCCTGATTTTAATATCAACAACCGAAGAAAGACGCCCGCCGTATTTTGCAGGAAAATCTCCCTTATAAATTTCTGCATCATTGATGGCTTCTGGCGCTAACGCAGAAAAGAAACCGAATAAATGCGACGGATTGTAAATGGGAGCTTCATCCACCATAATAAGATTCTGATCGCTGTTGCCACCTCTTGCATAGAATAACGCAGAGCCGTCGCCGTATGTTTTTATTCCCGGTATTGCCTGCAAGGTTTTTATCAGGTCGAAATCCCCGGCAAATGATGGAAGGTGAGAAATTTCTTTGGGGGATAATTTTATGGCATTCAATTTTTTGGTTAGTATGGCTTCTTCCGCAGAACCCGATTTTATTTCCACCGCCTTGATCTCTGTTTTGTCAAACTCTAGTTCCTTTGACACTTGCAGGTTCTCCTTCAGATCCAATGATTCTTCAAAACTTTTATAGCCAACGAACGAAAACACCATAACATAACTGCCTTGGGGTATAGTAAGCGAATAAAAGCCATAGGCGTTGGTAGCAGTGCCCAAAGTTGTTCCTTTGGCATAAACATAAGCGCCGATCAGGACTTCACCGGTGGCAGCATCCTTCAAATAACCGCTGATGGTGAATTTCTGTTTTTCGTTGATTTGCTTTTCGGCCCATGGCTCTATAGTATTTTTAATTGCTTTAAGTATCACCTGACTTTCAACCACCGTAAATTCAATGCTATATTTTTTAAGTAATTCGTCGAGGATGCTGCGCACGCTGGCATTGCGGGCTTTTATGCTTACCGGTTTTTCGACAGGGATATTCTGTGTACTGTAGGAAAAATTGATATTTGCTTTTTGACCTATCTCATTGATGACTTCGCCAAGCGGTTTGCTTTTTATTCTGAGTGTGATTTTCCGGTCGAGGTTTTGAGCAGGTACAACAAACGCGGCAAAGAATAACAAGAAAATTACACATGTTTTTTTTAGCGTTTGCATATTCAGGTTCTTGAGAATATTAATGGCTACATTCGCCCGAAAGTATAAAAGTGTTGCCTTTTCTGCTTATTTGCAAATCAAGAGTAGAGCTTATCACATTCAATACCGCATCCAACGACTGGTTTTCAAAGGCAGCGGTCATCCTGCATTTACCAATATTTTCTGACGCAAGCCTGATATCAGCATTATAAATCATGTTTAACCTGAAAACAATTTTGCTGAGCGGCTGATCCATAAATTCAATTTTCTCAGAAACTGATGGCATTAAAATTTCTGTCGTTGGTAACTCATTTTCATTTTTACTCAACGATGCATTTTCCCCTGCTTTCAGGATAATTTTGTTTTCCGCTTTGTCAGTATAATAAACCGCAACCGTGCCTGTTGTAACTTTCACCTCCACGGTGTTGCCGGGAGCATTCGTGTTAACAAAAAAAGAAGTGCCGAGAACTTCAACGGAAATAGTACCTGCAGCTATAAGAAAGGGCTGTGACTCGTTGTGCCTGACCTCAAAATAAGCCTCCCCATCCAGCTTGATTTTTCTTTTATCTTCTTTGAATTTTGAAGGGTACTCTATAGTTGAGCCAGGACGTAAGGTAACATATGTCCCATCGGGCAATGATGCTTTGGTAACCTCGCTGGAGGCTATCAGTACTTTGTTTTCAACTTTGGCAAGATACGGGTACAGGAAGTAACCTGCAATTAAAAGAATAACAAAGACAGCAGCAACCTGCAATACGCGAATTACCCAAATTTTCGGGCTGGTTTTTTCAGGTTTCAACATAAATGTTTCCTGAACCTCATTACCTGAACCGGAAATCGCTGTTTTCAACTTCATCCATTCTTCATCAAGGTTGACGGACTTTTCGATAGCGGATTTATTTAATAATTGAAACAGCTTATTTTCCAGGTCAAAAATTTTCCGGTTGTTTTCCTCCGCATTGATCCATTCGGCAAGTTCTTCAGCCTCTTTCTCTGTTGCATTTCCGGAGAAATATTTGTTAATCAGGTCGTTATAATATGTCGGATTGGTTTCCATTATTTATTCACACCTTGTTTACACATCATTCTTATTTTACCCCTATCGTATTAATTATTTTTTCATAAAATATAAAATCAACAGAACCAATGTTATATAATCAGCCAGCTTCAGTCTCATATGCTGTAATGCTTTCGACATTTGCGATTCTACAGTTTTTACAGATAGTTGAAGTTTTTCAGCAATTTCATGGTATTTAAGCTGTTCGAAACGGTTCATCACAAATATTTCCCGGCATTTTTCAGGGAGTTCAGCAATAGCGGATTCAATTTTTTTTGTTATTTCCTCCACAACAATAAAATCTGTTGATTCAGCAGGTACCTCACTGAACAAATTTTCGGTTATAAGCAGGTCTTTATTGAATTTTCGGTTATCGCGCAGATAATTCAGGCATTTGTTGGATACCGATGTGGTAAGGTATGATTTTGGTGATTGTGACAGATCGATAATACTTCGCTTTTCCCAAAAAGCGACAAAAACATCCTGAACAATCTCTCTGGCTGTTTCTATATCTTTGACATAACGCTGCGCAAAAAAGCACAAACCTTTGAAATGCTCCCTGAACAGCTTTTCAAAAATATCTTGATTCAGTGTCTGAACAGTATTGTCCACTGTATTCTTCAATTCAGAAAGATATTTGTTTATGCAAAGATAATGCAACTGCTGTAAAATTTCAAATGCTTATAAAAATAACAACGAAGACTATATTTTGACAAAAAATCGCTATCTTTGCACCCTAAAAATAACAGTGTTCAAAGCTAAACATTTTTGCATTTCATCCTTTTCTTTGTGCGTATGCCACAGCAGAGGTATATAAGCAATAGCCCACAGACGCACAAAATCAAAAAAATCAAATGAAAACCTTCGAAGAATTGAATATCTCTGCGGAGATAAGAAAAGCCATTATGGAAATGGGCTTTGAAAACCCGATGCCCGTGCAGGAAGAAGTAATACCCTTTATGCTTGGCGAAAAAAATGATGTGATAGCGCTGGCCCAGACTGGCACCGGAAAAACGGCTGCTTACGGGCTTCCCCTGATACAGGAGGCTGACACAAACATTCCTTTTCCCGGGGCGCTGGTTCTTTCTCCGACACGTGAGCTTTGCATACAGATCACCGGCGATCTTACCGGCTTTGCAAAATATTGCGACAAAGTGAAAGTGCTTCCGGTATATGGCGGCACCAGCATCGACACACAGATAAAAGCATTAAATAACGGGGTGCAGATCGTTGTGGCTACACCCGGGCGCCTGCTCGACCTTATGGAACGCAAAGCAATAAAATTAAAAAATGTAAACCGTGTAATACTTGATGAGGCCGACGAAATGCTGAACATGGGGTTTCTGGAAGATATCAATGCGATACTTTCAGAAGTTCCCGAAACCAGGAACATACTGCTTTTTTCAGCAACCATGCCGAACGAGATCATCGGGATTTCAAAAAAATACATGAAAAAACCGGTCGAAATAACAATAGGGATAAGGAATTCAGGGGCAGAAAATATCAAACATGTATGTTATACCGTTCAGGCAAAACATAAATACTTCGCATTGAAACGTATTGCCGATTTTAATCCGGATATTTACAGTATCGTTTTTTGCAGAACACGAAGAGAAACACAGGAAATTGCCGACAAACTGATTGCCGATGGTTATAATGCCGATGCCCTGCACGGTGATCTTTCACAGGCCCAGCGCGACTCGGTGATGCAGAAATTCCGCATCCGCAATATACAGTTGCTTGTTGCTACAGATGTGGCCGCCCGAGGCCTTGATGTCGATGACCTTACTCATGTTATTAACTATTCTTTACCGGAAGACCACAACATCTATTTACACCGGAGCGGACGAACAGGACGAACAGGAAAAGCTGGTATTTCAGTAGCCATTGTAAATCTTAAAGAAAAATATCAGATCAAAATCATCGAGAAAAAGATCGGTAAAACATTTTCTCATGCTGAAATTCCTTCGGGACGTGAAATTTGCGAAAAACAGCTATTCCATTTTATTAACAGGATGGAAAAAGTTGAAATCGACCATGCACAGATAAATACCTACCTCCCTTCTGTATTTAAAAAACTTGAATGGCTCGACAAAGAAGAGATCATCACAAGGTTCGTATCCCTTGAATTTAACCGTTTGCTGGAATATTATAAGAAAAATTCCGTTAACATCAATGTTACGGATGACAGCAAGGCTGACGGAAAAGAAGGCCGCAAGCGCGATAAGTTTGAAAATTCCACCGGAGAGGGCTATGCACGCTTATTCATTAATCTGGGTAAGGCAGACAGCTTTTATCCGGCCGAAATGATACAACTGATAAATAACAATACCAGGGGCTTAAAAATCCCCATTGGCAGGATTGACCTGATGAAAAATTTTTCATTCTTTGAAGTCGAAGAAAGTTACGCGGAAGAAGTGATCAATGCTATAAACGGGATTGTTGTAGATGACAGGGATGTCATCGTTGAAAGGGCTTCGGACAAAAACTCCGGTGGTTCACAAGACGTCAGGGGAGAAAAAAGGGGTAATAGCGAAAAAGGGATTTTCAGAACCGGGCGCAGAGATGAGAAAAGAAAAGGCAGAAAAGACAGGTTTACTGCTTATAAAGACAATTTTCCAAAAAAACAGGAACATTCATACGCCAACGGATTAAAAGAAGACGAAAAACCTGAGCACGAAAGCATTTTCAAGAGAAACAAGAGATTATTCCGTGAAAAATCAGCGTCGGATAAACAAAAAAACGGTAACGGTAAGAGTTTTTTCAAAAAGCGCAGATCCAATACTAGCGGGAGACGTTCCTCAAAAAGCACAAACTCCGGAAAAAAAACAAAGAGGCGGTAATATTTCCAAACGCCGCGTAGAAACTATCAATAGTAAGTTATCTTTCTGATTTATCCGGGCTACACCCTGTTGTTATGACGGGTATTTGTAAGAGTCTCTCCTGGTAATAGCCATAAACATCCTGTACAGGACACCAAAGAACATAAGATACTTTCAAAAAATTTATTTTCTGGTGAAGGACACAGTATTTCAGAAAATAACACAGCCACTAAAGTCCGGGGTCAATTGTTTTTCAAAAACGTAATAGCCTTGTAACGCCTGGGACGCTCAGGAACAATGGTGAGGCAATCCTTCCGGCTTAGTTGAGATTAATTTATGCGCTGTTGCAGACAATTATGTAATCAAAAGTAAAACACATTTTAATATTTAATGTCCAGATCATATTATTTATAGTCAAAAAAAGAAACTTAATTTTAGTTATCTATCATGACATTTTTGATAGATTAATTGAAAATAATTCAAAAAAAAATCCCATTAGTAACGGTCACTTTTTTTTTCAAAAATAAAATTCCAAGGATTTATTTTTTATCATTATAACCAACACATAAAACAGTAAATTTTTTGTTGATATCTTCAAAAAAACAACATAACTCACCGGAATTTATTAACTTTATTCAAGAAAAAACTCTTAATTGTCTATTTTTTAAAAAAAAAAATTAATTTACATAGGCATGAAACCAGTTTTCATATGTTAATTCTATTCTTTTGTCGACAAATATTTAATAATCTTCATTTTTAACATTCTAACCATAGAAAATGCTTGCTTTTGTTAATGGGCACCTCTAAAAACATATTTTTTGATACTAAAGTTTGTTGCAAATACATAGTG
>DAOQAF010000028.1:0-37476 GCA_035353775.1 Bacteroidales bacterium | reverse complement strand
CTTTTAATTCCTCTTTTTCGCTGTTAAAAGTTGCGTTTACTAATTGAACTTACGCAAGGCTGATTCAAAACACAACAAAAAAAAATTTTCGTTTCTCTTTTTAAAAAAGAATGTATCTTTGCACCATGAGTCTTTAGCTCAGCTGGTTTAGAGCGCTTGCTTGACAGGCAAGAGGTCAGCAGTTCGATCCTGCTAAGACTCACCAATAAAGACAAGGGTTTTAGAGGGTTCTGAAATCCTTTTTTTATTTTAGGTGAATATAAGTTCACCCATAAATGGATTTACTGGTTTAGAGCGTCACGACAGACGCCGCATGGCGGATCGCCGGGAAGGTCATCAGTTCTTCAGATAGTCCCGATAGCCATCGGGATCGGAACTGCTAAGACTCACCAGGAAAGAGGCTGTATCAAAAATCCTTTGGCCCTTTGTGCATCCCTTTGAGCCCGCCGCAGCGGACTTCGTGGTAAATATAAGTAATTGAAAAACAAAGCCTGCCTGACTGAAGTCATTCAGGCAGGGATCACCAAGTATAATTTAAAGTACACTAAGGTTAGATACTCGTAAATATTGACTTTTGAGACAATCTCTATTATGTTTTGACTAAGTTTAAAACAGAAAATTATTCCTTTCAACTCTTAAAAAAATAAAAATTCCTCCTAAAAAAATCCTGGTCCAAGACTAATGGTAAAAATATCAGACTATAAACTCATATATGGATACTTTTCAACGTTTATATGCTGATAATTTTGTATTTTAACATTGAATTTAGTGGTTATTTTTGCATATTTTTACGCTTTATTCTAAAATTGAAAAATTCGGTAAACTTGATAATTTTTTTATGAAAAAACTATATATATTCTTCTTTAGTTTATTATGTATCAGCGCTTTTTCTGTAAGTTCAATACAACAGGCCCGGGCGCAGTTGACTGTCACCCCGGGTTCAGCACTTGGCATGACACCATTGCAACTGGTTCAGAACGTACTTGTCGGGAATGGTATTACTGTCAGCAATGCCACATTCAACGGTTCTACTGCCAATATTTCGTCAAATATGATCGGTAGGTTTTTTACCACCGGAGGAGCTACCACTCAACTTGGCCTTACCGGGGGTATTCTTCTTACGACCGGAAAAGCCATAGATGCTATCGGGCCTAATTCTACCGAAACTTCAGGAACAGGAACGGCTACCGGGACAGACGCGGATCTGCAGCTAATGGTACCTGCCACAGTTTATGATAAAGCTGTTTTGGAATTTGACTTTATTCCTATGTCATCTGATGTAAGTTTCAGGTATGTTTTTGGCTCCGAAGAATTTGATGAATTCTGCGGATCGCAATATAATGATGTTTTCGGGTTTTTTATCAGTGGTCCCGGCATTAGCGGCCCTTATTCAAATAGCGCCATAAACATTGCGGTAATGCCTAATAACCCGGCAAATGCTGTTACTATCAGTAATATTTGTTCTGCAGGCGCTACTTATTCATGGCTGAACGCCAGCGGAACTTTTTATCAGTACGACAGGCTGACCTATATTTATACCGCATCGGGCATCGTGCAGCCATGCCAGACGTATCATATCAAATTAGCTATTGCTGATGCCGTTGACATGTTCTTTGATTCCGGGGTTTTTCTTGAGGAAAACAGTTTTTCCGCCAACGAAGTTTCGGATGAGGTGTCTTATTCTTCAACCATTGATACTATAGCAATTGAAGGCTGCAACGATGCAATTATCACCTTTCATCTTTCGAATATTGCTGCAAGCCCGATAACGATCAATCATACTATTGGCGGGAGCGCTATTGAAGGTGTCGACTATCTTGATATTCCAGATAACTTCATTATTCCGACAGGACAGGATTCTATGGTCGTTGTTATAACACCCATTGCTGATGGTAATCCGGAGGCAACCGAAACAGTGGTTATTAATTATTCCACCAGTATTTGTGGTGCACAAAGTACGATCGTTATCCTGATCAAAGATTATACTTTTATGTCAACCACCACCACAGCCGATTATCATAGCTGCGACGGGCAGGCAACAACCATTGGCGTTACAGCAACAGGCGGTTATACACCCCCGCCCCTTACCTACCTGTGGAGCGAAAATGCTGGGACTACAGCTTCTGTTACCATTGGTCCCGGAACGAACACAATGTATTATGTTACCGTATCTGATGTCTGTAATAAGACTATTGTTGACAGCGTAATGGTTACCATCGGAGTCCCTTTAAACCTCACAACCACTATGGTTCCGGAAACATGCAACGGGGATGACGACGGCTCTGCAACAGTAACAGGTACAACGGGATTTGCCCCCTATCATTATCAGTGGTCTCCTGCAGGAGATACCACAGCTACAGCCGTTAATCTGGGGGCAGGAACATACACAGTTACCGTTACCGATTCTTATGGTTGTTCTAATACTGCCAGTGTAAACATTAGCGTAACACCGACTGATGATCCTGCATTTAATTATTCATCTTCATTTTATTGTCAGTCGGGGACCGATCCTTCGGCAAATATCACCGGCGGGTCTACAGGAACCTTTACTTCTACCCCTCCCGGCCTGGTATTTCTGAATTCTGCCACCGGACAGATCGATGTCAGCGCCAGCGCTGTTAATACCTATACTATTACCTTCACAACAAACGGGGTCTGTCCCGCAAGCAGTACGGCCATTGTTAGTATAACGACGGCGCCGTCAGCAGTATTTAACTATGCAGGCCCATATTGCCAGAATGTTGCAAACCCTTCGCCAACCCTTGGGCCGGGGGCCAATACAGGCACCTTCAGCGCAACCCCTGCTGGCTTAGTTTTCGTCAGTACAAGCACTGGTCAGGTTAACCTGACAGCGAGCACACCCGGCACCTATACGGTAACGAACAGCATCGCTGCAGCGAATGGATGTGTAGCAACAAGCGCTACGGCAAGTATTATCATCAATCCTGTACCCAATGTCACAGTCCCTGCTAACATTACCGTTTGTAATAACAATTCAATTGCCGGAACGAATTTTATCAGCACACCTGCGGGAGCTACTTTTGCATGGACAAATTCCAATACAGCTATTGGGTTAGCTGCGGGAGGCTCCGGGAATATCGCATCGTTTACCGCTACAAATACCGGCACAACACCAATATCCGCTACAATAACAGTTGTGCCAACCCTGAACAACTGTACCGGTCCCTCTTCAACCTATACCATTACTGTAAATCCGACGCCAACGGTTACTGTACCTGCCAACATTACGGTGTGTAATAATGGCATAGTCTCAGCAACCAACTTTGTTAGTACACCGACAGGTGGTACTATTGCATGGACCAATTCTAATACGGCTATCGGCCTTGCTGCCAGCGGATCAGGGAATATACCATCGTTTACTGCCACAAATAGCGGAACTGCGCCGATTACTGCTACGATCACAGTTATAGCAACTCTGAACAATTGTGCCGGACTTTCTTCCACTTATACCATTACAGTGAATCCGACACCAACAGTTACCGTTCCTGCTAACATCACAGTTTGTAATAATGGCACTGTTGCAGCGACCAACTTTGTAACCACACCTTCGGGAGGTACTTTTACATGGACAAATTCCAATACCGGTATCGGTATAGGTGGCAGCGGTTCCGGGAATATCGCATCGTTTACAGCCACAAATTCCGGAACGTCAACCATATCGGCGACTATAACAGTCGTTCCTACATATAATAATTGTGTTGGTACGTCTTCCACTTATACCATTACCGTAATCCCGTCGTCCACTGTAAATGTTCCTGCAAATATCACGGTATGTAATGGTGACGCTGTTCCCGGAATGTCCTTCTCAAGCCCGACACCCAGTGCTACATTTGCATGGACAAATTCAAATACGGCTATCGGACTCCCGGGCAGCGGCTCAGGCAATATCGCAGGGTTTACTGCGACCAATACCGGAACCGCCCCGATCACGGCAACTATTACCGTCACACCTACTGCAAATAACTGCGCCGGAACGGCATCTTCATATACAATTACTGTTAAACCAACACCAACGGTTATTGTCCCTGCCGACATTACGGCATGTAATGGGGCTACCATTCCGGCAACTGCCTTTACAAGTCCTACACCAGGCACCACCTATTCCTGGACTAACAGCAACGTAGCGATTGGTATCGTAACAAGTGGTACCGGGAATATTCCTGCCTTTACAGCTACAAATTCCGGTACTGCTCCTATTTCGGCAAGCATTACGGTTACTCCTTCCTATAATGGTTGTGTCGGTACACCTTCAACGTATACCATCACCGTAAATCCCACCCCGATAGTTTATACGCCGGCTAATATCACGGTCTGTCATGGTGATGTTGTTCCCGCTTCTTTGTATACAAGTACAGTGGCCGGCACTACTTATTCATGGACAAATTCCAACACAGCCATAGGCCTGGCGGCAAGCGGCACAGGTAACACTCCTTCTTTTACAGCAAATAATACGGGTACCGGAGCTGCCCTGGCAAACCTAACGGTCACCCCCTCGGTAAATAACTGTGCTGGCATACCGGTATCATACACCATTATGGTGAATCCTGTGCCTATGATCACATTCTCACCCATGCCGGAAGTGTGTATTACTTCGCCGGCATTTACTCTTACCCAGGCATCACCATCAGGCGGAACATACTCAGGAACCGGTATTACAGGAGGAACTTTCGATCCTGCTGTTGCAGGCATAGGTACGCATACCATAACATATGATTATACCAATCCTGTGACAGGATGCAGTAATACGAATACAACACAGATAATCATCAGCGGTTCATTAACAATCACCGTTACACCAACTGATCCTTTTATCTGTGATGGGAACAGTGTTATGCTTACTGCCGATGGCGCATATTATTTCAACTGGCTTCCCGATACCAACCTGTCCTCTTCTAACTCATCAAATGTTGTAGCTTCACCCACCTCTACCACGACATATACTGTTGTTGGAAATAATCCCAACGGATGTATAGGTTCAAACACAGTGACGGTCGGTGTTTATAGTGTTCCAATGATGTTAGTTACCTCTGCTCCCAAAGAAGGATGCACCCCACTGGATGTTACTTTCGGTTACGGACCGGCCGGGCAAATAGATACAAATACAATAATATGGAATTTCGGGGATTTTTCCTCGGCAAATAATGCTTCTTCTTTGACGGCACCAACCCATACTTATAATATTAACGGTAATTTTACGATCAATTTCAGTGCTCAGACAACTGATGGTTGCCCTGTTATTGCAGCAGATACGGTTAAAGTTTATCTCAGGCCAATAGCTGATTTTTATAATTATCCGTTAGTTGCATATGCAGATAACCCAATACTTGACTTTATTGATCTATCGGTTAATCCAAATTCATGGGAATGGAATTTTGGTGACCCTGGCTCGCATAATAGCAACTATTCGAACATACAAAATACATCTCACATATTTTCAGACACCGGCACCTATATGGTGCAGTTAATTGTATTCAGCGACAATAGTTGTTCCGATACAATTGAAAAACCCGTAATCGTATACCCTGAGATAATAGTTTATATACCTAATGCATTCACTCCAAACGAGGATGACCTTAATGATACATTCATCCCTATCATAAGTGGCGCATCTAAAGATAATTATGAATTTTATATTTACGATCGCTGGGGTAGATTACAGTTTTTTACTGATAATGCAAATACTGCCTGGGACGGAAAGAATAAAGACAAATATAACGAAGCAGGTGTTTATGTATATTATTTAGTATACTATAGCGTTACAGGTGTGAAACATAAACGTAAAGGCTTCGTAACTTTGGTCCGATAATATAAATAAAACAACGCTGCATACCTGGAAATATAAGCAATGCTTTATCCGGAAATGTCACTTATAAAAAATGATTTTCAGCAATTATAGAAACTCTTTTTATTATATGGGATTACATCATATTAAACCGTATCTTTCCCAAAACTAAAAATTGTATTTAGTGCATAAATTTGCAGCATTCTTTCTTCTTTAAAAACTGATCTTTTGAAGGTCACCAGCGGAATTTGCAAATTCCTCCCTGCGCTGATACGGGTAAATTTATTCTTATTTTACCTTTCATCCATTAGGATATAATTTTCACTCAAGGTTAAGGAATATTTTTTTACATTTCCAACTCATAAATAGTATCTTTTTAACGTTTATATACTGATGAAATTTGTATTATTACCTATAAACAATGGTTTTTTTGTATATTTATATTCTTATAGCTTAGAATTGAGTATTTTTATGAACTGAAATTTTTTATGAAAAAAATATATATTTCCTTCTTAGTCATTTTATGTATTAGTGCTTTTTCCTTAAGCTCCATACAAAAGGCTCAGGCACAGTTGACTGTCATTCAGGGTGCTGCACTCGGCGTGACACCATTACAACTGGTACAAAATGTACTTCTTGGTACCGGTATTACCGTCAGCAATGCCAGATTCAATGGTTCTACTGCCTTTATTTCATCAGATATGATCGGTAGTTTCACAACTAGCGGAACGGCTACCACAGAACTTGGTCTTACGGGAGGCATTCTTCTCACGACAGGAAAAGCCATGGATGCTATCGGGCCTAATACACTCCCGGATAAAGGATCTGGTACGGCTACCGGTAATGACCCTGACCTCCAGACAATATTGACGGCTACTACTTTTGATAAGGCCGTACTGGAATTCGATTTTGTTCCTATGTCATCTAATGTAAGTTTTCGGTATGTTTTTGGATCCGAAGAATTCGATGAATTCTGCGGCTCACAATATAATGATGTTTTTGGATTTTTTATCAGCGGCCCCGGCATTAGCGGCCCTTATACAAATAGTGCCATCAACATTGCAGTGATGCCGAACAACCCGGCAAATTCTGTTACGATCAATAATATTTGTTCTGCCGGAGCTACTTATTCATGGCTGAATACCAGCGGCACTAATTATCAGTACGACAGACTTACCACTATTTACACTGCTACTTGCGTTGTTCAGCCGTGCCAGACGTATCATATAAAAATTGCTATCGCAGAAGCCATTGACATGTTCTTTGATTCCGGGGTTTTTCTTGAAGAAAACAGTTTTTCCGCCAACGAAATTTCGGATGAAGTATCATATTCTTCAACTATTGATACTGTAGCAATTGAAGGCTGCAACGATGCCATCATCACCTTTCATCTGTCGAATTTGGCTGCAAGCCCCATAACGATCAATCATACTGTTGGCGGGAGCGCTGTTGAAGGTGTTGATTATCTTGATATCCCCAATAACCTTATCATTCCTACAGGACAGGATTCTTTAAATGTGATAATAACACCCATTGCGGATGGTAACCCAGAACCAACCGAAACAGTAGTTATTAACTATTCCAGTAGTATTTGCGGTGCACAAGGTACGATCGTTATACTCATCAAGAATTACACTCCTTTGTCGGCCACCACTAGTCCTGATTATTATAGCTGCAATGGACAAGCAACAACCATTAGTGTTTCAGCCACAGGCGGTTTTACCCCCCCTCCTCTCACATACTTATGGAGTGAAAATGCCGGAAATACATCTTCTGTTATGGTTCTCCCCGGTACGCCTACGATGTATTATGTAACAGTTTCCGATGTCTGTAACTACTCGATCACAGATAGTGTAATGGTTACCATAGGAAACCCTATAGGTCTTACCACCAGCGTGATTCCGGAAACATGCATGGGTGATAACGACGGTATTGCTACAATAACAGCATCCTACGGATTACTACCTTACCACTATCAGTGGTCTCCGGCAAGCGATACCACGGCTACAGCCGATAACCTTGGGGCAGGAACATACACGGTTACTGTTACAGATGCCATAGGTTGTTCTAATACGGCCAGTGTAAATATTACTGTAACTCCGACTGATAACCCTGCATTTAATTATTCATCTTCATTCTATTGCCAGTCAGGTACCGATCCTTCGGCTAATATTACCGGTGGGGCTACAGGGTCTTTTACATCCGTACCTTCCGGCCTGGTATTTCTGAATTCTGCTACTGGCCTTATTGATGTTAGTGCCAGTGCTGTTAATACATATACTGTTACATTCACAACAAACGGGCTCTGTCCCTCAAGCAGCACGGCTAATGTTAGTATTACGGATGCGCCGTCAGCTGAGTTCAACTATGCAGGCCCGTATTGCCAGGATGATGCAAACCCTTCGCCTACATTCGGACCAGGAGCCGGTGCAGAGGCATTCAGCGCCACTCCGTCGGGTTTGGTTTTCGTTAATACAAGCACAGGTCAGGTTGATTTGACTGCGAGCACTCCCGGCACCTATACGGTAACGAACAGCATCGCTGCAGCAGCGGGATGCGCAGCAACAAGCGCCACGGCAAATATTACCATCAATCCCATACCAAGCGCCACAGTCCCTGCTAATATCGCCGTTTGTAATAATAATGTAATTGCTGGGATAAACTTTACCAGTACACCTGCGGGAAGTACTTTTACATGGACAAATTCCAATACAGCTATAGGTTTAACCGCCGGAGGCTCAGGGAATATCGCCTCGTTTATTGCCACAAATATTGGAACGACACCAATATCAGCTACCATAACAGTTATACCAACACTGAACAGCTGTAGCGGCTCCCCATCAACATTTACGATTACTGTAAATCCTACTCCAACGGTTACTGTTCCTGCCAATATTACGGTTTGTAATAATGGCAATGTTTCAGCAAGCAATTTTGTAGGCACACCAGGCGGAGGTACTTTTTCCTGGACAAATTCCAATACATCTATAGGCCTGGCTGCAAGCGGTTCAGGGAATATACCATCGTTCACTGCCACAAATAGCGGAACAACACCAATATCAGCTACTATCACCGTTATTGCAACTGTGAACAATTGTGCAGGAGCACCTTCCTCTTATACCATTACTGTGAATCCTACGCCAACGGTTACTGTTCCGGCAAACATCACCATTTGTAATAATGGTACTGTTGCCGTTACCAACTTTGTCAGCACACCAGGCGGAGGCACTTTTTCCTGGACAAATTCCAATACTGCTATTGGGATAGCCGCGAGCGGTACCGGGAATATTGCATCGTTTACAGCCACAAATACGGGAACAACACCAATCTCTGCTACGATCACAGTTACACCTACTGTGAACAGTTGTGCCGGGACAGCTTCCACTTATACCATTACAGTGAATCCTACGCCCACAGTAAATGTTCCTGCCAATATTACTGTATGTAACAATGGCGCTGTTTCAGGAACCACATTTTCAAGCGCGACTCCCGGTGCAACCTATACATGGACAAATTCCAATACAGCTATTGGTCTCTCTGGCAGCGGATCGGGTGATTTTGCAGGGTTTAATGCAACCAATGCAGGTACCAGCCCGATCACAGCCACCATTACGGTTACCCCTACTGCGAATACCTGCACCGGAACAGCATCTTCTTATACTATTACCGTAAACCCAACACCTACGGTTACGGTCCCTGCAAACATCACGGTATGTAACGGAGCTACTATTCCAGGAACAGCCTTTAGCAGTCCTGTAACAGGCGCCATCTATGCATGGACGAACAGCAATACGGCTATCGGCCTGGCGACAGGTAATACAGGGGATATCCCTGCCTTTACTGCTACAAATACCGGTACGGCAGCGATTTCGGCAACCATTACTGTTACTCCTTCAGCCAATGGTTGTGTTGGTACACCTTCTTCGTATACCATTATGGTGAATCCTTCTCCAATAGTTATTGTTCCCGCTAATATTATTGTTTGTGACGGTAATACCGTACCCGGTGCATTGTTTACAAGTCCCACTGTTGGGGCTACTTATGCATGGACAAATTCCAATACGGCCATAGGCCTGGCTGCAAGCGGTTCCGGGGATGTGCCTTCTTTTACTGGTACAAATAGCGGAACCACACCAATATCTGCTACAATTACTGTTATAGCGACTGCGAACAATTGTGCGGGAGCACCATTCACTTATACCATCACCGTGAATTCAACCGCAACAGTTACTGTTCCGGCCAATATCCAGGTTTGTAATAATGGCACTGTGGCCGCTACAAACTTTGTCAGTGCGCCAACCGGAGGTACTTTTACATGGACAAATTCCAATACAGCCATAGGCCTGGCTGCAAGCGGGTCAGGTGATGTACCTTCCTTTACTGCAACGAATAACGGAACCACACCAATATCTGCTACTATCACAGTTAATGCAGATGTGAACAATTGTGCAGGAGCACCTTCCTCTTATACCATTACCGTGAATCCTACGCCAACGGTTACTGTTCCGGCAAACATCACCATTTGTAATAATGGTACTGTTGCCGTTACCAACTTTGTCAGCACACCAGGCGGAGGCACTTTTTCCTGGACAAATTCCAATACTGCTATTGGGATAGCCGCGAGCGGTACCGGGAATATTGCATCGTTTACAGCCACAAATACGGGAACAACACCAATCTCTGCTACGATCACAGTTACACCTACTGTGAACAGTTGTGCCGGGACAGCTTCCACTTATACCATTACAGTGAATCCTACGCCCACAGTAAATGTTCCTGCCAATATTACTGTATGTAACAATGGCGCTGTTTCAGGAACCACATTCTCAAGCCCGACTCCCGGTGCGACATATACTTGGACTAATTCAAATACGACTATTGGTCTCCCTGTCAGCGGCTCCGGTGATATTGCAGGGTTTAATGCAACCAATACAGGTACCAGCCCGATCACTGCAACCATTAATGTCACACCTACTGCGAATACCTGCACGGGAACGGCATCTTCTTATACTATTACCGTAAACCCAACACCTACGGTTACTGTCCCTGCAAACATCACGGTATGTAACGGAACAACTGTTTCAGGAACAATCTTTACAAGTCTTACCCCTGGCACCACATATACATGGGCGAATACTAATACCGCCATCGGTATGGGAGCCAGCGGTTCAGGAAACATCCCAGCTTTTAATGCTTCGAATACCGGTACTGCACCTATATCTGCAACGATTACGGTCACTCCTTCAGCCAATGCTTGTGCTGGTACACCTTCAACCTACACCATCACAGTGAATCCCACCCCCATCGTTTATTTGCCGGCCAATATAACTGCCTGCCACGGTGATGTTGTTCCCATTTCGTCGTTTACAAGTACAACTGTTGGTACAACCTATTCATGGACAAATTCAAATCCGGATATTGGCCTGGCGGCAGGCGGAACAGGTGATGTTCCTTCGTTTACAGCAAGCAATACGGGAACCGGAGCTGTGACAGCAACCATTACGGTTACCCCCTCGGCAAACGGCTGTGCAGGCCTTCCGGTATCATACACGATTACCGTGAATCCTTTGCCGGTGATCACATTCTCTGCGATGCCGCAGTTATGCAGCACTTCGCCAGCGTTTACACTGACTCAGGCATCACCAGCCAACGGAACATATTCGGGCAACGGTGTTGCAGGAGGGGTTTTTGACCCTGCTATTGCAGGTATTGGTACACATACCATTTCCTATAATTATACCAATCCTTTGACAGGATGCAGTAATACAAATACTACTGATATTGTTATTTCCGGATCATTAACGATTACAGTAACACCAAATAACCCTTTTATTTGTCCTGAAAACAGCGTATTGCTTTCTGCATCAGGCGCAAATACATTTAATTGGCAACCCGACACCACCTTATCCGCACTTACCGGATCAAATGTTATTGCTACGCCTGTCAGCACCACGACATATACTGTTGTTGGCAATAATCCTGACGGATGCGTGGGTTCAGCCATGGTAACGGTTGGAGTTTATAGTGTTCCTGCGTTGGCAATTACTTCGCTGCCTAAAGAAGGATGCAGCCCGCTGGAAGTTACTTTCCTTTACGGGGCAATTGGGCAAATAGATACCAATACGATAACATGGAATTTCGGAGATCCTTCTTCTGCAGATAATACTTCTACTCTGACTACACCTGCCCATACCTTTAATGATAACGACAATTACACGATCCATTTCTCGGCTCAAACAACTGATGGTTGCCCTGTTTCTGCAACAGATACTGTTAAGGTTTATCTTAAACCGGTTGCGGATTTTTATTTTAATCCCGAAGTTCCCTATGCCACAAATCCGGTAGTGGACTTCACCGACCTTTCCATTTATGCAAATTCCTGGGAATGGGATTTTGATGATCCTGCATCGGATGATGATAATTCTTCAGGAACGCAAAATCCCAGTCACATATATACGGACACTGGTACTTTCATAGTACAGCTTATCGTTTATAACAACTCGAGTTGTTCCGATACTGTTGAAAAACCGATAACCGTTAAACCCGAGATAATAGTTTTTATCCCTAATGCTTTTACACCTGACAAGGATGGCAATAACGAAACATTCAGGCCGATCGTATCAGGTATAGATGTGAACAGCTATGAATTTTATATTTACGACCGATGGGGCAATATCCAATTCTTTACTAATGATGTGAATACTGCATGGGACGGAAAGAAAAACGGCAAATATATTGAAAGCGGTATTTATATATATTACATTATATATCACAGTGTATTAGGTAAGGAATTTTCCAGAAAGGGTATGGTGACTTTGATCAGGTAATAAATATTAAACAATCCTGTGTCCCAGGGAAATATATTAATACGATTATCCTTTAATGCCACTTACAAAAAAGGCTTTCAGTAATTATTGAAAGTCTTTTCAATATAACCAACATGTCGGGAAACATTTACTAAATCGGCCCGCCTGGCTGCCGCAAGGCCGACAGGGATAAACACAACTAAAGCATTAGCCTGAGTGGCTGAGCCATTCAGACAGGTTCGCAAGCTCCTATTGATTAATATTTGGGCTAATTGTATTACCAACTCATACAAAGTATCTTTTAAACGTTATTTTATTAATAATTTAAGATTAAAATTTTGCTTTTAGCGATTTATTTGCTTATCTTTATAGACTAATTATACTTGATTATAAATTCGTTAACTCCTTGAAATATATTATTATGAGAAATCTATATATTTTATTATTAGGGATTATAATTGTCATTGCTTTTTCGGCAACCCCGATCCGAAAGGCTCAGGCACAACTAACGGTCAACCAGGGAGCGGCAATAGCCTTAACACCATTACAATTAGTCCAGCAAGTTCTGGTAGGGACTGGTGTTACAGTCAGCAATGCCACCTTCAACGGTTCTTCGGCAGTAATCTCTTCAAATATGATCGGAAGTTTTACTACGGCCGGTGGTGCTACTTCTCAGCTTGGTTTTACAGGAGGTATTATTCTATCATCAGGAAATGCAGGAGATGCCGTCGGGCCAAATTCATCAGGCAGTTCAGGAATATCAACGGGTACGGGTTCCGACCCCGACCTCCAGCTATTAGTTACTTCTGTTGTTTATGATAAAGCCGTTTTAGAATTTGACTTTGTTCCCATGTCTGATACGGTAAGGTTCAGATACGTTTATGGCTCTGAAGAATTTGATGAATTCTGCAACTCCTCATATAATGATGCTTTTGGATTTTTTATCAGCGGCCCCGGTATTACCGGCCCTTTTTCAAATAATGCAAAAAACATTGCTGTGATGCCGAACAATCCGGCAAATTATGTTACTATCAACAACATCTGTAATGAAGGTGCGACATACTCATGGCTGAATACCGGTACTTTTTACCAATATGACAGACTGACCATTGTATACACATCATGGAGTGTCGTTCAACCCTGTCAGACGTATCATATCAAATTAGCTATCGGCGATGCCGGTGACTCCTCTTTTGATTCAGGTGTTTTTCTTGAAGAAAACAGTTTTACTTCCAATGCGGTCTCACATAGCACAACATTTTCTTCATCCGTGGATACAGTTGCCATAGAAGGTTGTAATAATGCAATTATCACATTTCATCTGGCAAATCCTGCGACAAGCCCGGTAACGATCAATCATACTGTTGGCGGTACTGCCGTGGAAGGTGTTGATTATCTTGATATCCCCAATAACTTAGTTATTCCAACAGGACAAAATTCTCTGAATATCACGATAACCCCAATTTCTGACAATATTTCTGAAGCAACAGAAACGGTAGTTATTACTTATACTAATAGCGTCTGCGGCACTACAGATATGGTCGTCGTCCTAATTAAAAATTACGAACCATTGTCGACCACTGCCACTCCAGATGTATACACCTGCAGCGGATTACCGTCAACCATCGGCGTTACAGTTGCAGGTGGACATACTCCGCCTCCGCTCACCTACGTATGGAGCGGTAATGCAGGGAATAGCGCTTCGGTTGTAGTTGATCCTCCTACACCCACTATGTATTACGTCACAGTATCCGATGCCTGTAACTATTCTATTGTAGACAGCATCATGGTTACCATCGGCAACCCTTTATCCATCATCACCAGCGTGATTCCTGAAACTTGCACCGGGGATAACGATGGTTCTGCAACAGTAACGGCATCAAACGGATTTGTACCCTATCATTATCAGTGGTCTCCTGCAAATGATACTACGGCCACAGCTGATAACCTCGGCGCAGGAACATATACTGTTACGGTTGTTGATTCTTATGGTTGTTCTAATACAGCCAATGTGATAATTACCGTAACTCCGACAGATAATCCAGCATTTAATTACCCTTCTTCCTCTTTCTGCCAGACCGGAACTGACCCTTCAGCCAATATTACAGGAGGAGCTACAGGATCCTTTACGTCTGCTCCTCCAGGCCTTGTATTTCTGAATTCTGCCACAGGGCTTATCGATGCCAGCGCAAGTGCAGTAAATACATATACTGTTACATTTTTAACAAATGGGAACTGTCCATCAAGCAGCACTGCCGGTGTTACCATAACAGCTCCTCCTAGCGCTGCTTTTAATTATGCCGGGCCGTATTGCCAGAATGCAGCAAACCCTTCGCCGACCTTTGGGCCAGGAGCCATTGCAGGGACATTCAGTGCTTCTCCTGCAGGTTTATTTTTCGTCAATACAAGCACTGGCCAGGTGAATCTTGCAGCCAGTACTACAGGGACATATACGGTAACGAACACTATAGCTGCTGCAGGGGGATGCTCAGCAACAAGTGCCACAGCAAACATTACCATCAATCCCATACCGGGCGTCACCGTCCCGGCAAACATCACAGTTTGTAATAATGGCACTGTTTCCGCAACCAATTTTATCAGCGTACCAAACGGCGGTACTTTTGTATGGACTAATTCCAACACGGCTATTGGTTTAGCCGCCGGAGGTTCCGGGAATATTGCATCGTTTACTGCCACAAATACCGGAACAGCACCAATATCCGCCACCATTACGGTTATACCAACCCTGAACAACTGTACCGGCCCATCTTCAACATATACGATTATCGTAAATCAGACTCCAACGGTTACTGTTCCGGCTAACATTACGGTTTGTAATAATGGCAATATTCCGGCAACCAACTTTGTCAGCACACCTGCCGGTGGAACTTTTACATGGACAAATTCTAATGCTGCTATCGGTCTGGCCGCAGGCGGTTCAGGAAATATACCATCGTTCACTGCCACAAATAACGGAACTGTGCCAATATCTGCAACGATCACCGTTATAGCAACTATGAACAATTGTGCCGGAACACCGTCCTCTTATACCATTACAGTAAACCCCACTCCAACGGTTACTGTTCCGGCCAACATCACAGTTTGTAATAATGGCACTGTTTCCGCAACCAATTTTATCAGCGTACCAAACGGCGGTACTTATGTATGGACAAATTCTAACACGGCTATCGGCTTAGCCGCCAGCGGTGCAGGAAATATCGCATCGTTTACAGCCACAAATACAGGAACAACACCAATATCAGCAACAATCACAGTTACACCAACTGTGAACAGTTGTGTCGGGACGCCTTCCACTTATACCATTACTGTGAATCCTACTCCGATAGTTGTTGTTCCCGCTAATATTGTTGTTTGTCATGAAAATACAGTACCCGGCACATTGTTTACAAGTCCTACTGCCGGTGCTACTTATGCCTGGACAAATTCCAATACGGCCATAGGACTGGCTGCAAGCGGTTCAGGGGATGTGCCTTTCTTTACTGCCACAAATAATGGAACAACACCGATTTCTGCTACAATTACAGTAACACCCAGCGCAAATACTTGTACGGGTACTCCGTCATCCTACACGATAACCGTGAATCCATTGCCGGTAATCACATTCTTTCCAATGCCCCAGTTATGCTATACCTCCCCTGTGTTCACACTGACACAAGCTTCTCCGGCCGGTGGCATATACTCTGGTTCAGGTATTACGGGTGGCACTTTCGATCCCGCTGTTGCAGGTATCGGAACACATACCATTACCTACAATTACACAAACCCTGTTACAGGATGCAGCAATACGGATACAACACATATCGTTATTTCCGGATTGTTGACAATTACCGTCACACCAAATAATCCTTTTATCTGCGACGGGAACAGTATTTTGCTCACAGTCTCCGGCGCTTATACATATAGCTGGCAACCGAATACCGGCTTGTCTACTGCAACAGGCTCGGTGGTGGTGGCATCACCTGTCAATACAACAACCTATAGCGTGATTGGCAATAATCCAAACGGCTGCATGGGCTTGACGACGGTGGCTGTGGGGATTTACAATGTTCCCGAGTTGTCCGTTACATCTGTTCCGAAAGAAGGGTGCAGCCCGCTGGATGTTACTTTCGGTTATGGACCGCTTGGGCCAATTGACACAAATACTTTGATGTGGAATTTTGGAGATTTATCATCAGCGAATAATACTTCTACCCTGACAACGCCGACTCATACATTTAATAATAACGGCAATTATACGATCTTTCTCAGCGCACGAACAACCGATGATTGCCCTGTTTCTGCAACAGATACAGTCAAGGTATATCTTAAACCGATCGCGGATTTTTATAATAACCCGATCATTGCTTATGCTGATAACCCTAAGATAGACTTCATAGACCTGTCAATTCATGGAAATTCCTGGGAATGGAATTTTGGGGATCCTGCATCATATAACAATAACTATTCAGATGGACAAAATCCAACTCACCTATATTCAGAACCAGGCACCTATCCTGTGCAGCTTATCGTTTACAGCGATCAGAGTTGTTCGGATACGATTCAAAAAACTGTAACCATTTATCCTGAGATAATAGTTTTTATCCCTAATGCGTTTACTCCAAACGACGATGACATGAATGATACCTTCAGCCCTATCATAACAGGTGCAGATACAGAAAACTATGAATTTTATATTTACAACCGCTGGGGTAATATACAGTTCTTTACTGATGATATGAATAAAGCCTGGGATGGAAAGAATAATGACAAATATAATGACTCCGGTGTTTATGTTTATTATGTGGTATACCAAAGTATTACTGGTGAAAAATTTAAACTCAAAGGTCTTGTAACCTTGATCAGATAATTCATTTTAGGCGCCCCACATACTTTAATTCTATGTGAAGTTGTTTGATTTCTTGTAACGTCCATTTACAATAAAAGACTTCCAGCAATTGCTGAAAGTCTTTTTTCAGTTAGTAACATATCTACTCTGTTTGTATGAATTTTGAAAATAAAAATCGTGCATACTTTCAACAGAAAATGATGCCGTGTTATTAATTACAAAATTAAAACGTCTAAACCGGAGGGTTTTCTTCTGTTTTTGGGGTATCTGTTGTTTTTGGTGTTTCCGGGGCAATCGGTTTATTAGCAGGGTCAGCCGCTGGCTCGTCTTTTTTGCCTTTCAGATCATCGACCACATCCTCAACCTTGTCCTTAGCTTTTTCAAGAATATCCCCTGCCTTGTCTTTTGTTTTATCCCAGACGTCTTCAGCTTTATCTTCTACTTTTTCCCAGGCATCTTCAACCTTATCGCCCAATTTTTCCGTCTTTTCTTCTACTTTTTCCCAGACATCTTCTGCTTTATCTTTCAGTTTATCCCAGAAGCTTTCTTCTTCTTTTTTTACGGGTTCTTCGTTTTCTTTGTTTTTTTCTTCGTTTTCCATGATTATTTTTTATTTGATTTTAGAGTAAAAATAATAAAATAAATTGACAAACTATAATAATTAACAATATTTTTTTACCAAGATTCCGGATGTGTGAATTCATCAAAAGACTCACAATAATCATATGAATAATAATAGCAAAAAACAATTCCGTTTATTTTGAGAATACCATTACTTTTGAAAACAAATTACTTTATCATGAAAAAGTTTCTTTTGCTATTGCTTGTATTTCTTGCACCCATCCTGGCTTTTTACACATCACCCGCACAAAATTCCGGAAAAATAAAATATGTGTTTTTATTTATCGGCGACGGCATGGGAACAAATCAGGTCTTTCTCACAGAAAAATTCAATGAACTTACAAAAGCAGAACCTCTTATTTTCATGAATAATAAATGGTCTTTTGGGCTTGCAACAACCGAATGTGCCGACAGTAACAAAATCACGGATTCCGGTGCCGGTGGTACAGCCATAGCCTGCGGTGAAAGAACATCATACGGCAATATAGGCGAAAACAAAGGGAATGCGCTCGAGAGTATTGCGGAATTTCTGCATACAAAAAAGAATTTCAAAGTAGGAATTATCACATCTGTTCCATTGACTCATGCCACTCCTGCCAGCTTTTACGGGCATGAGCCTACACGCAGGAACTACGACAACCTTACCAACGACCTTATAGAAAGCGGGTTCGAATTCTTTGCCGGAGGTGGTTTTCAGTTTGGCAACGCAGATTCCAATAAAAAAATTTACAAAGACTTTGATGCGGTGATCATGAAATTAAAAGAGAATAATTTTCTTCCAATATTTAACCACGTGATGTTCGATTCATTAACTGTCAAAGGGAATCAACGTGTAATTCTTATTGACACTGCGATTCGCAACAGTCAGATGCTCCTGAAAAACGTGTACAGCGAAGAAAAAAACTCTTTGCCATTCGCGCTTGATTTCCCTGAATATAAAATGCAGCTTGCACAATATACCGAAGAGGCCCAAAATTTCCTGATGAACGACCGGGGCTTTTTTATTATGGTTGAAGGCGGAAAGATCGACTGGGCCTGCCATGATAACGATGCGCTGACGGCAATTTACGAGATCAACGCTTTTAATGAGGCCATAAAAAAATCCTATGATTTTTACCTGAAACACCCTAAAAATACCCTGATCATCATTACTGCAGATCATGAAACCGGTGGAATGGCCTTAGGAACCGGCGAGGATGAAAATTCACCATCGAAGGTCAACAAATACGCCCTGTATGTAAATAAACTCCGGCAACAGAAAAAATCTTATATATTTACCAGTAGTGATTTATTGGCAAAAATTCAGGAGGAGGCACAAATAGGCTGGACCACCGACGAACATACTTCTGCACCTGTTGGTGTATGGGCCATTGGAAAAGGCTGTGAGCACTTTTCCGGGATCATAAAAAATTCAGACATCAAAGGAAAAATTTTAAAACTGGTAAAGTAATTTTTTCCCTATAAGTCTTGTTATTCGCTACGTTAGAGAACAAATTATTTAATCCCGAACGGGTTGCCTGCAAATAACCTTAATGGCTGCAGGAACTACCCTGATCTTTATTGGTGTAAACCCAACAAATTCACCATCTATCTCAAAAGGTATCTTTCCTGATAAGGATTCGAGGGATAATTCTCTGGCAGTATAATACTTCAATTCCGGCAAGTCAGGTTTTTTACATTTACGAACCACGGAGAGTTTTTTCAGATAATCGAACAACGAAACATCGCCAATGGCAGTCACTGAAAATACACCGTCATCAATTACTGCGTCCGGGGCAATGCCAAGTCCATTACCATAATATTTTCCATTAGCTATAACGAAGTCCACGACAATTCCCTCATAAGTAAAGGTATCGGCTGTAACCCTGAGTGGCTTTTTCTTATAGGTAAAAAACGTGCCCAGAATCGCCCGCTGATAGTTAAATAAGGCATTCATACGCTTGGAATAGACGCTCTGTTTCTCAACGACCACCGCACCCATTCCGACATCAGCAATATTGACCAGGTAACGGTTTTGCTCTCCTCCCGAAAAAGATTCAAAGCGTGCCTCACATAGGTCGATGCGTTTTGAATGATCGGCTTCAACGGCTTTTTTAAGCCCATCGGGGTCTTCCGGTACAAGTACTGTTTTTACAAAATCATTACCCGATCCTTTTGGAAGAACACCCAGACGGATACGGCTCCATTGCTCCTCTCCCATCGCCGTACGCGCTTTCATCATCCCATTGACAACCTCATGCAGGCAGCCATCGCCGCCAACGCATATTATATGAGTGAATCCTTCGTTAAGAGCCTGTTCAGCAAGCAATATGGCATGACCGGCATATTCCGTAAAAAATTTTTTAAGTTGGTGAGCCTGTCCGAAACTTTGTTCAAAGCTCTGAAACATCTGGTTTTTGTTCTTTTTTCTTCCGTCTATTATGAATGCAATATTGGCCATAATTAATTTTGTTTTTTTATAAAAAATCCGGGTGGTATTCCTCCCAATGCCGGCGGTATTTCGCCACCTGCATGTCAGCCCATTCACTGTTCTTAGCGAGCGCTTCCGCCATTATTTCTGCTACTTTGCGTACGCCATTTTCGTCAAAGTTTTTCATGGCATACGTGATTGATGTCCTTCGTGTCAGGACATCGGACAACTCCTGTGCAAATGTAAAACGGATGTGATGCATAATTTCGGCTCCGGTGAGGTTAAATCCATTAATCAATATTTCATCCGATGCGTTTTCCTCTTTATAGTAATCCTCATGGATAACTTCACTTTTGTTTGAATGTACATCGACATCAGGAATATTTTTACGATTAAGACATTTTTCAGTAACATCCATACATTTTTTACCCATCGATAAAAATGAGGTCAGTTTGCCTCCGGCAATATTCAAAAAATTTGATGAGCTCCACCAGATACGGTATTCCCGCGAACGAAGATAGCTGCCCTTGTTATGATTATCATCCAGCATGGGGCGTAGTCCTGTATAAACCCCGACAATGTCATTGATAGTGAGCTTTGCCGACGGAAAGTTTTTATTGAAGGAGTTAAATAAATAATTAATGTCGTCCTGCTGAGCAACAGCTTTTTCAGGGTTGCCACTGTATTCGGTGTCGGTAGTGCCCAGTACCGTCAGGCCGTGTTCCCAGGGAAAACTATAAACGTAACGTTTATCATCAGCGCCTGATTGCACCAAAGCAACATAATCAGAAGGAATCTTAGCTGCGGGAACCATCACATGAACACCTTTGCTGGGTTTCATTACAGGTTGATGTTTGCCTGAAGCACGTTCCAGCACCTCATCGGTCCAAACCCCTGTGGCATTAATGTAAACCTGTGCATTTACTGAAAAGTTCTGCCCGTCAGTATTATCAGTACATTCCATGGATTGTACCAGGCCGTCCTGATAAACAAACTTTTTTGCTTCACAATAATTTAATACCACAGCCCCTTTCTGATACGATTCTTTAATGGACTGTATGGCCAGCAAAGCATCGTTCACCCAACCGTCCCAATACAGAATACCTCCTTTCAACTTATTATGATTTATTCCCGGGAGGTATTTTCCGACTTCTTCAGCAGCTAATTTCTGTGACCTACTAAGGACTGACCGTCCGGCAAGCTTGCCGTATAAACGAATGAAGAGCGCCATGACAGCAAGAAAAAATGATGAATGATAAACCGGCATTATGAAAGGCAGAGGCTTGACAAGCCCCGGATATGTTCTAAACAGGTGTTCACGTTCATGTAAAGCTTCGTAAACCATTCCAAGCTTCATCATTTTCAGATATCGCAACCCTCCGTGTATCATTTTGGATGAGCGGCTGCTTGTGCCTGAAGCAAAATCCTGCTTGTCGATAAGGAGGGTTTTCCATCCGCGCTGTATGGCATGAGCCAGTATTCCTGCGCCAGTGATACCCCCTCCGATGATGCATACATCAAAGGATTCATTCTGTGCCTTTGCTATCCATGCAGATCTATTCATCGTATAATTTCCCTGGATTTAAAATATTTTTCGGATCACAAGTCTTTTTTAAATTACAAAGTATTTCTAAAGTCAGGGCATCCGTTTTTTTCACATACCAGGACTGATGCATACGGCCGATGCTGTGGTGATGCGATACCGCGCCACCTGATCTGACAATAAAATCAGTCACGATCTTTTTAATTTCTTCCCATTGTGCTAAAGGACCTGAGGTATCCCGGGCCGTAATCACGGTAAAATAAATACTGCAGCATGAGTTGTAAACATGCGACAAGTGCGACATCAATATCCCTTTGTCATAACCAAAGGCAGCCGACTTTTGTAACTCAGCCAGCAGTTCCTGCTTAAATGTATTAATTTTATCCCAGGGCAATACTGTTTCCATAGTATCCACCAGAATACCATTTTCAAGAAGGTCGTCGCGCAGGTAAGGCAAGTCGAAACGAGCGTGTTCCCATTTCCTGCCAGGTTTTTCTCCTACCAGAAAACCTTTATGTTTACGGATAATTTCAGCAGCGATCATGCTTCGTACAAATATATCTTCTTTATCACCATCGAAGCGAATCAATAGGATACTCGGACTTTTTATTCCTTTGGAACGCAACACCAGATCATTAAAAAAAGATTTGATTTTTGAGAAGAAGGTAAACGGTTTATGCGAAACATATTGCAGAAAAAAAGTTTCCTGTTCATCGGAATAACGCACGACCGCCGGATGTATATTTTTTTGTACAATTTTCCGGACTGCTTCTGTCCCGGTTTCAAATGACGGAAACAGAGCCACCAACCATTTTTTGTTTTCAGGTAGCCGTTGAATGCATACAAGAGCTTCGGTGATAACGCCAAACATTCCTTCGCTGCCATAAAAAAGATGCCTGAGATTGACTCCTTCCGCATCATGTTCATAATCGCCCGTACTTATTGTACCCTTCGGTGTGGCTACCTTAAGTGCAACGACCATATCCTCTATACGTCCGTAACCCGATGATTCCTGACCAGCGGAATGAGTGGCTATCCACCCGCCTAATGCTGAAAATTCGAAAGACTGCGGGAAATGCCCAAGGGTGAATCCCTCCTTATTCAAACTACTTTCAATATCAGGCCCGAAAATTCCCGCCTCGAAAAAAGCGGTATGATTGACAACATCCAGATTCAGCAATTTTTTCATCTGAGACATATCGAGCATCACACAGGGTTTATTAACATTCTTACGGTTAAAAGCGCCAACCACGTTGCTGCCACCGCCAAACGGCACAACAAGAATGTCATCCTCAGAACATACATTCAGAATTTTTATTACCTCTTCATGATTCCCGGGAAATATAACAGCATCGGGCAATTGGACCGGAATATGATCTAAAACCAACAGCAGGTCGGCATAACTTTTTCCAAGCGACCGGGAAAGGCGTGTATCGAGGTCTGTAGTAATTTTTATTCCAGGCAGTTTTGTTGAAAAAACACCGTTAATCAGCGACACATTTTCATCATTACCAACAATGCTGAATTCTGCCGTCTCTGTATGAGTACTGTTGAAATCCAGATTAAAGCGGTCATGCAGAAGCTGATACAATCGTGGAAAATCAGACACTTTAAATCTCTTTGAGGCTATGCCCCATTTCCACCAGTTATTGTCTGAAATATGTTTTTGTATACCCAATGATATCGTTTTTATGAAATAGAAATAATCCTTACCCGTGTGTTTCCCAATTTATTTTCAAAAATAATTTTAATTAATGATGTGAACAAATGAAATCATCAATTTTCTTAAGCAACAAATGAGATTAATAAACAACCCGAACATTTTTTCCACAAATATTTTTTGTATAAAAAAAATTAGTAGGTTTGTGTACTTAAATTATTATTTTTCTAAATATTATACTGATATGAAAACTACTGGAATTGATTACTACAAGGATGCTGCAAAACGTGCAGCACAATGGCATGCAGAAAATATTGGCAGGATGAAAAAATGCCGCTTCGATACCATCGCGGTACACGGGGTTTATTCCATGCAGGAAGCGCTTGATTTTAATCAGGGCTCTATTATTGAACCTATATATATGTCCTCATCGCAGGCATACCGTGATTCGGATGAAATGGAAGCAGCACTGGCCTACCAGGTGCCAACATGGTGTTATTCGCGCATCGGCAACCCAAGTATGTACTATTTTGAAGGTGCCATTGCCCTGCTCGAAGGATACGGCATGGAAACCGGAACATCTTGCTGTGCAACATCTTCAGGAATGGCGGCTATCGCAAGCGCTACCGAACCATTTCTTGCTGTGGATCCCAAAAATCCGAACCAAAAAATGAATTTTGTGGCTACCTGCCAGGTCTATGGCGGAACATTCCAGCAATTTGGTGTCCGTAAAGATCAGGAGCGCAACATCGAATGGCGCAAGATCATCAACTCAAACGATATAAAGGAATGGGAATCCAAAATTGATAAAAACACCCGCTTTCTGTATGGCGAAATGCCCAGTAATCCTTCGCAGGCATTCTTCGATCTGAAGAAAGTTATTGAACTGGGACATGCACATGGTATCCCCGTGATCATCGACAATACGGTGGCCACTCCCGCCCTGCTTCGGCCACTGACACTCGGCGCCGATGTTGTGATACAATCATCGACCAAAACCATCACATCAAGCGGGTTTGCCATTTCCGGCGCTGTTATCGCACGCGACAACCTGACCTCACGCTATAGCTGTGACGAACTGAAAGCTTGCTACGGCGGGTACCTCAAGCAACTGCCAAACCGGGATATGGGGCCAAACATTTCTCCTATGAATGCTATATTAGCGTTGAACGATATGCGCACCCTGCGTTCAAAAATTGATATGTTCAGCCGCAGTACCATGAAAATTGCCAAATACCTCGAATCGCACAAGCATATTGAACAGGTTGATTATTTAGGCCTTGAATCCCATCCCCTGCATAATCTTGCTTCAGAATATCTGTGGCTGGTCGATGCCGAATATGACGAAATGTACGGCAAGCCTGTGAACCGCTACGGACACCTGATGTCGTTCCATGTTAAAGGTGATGCACAGAAAACCCGCGACGTATTTGATGCCTTCCAGAGAATATGGCGTGCTACCGACCTCGGAAGAATAAAATCCGTGGCTACGATCCCGGCTATTTCTACTCACTCGCAGCAAGGCGAAGAAGGCCGCAAACTGGCCGGCATCCCTTCAAATCTTATTCGTCTTTGCGTAGGCGGCGAACATCCCGATGATATCATCGCCGATCTCGACCAGGCCTTGTCAACACTCGACGGCAAAAAAGTATTTTTTACATCACCCGAATATTCTGCCGGAGGAGCCTCATCAGCCACATTAAACAAAAAATAAAATTCTCTTATTATACAACTAAACAATTAATATTTTATGAAACACAAAATTGCAATTATAGGTTTTGGTACCGTAGGACAGGGTATCAGTGAGATACTTCTGAATAAAAAGAAATATTTAAAAGACAACTACAAATTTGACTTTGATATTGTGGCAGTGGCCGACTTTGCATACGGAAATTGTTACAATGCCAAAGGGCTTGATATCCCGGGAATGCTGAAAACCGCCAAGGCTAAGAAAAAATTTACGAAAGACCTTTATAAAAAAGACACCCTTTCGTTAATTAAAAGCTGCAACGCCGACATTGTTTGCGAACTTACTTTCACCGACCTGAAAACAGGCGGCCCTGCCATTGACCACGTAAAAACTGCTCTCAGCGCAAAAAAACATGTGGTTACCAGCAACAAAGGCCCTGCCGCGTTGAAATACCAGGAATTTAAAAAATTAGCCGACAAAAATGGCGTAAAATTCATGATTGAAGGAACCGTGGTTGCAGGAACTCCGATCATCAACCTCAGCAAAGGCCCGTTAGCCGGTTGCGAGATCAGCAAAATAAAAGGTATACTTAACGGAACTACCAACTATATGCTTACCGAAATGGAGAAAGGCATGGACTATGCGGCTGTTTTGAAAGTGGCTCAGGAGCTGGGATATGCTGAGGCAGACCCGACAGGCGATGTGGAAGGTTACGATGCAAGAGGAAAAGTATGTATCCTTGCAAATGTAGTGATGGGCGCACCTTTAAAAATAAATGATATTTCTTGTAAAGGAATTACGAAGATTACTTCCAAAGACATTGAAAAAGCCAAGAAAGAAGGCAAACGCTGGAAACTGATCGGCTGTGTCGAAAATAAAAATGGCAAAGTAAGTGGATCGGTTAGCCCTGAAATGGTAGAACTAACTCACCCGCTTGCCGGTGTGATGGGTGCAAACAATGCACTTACTTTTTCCACGGATATGTTAGGTGATGTAACTGTAGTTGGCCCCGGAGCCGGAAGAATTCAGACGGGGTACGCTATTTTGACTGATATGCTGGCGATTCACAAAGGATAGAAGATTGGAAGAATTTAAGGTTAGAAGGTTAGAAGGTTAGAAGGTTAGAAGGTTGAAGGTTAAAAAGTTGGAAGGTTGGAAAGTTGTCCCGATAGCTATCGGGAGGTTGGAAGGTTAGAAAGTTTAAAGGTGGCTTGATAATTTATAGTTATAAAAATGTCAAAAATCAATAGATTTGAAGATCTTGAAATCTGGCAGAAGGCAAGATGTTTATGCAATGAAATATACGTTTTAATGACTGAAACCGGACTTTCTAAAGATTATGCGTTAAAAGACCAGTTGAATGGAAGTTCCGGTTCTGTAATGGACAACATCGCCGAAGGATTTGAAAGAGGAGGCAAAAAAGAATTTATTCAGTTTCTTTATATTTCAAAAGCCTCTGCAGGTGAAGCAAGATCACAACTTTACCGGGTATACGACAGAAAATTCATAACTGAAGAACAATTCAACGATCTATCTGGAAGCATTCTTGAAATTAGCAAACAGATTTCTAAATTTATTGACTATCTGAAAAAAACCGAATATAAAGGAGATAAATTTAGATAACTCAAAACCCACATATCAAATGAATTTGCAACCAATATAACCCGTAATGCCTAACTTTTAACCTGTAAACCTATAACCTGCAAACCTGTAATAAAAGAAAATATGTCATACACAAACAAATACTTAAAAATTGACCTTACCACAAAAAAAGTGGAGTTTGGACAAACTGAGAAAAAACTTATCGAGCAATACATTGGCGCTAAAGGAATGGGCTTTGCTCTGCTTAACCGGTTAAATCCTAGTCCTGCCCCGTTTGATCCTGAAAACCCATTGATTTTTATCAACGGGCCCTTCACCGGAACTAAGATGCAGACCAGCGCCCGTACCACCCTCGTTACGCGTTCGCCGCTAACAGGTTGTGCACAGGATAGCCATTGTGGCGGAAGTTTCGGCCCGAGGTTGAAATTTGCAGGATATGATTATCTGTATATAACAGGGAAATCAGAAAAGCCTGTTTATATTTATATTAATGAAGATAAAGTTAAAATTCTTGACGCATCCGAATTATGGGGCAAAGGAATTTTTTTCATTAATGATGAACTAATAAAAAGACATCCTGGCATTGACCCAAGGGTAGCAGCCATTGGGCCTGCCGGAGAGAATCTCTCAAAGATATCATGCATTGGCATAGACAAGCACCGCCAGTTCGGACGCGGAGGCGTGGGCGCTGTGATGGGTTCAAAAAACCTTAAAGCGATTGTTGTTGACGGGAACATCCCTGTTAAATATTTTGATGAAGCAAAATTCAAAGAACTGAACCTGGAGGCAACAAAAAATGTTTTGAATAATCCCAACGTCAAGTTCCGCCGACTAAAAGGTACTATGAAATGTGTGCGCAGCTGCCAGAACAATGAGATTTTACCAGTGAAAAACTGGCAGAAAGTTCAGTACGAAGAATTTGAAAAGATCAGTTCTGAAACCACACGTGAAGAACTAAACTGGGAAGATACCGGATGCTACAACTGTTCGATACGCTGCTCCAAATGGGCACGCTGGGATGGCCATGAAATTGAAGGCCCGGAGTATGAAACAACAGCATTTTTAGGTTCATCATGTGAAATATCAAATATCAAAGATGTTGCTTATGGCAATGAAATCTGCAATGACCTGGGCCTTGACACTATCAGTGCCGGCGGTACCGTAGGGTTTGCCATGGAATGCTATGAAAAAGGTTTAATGGAAGATACCAAAGGCTTGAAATTAAACTGGGGTAATGCTGAAGCTCAACGGGAACTGCTGAAACAGATGTCTTATAGAACAGGTTTGGGTGAAATTTTTGCCGATGGCACACGCGAAGCAGCATTGAAAATTGGCAAAGGAAGCATGGATTTTGCCATTCAGATCTGCGGCATGGAATTATCGGGTATTAACCCGAAAGGATCCCTCACTATGGGTGTAGCCATGTCGGTAGCCGATTTTGCCAGTCACACCCGTTTATGGATTGCTGAATCTGAAAATGGACCTGATTTTAAAATTATAGACATCCTTCCCGCCGTTTTCGAGGGTATTGATGCCACCAACGTCAGGAACAGTATGGTAGTTTGCGATTTTCTCCCTTTAGGTCTGCCGGTATTGGCAGGCATACTGAATGCTGCTACAGGAAGCAATCATACGGCTGAGAACCTTTTAAAAATCGGAGCCAGAATCAATCATCTGTCAAGAGCATACAACCTTAGAAACGGGCGTTCCGAAGCCGACGACACACTGCCTGCACGTTTCTTCAATGAAGAAAGCCTGGGCGGTTTTATGAAAGGGAAAAAACTCGAACGGGATTATTTCAAATCCTTCATAAAGGAATATTACAATATGAGGAAATGGGACGATAATGGAAAACCTACTGAAGAAGTATTGAAAGAATTCGAACTGATTTAGTATATCATTTTCATGTGCATGTATATTCCGTTATACATATCAGATTAACCAAAGTATCAATTTTACATTATCATATTCTGGTAAAACAAACCACTTTAAATGCCAATAGCTACTCTCTACCCTATCGGCATAAACATTCCAAAATCAAATATCATCCTGAAAGTATTATGATTACCTAATGGTATTATCTAAATAATAGTTGGCCTTGTAAATATTTAATTTAATTATTTAGCTTTTGATCATCACCAGCACCATTTTAAATTTCTCCACCGCCTTCAGGGCATGAGGAATGTTAGCCGGCATAATGATGGACTGCCCGGCGTTCAGAATATTTGATACCCCATTGATGATGATATCGGCAGTGCCGTCGACTATATTTACCAACGCATCAAAAGGCGCCGTATGTTCGCTCAGGCCTTCACCTTTGTCAAAGGCAAATACAGTAACATTGCCTGTCTGTTTTTTTATGATTGTACGGCTGACCACCGCGCCATCAGCATATTCAACAATTCCGCTAAATGCAAATGTTTTAGCACGTTCCAGTTCATTGTTTTCCATTTCTTTTTTCTTCAAATATAGCCAATAAAAATCATATCAACATGATTTTTTGCTTAATTTGCACCCTGCAGCTAATAAATGATTTTAATACGCCGTCCATGACACAAAAAAAACACCTCAGCAACAAGTGGCTTAAAGCTTCTGTTTTAGGGTGCTTGTGGGCATCATCAGAAATTGTCATTGGCAGTTTCCTGCATAACCTGAAAGTGCCTTTTGCAGGAAATATCCTCACGGCCATCGGTATTATCCTGCTGATTTCGGTTGCCCATATATGGAAAGAGAGAGGCCTGTTCTGGCGGTCGGGCGTGGTGTGCGCACTCATGAAATCAATATCGCCAAGTGCCGTGATATTCGGCCCTATGGTCGCGATTTTCTTTGAAGCCCTGCTCATGGAGCTCTCTGTGCGTATTTTCAGAAAAAATATTTTTTCATTTCTGCTGGCAGGGATACTGGCCATGCTGTGGAACCTGGTCTTTATGATAGGCAATTTCATCATCATCTACGGGCCTAACATCATTGACCTGTACGCCAACCTGACCGTATTTGCTCAGAAACAGCTTCACTTAGGTACTGATATCTATTGGTTGCCATTGGCCGTGTTGGTTGTGCTGTATATCTTCCTTGGCCTTATCGCTTCAATATTTGGAATTTATATCGGACGAAGGGCTGCCTGTCAGCCAGTAACTCAGCAAAGCCTTTCTGTTAAACAGGTGATGAAGATAAAGTCAAGAAAAGCAGACACCTTTTTTCCTTTTTCGTTTTTCTGGCTGGCGGCCAATATTCTTTTGCTAATCGCAGAGCTGGCGCTGATGAGCTTTACTAAATGGCCGTACTGGACAATCGGAGGATGCCTCATGCTTACCTTATGGATAGTGCGTTACAGGCAAACCATGCATTTGCTGGCAAAACCCGGATTCTGGATAAGCTTTGTGATCCTTACCATGGTTTCTGCTTTTGTACTATACAAACTGAAAAATTCCGGCAGTGGTTTTATTGAGGGCATTCTCATCGGCCTGGAAATGAATTTCAGGGCTGCGATTGTTATCATAGGATTTTCGGTGATAGGCACCGAGCTAAGAAACCCGAAGCTAAGGAAGTTATTTGTCAATTCACCCTTTTGGCAGCTTCCGCTGGCCCTTGAGATCGCCTTTGACACGCTGCCTCTGATGATCTCTAACCTTCCGCGCGTGAAAGATATTTTCAGAAAGCCGGGCAGAACTTTTCAACAGATGGTGGCAAGGGCTGATTACTGGCTTGAAAAAACAGAACTGAAGTTAAATGAAAAGGAAAATGTCATCCTTATCCGCGGCACAGAAAAAACCGGAAAAACAACTTTCCTGAAGGAAATTGTAATGCAATTAAAAAATAATAATATCACCATTGGAGGCTTTATCGCTCCGTCTGTTTTTGAGCAGAACGAGCATATCGGATATGATCTTATTGACTTAAGTAACGGACAAAGAATTGTTCTGGCAAGGACATCCGGAAATGATGAAATGCCCATGGTGGGTAAATTTTACTTTAGTCAGGAAGCCCTTGTAACCGGAAACAAAATACTTAATCCGGAAAATCTCAATACTGTTAATGTCGTTGTAGTTGATGAGGTTGGTCCCTGGGAACTGCAAAACGAGGGATGGGCCCAAAGCCTGTCGAATCTGGTGAAATTGTTTGAAAGTCCAATGATCTGGGTAGTGCGAGAAAGCATCGTGGACAAGGTCATCGAAAACTGGTCGCTGAAAAACCCTATGATAATTGATATCAAAAAAGAAAATATTGACCTTGTCTGCCAGGTAATACTTTCAAAGCAGAGTACCTAAGTTCGGTTAGCTAACAGCATAATAACAGACTGCTCTGCAAAATAATTTTCAATACTTTTTGGATTTTCTCCCTATGTTCAGCCTTCCTGTTTCTTACTATTATTGATTTTTCCGCCTAAAGGAAATTTTACCAGCATAAAACCTATAATAAGAATTGCAATAAGACTGCCAATAAACGATGGATTTTCGAACATATGGAACATCTTGATCTCAGCAAAGGCTAGTCCGGCAAATAAAAGGCCAATGAGTGCTTCTCCCGCGATCAGTCCGGAGGCCAGGAGTACACCTGTATTGGTGATTTTTTCTTTTTGTTCTTCGCTGCAGCCGCGTTTTTTCACATACCTGTCGGTAATGGCTTTCATCAGCCCGCCCAGAAATATGGCAAAAGAAGTATCTATTGGCAGGTACATCCCCACACAAATCAGCATAGGGCTTTTCACCTGCATTAATATCAGGGCGAGTCCCATAAAGATACCGACCACAATTAGTATCAGCTCCATTTTCATGTCGACAATTCCTTTTGCCACAACAGCCATCAGGCTTGCCTGAGGAGCCGGAAGTTTTTCACCTCCAAAACCGGCATTGGCATCGAGAACATCATTTTGTTTTTCAGGCGGCATGGCTTTTATATCTTCAAGGGTATAAGTAGTTCCTGCAAGGGACTGGTCTTTTCCCTTGTATTCAACGGTGGTCACCTTGTCTTTTTCGAGTTTTTCGATCTTCTTACCTACCACTTCTTTAATATCGCCAAGATGAAGCAGGGTAAGAATCAGGAACATTATCGTTGAAGCAGCCATAACGCCAAAAACATCGCCAAGCTGCATACGCCAGGGTGTGCATCCCAGTATATGTCCTGCCTTGAGGTCCTGCATCATTTCTCCGGCAACAGAAACAGAGGTGCAGGTAAAAGCAGCAACGCCCAATACAGCAGCAAGTCCTGCATCCCCTCTCAGCCCCAGAGCAACCATCAGCAAAGCGGCGATGATAAGCACTGATACGGTAAGTCCGCTGGTAGGATTATTGCTGACACCGATAATGCCTACAAGATAGCCTGATACAGCAGCAAAAACAAAACCCATGAACAGCATTACCACCGTGGCAACACCTGCAGCCCATGAGTCGCGGGAAAAGTAGTTGAAAATAACAAACATGATGATCATGATAATTCCAATCACCATCAGCGACCAGCGCATATTGATATCTTTTTCGGTGCGTAAAAAAGCACTGGTTCCGGATGAGGATTTTTTAAGGTTAGCAAAAGAACGTTGTATTCCGCTGAACAAACTTTTACGCATATTATAAAGGGTATAGAATGAGCCTACCAGCATCCCCCCGATGGCGATATACCTGACATAAGCTTTCCAGACACGTGTTATTTCAACGGCCCAGTCGCTGACAGCACCGGCATCATTATAATTAATAAAATAGGCAATTACCGGAGCCATCAGCCCCCACGCGAGCAATCCGCCACTGAAGTTGATGGCCCCGAGTTTGGGCCCGATGATGTAACCAACACCAAAATACGCAGGAGCCATTCCCGGTGACCTCAGCAAGACGGCCCCTTTTGAAAAGGCAACTATCTTTTGCCACGTGACAGCAATAAACTTAAACTCCACCAAAGCGGTAAAAAAAGCGCCTACACCCATTCCCCAAAGAAGAAATTTCGATCCTCCGGAACCTCCCCTGCCCGATTTATGTATTTCTGCCGCAGCCACCGATTCCGGAAAAGGAAGGTCATGGTCTTCAACAAGAACCCGGCGGAGCAAGGTAGTAAACATAATCCCTAAAACTCCTGCTGTGGCCAAAATAACGATGGCAAGAATATAATGTGAGGCAGAATAAAACGGATCCCACACTGAAGCTATATAAAATGCCGGTAAGGTAAAAATGGCCCCGGTGGCAATATTCCCGCCGATGGAGCCTACTGTACGTGCCGTATTTTCTTCAAGTATAGTGCCTTTGACCGCTTTTAGTATTGCCATGCCAAGCACCGCAGTGGTATAGGTTGCAGCGATGGTCATCCCGGCTTTCAGGCCAAGGTAGGCATTTGCGGCACCCATGATCATCGCCATAAGAATACCCAGCAGCACAGCTCTCAGAGAGAATTCTCTCATATTGGTTTCGGCAGAAACAAAAGGAACAAATTTCTTTGGTTCGCTCATAAATATTTGTTTTTATTTGTACAAGTATACACATTTTTGCAAAAAGTAACCCCATTTTTTTGCTGCCTGAGAATATTTATTTTCCTTTGCTATCGTGAGCACTTCTCAGCCTGAAATATTTTTTGCTATTCCTGCGATGAACGAAGCAGATTTTTTACCTGCCTGCTTTTCGTGTGTCGAAAAACAAACTTATAAAAATATTAATGTGGTCGTTTGTGTGAACCAGCCGGAAAGTTTCAGATATGACCCTGAAAAAAAACATATTTGCGAAAATAATGCCCGGACCCTTGAATACTTAAACGCTTACGACAAGTTTCCTCTTACCGTCATTGACAGGTCCTCTGAAAGCAAGGGCTGGAAAGGGAAAAAGCACGGAGTCGGCTGGGCGCGGAAAGTGGCCATGGATCATATTTCTTCTGTGGCCCCGGAAGATGCTATTATTATTTGTATGGATGCAGATACAGTTTTTGATCCGGAATTCTGCAGTTCCATAGTAAGGAATTTTCACCCATATAAAAATGCTGTCGCACTGGCATTACCCTATTATCACAGGCTTACCGGTGATGATGTGATAGACCGCTCCATGCTCCGTTATGAGATATATATGAGGTATTATGCCATCAATTTGTGGCGTATAAAAAATCCTTATTGTTTCACAGCGATAGGATCCTCGATGGCCGTTCCGGTTCACGCATACCGCGCCATGGGCGGCATCACGCCGAAACTCAGCGGCGAAGATTTTTATTTTCTGCAAAAACTAAGAAAATATGGTGGTGTTATCGTTTGGAATGAAGAAGCGACATACCCTGCAACACGCTATTCTGACCGTGTCTTCTTCGGCACCGGGCCGGCATTGATCAAAGGACGCAACAATGAATGGGAAAGCTATCCGATGTATTCGTATCTTTTATTCGATCAGGTAAAAAAAACGTTTGACTTGTTTGAAAGCCTTTTCAGCAATGATGTAGAGACACCTATGGACCATTTTCTGCAAAAGACCTTTCTCTGCGATGATCTGTGGACTCCCCTGCGTGAAAATTTCAAGGATAAGAATAAATTCATAAAAGCCTGTGCCGAAAAGGTGGATGGGTTGCGGATCCTGCAATATTTAAAATCTCAGCAAGTTGTTTCTGAAAATGAAGCCGTATTTCTTATTGAGTATTTAAAACATTTTCATCAGGTAATTCTCGATCAAAAAAATATAAATCCTGATGGATTAACTTTTGAGGGATCGGACATTTCTGAATTGAACATCGTCCGTGATTTGCTGGCAGAGATAGAAAACGGATACAGAAAAAAATTCCGGATCATTGACTGGTATTAACCCAAATTCAACCCACAATCCTGCGCGCTAAACAATAGTTGACTTCGTTCCTATTGCGTAATCTGGGATTAAAAAAAATAGCGGCATTTCTGCCGCTATTTATGGAATATCAAAATTTTCGAAATCAGAAAATCATTTCCTCAGATGAATAACTATTCGTTATTTCTGTAATTGTTATTTCTTCTGAAATTTTCTCTTCTGTTGTTTCCGCCTCTTTGCTCTCCTTCTTTTCTTTCGATAGATTGGTTCACTGTAATGTTTCTTCCTTTAACATCTTTGCCATTGAGCTCTTCAATTGCTTGCTGAGCTTCAGCATCGTCGGGCATTTCAACAAAACCAAACCCTTTGCTTCTTCCTGAGTACTTATCAGTAATGATCTTGGTGGATGTTACTTGTCCATACTCTTCAAAAATTTTTTGTAATTCATCTTCAGTCATTCCGTAGTGAAGATTGCCAGCGTAAATTTTCATAATGCGATAATTAATTATAAATTGGTTATTAACTTGACAAAGGTAAATAATTTTAAAAACAAATATCAAAAATTAACAATTTTCTTTTTTTCAGATAATAAGTATTAGAAATAAATGTGTGAACGAAACATTAAGATTAGTCACAAACCCTGTAATACCGGTTAGTTTTCAAATTGGCAAAACACGCTCCATCTATAACATTATTTCTTTTTTTGTCTGAGTTTCTTTATCCCGTATAATACGCCGAGTGCCGCCAGAAATCCGAGTCCGTCAATAGGTACGCCATTGGCGGGTTCAGGAGGCGGGGGGCCCTGGGCAAGAAGTTCGTTAATGAAAAGTGGAATAATCAGAAAACAAACTGTTAGCAATGCGGCTATCTTATTTTTTTTCATTTTATTTCTTATTAAAATTTATAAAAATATCTATGGGTTACATTATCACAATTTTCTTCTGATATGTTCTACTCCCACTTATAACGTTTACTATATAACATCCCGGTTCTTCCAGCCTGTACTGGGACGTACCAATACCTTCCTGTTCACCGTTTATAACTTTTTGCCCAAGCATGTTGTATATGGATATTACTGCATTTTTCATCATGGTGCTGCTGAAATTGATATATACGTCTTTACCCGACGACCACGCATCAACGAAGGAAACGTTGTTTTCGTCAATTCCGGTAATTATAGTCGGTGAAAATCTTATAAAGAACCGGTACTGCGGAGCATTGGCAGTGGTGGTAAAAGTATAGACAGGATTCAATGTGAGATCCTGCAGTGTGGATGTTTGGTTGTCTTCAAGGTAGATATGCTGCGCGGGGTCAAAGTTGAGTATCTCGGTGGCATTAATGGTAAATGAGCCGTTGGTTCTTGTAATATAACCCAGAGGGACTACCACATCGGTGTTCGATAGCGGCGGCAAGGCATTGATGGATAAAGATGAGCTGCCATTGTACGAAGTGTAAAGGTTGGGAAAAGCAAGATCATTATTCATAAATTTATATGCGTCGTAATTCCCGTCAAACGTATTAGTGGCCTGAGAGTCAAAATAGATAACCGTTTCATCGCCCGTGGCCTGATTTGATGAGGGATATCCTTTAAGCCTTAATAATGGTTTTGTAGTAACAGTGGACTTAAAGAACAAGGGATTTGAATGTATCCTTACGGCGTTGTTAACACCCAGAGAGCCTGCCCCGGTAGCTTTTACAAAGAATCCCTGCATGGAAGGGATAATGCCTGTTCCTCCATTTGTACCAACCCCGCCGACAAATGAACTGTACGTTCCTTTATACTGAGAATTCGCTTTAAAATAATATATCCCGTCATTTACATTGGTTTTAGTCCAGGCTCCATTCTGCCAGTCAATGGGCGAAGGATAAGGGTTTCCAACGAGGTTCCATCCATCAGCATTCGGGTTGGTGGATAGCGTATTAGTTAATCCGATACTATATGGCCCGCTATTCAATGTGCCACTAATGTCTGTGGTCAGAGGCGCCGTGGATGCTCCGAAATTGACACAATAGCCTTTCATAGTTTGGAGCGTGTTGGAAGCGGCATCCCAGCCGATAGAAATAGTCGGGAATGCCTTTGCTTCATTGTAAATGTAAAAATTCGGGAACGGAGTTACCGTATGTGTAGTATCATTGCCAACATAAGGATCGCCTGTAATAATCGTTCCGATTTCATCGGCAAATTCTGAAACAGGCGCACCGTTGAAAGGCGAAGAATAATAATGATAACCGCGCCTGTTTGGCATGTAACGCTGCATGGTAACAGTACCGGTGTAGGTTACTGTTCCGTTATCGATGAAAGATCCGGTACCTGTGGCATCTGATGCGATAAGAAATTGTCCGTTTATCGTTAGTGTCTGACCTGAATTAACAGTCAAATTACCTAGGGGGTTTATGGTCAAATTATCGCAGTTGCCTGCACTTGTCATCGTGCACGATCCGTTAATAAATGCATCTGTTACCAGAGTGGGAACACCATTATCCCAGCGGATTGCCTCGTTCCAGTTGCCTGTACCGCTAAAAGTAGAAACGGCAGGTGCGGGAGGCACTAATTCACCATTGCCTAATATTATAGGAGTACCCGGATATCCCGTGAATGAAATTTTTGCTAATTGTTGTGCTGAAAAGCCGCCAACGCCAACAACGATTTTGCCGCCGCCTGTGTTCGATTGCCCTGCAGTACCGCCCCATCCTGTAATGACAAGGCTTGCTCCTGCTCCCCAGGGCGACAAACTGCTGCTGTTTGCAAACGTCAGCGTATG
>DAOQAF010000027.1:0-39981 GCA_035353775.1 Bacteroidales bacterium | reverse complement strand
TGCGCATATCAATGATCTCAGAAGCTTTTTTTATTCCCCTGAAAGCGGCTTCCACTATATCTTCGGGGGCTCCGGCAATAGTTACTACGGTGCGGTTGGTAGCCTTTCCGGGATCCACATCGAGAAGTTTTACGCCGGGCACGGCTTCCATCACATCAGTTATCTGTTTAATAATGTTCATATCGTTCCCCTCGCTGAAGTTGGGAACACATTCAATAAGTTGTTTCATAGTAGTTTTGAATTTTACAGGCCGCAAAATTAGTAATTAATAACGACCGCCAAATGATTTATTTCACATTCAATTCGATGATAGCTTTCGGGGATTTCATTTCTTCGGGCATATTGCGGAAATCCGTGATCTTAAAAGCCACAGACCCTTGAGGCAGCTCCTTGGTGCCGAGATAGCTTTTAATCAGATCCTGACGTTTTTGAATGAGCAGGGTAAACGTTCCTTCCACCTTCTCGCTGCCAACAAGTTGCATGCACCGGCTAACCAGATTCCCGTGGTCTTCGCCTTCAACACCCACAAAGAGCAGAAAGGCAGGGTCGGCATCCGGCACTTTTGAGGCTGAAATTTTTATGGATGCCGGGTCGGTGCCGGGCTGAACAGATTTTGAAACAAACAGTTGTTTGGCTTCCTGAACGGCGATCATGCCTTTTTCTTTTTCGGGATCGGTGGTTTGCACGAACGTATAGCTCAATTCTGACTTTTTGGTGATGATGTCAGCTATTTTATCAAGTTTGTCGCGTTGATTGCCGTTAAGGCTATCCTGCAGGTAATCAAAAGGTATCTGTTTGATACTTTCGGGATTGGTGCCAAACAACTTCCCTATGGCTTCAAAAGGTTCGGAGATGGCTTTCAGCAAAAATTCCTCCAGGGTTTTCCATATGATCTTCCGCAGTTTGAATGAGGGATCGGAAGGTTTTCCGGTAACCGGCAGGTCAATTTTGATATTCCCTTCACGGTCTTTGATAATATACAAAGCCAGCGCCACAGGCAGCTTATAGGCCGAGGTGTCTTTGGTTTTTTTGCCGAATTCCAGTTGTGCCAGCTTCAGGTTGTTGAGGTTGTCGAGCAGGTTGGGTGTCATTTTCAGTTTGACATCATAATTGAAAGTTCCTTTGGTGATCGGCCGCGCGAGATAATATTCCGAATAAGGTGAAAAACTAACCAGGTCGAGTTTGGCAATGGTGCCGTTAAAAACAATGTTCGACGTATTAACCATGTCAAGGTTGCCTTTTCCTTTAAAAGTCGCGGGGCCGTTGAGGTTCATCGAAAAATCAAGAGGTATGTCGCTTGACTGGTCGCTGAATCCGCTTACTGCGACATTCAGGTTTTTAATGTCAAAATTAAAAGGCCTGTTCAGCGTAAGGTCAGAGAAGTCGATGTTGCCGCCCCTGATGACGAGGCTGTCGATGGAATAATGAGTTTCGATGCTGTCTGCCGTAGTGTCGGCGGAGGCTGCCGTATCGTTGAGGATGGGCGCCAGTATCCGCTGAATGTTAGTATTGCCTTTTTCGAGCACCGCCACAATATTGGGTTCGTCCAGCACCACCTTGCCGATGCAGAAGTTGGATCTGCCGATATCCAGCGAATCCATGCGGACATAAATATCTTTAAATGAGCAAAACGGCTTATTATCAAGCTCAGTGATGGCCAGGTTTTTTATACCGGCTTCACCGGTAACCATGATGTTGAGAATGTTCTCGAGTTCGCCGTCCACTTTCAGGTCGGTATATAACTGGCCGCTGGTAATGTTGGCATCGAGAAAAGGCCGGGCATAACCTGCAAAGGGAGTGATGTCTATGTTGTTTGTTTTCAGCGAGACAGCGTATTTTCCGGCGGCCTGATTCAGGGACCCGTCCACGGCTACCTCGCCACCTTCGCCCAGCAAAAACTCAACTCCCACGTCGGATTGTTTGCTGTTCCATGATATTTCAGGGACTTTCACTCCCAGGTCTTTCAACTCGGTTTTTGTGTTCATGGTTTTGTCTTCATAGCGGATGTAGCCTCCGCCGATGCTGAGGTTTTTTACCAGGTATTTCAGGGTGTCGCTGCTTTCTTCTTCAGGAATGGTGTCTGTGGCAGCGGTGTCCCCCGGGGAAAGAAAATCATTGAAATTAAAGACGCTGTCGGCATAGATTATTGATACCCGAGGCTTGTCTAAGCGGATTTCGGAAAAAGCAATTTCTTTATGAAGTAGGTTCCAGGGGTCGAAATTCACGTACAACTCATGAAAATTGGCGAAAGTGTCTTTTTTGTTGACTTCATACATAGTAAAATCTTCAATCTTCACAGCCCATTTGAGATAATTGATGTGCAGCCCTGCTATATCCACTTTGCGGCCGATAAGGTCTTCGCTGTTTTTGACCACATACCATTTTACGATGCTCGAGAGAAAAAACAACAATAAAAAAATCAGCAGTGCGATGCTGCCAAGTACGATGTACCTCTTTTTAATTCTGAATTTGCGTTTCATAGCTGAACATTTAATAATTTAAAGCAAAATCAACGGCTGCACAGGAATGTATATAAGTAGAATCAAAAACCGGGATATCCGTATGCTCCTGCTTAATTAGCAGGGGAATTTCGGTACAGCCGAGAATAACTCCCTGTGCACCATCATCTGCCAGCTTCTCCATTATCGCTGTCATTTTATTTCTTGAATCCTCATTTATGATCCCCAAAAACAATTCTTTAAAAATGACCCCGTGAATAAAATTTCGTTCTTCAGCATCCGGAATGATGATCTCCACACCGTTTTCATGAAAGATATTTTTATAAAAATCCAATTCCATCGCAGGTTTGGTGCCCAGCAGGCCGACTTTAGTAAAATTATTTTTTTGAACTTCTTTAAGTGTTACTTCAGCAATATGTATCATGGGCAAATTGACAGCGGCTTTGATCTTGTCAGCGAACATGTGCATGGTATTGGCGCAAACAAGGATACAATCCGCACCGCCTCGTTCGATAGCGGTAGCCGCATGACCAAGCAGGATCGCCAGTTCATCCATTTTACCGGCGTTCATCAGCACCTCCACATCATGAAAATCCAGAGAATACATCACAATTTTTGCCGTATGCCTGTTGCAAGTCCTTTTCATCGTCTCCTGATTGATGATACGGTAGTAATCGAGGGTTGATTCCCAGGTAGTGCCGCCGAGAAGTCCAATGGTTTTCATTTCTGTATCTTTCCGTTGATGATCACTGTTTCCACTTTGTTACTTCCGTACGCATAAGGCAAATATTCCACTGATGGTATCGGTTTCGTGATAAAGACATTAGCTTTTTTGCCGACGGCGATGCTTCCCAGTTCATCGGAAACGCCCATGGCATAGGCACCATTGATGGTAACCGCGTTGATGGCTTCTTCGGGCAGCATTTTATATTTGACACAGCCCATAGAAAGTATCAGTTGCATATTTCCGGAGGGAGAAGAACCGGGGTTGAAATCACTGGCCAGAGCCAGGGGCAGCCCGGCATTGATCATTTTACGCGCCGGAGCATAAGGCATGCCCAGGAAAAAAGCCGCACCGGGAAGCAAGGTGGGCATGGTTTCAGTATTCAGCAGCGAATTAATTTCGTCATCTCCCGTATATTCCAGATGGTCCACAGAAAGCGCATTATATTTTACCCCAACCTGAATTCCACCGGAGAAATCAAGCTCGTTGGCATGTATCTTAGGCCGTAAGCCATATTTCATCCCAGCCATCAGCATACGTTCGGTTTCTTCCACGGTAAAAAAGCCGCGGTCGCAAAATACATCTATGTAGTCGGCCAGTTCGTCCGTGGCCACCAAAGGTATCATTTCGTTTATGATCAGGTCCACGTATTCGCTTTGTTTTCCTTTATACTCCTGCGGAACAGCGTGTGCTCCGAGAAAAGTGGCGGTGATGGTCAGCGGAGAACGTTTTTTGAGTTTTTTTATCACCCTCAGCATTTTAAGCTCGTCGGCAGTAGTCAGCCCATAACCGCTTTTTATCTCCACAGCTCCTGTACCCAGCATTTTAATTTCTTCGAGACGCGGCAAGGCCTGCCTGATCAATTCTTCCTCCGATGTGTTGTGAAGTTTTTTTGCCGAATTAAGAATGCCGCCTCCCCGCTTTGCGATATCTTCATAAGACAAGCCTTTAATTTTATCGGTATACTCTATTTCGCGGCTGCCGGCGTATACCAGATGGGTGTGCGAATCGCAGAAACACGGAAAAACCATTCGTCCTGAGGCATCAATGGTCTTTTGTTCTTTATCGTCAGGTTTCTTTTCATTTTTCAAATCTTTCATGGAACCATATCCTGCAATTTTTGCATTTTCGATAATCAGAAAAGCATCACGCACCGATCTCAGTTCCGACATTTTTTTACCCGAAACTTTACTTACTAATTTACTGTTTCCGGATTCAACCTGAACCAGTTCTTTTATATTTTCTATTAAAAGCTTCATAGTTAATATTTAAGTTGAACGACAATAAAAATGCGACAAACAATAAGAAATATACAATAAGTTATAATTTGGTAGTTAAAAATATGTTAAAGATACAATTACAGATTAATACATTTCAACAGGTGCAAAATTATGATTATTTTTGTTAAAAAATAACAAAGCATGAAACGTACCCTTATTATTGTTCTTGCAGTTCTTTTGGTTTACGCCGTTCAGGCAAAAAAAGTAGATTTGCCGATGGCAAAGAAAGTTGGCATTGCTTATTATTACGAACATGCCGGCCAGTTTGTAAACCTGGATCTGAAAACCCTTGAAACGGCAGACATTTTCACTGAATCGGCAGGAAATACGCCTCTATACTACATCATCAATTTAAACCCCAGGGGGTTTGTCATCGTTGCGGCTGACGACAACGTAACTCCTGTTATCGGTTATTCTTATGAATCATATCTCAATCCGGAATACATGCCCGAAAATGTAAGGTACTGGATGTCGGGTGTCAGGACAGAGATTCTAAGAATCATCAATAAAAAAACCCCGGCGTATGAAACCATAAGCAGCCTTTGGAATTATTATGCAACGAGTACCCCGGATAACCTGACCATTAAAAAAAGTAAAGCTATTACCCCTTTGCTTTCGAGCATGTGGAACCAGGACAAATATTACAATCAGTTTTGCCCCGCCGATACCGCCGGGCCTGACGACAGAACGTATGCCGGCTGTGTTGCTACTGCAATGGCCCAGGTTATGTATTATTACCGTTACCCTGTGACAGGCCAAAGTTCCCATGGCGGGATAAATTTTGGTGCGACAACTTACCAGTGGGACAATATGCTTGATGAACTCAGCAATTACAACGAAGCCGTTGCCACCCTGATCTACCATTGCGGAAGAGCTGTCAACATGGATTACGCGGCCGACGGATCGTCAGCAAGTTCTTCGACCTGCACCACCGCGTTAAAAAACTACTTTAAATACGACAGCAATTGTGATTTTGAAATGAGATACCTCTATTCAAATACTGCCTGGGCAAATCTCCTGAAAGCTAATCTTGATGCCAAACATCCGATGATATATTCAGGGTCAGATGGATTCAGTGGAGGGCACGCATGGAATTGCGATGGTTATGATGCGAGCAGCAATTTTCACATGAACTGGGGTTGGGGCGGTTATGCCAACGGTTATTTTGCCATAACTGACCTGACAGCCGCCGGAAGCAGTTTTAACGATAATCAGGGCGTGGTGCGTAATATCTATCCGCTGGCAACAAGCTACCCTTATAATTGCTCCGGAACAAAATCAATTACAGGAATTACCGGCACCATAGAAGATGGCAGCGGGCCAAACGACTACCCGAATAATAGCGATTGTTTATGGCTGATCGACCCTTCGGAAACAGTTTCAAAGATCAGTCTGGAATTCACTTCGTTCAGCACGCAGGCAAGCAGCGATGTCGTTACTGTTTATGATGGCAGCACTACCGCATCCCCTGTGCTTGGAACATTTTCGGGAAGTACTTTGCCTCCGGTGGTTTCATCGACAGGCCCGGTGATGCTGGTACGATTTCAGACCAACAGCAGCACGACAAATACGGGCTGGAGAGCCACCTACAGGAGTTCTTTCCCAGTATATTGCAGCGGAATAAGCACGCTGACAGCATCAAGCGGGACAGTGGCCGATGGCAGCGGTGCAGATAATTATACTTACAACCACCTTTGCAGATGGAGCATCGCACCTCCCAACGCGGCATCCATTACCCTTAATTTTACAGCATTCAATTTATCAACCAATGACTTTCTAAGGATATCTGACCAGAATACGAGTGCCGTATTAAACGAATATACAGGAACGACGGTACCTGCGGTCAAAACCTACAATACCAGCAAGGTTTTAGTCATGTTTAAATCCGATACTTATCTGAATTCCCAAGGCTTCAGCCTTAACTACACATCATCAACTCAATTAGGACTCGAAGAAAACGGCAACCTCAGCGGGATGAATATTTTCCCCAACCCGGCAAAAAATATACTGAATGTTCAATTCACCCTCCATGAACCGGAAAACCTGAGCGTTGAACTTTGCTCGATGACGGGCGTTGTGGTTTATAAAGAAGAACAATACAATTTTGACGGTAATTACCATACGGTCATTAATACTTCCGGTCTGAGCCAGGGAGTGTATCTGCTGAGAATCACAGGCGACACGCAATCTGTATGCAAAAAGATTATTATTGAATAATATATGCAAAAAAAAATTACGGTACTGCTTCTATTAATTTTAGTTCAATGCAGTGCTTTTTCAAAAAAAGTAACCGAGCAGCAGGCGATGCTGGCAGGTAAAAATTTTTACTTTGAACGGATAAATCTCATTTCCCCTGCAGAATACAAGGATATCGAAATAGAAAATATCATATCAAAGAATTTTGAAAACCAAATTTTATATTATATCATTTCATTCAAAAACAAAGGATTTATCATTGTTTCCGGTGACGACATCTTTCAGCCGGTGCTTTGTTATGTTTTCGACAGCAAATACAACGAGCTGAACAGGCCGCCTGCATTTGTCCGGTGGATGCAGGATTACGAAAAACAAATCATTTATGGTCTGAAAAACAATATGGTGCCTTTATCTTCTATTACTGCTGAATGGGAGCGTCTGCTATCATCCACACCAGAACAACTGAAACAGCCTAAAGGGACAAAAGCCATTACTCCACTGCTAAAGACCACATGGGACCAGGGAAAATATTATAATAATTTTTGTCCCGCTTTACCAGGAGGGGCCGACGGGCATGCATGGGCAGGTTGTGTGCCAACGGCCATGGGGCAGATCATGAATTATTACAGGTATCCCTCCACAGGAACAGGCTCCTTTGTTTACAACGATACGGTGGCTCCCCACACCTATGATTCTTTGTTTGCTGATTTTGGAAATACAGTCTATCAGTGGGACCTGATGCCGTTAAAGGTTACGGAGCGGCAGAACGATTCTGCTGTAGCAAAGCTGCTTTACCACCTTGGAGTTTCTGTTAATCTGAATTACGATTCCCTCGGTTCAGGAATGTACAACCACAAAGCAGCATATGCCTTACGGACTTATTTTCATTATGCACCCGATTGCGAATATGTATTCAGGGACACGGCCACACATACCGACTGGAAACAACTGATATTAGATCATCTTGATGCGAAGAAGCCATTGTATTATGCCGGATGGGCAGATACGATCAATGTTTCAGGACATGCTTTCGTTTGCGACGGCTATCAGGACACCAGTTACTTTCATTTCAACTGGGGCTGGAACGGTGAGTCCGACGGATATTTTCTGCTCGACCACCTTACACCAGGTGCTGATTTTACGCTGGACCATGAACTCATCATTAACTTTTATCCCGATACCACATCGGCCTATCCTACCCCTTGTGCAGGCATTACTACCCTTACACAAACCAAAGGGACTTTTTCCGACGGCAGCGGGCCCTTGCATCAATACGGGCATAATTCCGATTGTATCTGGGTGATCCAGCCAGCCGATTCCATCACCAACATTAAATTAAACTTTTTAGAATTTAACACCGAGCAGGATTCCGATATAGTGATCGTTTATAATGGCATCAACACATCTGCGCCGGTGATCGGAACGTTTTCGGGAACATCATTGCCATCCCAGATCACATCCACAGGCAAAGCGCTTTGTGTGCGTTTCATTTCAAACGACAGTGTTTGCTCTGATGGTTTTTTAGCATCATACACATCAACACCGGCGATTTATTGCTCAGGAATTAAGGATCTTACTGCCGGCTCGGGGACATTCAGTGACGGCAGCGGAACCTATAATTACCACCCCAATCAGTTATGCCGCTGGCGTATCATGCCTGCAGGAGCCACGGCTGTCAGGCTGCACTTCAATTCATTTGACATTGCCGCCGGAGATTATGTCAGAATTACTGATATCGCCACCAATACCGTTCTTGCCAACCTGACCGGCAACGTTATTCCTGAAGATGTTGTCTCCAATTCCGGACAGATGCTTATACTGTTCAAATCATTTGATGCTGAACTTGCACAGGGCTTCTCGGCTTCATACTATAACTCCAGCAGCATCGATGAAATAATACCTTTTGGAATTACATTATCCCCCAATCCGGCAAAAGATCATGTGATCATTAACGTTCAAAATGCTCAACAATTAAAATATAAAACCGATATATACTCTATAGAAGGTAAGCATATCTATGAAAATAATTTTGAATTGTCGCCCGGTCAATACAGTGTTGAGCAGGATGTATCTTTTCTGTATCCGGGGTTCTATTTCTTCAGATTATCTGCAGGCAGCCAAACCATCGTTAAAAAAATTATTATTGAATAAACTCTTTTTATGAAAAACTTCAAAAAAAGCTTATCAGTCCTCATCGTTTTAATTCTCCTGATCTCCGGGGCATTTGCTGAAAAAACCGACGTAAAAACAGCACAGGCTCTCGCCACAAATTTCTATTATGAAAAATGCCTTCTTTCGGGTTATGATTTGAAACAAGCTGCCGAACTGTCGCTGACTTACACAAAACTCAACAATAACGAAGAGGTCTATTATGTATTTTCATCCGATAACGGCTATATTATTGTTGCCGCTGATGATGCTGTATACCCTGTCCTGGCTTATTCTTTTGAAAAAAAATATTCCACAAAAAATATTTCCCCCGAATTCAGTTCCTGGATGAGCACTTACGAAGATCAGATCGTTCATGTCCGTAAAAACAAGATCAAGGCCGACCAGAATATTTCACAGGCATGGAAATCGTATACCACTGATTACAATCCTGCAGCCTATCTGAAAAGTAATACAAAATCGGTAGCCCCCTTACTGATGTCCACTTGGAATCAGGGTACCTGTTACAATTATTTATGCCCGGAGGATCCTGCGGGCGCTGACGGCCACGTATATACCGGGTGCGTGGCTACTGCCATGGCTCAGGTAATGTATTATTACCGTTATCCTGAGGTTGGTACCGGAACACATAGTTATTATTCAAATTATGGCACCCTGTCGGCAAATTTTGGCGCTACTACATACAACTGGAATGAGATGCAGAATGATATCTTCGGTAAATATAATTACAGCATGGCCTTGCTGCAGCTTCACTGCGGCATTGCCATTAATATGGATTACAGCCCCGACGGTTCAGGCGCACAAATGTGGAATGATGTCGAAGCAATGAAATCGCATTTCGGCTATTCAAGTTCTACTCAACTGATTTATAAAGATGATCATCCGGCGGACTGGGAAAATCTGCTAAGATCAGAACTGGACAATAAAAGGCCCATTCAATATGCCGGGTACGGAGAAGGCGGACATGCTTTTGTCTGCGACGGCTATCAGGGCACGGATTTCTTTCACTTTAACTGGGGATGGGGTGGCGCTTACGACGGATATTTTTATGTGGATAACCTTAATCCCGGATACACGTTTAACTATGACCAGCAGGCGATTATAAACTCATACCCGGCGACAGCCTTCCCTCTGAATTGCAACGGATTGAAAACAATTACAAGTACCTATGGAACTATTGAAGACGGAAGCAGCCCCAAATACAACTACCAGGACAATAAAGATTGTATGTGGCTGATAGCCCCTACCGATCCCATTGATAATATTCGAATTTCCTTTGACAGGTTAAATACCGAAAATAATAATGATTATGTGACAATTTATGATGGCGAAACTACCAACGCTCCTGTGTTAGGTGTTTTTTCCGGAAATACCATACCTCCCGAAATTATTTCCACAGGGACTAAAGTTCTTGTCCGTTTTACTACCAATGGCTCAAACGTAGCTGACGGATGGCTGCTTACCTTCAACGGCAAACTCACGAAATTTTGCAGCGGGGTGACTGAGTTAACTGCCCCAACTGGAATAATCTCTGATGGAAGCGGCACCTATAATTATAATAACAGCACCGTCTGCCATTGGCGAATAAGCCCGCCCGATGCAGGTTCAATAACAATTACATTCAATAATATGGATCTGGCTGCAGATAATGATTTTATTAAAATCTATGATGATGTTGCCGATACTGAAATAATGACCTTACATGCAGGAACTATGCCCCAGACTTTCACCGCTTACACCGGAAAAGTTTTATTGCTCTTTCTTACAGGCGTCCTGGACAATGCCGCCGGATGGGAACTTTCCTATTCTTCTGCACCGCTTGCTGTTGAAGAAAACAACAATGCTTTCGTGAGTATATCACCAAATCCAGCGTCTGACAAGGTAAACATTATGGCTTCCGTTGCTAAATCCGCATCAATAAATCTTGCAATTTTCAATAACTTAGGAAGTGCGGTATTCTCAAAACAGGCATCAGCCGAAAATGGCCTGATTGACGAGACCATTGATGTCAGTCATTTATCAAAAGGGCTTTATTTCCTGAAACTGTCCTCCGAAAAATTTAACAGCACTCAGAAACTCATTATCCGCTGATACGTGCTGTTTTGTTAATAATCGTGTTGATTTCTCCATATCAACAGCAATAAGCTATACAACAAAATTCATACTTTTGTATTATGAGCAATATCTTCGGAGAATTATTCAAGCTGAGTATCTTTGGCGATTCGCATGGCAAAGCCATAGGCGGTGTCATTGACGGTTGTATTCCCAACCTTGCCATCGACGAAAAAAAAATAATTTACGACCTGAAACGGCGAAAAAGCGGAACGGATCTGTTTTCTTCAGCCCGCAATGAACCCGACAAATATGAATTTTTATCCGGCATCAGAAATAGTAAAACGACGGGCGGGCCTATAGGGTTCCTCATTCCAAATATGGATAAAAAATCAGGGGATTACGAAGATCTGGATCATCTTTTCAGGCCGTCTCACGCTGATTTCACTTATTTTGCAAAATACGGGACCACAGAAAGCGCCGGAAAACTTCACGCTTCAGGCCGTATCTTTGCCCCCGTTGTACTGGCAGGGGCGATAGCAAAGCAGATGCTGGCCCAATCAGGCATTTCTATTTTTGCTTTTGTTAAACAGATCGGAACGGTATCTACAGAAAAATCTTATACCGAAATTGACCCGGATACAATAGAACAAAGCCGTGTGCGTTGTCCTGATAAGCAAGCTGCCAAAGAAATGATTGCTCTTCTCGATAAATTAAAAAAAGACGGCGACAGTACCGGGGGTATTGTCAGTTGTGTCATCAAAGGCTGCCCTCCGGGCTTAGGTGACCCTGTATTCGGGAAATTACAGGCAAAACTTGCACAGGCCATGTTTTCGATAAATGCCGTCAAGGGATTTGAATACGGGAGCGGATTTGCTGCTGCGGCCATGACAGGAAGCGAACATAACGACCTTTTTATCATCCGGCAAAAACGTTTAAGAACTGCAACGAATAATTCAGGAGGCATACAGGGCGGGATAAGCAACGGTGAAGACATCTATTTTAATGTGGCGTTCAAACCCGTTCCGGGAATCAGCCGTAAACAAAAAACCGTCGACCGCAACGCCAATACCGTTGAGTTTTCTACTGGCGGAAGACACGATATTTGTTTCGTGCCGCGGGCAGTTCCGGTTGTTGAAGCCATGTCGGCACTTGTGGTCGCCGACAGTTTTTTAAAGCAACAAATATATGCTGAAAAACTATAAAAAAGCGCTCATCCTTTTCGCTCTGCTGACCTCAGTGATATTTGCCTATGCCCAGGAGGATACCTTATGCGTTGAATTAGTCAATAAAAAAGCAAAAAAGATATACAATGAGGCATTTGAAAATTTCAAGAGCCGCCGTTTTGTTGATGCCGTGGCCCAGTTCAAAGAAGTACTTGAATACGAGCCTCAATGCGGACAGTGTTACTTTTTCCTCGGAATGATCAATTTTAAAAGAGTAGACTACAACCTCAAAGCAGCACAGACGTACTTTGAAAAATCTGTTGAGCTCTGCCCGGATTTTGATATTTATGTTTATTATTATCTGGGCCAGATATATTACGGTGCTGAGAAATGGGAGCAGGCCGAACAAGTTCTAAAAACCTTTCTCAAAGATCCTGAAAAGATCGAAAACGATGCCGAGCAGAATGATGCCAATGCGATGTATAAATGGGCGTCGTTCTACAACAAAGCATATAAAAATCCGGTACCTTTTAATCCGAAATATATCAAAGGTGTTTCTTCTGCGTCCGACGAATATATCCCTTCCATCTCCCCGGATGGCGTATATATGTTCTATGCCCGTGTGGTGGAACTTCCGCCGAATAAAAGCGACCTGATACCCAAACCCGTTTTTAAAGAAAAATTTTATTTCAGCGAAAAGAAAAACGGGGAGTTCGACAATGGCAAAGAAATGCCCTACCCTTTCAATATGAACGCTAATGAAGGCGGAGCCTCCGTTACTATCGACAATAACGAGCTTTATTATACCGTCTGCAAGGACAAAGGCTCTTACCTCAACTGCGACATCTATTATTCAAAAAAAGATGAAACCGGCTTGTGGAGCGATATTGAACCACTTGAAAACGTCAACAATCCCGACACCTGGGAGAGTATGCCCAGCATATCATCGGATGGAAAGGTACTTTATTTTATCAGCGACCGGCCTGGAGGCGTTGGCGGCTATGATATTTACCAGGCAAAAAAAGATGATAAGGGTGTATGGGGCAGCCCGGTAAACTTAGGATCACAAATCAACTCAAAAGGAAATGAAAAAACACCCTTCCTGCATACCGACAGCCAAACACTGTACTTTTCGTCTGATTCGCCCGATCTGCCGGGCATGGGAAGCTACGACATCTATTACTCGCGCGTGCAGGCCGACGGCAGTTGGAAAAAGCCGACAAATCTCGGCTACCCTATCAACTCTGACGCTGATGACGCGGGATTTTTCGTGAGCCTTGACGGCAAGACGGCTTACTTTTCATCCAACAAACTGAAAGGCATCGGCGGATGGGACGTTTATGAATTTGAACTGTACAAAGATGCACGCCCCGAAGAAATGAAGCTTGTCAAGGGCGATGTGAAAGATGAAAGCACAGAAAAGCCTGTGAATGCAAGAATAGAGATAAAAAATGTGGAAACCAAAAAGATCACTAAGATACCTGTAGATTCATTATCAGGAAAATACGTAATCGCTATCAATACAAAAAACAATTTTGTGCTGACCGTCAAAAAAGATGACTATGCCTATGAATCAAGGTTGATCCCTGCTGCAGACACCGTTCGCTCCGAACCGCTACAAGAAGTGAATTTCGAAATAAAACCCATCGAAGTAGGCAAATCCTACACGCTGAATGATATATATTTTGCATCCAACTCTTTCGAGCTTAATCCCGAGTCAGAGACAATACTTGATGGGTTTATTGAATTTCTGACTGAAAACCCGCACATCAAAACCGCTATCCACGGGCATACAGACAATATAGGCAAGGATGAAGACAATATGCTGCTTTCGGAAAACCGCTCCCAATCAGTTTATAATTATCTGACTGCACACGGCATTGCTTCATCACGCTTATCCTATAAAGGTTTTGGAGAGACAAAGCCTGTTGCAAGCAACGATACCGAAGCAGGAAGGGCAAAAAACCGAAGAACAGAGTTCGTGATACTTGAAAAATGATCAAAAATTCAGTATCTTTACTGTTGGATTTGTCACATTATTAACACTTATGGCTATGAAAAAACTCATCCTCGTTTTCGGAATTTGTTTTTTAACGGCATTGCTGACTTTTGCTCAACAAGGGCTCAATTTCCATGTAAATTATAATCAGGATGCTCATTATCCCAAAAGCGACACAGCTCTAATGATGTATTTCTTAAAAAACATACAATACAGCAATGATGCCGTGAAAAACAACGTCACAGGCACGGCAACATTCAGTTTCATTGTGTTGCCCGACAGCAGTGCTACGGAAATTGTTCCTCTAAGCAACATCGGTTACGGCCTCGAAGAACAGGTGGCCGGGCTGATCCAAAAGCTGCATTTTGCCCCGGCTGTTATCAACGGGTCACCATATCGCTCGACCATGATCATGAATGTAAGGATAAATGCTGCCGATAACAAATCGGGACTGATCGAAAAATTAAAAAATTACTGAATCAGGACCTTATCATGTGTTTCTACTTGATGAAAGTCCCCTTATCATACTCTTCAAAAGCAGTTTCCAGTTCTTCCTGTGTGTTCATCACGATAGGTCCGCCCCAGGCCACAGGCTCACCAAGCGGCTTTCCCATGAGAAATAAAAACCGCAGATTGCTTTCGCGGGTATGTGCAATAAAATTTTCACCTTCAGAAAATAAAAGAATATCCTGATTGCCCGCATAATTCTTTTCGATGATTTTTACATCTTCATCCCTTTCGCAGAAATACCCGGCGCCTTCAATAACATAGCAAAACATATTGTTTTCTGCCGGTGTTGGCAGGTTAAACTCAGTATCGCGAGGAACTGAAATATCCAGAAAAACCGGATTGGTCATAATATCTTTTACCGGGCCTGACACCCCCTTGTAATCGCCGCAGATGATACGGATACTGCAATGGGTCTCAGAACCGACCTCAGGTATTTCCTTGCTTTTCACTTCCTGATAACGCGGTTTCATCATTTTGTGTGAGGCCGGCAGGTTGGCCCAAAGCTGGAAGCCATGCAAGGCCCCATCGCCTACTACCTGCGGCATTTCCTGGTGAATAATGCCGCTGCCGGCCGTCATCCACTGCACATCACCCGCCCCGATCACGCCTTGGTTGCCCATACTGTCCTGATGTTCTATTTCGCCTTTCAAGACATAGGTTATGGTTTCTATGCCACGGTGTGGGTGCCATGGGAAACCCTTCCGGTAATCGGCAGGATCATCACTCCAGAAATCATCCAGCATCAGAAAAGGATCAAATTGCGGAAGTTGGTGATATCCGAAAGCCCTGCGAAGCCTCACGCCTGCGCCCTCCATCACAGGCTGGCTTTTTCGGCTCCATTTTATTTTTCTTGTCGTCATTTTTTAAAGAATATATGTTTCAAGGATCTTACACGTCTCTGATGGAATAATCTCAAACTCCTTTATCATAGCAGGAACAAGCAACGACTCTCCTTTGCTCACCTTTACGCTGCTATCTGCATAAGCCAGTGTAAATGCGCCGTCGGTACACAGGTAAGCAACAAAAGAATCTATATCATTAAAATCCTGTTCCAGGTTCCGGTCGAGGTCCAGCAGATTCACGGTAAAATACTCCGATTTCTGAATCGCTACGGGGCGGTTTCTGACAATAACGGGATGAGTCTTATACTGTTCCTTTTCATCAAAATTGATGGCATCAAGAGCTAAATCCGTATGCAATTCGCGAGTCATGCCTGCCTGGTCGAAACGATCCCAGTCGTAGATACGGTATGTAATATCAGAAGATTGCTGTATTTCAGCCAGCAAAATTCCCGGGCCTATGGCATGAACATGCCCTGAAGGAACATAAAACACATCGCCGGGCTGCACTTTTTCATAGTTCAGTATCTCTTTAAGCGTATTATCCTTAAGATGTTTGAGGTAGTCGTCCTTGCTGGTTTTACTTTTAAACCCGCTGATCAGCTCGGCTCCTTCATCAGCAGCCAGAACATACCACATCTCGGTCTTGCCGAAACATTGGTGGCGCTGCATGGCCAGTCCATCGCCTGGATGCACCTGAACGGAAAGGTAATCTTCTGAATTGATGAACTTGAAAAGCAGCGGAAATTGATTGTTATACTTTTCGTATACGGCATCACCCACCAGATCGCCCATATACACTTCAACGAGCTCGTTCAGGGTATTGTCTTTGAGAAAGCCATTGCATACCTCGCTTGACGCATCTTCAATGCCTGATAATGCCCATAGTTCGCCGCAATTGGGTAATGGGGAAAAATCCTGCTTCAGAATCTCACTAATTTTTTTCCCTCCCCAGATTTTTTCTTTAAAGATCGGCTTGAATTTCAGTGGATATAATTCGTTCATAAGGTCAGATTATGAAACAAAGATAGTAAAAAGGGCGGGTATAATATTTCAAGGCTTTTACTTTTTTAGGGGAGTGTATATGTTGTAATTTTTGATGGGAAGATTAACGGATAGCTGCTTGGCACATGTAGCGGTATTTATATCACGTCCCTGTCAAACAGCACCCAAAGTTAATAAATTTCACATACCTTTCAAGTTAATTTTCACACAGCCATTGTGCTAAGCATTGCTGTTATCTGTTCGGGCAATTGTATCTGTTCTTATGCTGTTACTTATAGTCCGTTGTTTGATAAACCACATTAAAATAATTTTGTAATTTATGATTTTACGATTATGAGTATCAAAGAAAAAGTAGGCAAAAGAATACGCGAATTGCGTAATGCAAAGGGTTTGAGTCAAGAAAAATTTTCATTTGAATGCGAACTTGACCGGACTTACATTGCAAGTATTGAACAAGGCAAACGTAATGTTTCTATTGTAAATATAGAAAAAATTGCCAAAGCACTAGACCTCTCTGTAACTGAGTTTTTTAATTCAAATATTTTTAAATAATATGATAAAAGCAAATGATTTTGTAGTATTGACCGAAAAAATCAAAAATATAGAGAAAAATTCCGTTGGGTTTGTAAAGAAAGTGAAACCAACCAAAGCAACAGTATTTTTCATTGGAAAACAAAAAGAAATTGATATTGAATTATCAAATGTTAAATTAATTGACGTGACAAAAACTGGCAGACCAAAAGGCACGGCAAAGGAGTTTCCAACAAAAATTTGCAATGTTTGCCATATTTTGAAATCTATTGAAGAGTTTGATATTAATCAAAATGCAGTAGTAGGAAAAACAAGGCGACCAAGTTGTAAAGATTGCAGAAAAACAATTGATGGTGTTGCGTTGAAGTCGTCAGAAAGAAAAAGAATGGAAGCAATAAAGCCTGAAATATTTTTTGTATGTCCGATATGCAAAAAAGCATCTATTCCCGGCATTACTGCAAATCTTGTTATTGACCACAATCATACAACTGGAAATGCAAATGATTGGATTTGTGATAGTTGTAATACAGGATTAGGTCGTTTTAAAGATAATATTGAATTATTGCAAGAAATTATACAATATTTGAAAAAATACCAATAAGCTAAAAGAGTTGAGGTTGCATCATTTCTAAACGCTTGATAGACAAGTCGGTGTATTCTTTTGAAATTTCCATTCCAAGATAATTTCTTTTATTCAATTTTGCCATTTTGCAAGTTGTTCCCGATCCACTCATTGGGTCAAAGACTAAATCTCCTTCATTTGTCCAACTCAAAATGTGGTCTTGTGCTAATTTTTCTGGAAATATCGCTGTATGTTGAAAAGCAATTTTGTCATTTGTAGAGCCACCCAAACCTACTGCATAGTCCCAAATATTTGTCAAGGTTTTTTCTTCTTTTAATTCAGCAACAACTTTGTTGTTTATTCCGTCTGCCTTTTTATTTGATACTAATTTTTCATAACCATGTCGTGCTGTTTTAGTTTTCAGTGGATTAAAAGTAGAAACCTTTTCTTTGGAAAATACGAACATAAACTCATAACAATTCGTATATGCGTTAGACCGCATAAATGGAGTGTTTTTCTTACGATAAATCATGATATCGTGAACATTGAAACCAATTTCTTGAAAATAAAGACATTGTTTAAAACTAGTTAAAGTTCTATCTCCATTTTTAATTTTATCACCGACAACCCAAACTACAACACCACCTTTTTTCATTACACGAAATATCTCTTTGGCAATATTTTCAAAGTCAAAATGATAACCGGTATAATCTCTCAGATCATCATAGGGAGGAGATGTAACAACCAAATTAACACATTCACTTGGTAATTCTTTCATTCCGACCAAACAATCTACGTTGTAAATATTGTTAATTTCGTATTTTCCTAAATTCATAATTCGGTATTTTGAAAATACAAAGGTAATAATTTTTTTAGATTTTGATACTTATAATCTACTTTTTTAGATTTTTTTCAGAACGATTGAATTGAAATATTCTTTGTTATGAATTCGATTTGCCTGACAGATAACTATCGTGCCTGCTGTATTACTGCTATTTCGACAATATCCTTGGCATTCATACCATCCATTTTTGCACCTATAAATACCTGAAAATTAGTATAATAATTTTTTATTCTTCACGAATCCACTTGTAAACAATTATCAAAGCTTTTCAAATATTTCGACAAATATAAATGCAATAGATTTAAAAAGCAAGAATAATATTTTTTTTAATCAATCACAAATTGGGAGTTGATCATTCTAACCCGATGGGTGCTGAAAAATATAATGAAAAATGCTCTGTCCTATTCAAATTGAGGATCACTTAGCCTGATAGTAATATTCCTTAAAGGTTGGGGTTTCACCTGCCATCTTTAGAAATATGTCAAGAGGGACAACTTCTATGTTTCCACTAAGTTTGTTGCATATCGATTTCACCCTTGCAATATCACTGGATTCCCTGACATGAACCAAGAGGAAGTAAGGACGTTCCGCGTTGATAGCTGCGAGTTCTTCCAAATCCGCAACAACCTCTTCTTCAGGTTTTTCTGCGGCCAGATAGTAATCGTAAGAGATTAAGGGCCGCTTGTCGCGGACGGTAAAGGTGTTTGCTGCGCGGTAGCCGTTAACAAAACCGATGGCATCCGGCATAGACCGGTAATACTCATCCACCAGGTCTTTCGGCAGGTTGTTGTCAGAAGTCTCGGTGCCACCTTCCGAATAATCCATGATCTGAAAAACATCCAGATCGAGATTTTTCATTAGTGCCGCAGCTCTTTTCAGTTCTTCGGGCAACCATTTTTCAGGGAACACCCTGGGGTACATGTAGGCAGAGCCCGAAAGGCCACCGATAAAATAGTCATTTGGGGTTGCCTGTTTATAATAGTACTCAAGCAAGACCGGGGATTTGTTGAATAATTGCATCGTCACTTCCCATGCATACGGAATCGATCCTCTTCCAGGCTTGAACCAGGCGCCAATACCGATTCCGTCCGATTGGATCAGTGCGAGATAAATCTTTTTCTCCGGAATATATTCCTTGCCCGGCACGATATTGTGATTGTTACGGAACACGAACCCGGGGGATACCGGAATATGGATCAAAAAGCTGGTATTGGGCTGGGAATTAAGTCCGTCGGAATTCAGGGCATAAGAGGATAATAGTGTGGTCATTTGCTCTTCCAGGTCTTTTTTGTAGGAATGCCAGCCCCAGACCTGTCCCAAAGGGTTCATTTCAGCAAAAAGAGCCTTTGTCAACCCACACTCCAGCGTGTCGGTGGGGCGTACCGATAAATCAGTAAAAAAGCCCTTCTTCATCATCCCATAATCCGCACATGCCGGCATAAGCGCTGTGCCATGCACCCCTCCAAGCCAGACGATAACTTCCCGCGAACACCGGCTCCAGTATTGATCCTTTGCCCATGAATAAATTTCATAATCATTTTTTCCCTCAAACTTCCCCCTGAAATCCGCGATCTCTTTTAATTTCTCCTGTTTTACCAAAGGCAGTAACTCTTCGGTGATGACAATACCTTTCTCCAGGCCTGCCAGGGTATACGCCACAATTAATGAAGTACGGACTTTTTTGTCCCAGATAATATATCCTTTGATCTGCTTTCTAAATATTTTCAGTCCCTCTTCTATTTTTGTCAGTTTAGTAAAGGAAAAACCCTTTTCGCTTTCCAAATAAGTGGCCAGATCTTCCGTATAATTAAAGGGATAATCCGGTCCAAAAGTAAAATACAATTGTGGTTTTTTTTCGTTTACAACACCCTGTAATGATATCCAGCAGGCTTGTTCAGGCAGTGCGGAATGGATGTCCCAGTCATCAGCCATATTAAAAAGGTAAGCTGAATTTTTTGTATTACTATTGGTGTTGGTGATATTGTCCGTGTTGTTGATCTTATTATTCGTGCTGTTATTGACGATGTTTTGGCTGTTGTTGGGTTTTTTGTTATCATTTATATTCCTGACATCAACGCGTTCAAAAACAAATTTAATTTCCTGATCCTTCGGCCTGGTGGGCCGGGTGATCGTACAAATCAGCAGGTCTTGATCTGTGGAATATTGATAATGATACCTCATCTCCCCCCGCTTTTTTCCCTGAGAAGCAAAATATTCATATTTTTCCACCACTTTCAGAGATTGATCTCCCTCCCAACTAGCAATGACTTCTTTTGTAGAACCGACAGGCAGTCGTATTCCCATATGGATATTTGTAGAAAAAGTACCATCCTTTATTTCGCAATGATTGATCTTTCCGTCGGTAGTAAACGTAAGCTTCTCCTCATATTTTTTCTTTGGCCCCATCCGGGTGATGATCACCGTTTCATTTATATTAACGGTAATCTCCAGCGTCAATTCCTGGTAATAATCCAGAAAGGAGCTTTTATCTTTGATCATTTTCCACTTGCCTTGCATGTCGGTATTCTGAGAAAAAGTGATCACGGCAAAAGATAACCATAGGGCGATTGTTGTAAACAGATATTTCATATTATTCCCCAAATTTAAATATACATAATTGGTTGGTACTGCCTTTTCTTTTCTCCTGTCAGAAATTCCCGGAAAGTTCGGTCGTAATTTTCATTTGATGTTACCTTTCATTGTATTTTTTCAGGTCAATGTATTTGCCCAGAAATTTTAATGAATCTACATAGTACCTCTCACCAATTGCTTTATTTTTCTCTACTATATGATGGTCGATAAAAATCGCAATTCCTTCAGTATCAGATGATATATCTGCTGTGGCTGTCAACCGTTTTCTATTCCCTTTATTATCCACATAGTAATAAGCTCTGCTATCCTTATAAACTGGCCCCGCGTTAAATTTAAACTGTGTTTTTAGAACTCCTGTTTCCGGAATTCTATACACTCGCACACTGTCCTCAAATTCCATTGCAGAACCATCTGCCTGATCAAAATATATTTCTATTTTACCGGTGTAATCTTTTGGGATCAGATAAATTTCTTTTATGGTAATTGTTTTACCAGGTGCGCTTAAGTTTCTATCCTCATTATTAGTTTGCCTGCAACTTATCATAAGAAGCGCAACCATTATTATGTTAAAAATTCCTTTCATATGTGTACTTTTTCGAAGGTGCTTCTAACGTTAGTTCCCCGCTTATATTAGGACAAACTGTCTAAAAACCGCTGTTTAATATAAATTTTGACCAAATATAAAGCGATTTAATGATGGTGCAAAATTTATCAGGGAATATTTTCGGGAAAACAGGCTCTGCCTTATTATATTTAAGCCGGATCAGTAAAGATATGGAATTATCCGGTATTTTACTTTCTTTGTATAAACCTCCCATAGATTGCCATACTTTGAGGAACAACGTTTGTCATCATCAATCTGGCGCATGGATAAAAGCACGATATAATATAAAGGGTAAAGCCATACCCATAGTATTCCGGGATAACCGACACTAAGGGCTATTGCCAGACTCATTATTATTTCACCCAGATAATTGATGTGCCTGCTAATGCCCCAAAAGCCATTAGCCAATAATGTATTTTTACCGTCAGAAATGGTTGCCGGTTTAATTCCAAGAAACGTTTTTTCAGGATGTATTTTAAAGAAGTATTTTTGCATATTTGCACCCCGCGACAATATCCAGCCGGATATAAAAAACAGGCCAAAACAAAAAAGCAGCCACAGGGGAATGTTGGGATTTTGTAAATCAACAGTTGACCACAAGGAAATTAAATAAAAGTACGGATAAAATGTCAGGCAACCCCAGCCCAGTTTTAAGCCCACGCGCTCCGCAAAAAAATCATAGGTATACAGGTGTACTTTTTCGAAAGATAAATAGTCCCAGACAAAGAAAGTCAGCATTATCGCGCACAGAAGTATGCTGGAAGAGATTTTCCCAAATACCAGATAATGATGTGCTGTAAAACTCAGTACATTGAGCTGAAGCATGACTGCTCCGATCAAATATAACCAAACTTTGGCATCAATCCGGCTGTTCCGGGATTGTGGATTTTCCAGCCTGCCAAAAAACATATCGGCAAACCATGACCTGCCGGTAGACGGATAGGGTAAGACCATCAAAAAAGAAAATATCAATCCTAATATGAATGCGCCTGCCAGGCTATACCACCTGATTGTATAAAGCCAGTCATAAGAAACCCATCCCATGTAGCCAAGCAAAAACCAAAGCGCCATGGAAATAATTAAGACCAGCCGGCCATTTAAGCGGTATTTTAACAATTCTCCGGTTTGGGAATGCCTTACATATCCTGTTAACCGACGTCCGGGCAGGCAGTAATGCAACATAGTAATTATGGCATAAATTATCCAGGGCGTAAAGAATCCGAGAAGTTGAGTCATCATAATAAGTGTTTAGTATTTTTTTCCATTATTGAAATAGCTAATTTTCGAGGGAATAATCGTCCCATAAAAAAACGAGCCAATTTATTAGTAAATCCGGGAATGGTAATCGGCCCTTTCCCAAGGGCATCTAATGTTTTTGTTGCCACTTCATTCGCATGTAATGTGCCCGGAGCATCTTTTGCATTTTGCGCATTTTTATATCCGGGCGTAGTGATTGCGCCTGCGCAAGTTGCAATTACATCAATTCCCTGCTTCTTCAATTCGCTCCAGATACCTTCGGCAAATATTGCGTTAAATGCTTTGGATGCAGCATAAGTGGCAATTTTCGGACTACCCTGTGAGCCGGCAAGCGATGACATCAGGACAATGCCTCCCTTCCTTTTTTCTATCATTTTTGTTACAAGCTGCTTAGAAAGCAGTAAGGGCGCTTTGATGTTAACATCAACTATTTTGATCAGGTTTTCTTCAGAAATATTTTCGAAATAGCCAATGGGTGCATAAGCCGCGTTATATACCAATAAGCCGATATTTACCTCCAGTTGGGAAACGAAATGTTTAATTTGTGCAGAATCCGCTAAATCCAGTGAATGAACCTTTATTTCAATTTGATATTTTTTTATCAGGTCGTTTGATAATACTTCTAATTTCTCTAAACGTCTGGCAATTAAAAATAAATTCATCCCGCGTTTTGCCAATTCTTCGGCAAAAGCAGCGCCTAATCCTTCAGAAGCCCCTGCGACTAAAGCCCAAGGGCCATATTTAGATTTGAAATCCGGCATGACCATAAATAGTGTATAATATGAAAACTCGTGTTTGTACAAAGAAAACGTCAAGTTTGAGGCTTGCGAAGCTACAAAACGCGGAGTCCGCCAACTGGCGGATGAGCATTTTTGTTGCAAGCGTAACGAAAAAATTGGCGTTTTCTTACAAACACTAAATAAGCCGGCAAATTTAAGTTTTTTTTTGATCTTACTAATTTTGCTTATCCTTTTTCAGAATAGAAACTGCGGGGTGTTCAAGCGATTTTGTAATTTGCAATTTTTAATTGGCTAAACCCTATATCATTATTGATCGGAAGTATGCAACACTGTCTGAATGACTCAACCTGACGGGCTGAAACTAAATTTGGATTGGCATACTTTACCGCATGGACTTTCGCGCAACACTTTGTCATGCCTGTGCTGTAAGGTGATCAGGGAGCGCCTCCCGAACAGCCGTTTTCGCTTATCGACAATCTAAAATGTCTTTTAAAATATTAGTTCTTTATGAGTTTTTGTTGAAGTGTCCCATTCACGCCTATCAATTGGATTAAATAAACTCCGGATGTAAGGGAACTAATATCAATCATGTTGGTTCCATCCGCCAAATCGTTCAATAAAATACACTCTCCAATAACATTAAAAACCTTCATTTTTTTTATTCCTGTTCTTTCGGCACAGTCAATATACACTCTGTCAGTTGCCGGATTTGGATAGATTTGGAACTTATCGTTAAAATTCACATCTTCAATATCTGCTTGAAAATCACAGATACAACGAACAGAATATCCCAAAACTTTATCTACATGGGACCTCAAAATATAGGAATGAATATTATCTACACCAGTACTCCAGGCCGAAGTGGCGCTATATGTCGTAGAAGTCCACCATACTCCGTAGACTCCAATATTAGAAAATGTGCCATAAAAATATCGTGTACCACTGGGCAGAGCTGTAAAACCACTGCTATTGGTAGCCCCTGTATTTGGACTAAGCCAATGGCTGGTACCGGCTTCTTTTAATTTGGCGGCAATATCTGTTCCGACTTCACCTGTAATTGTCGTGTCTGCTGTGTTATCAAGATATTTCACCATTTTGTTCCATTCAGCATCAGAGGGCACATGCCAGCCGGCAGGGCATATTTTACGAGCATCTACTGCTGCATACCAATTATAAAGTCTACCGTAAGTAACAGCATTTGAGGGATCATTACTAATATCACAATATGCACCTGTTGTACTATTCGTCCAGGATGTATTATTTATTACGTTGGGTATAGAATCGCCATTGCGATAATGAGTTACCTTCAGGTTTTCTCTCATCCAGACTTGTGTCCCAATTGTCACGGTATTATATACGTTCCCGTCAATATCTGTAACTGTCTGGGCCTGATTTCTATAGGTCAAAAATGCAAGTCCGGCAAAAAGTAAAATTATTTTTCTCATATTCGTTAATTTAAATATTATGTTATTTAGTACAACACATTTATCATTTATAGCCGTGCACCTTGGGTCGTCTCGCCCGACGTCCCTCGTAATCGCACAGTGCCCCTCAACTCACACAGCCTGTCCAGTTTTACATGAGTTCTTCATTTACCATTACAAAAATATGGAATATTGTGATTGATCCGTTATCAGTGGGAAAAATTTTTAAGCAAGATGGTTATAATCCGAAGTTGATTTAATGTCTTTGCAAGTTGATGCCTCTGATATTTCATCCATGGCAAGAAAATGCTTCAGGGTAAAAAGTCCAAAACATAATTGATGAAAATGAAAAATTTTCCAAATTCTTCGAATACAGGATAATCTTTTTTTTCGGATCAGGCAGTAAAGATTTTCTATTTTCCCCAATCCTACTGGACCAATCAAGATTGTATAATTTTTTTTCGTTTTATCTTTTTTCCACCTTCTTTTTGAACTGGTGCAAAAATTACACAAGCTGACTTTTCTCCTAATTCTTCTGATTCTTCGGTTCTATAATTATCTGAATATTTTATTCAGAAATTTTTTTTCGATTAAACCCCAATCAACACCAGCAGCCTGCAGCCTGCAACCCTACCCATTTGTTTCATCCATACATACTAATGCCCGCCAGCATCCCACAAAAAGCCTGTGATATAATATTGTTTTCTTATTTACCTTATACCAGCAAGAATTCGTTAATCTATTGATTGTTAATGAGATACTTGACCACTGCCATTATAAGAAAGGCCTGACAATCAATTAGTCTCCTCGTGTATGCGCGTCAACTTAATATTATACAATTTGGGCTGAAGTCCATAAATGCGGGAATTGACAAATAGCCCCGACCTTTTCTTCGACAGGCTAAGACACCGAGGTCGGGGCTATTTGTGAATTTTACCTCAATCCATAGGACTTCAGTCCTTTTACAAAATCGTTCAGCCACCGGGTTGTAGAAGCTCCGTGCCTTTCCTATACCTTAAGTTGACGCATATGCACCCCGTGACTTGCTAATTGTAGGATTTATAAAAAAAATACTTTATATAACTGCCTCAAATTAATAATTAGTATTTTTGCGCCAAATTTCAGACGAATTAAGTAAATACTTATCACTATGGAAAAAAATACTGGTAACACCAAGCTTTTTGAAGAATTTTTGCCTGTCCCCACCGAACTTTGGGAAGAAAAAATCACGGCCGACCTGAAAGGCGCCGACTACGAAAAGAAACTTATCTGGAAAACCTACGAAGGAATTAAAGTAAAGCCATACTACCGCGCTGAAAACATTCAGCAGCTTGACTACCAGGAAGCCCTCCCCGGCGAATATCCTTTTGTACGCGGATATAACGACACGACGAACGTTTGGCGAATCCGCGAAGAAATCATAGTAAAAGATGTCGCCAAAGCCAACGCCGACGCATTGAATGCGATTTCAAGAGGTGCCACAGCAATCACTTTTAAAGTGAAAGAACTTGCCTACAGGGAAGAATTAGCCACATTGTTAAAGGGGATCAACATGGAAGAAATTGCCGTTCATTTCTTTTCATCACATTCCTATTCCATACTGGCCGACCTGCTGATAGAATATATTAAAAAGGCAGGTTTTGATGCTAAAAAGACCAAAGGCTCTCTGAACTTCGATTCCATCTCGTATTATTTGCTTCACGGCGAATATTACAACAGCAAGGAAGATAATTTCAATGAAGCTGCCGCCCTTATCAATTACATGAAGGCCAACCTTCCGCTGTACAGGGTACTGAACATAAACGGCCAGCTTTTTCATAATGCAGGCGCCACCGCTGTGCAGGAACTGGCCTATGTGCTTGCGTCTGCCAATGAATACCTGGCGCAGATGACCGACCGGGGATTGGACGTCGATGATGTTTGCGGGGAAATACAACTCACCTTCGGGGTAGGCTCCAATTATTTTATGGAAATAGCGAAACTGCGCGCTGCACGTATGTTGTGGGCACGCATAGCCGAGCAGTACAATCCCAAAAATCCCGCCTCGCTGAAAGTGGCTGTTCACGCCACCAGCGGCATGTGGAACAAATCCGTGTACGACCCTTACGTAAACATGCTCCGCCTCACCACCGAATGCATGTCGGCGGCCATTGGCGGCGCCAATGCTATCACCATCCTGCCCTTCAGCAACACATTCAAAGAGCAGGATGAATTCAGCTTACGCTTCGCACGCAACATCCAGATCATATTAAAAGAAGAAGCCTGGCTCGACAAGGTCGTAGACCCGGCTGCAGGATCTTATTATATCGAATCGCTTACTGATGAACTCGCACAAATTGCCTGGAAAAAATTTCAGGAAACAGAAGAAGCCGGCGGCATGTTGGCCGTCATGGAAAACGGCAGCATAAAAAGCGATATTGAAAAAGTGGCCATGCAACGCACCATGGATATTGCCACACGCAAAACCCCCATACTCGGCACCAATATCTTCCCCAACCTGAAAGAAACTATGCTTGATGAATATCAGTTTGTGGCAGACACTAAGGACACCCCTTACCTCAAAAGGTTCCGCGGGGCTGAGATTTTTGAAAACCTCCGGTTGTCCACCGAAAAATTTATTAAAAACGGCGGCAGCCGCCCGAAAGTATTCCTGGCAACCTATGGCAATCTTGCCATGCGTAAGGCAAGGGCCACGTTTGCCACAAATTTCTTCGGATGCTCCGGCTATGAGATAGGCGATGAATTTGTTGTGAAAGACATCAGCAACGCGGTTGATGAAATAATAAATTCCCGGGCAAACATCGTTGTGATATGCAGTTCTGATGAAGAGTATGCACCACAGGCTGGAGAACTGGCAAAGGCGATCAAACAAAAAAATGCCGCGGTTACTGTGATCGTTGCAGGTTTCCCGAAAGAGCTGATTGACCAGCTCAAAGCTGACGGTGTTGACGACTTTATCCACATGCGTCTTGACGTCGTGGAAACACTCCGCAAATACAATCAACTACTTGGAATAAATTAAAATTACCGGATCGAAATAAGCTATCAGACCATAGCAAACTCAAAATTCAACATCATGAGACCAGATTTTAAAAATATTGATTACAAGCCGGCTGTTAAAGCCAAAAAAGATGAAAAAATTCCAGCAGCATCTCAGGAAAATATGCTTACCCCCGAGCTAATCCCTCTGAAACCTTTTTACTCCCATGCTGATCAGGCCGGTATGGAACATCTGAATTACGCTGCCGGTCTCCCTCCTTTTCTCAGAGGGCCTTATTCAACGATGTTTGTGATGCAGCCATGGACCATCCGTCAGTATGCAGGCTTTTCCACCGCCGAAGAATCTAATGCCTTTTACCGCCGCAACCTCGCTGCAGGACAAAAAGGCCTGTCGGTTGCATTTGACCTTGCCACGCACCGCGGCTACGACTCAGACCACGAACGTGTGGTCGGGGATGTCGGCAAAGCAGGTGTGGCCATTGACTCCATTCTCGACATGAAGATACTCTTCGACAATATCCCCCTGGATAAGATGTCGGTTTCGATGACCATGAACGGCGCTGTGCTGCCCGTATTGGCTTTCTATATCGTGGCAGCAGAGGAACAGGGTGTTTCGATGGAACAGCTCACCGGCACGATACAGAATGACATCCTGAAAGAATTCATGGTTCGTAACACTTATATCTACCCTCCGTTGCCATCCATGAAGATCATTGCCGACATCTTTGAATTCACTTCGAAGAACATGCCGAAATTCAATTCGATCAGCATCAGCGGGTACCACATGCAGGAAGCCGGTGCTACTGCCGACATTGAGCTGGCCTATACACTGGCTGACGGCCTGGAATACCTCAGGGCAGGAGTCAACGCGGGTATGGATATCGACTCTTTTGCGCCACGTTTATCATTTTTCTGGGGCATCGGCATGAATCATTTTATGGAGATCGCCAAGCTACGCGCCGCACGTATGCTATGGGCAAAAATTGTCAACACCTTCCATCCGAAAAATCCTAAATCTCTGGCCTTACGCACACACAGCCAGACCTCAGGCTGGAGCCTTACCGAGCAGGATCCTTTTAACAATGTAGCACGCACCTGTGTGGAAGCCCTGGGCGCTGCCTTAGGCCATACACAATCCCTGCACACCAACGCACTCGACGAAGCCATCGCACTGCCCACGGACTTTTCAGCACGTATCGCACGAAACACACAGATATACTTACAGGAAGAAACCAACATCTGCAAAGTAGTTGACCCCTGGGGCGGTTCTTATTATGTAGAATACCTCACCCATGAACTGGCTCATAAAGCCTGGGCACATATTCAGGAAGTCGAGAGCCTTGGCGGGATGGCAAAAGCCATAGAGACCGGCCTGCCCAAGATGCGTATCGAAGAAGCTGCTGCCCGCAAACAGGCACGCATCGACTCGGGTAAGGATGTAATCGTAGGTGTCAATAAGTACCGCCTTGAAAAAGAAGCGCCTATCGAGACCCTGGAGATTGACAATACCGCCGTCCGTGAATCGCAACTGAAACGGCTTGCACAACTCAGGGCTAACCGCAATAACGAAGAAGTACAAAAAGCATTAGATAAAATAACCCAGGCATGTGAAACCGGAAATGGCAATCTTTTGGAACTGGCTGTGGATGCAGCCCGCAAAAGAGCCTCTCTGGGCGAGATATCGGCCGCATGCGAAAAAATATTCGGGAGGTATAAAGCTGTGATAAGATCAATTTCAGGAGTATATTCATCCGAATCAAGGGATGATGAAAGCTACAAAAAAGCCTGTGAACTGGCCGACCAGTTTGCCGCCCTCGAAGGCAGGCGCCCGAGGATTATGATCGTAAAGATGGGACAGGACGGACACGACCGCGGAGCCAAAGTGGTGGCAACCGGCTATGCCGATATCGGATTCGACGTGGACATCGGGCCATTATTCCAGACACCGGCCGAAGCCGCCAAACAAGCTGTCGAGAATGATGTACACATCCTCGGGGTTTCGAGCCTTGCCGCAGGTCATAAAACGCTGGTGCCACAGGTCATTGAAGAATTAAAGAAACTCGGGCGTGAAGATATCATGGTGATCGTCGGTGGCGTAATTCCCCCGCAGGATTATGATTTTCTCTACAAAGCCGGCGCGATAGCCATTTTCGGCCCGGGAACAAAAATTCCGGAAGCAGCCATCAAAATGCTGGAAATACTTATAGAATCGAGAAAGTAAACGCAAGGGTAACAATTACGGCATTAAAACAGAACGCTCCTGAAAAGAGGAGAATGAATATCGAATATTGATTAACATTAACGATTGAAGACCTATAATAAGACATCAAATTATTGGATAAATGTACATCTATGCAGGCTCACAAGCACTTTGTGCCCGCCGCAGGGAATTTTGAGCAACACCTGATGTTTTGAAATTAACCTGAAAATCGAAATATTTTTGGCTTAGTTTTTGTCTGATGTGGTTCCAACCAAAAAAAAATAAAATAATGAAACGTTTGATCATTTTAATTTTCGCAACATTTATCGGGATGCAATTTTCTTTTGCCCAGACAACCATCACAGGAAAAGTAACTTCCGTAAAAGACGGGCAACCGATTTCAGGAGCCATCGTCACAGCAAAAGCTTCCAGGTACATTGCTGATACTACCGATGCCCTTGGAAAATACTGTATCAAGGTACCCAAAGAAGCTACAGCCCTTGAAGCAAATCGTGCAGGTTTTACAATGAAAACTGTAAACATAGGCGAAAATAAAGTTATTGACTTTGTGATGACACCTATCCAACACAATCTCGGCAAACCTATCCCTAAGGCAAAACCCGCCATGCAATTGGTTCCTATGGCCAAGCCTGAAAAAAGTATAAAATAAAGAAATAGTAAAACCATTAATAAAGCCGCCCGGTGAAGGCGGCTTTTTTTTTTGGTATGAGTCAATTTATAAACGTCAGGAGCAGCCGGGTTTTATAGAAAGAAAGACATCAGGCCTTTTGAGCTTTATCCGTCGGCGTCTTATGCATCAGCGCAAAAATGATAAATCCAATCCCAAGCAATATGAACGGAACGCTCAGCCATTGGCCCATATCCAGGGACATTTGATTTTCAAAATCAACCTGTACCTCTTTGAAAAATTCGATAAGAAAGCGTGCGCTGAACAAGGCGACCAAAAAAATACCCACTAATATTCCCGGGCGTTTAATTGCCATGTTTTTGCGGTAGAGAATAAATAGCACCAAAGCGATCAATAAGTAAGAAATTGCTTCATATAACTGGGTGGGATGCCGTGGCGAATTTCCGGCTTCGCTGGTAGCAGCAAAAATAAATCCCCAGGGCATGGTCGTATGAACACCATAAATCTCAGAATTCATCAGGTTGCCCAATCGCACAAAAGCCGCTGATATAGGGATAACAATAGCAATCCTGTCGAACAGCCACCATGTATTTAATTTAAATAGCCATATATAAATAATGAGCGCAATAACTATCGCGATACCCGCCCCGTGGCTTGCCAGGCCGCCTTTCCATACCATGGGTATTTCGGATAGGTGAACCTTATAATAATCCCATTCGTAAAATAATACATGGCCAAGACGCGCACCGATAAGTACCGCAAGAAAAACATAAAATGTCAGCCAGTCTAAAAGTTTCAGTTCTACCTTTTCGCGTTTGAAAATATAATACAATACAGAATAGGCCAGAAAAAAACCCATCGCAAACAAAAATCCATACCAGCGTAATCCAAATTCACCAATAGTGAAAATGTTAACATCAGGATTCCAGGTAATAAAAATCGGGCTCATAAATTTAGTTTAAGGTAAATACAATTTTAGTTCCGGCAACAACCTTATTTCTTTGGCAAAAGCCGGCATTAACTTCTACTACATACTGTGCATCTTTACCCGAAGGTATCGATATTTCAGAAAAAGGAGTTGTATTGGCGGCTATGCTTACAATGTTGAAATCATTATCAATGTATATGATGTCAAGGGGTATATGCGTATTTTTCATCCAGAACGACAAGGGCTGCATGGTTTCAAAAATGAACAGCATCCCGCAGGTGTCGGGCATACTTTTACGATACATCAGGCCCTGGGTTCTTTCCATATCGTTATCGGCAACTTCGATAAGAATCTTCTGTAGTATTTTTTTGTTTTGAATAAACTTCAATTCTCCGTCTTTTCTGAACTTTGGCTCTGCAAACTCTTCCTGCCGGATAACAGGACGTTGTTTTTTATTTTTCGGCGATGGAGAAATTGAAAAAATCAGAATCAGCGCGGTTATAACACTTAATAAGATAAGCGTAATCCAGACCACTTTCTTTTGTTTTTTTTGCACGCTAAAACTTATAATAGATGATCAAAAAAATGATAGCAAAAATAAAGGTATCAAAAAGAATACCCCGCCCAGTCTTGTCCGCTTTCAGGTTTACAAGGTATAGCCTGAGCGCTATCGCATTCGGCACCAGTCCAAGAATAAATATTGTTGAAAGTTTGAATATTGGCTGATCATTGTTTTGACTGTTTACCAACACGGTAATATTCAGCAAATACAGTATCCCGATACATATTGCCGGCATCAGCAGGCCTAAAATGATACCAAGTACAAATGAGTCTTTTTTTAAAAATTTAAACATTGTTTTTCCATTTTTTTATGATCGGAATAGCATGATGTGCAGTAAAATCAACATGAACCGGCACCACTGAAACGTAATTATTTCCGAGAGCCCATTCATCAGTATCTTTCCCTTTATCCGTATTTTCAAATATTCCTGTCAGCCAGTAATAATTCCTTCCGTGCGGGTCCTTGCGTTCGTTGAATTCTTCTTTCCAGTGTGCGTTGGCCTGCCGGCATATTTTTATCCCTTTTAGTTTTTTTTCATTTTTCGGGAAATTTACATTCAGGCATGTTTTGGGGGGCAAGCCGTATTTCATCAGATTCAGGCAGATTTTTTTTATATAATCAGCCGTATGGCTGAAATCGGCATGATAGGAATAATCGTCAAGAGAAAAACCGGCAGACGGAATATTGACCATCGCTCCTTCGAGCGCTGCCGACATCGTGCCGGAATAAATAATATTTACTGAAGAATTAGAACCATGATTAATGCCTGACACCAGCAGATCAGGCTTGCGGTGCAAGACTTTATCAATAGCAAGTTTTACACAATCAACAGGAGTGCCGCTGCAGCAATATTCTTTATAGTGATCTTCCACGGTAATTTTTTGCATCCGCAAGGGAGAACTGACCGTGATGGCATGTCCCATTCCCGATTGAGGTTTATCCGGGGCCAAAACAACCACTTCTCCGATCTCACGCATTAATCCTATGAGGAACCTGATACCGGGTGCGGCAACTCCGTCATCGTTGGTTATTAGTATCAGTGGCATTCCCATACTCATTTTTCAACAAAATTACTACTTTTTGCAATATTTTGCATCACCAAAATAGCACGGTAACCCGAAATGTTAATTTGATTAATTATCTTTTTTATTATTAATTTTATTTAACTTTACTGCCTTCATAAAATTATCATGAAAAACACAACGGTCAGATCGGTCAGTTATAATTTTTTTTCTCTTCTGGTTATCCTCACCCCTTTTCTTATGCTGCAAAATTATTTGCAGAATGCGATAGGACATGCATCAAGGGCAGCGATAGACCTTGGGTTTATCCGTATTCCATATGTTGTGATCATTGCCGCTGCTGTTCTGATACTGTTTTTTTATTTTCAACGGAAAAGGCTGAATAAAAAAAGACTCCTTTATCTTGTGTTAATTTTCCTTTTTGTTGCCATCGGACAGAAGACAGCCGACTATTATTATAATCATAAATTCTACGACCTTCAGCACAACTGGCATTATATTGCTTACGGCCTTTATGCTCTGGTCGCATTCCGGAGATTTACCATAAAACCTGTGTCAACGCATAAAATACTTTTCAGGATTTTTTATTCGGCATTGGCCATCTCGGTTTTCGATGAATTCATACAGGTATATATCTCCAACAGGGTTTTCGATCTGGGCGATTGCGGAAAAGACCTATGGGGAACAATGGCCGGGATACTTTTCGTTTTTTTCTACCTCGAAGATGGAAAAGGATTCCCCAATTACAGGCTGAGAAATAAAAAGCTGAAAGAATACTTTACCAATCCTTTCTCGTTGCTGTGCCTTGAAGTTATTTTTGCTTATATCATGCTGTTTGTGGCTTCGCAAATTACCGAATCGCAATATGTCATTTACGTAATAACTATTACCCTGCTATGTTTTACCATCGTTTTTTTGCTGATACATGCAGGCGTAAATAAAATAGCCCGATGGATAATCAGAGGCGCCCTTTTATTGATAATTATTTTTGTTTTTGTTTCCGCCCGCTTTGGCAGGACAGATATAAAATTTGTAAGGCCCTGGTATATTAATTATAACGGCATCCCGCTTTTATTTTTTGATTATATGATATTCCCTGACGGGACGTTCAGGACTGTTGACAAAAAAACTTTATTTAATTTGCGCGACAAACAAAAAATTGAAGATCTTGGCCCTGATATTTTGCTGGTAGGCAAAGGGAATAAAGGCCAGGGTGGCAAAGGGTGGAGCGATATTTTAACAAACGAAATGGCTTTTAATACTAATAAAGGCAAGGTTTATCAGATCATCAAGCTACCCAACCGCCAGGCTTGTGAAACATTCAACAGGTTGAAAAAAGAAAAAAAGAAAGTGCTTTTTATCATTCACAATGAATAGTCATGGCAAAAAAAATAATAAAAAACAAAAAAACAAATACTGTCATTAATGACCCTTATCTCATTACAGATAAAATAATCATTATCGGCCTGTTTATCATTTGGGGCACATTAATAGTTTTCGGAGTTTTTACCCTTATAAAGCCGCAATGGCTCGTCAATCTGTCAAAGAAAGGAAGGACAGAAGAAGCGATGACAAATATCAGTGCGGGAAACTCATACTTATATCAGGCTAATGAAAAAAAATCCGAGGCCCTGTACCAAAAGGCTTTGATAAACTACCAATCAGCATTAAAGATTGACACAGGAAATTTTGAAGCGAGGGCAAATATGGGTATTACTTATTTGTACCTGAACAAACTGGATGAAGCTAAAGCTACCTTTGAAAAATGTCTCATCACAGATACAACGGACTCCCACCATACTTATTCCTATCTTGGCGACATATACGAACGTAAAGGCGATCTTGAAAAAGCCCTGGAATGTTATCTGAATGCTGCAAAAAAACACCCGAATCCTTCATATCCCTTGAGAAAAGCCGGATTATTGAGCGAGCAACTTAAAAAACCCGACGATGCCGTTAATTACCTTAAACAAGCTATCGAACTGGAAAAAAGCTTTGGACATTCTTATAAAGCTACCCTTATGGATGCCAGATACAAATTAACGAAAGACAAGGATACCATCAACCTGGAAATAATCAGTAAAGAACTTCAAAAACCGGATTTCACTGAGGATGTAAAACGATATGACAAGATAATTTTTGAACAAATGCTTAAAAAAAGCAAAGACCTGGGTTACGCATATATGTACCTCGGCGATGCCTATTTTTCAAAATCTCAATTTGATTCGGCCTACATCAACTACCAACAGAGTCTTACTTATAATTCTGTCCTTATTGAAAGAATTAAAGATAAGCAGGCATTTGCCTACAATCAGATGGCGCTCCATAATGAGAAAAAATAATTGCCAAACAAAAATCACCTCATTACTTTTAAGAAATTTTTTAAGATTTTATGGAAATTCCCTGAAATCTCATCTTTTATTAAATTTTTAAAATAAATCATATGAAAAAACTAGTTTTATTAATGCTTTTTGCAGGCATAATATCTTCAACCATGGCTGAAGATCAGCCCCAACCCATCAAATCGAGAATCAAAGAAGTGACGGTGTTTTTCAACGGGGCACAAATAACCCAATCGGGAGATATCGTCCTCCCTGCCGGACAAAGCACCGTAATATTCGAAAACCTCACACAATATATCAATGCACAGAGCATACAGGTAAAAGGCGAAGGGAAATTTGATATTCTGACGGTGGTTCATCAGATCAACTATCTGAAAAACCAGGTAAAGTCGCCGGAAGTAATAAAAATTGAAGATTCACTTCAGATACTTTCAAAAAGCCTGACATACCAGCAAACCATCCAGGGTGTTTATCTGCAGGAAGAAGCCATGCTGCTTGCCAATAAGGCGATAGGCGGCGAACAGACGGGCGTGAAGATCACAGAACTGAAAGAAGCTACCGAATATTTCAGGACACGGCTGCTCGATATTAAAAACAACCAGATGAACATTCAGGATAAAATCAATGCCATCCAGAAACGGATCACTGCGCTGAACAACCAACTGGCGGCATTAAATGCAAGAGTTTCGGAACCGACCAGCGAAATTGTGGTTACGGTAAACGCCGCAGAACAAGTATCTGCAAAACTTATCGTAAGCTATTATATTACCAATGCCGGATGGACGCCGACTTATAACCTGCGGGCAATAAATGTCAACAGCCCGATTGACCTTGATTTCAGGGCAAATGTCCGCCAGAGCACAGGTACTGACTGGAACAATGTAAAACTCACGCTGTCCACGGGCAACCCCATGCAAAACGGAACAAAACCAACTCTGAACCCATGGTATCTTTCATATATTTACACTTACGGTTATGGAAATGTTTCAAAAATTTCTGCGGTTACGAGCGAAGACAAAAATATGGCAAAGGAGTCAAAAGCACTTGATGGCGCTTATGCCCCAACAGGCTCCACTGCTGATTATACCGTAGTAAACGAAACCCAGACAAACATAGAATATGTGATAAGCATCCCGTATTCGATACCATCTGATGGAAAAACCCACATGGTGGAAATTCAGAAATATAACCTTCCGGCCATCTATGAATATTACTGTGTGCCGAAGCTCAACAAGGATGTATTTCTTCTGGCACGTGTGAGCGGATGGGATAAATACAATATCATTTCTGGCGAAATGAACCTGTTTTTCGAAGGCACCTATGTTGGAAAATCATTCATCGACACAAGGGCAACCTCCGACACCCTTGAATTATCTTTAGGAGTAGACAATAACATCGCAGTGAAACGTGAAAAAATTCAGGATTTCTCCAGCGTAAAATTCATAGGGTTTAATAAAAAGGAAACTTTCACCTATACCATCAGTGTCCGCAACAAGAAAAAACAGAATATTGATATTGTTATCGAGGATCAGATTCCCATCTCTTCCGACAAGGATATCGAAGTTGAAATACTTGATATCTCGGCAGCGAACCATGATAAAGATTATGGAAAACTCTCCTGGAAATTTAATCTGAAACCTGCAGAAACTAAAGAGTTGAAATTATCTTACTCGGTAAAATACCCAAAAGACAAACAGATCAATTTGTATTAGAAATCAAGGAACCATAAAGCCGGACTGACCACCCGGCTTTTTTATTACCATTCAAAAGCATCCTCGTTCATCCAGGTACCCTGAATTTTCATCAGTTGTTCAACAATATCGCGGACACAGCCGTGGCCTCCCTTGCAGGATGAAATGTATTTTGATATCGATTTTATTTCTTCAGCAGCATCCGCCGGGCATACAGGAAGCCCTGCCATCTGCATCACTTTATAATCCGGGATATCATCACCCATAAATAAAACCTGTGATGCATCCACATTTTTTTGTTTCAGGTAATGATTGAACGTTTCAATTTTATTGCTTACGCGGGTATAAATATCTGTCAGATTGAGTGATTCCAGGCGCCTGTTGATGGAATCAGAAGTCCCTCCGCTGATAATAGCGACGTTATACCCTTTTTTCACAGCAAGATGTAAAGCATAACCATCACGCACATATCCAGTACGGTACTGTTCGCCATTTTCGGTGGTAAGCACCGTACCATCCGTAAGAACTCCGTCATAGTCAAATATCAAGGTATTAATATCCTTCAGTATCTCTTTATAATTCATTATCTTTCTTTTTTTGAATAATTATTTCAGTCAGTAATTTATACATTTTTTGATATTGTGGAAAATCATCCAGCAATTTATATTGCGCCCCGATCACTTCAAGGTCTTCACGAACAGCAGGGCCTGTCTGAAGTTTCGAAGGAAGGCTGTTTCTGATCTTGTTGGCCGTTTCAGTAATAATAGGATGCAGCATGTCAAAAGGCAAGCCATTTTTTTTCAATATTTCTTCAGAAATAATATAGTTCAGGTTGGTAAAATTGCATGAAAAAACAGCCGCAAGGTGCAGGATTTTCCGTTCGGCGGAAGTAACGGGAAACACCTTATCAGATAACGCACAGGCCAGTTCCTGCAAGGCGCAGAAACTCTTTCTGCTGTCCGCCTCAATACATAGCGGGATGCTTTTGAAATCCATAAGCTTTTCAGACGATAGATGCATCAACGGATAAAACACGCCGTAATCAGCAATTACATTTTCGAAGACAGACATACTTACCGAGCCAGAAGTGTGAGCTACAATGCCTGAGACACCCTTCAGCCGGGCTGTAACGTCAACAATTGCATTATCATTAACAGCAATAAAATATAGGTCCGCCTTGGCGGGAAGCATGTCTAACTGAGTTGTATATGGTGCACTTACATTACCGGCGAGTTTGCGGGCTTTTTCAGGACTGCGGCTATAGATGCACAAAATATTTTTGCCGATATTCCTGAGCGCAAAGGCAATATTGGTGGCGACATTACCAGAGCCTATGATTACGATATCATTAATAAACATTGAACTTTCAGCAATTAATAATCAATATTAAAAAAAGTTGTATCAAACGCGTTGCAATAAAGTGTTTTTGTATGTATGACTATTGTTCCTTCTTTTCTGACATTGTATGTCAGGGTTACGTTCTGGTTGCCATGAGTTTTACACAAAATACTGTCTGAATAATAAAGCCCGTGCCCCTCCATCATGGTATTGCCGCAACACCCGGACCCATTGAGGTATCCGGAAGTAAACGAATAAAAAACGTAATCATTCGTATCGAATGGCACAGCATTTCTAATTTTCAGGTTGATATGGCAAACCGGATAAATATTATAAGTGGGTGAAAAAGTTATCCCGGGTGTAATTTCTGAAGTTGCTACATCTTTGACCGTGCTATAATATTGAGATTTTTCAACCCGTATCTGATAGCCGCCAAACTTTTCTTCCGTAAAATCAAAAATGAAGGTTCCGTCTCCATCGCTTGTTGTCGTACCTATATCCTCATATCCCGAACTGAAAATACCTCCGGAACTGAGTTTACTGGCGGCTATCGTAACACTGGCGCCACTGACAAAAGATACTGAATTTGGATCGTAAATTTTTCCTTCTATATGTATTGCATTATTTTTATCCTTATCGCATAATGGCAATAAAAACAATGCCATCAGGCATAATAAAAACAGGCTTTTTGTGTGATTGCACATAAGAATACGAATTCTTTTGCAATTTACAAAATTTCATAATACCAACGAATAATTAATGGAAAAACAGTTTTTTCAATTAACAACCGGGGCATAAATTTGTAAAACACAATACAGTTTATCCATGGTCTCTTTATTAACCGAATAGTAAGTGTTTTTACCCACTTTATGTGAATTCAGTATATTAGAAGATTTCATCAATTTCAGATGATTGGATGTGGCTGCCTGCTGAAGAGATAATTCCTCATGAATTTCAGTAACCGTCATTTTGTGATTACTGGCAAGAATGATTACTATAGAATATCTTACCGGATGAGCCAATACCTTAAGCTGATTGATAATTTCTTCAAGTATTTTAGTATTTATTCTACGCGTCATTAAATAATTATTTTGCAAATTTCTATTCATAGCGTATATTTTTTATTATTAGGTTTTAGCATTTTATTTCACTTGTTATTTAAAATTTTCATCATCCCCGTCCCGGATTTAATCAATTAATTAGAAAAATCCTAACAAATTTACAATATTTTTAATACTTAAACTAATTAGAGTCTGTCCATAAAGTCCCCCATTTTGACAGTGAGCATTAAATTTT